>JAKQVC010000049.1 GCA_029571985.1 Bacteroidota bacterium | reverse complement strand
CTGCAATTAGATATCACGAAGAACCTGCATACAGGCAAATTACATATTGACCGGGCAGCGTATACGCCGACCTGGGTTTACCGGGGCAAGTTGCCTGAAAATGGCGTACATACCGTTTTTCCGGTGGTTGACAGCACGTTTACCGGTGTTCCGGACTATATTTTGAAAACCTATCGTTCAGAATTGGATAAAGCCTGGACGCATACCCATAAAACATTTGACTCTGAAGTTCTGCTCCCTAAAAAGTAGCACGGCTTTTGCTTATGATTACATTATGAAGTCATTCCTCCTGCTTTTAGTCATTGGTATTTCCTGCCAGCAAATGAGTGCCCAGGTTGGCGATCCGTTCAGTGATTCGGACATGGACACCATTTTTTACATGGAACTGGATAGTTTCATGGTGACTACCCGGCCATTGCATAATTATAATTATTCGCGGTATGAGTCAATCGTCAAAAAAGTATACCCGATTGCCGATACGGCCGTGAAGCTCATTCAGGCTTTGGAGGCTGCCGAATTCAGCAATCACCGCAATGAAAAGCAATACAAAAAAGACCTGGAAGAGTCTCTACGCGTGACGTTTGAATCGAAGTTGAAGAAGCTGTCGAAGTCGCAGGGAGAGGTGCTCATTGACATTATTGAGCGCAATACGGGCAAACCGCTTTATACGATTCTGAAGGATGTCAAAAGCGGCGGTACTGCCTTCTGGTGGAATAATCTGAGCAAGTTGTACGGATACGACCTCAAGGAAGGGTATAATCCTGAAAATGATCCCTCATTAGAATTAATCATTCAGGAATACGAGGCCAAGTATAAGAAAAAATAAAGGAGACCCTTTCGGAATCTCCTTTGTGTATGCGTTTGGAACGAAATAAGGTTAAATGACCGCTTACGGTGTTTCCTGTGTTTCAGTTTCAATAGGTGTTTCACTTGATTCTTGTCCGTCTGTAGACTGAACCGGAGCGCCCTGCACTGCTGCTGAGCGGTCAGCTTTACCACCTAAGCCCTGTGTAGTTGTTTCTTCGGCAGCCGGTTTAATAGCTGCAGCGCTTAAACACAAAGCGAATACGACAATTACCAATCCCCAGGTAATTTTTTCAATATCATCAGTGGTTCGCTTGTAACCAAAAATTTGGTTTGCGGCACCGCCAAATGAACCGGAAAGGCCACCGCCTTTTGGATTTTGAACTAAAACCACTAATCCGAGCAATACTGCGGCAATGATGGCTATAATAACTATTACTGTAAATAACATATCTGTTTATCTTTTTTTCAACTGTTCTATCAGGGCTGCAAAGTAATCGCTTTTTTGGGGTTTTAGCAAACTGAGTTTTTGATACATCTCCATTGCCTTGGAATATTTGCCCTGCATAACCAGAATTCTGGCATAGGTTTCACTCACTAATCCATTATCTAACTGAATACTTCTGCGGGCAAGTTCGGCAGCAATATGCTCATTCATGAGTTTATCGGCTGCATGCTCGGCCGGATCCTGGTTATCGGCAGGTTTTTTGCGCAGATACACGCGTACAGGCGCATTAGAGGCCTTTTGTTCAACGATGCGTCCACTACCCTTCCCGCTGAGCCGAATCAACCAGCCCTCAAAAGAATCGGTATAAACCTCGGTATTGGCTGCCGCTTCCTCGGTTTCCGGTACTGGTGGTAGGGTGAATTTTTCTTCTTCCTTCAGAGAGCCCAATTCTCTTTCAATATCGTAAGCCGGTAAGTCAAATATAAACGGCTCTTCTATCTCAGGGATATCAACTACCTGTTCTGTGATGGGTTCTATTGCGTTTTCCAGGTTTTCCAGTGCATTGTCTTCTGCCAGCATCGCTTCTGCTTCTATGCGTTCTTCCTCCTCCTGATCCACCTCAGTGAATTCGGGCTCCGGTGTTACTATTTCCGGGATACTTTCAATCATTTCCTGCAACAGCTCAGCTGCTTCCTGTTCTTCAGCCAGTGCTTCTTCCGGAGTAACTTCAGGCTGCGGGATGGATTCAGGAATCGGTTCCGGAGTTGGTTCAGGCTGTATTTCTAACACTTTTTCCTCTACATGAACTTCTTCCAATAACACGGTTTCGTGGGTCTGTGGCACACTTTTCTCTTCGTTTACAACCATTTCAACCGGTTTGCCAACCTCTGCATGGATATATTGATGCAGTTGTTCTCTGTCAAATGTCATCATAGCCGCCTTGCGGAGCTGCTGGTCGAAGAGCGGACTATCGCTTAAATGCAGTTTTTTAGCCAACAGGATGTGTGCTGACTGGCACCAGGGGTACCGTTCGGCGATGACTCGAATATCGCCGAGAGGCAGAGCTGCGAGCTGCGCCGGGTCAGTAATCATCTTATTGAACTCCTCTGTAAACATTACCAGTTCTGTGTCAGTTTCTGCAAAATATCATCCGCAATTTGGGTTGAGAGGCGTGGAAGCAAATCAGCTTCAGCCTGGCTCAAAGTTAATGTGCTTTCGTAATCTTCATAGCGCATAAAGGTTTGTGTCCAGTTTTCAGCTTCATTCTTACGTGAGATAAAGTCCACTTTTATGCTGATTGTCAACCGATTAAGCGCAGTAGTTTCAGTTCCGGTTGGTGCAATTGGTGTACTTTCGTACCGCACAATAGCGCCACTAAGTTCCCAATCGCCGCCTTCCACAATAAGGTCGAGGTTCGATTCCTGCAGGAATTTGTCCTTAAGCGCTTCGGTAAATGTCTGGCTTAAGCTCGGTGCTACGAGTGCTGCCTGATTCGGGAAATATTTGATGGTTATAGACTTCACATCCGGAGGAATCTGTTGCCCGCTCAGCGACACCTTGCAGGAAGCAGCGCCCAGAATACCGATAACCAGTATACCTGATATCAACCTAAGTAATTGGTTACTCATCAATGTCGTATTCTTTAATTTTTCGATACAGGGTGCGTTCTGAGATGCCCAGATCCAGTGCCGCGTCCTTGCGTTTTCCTTTATGTTTAGCCAAAGCCTTCAGAATAAGCTCTTTTTCCTTATCCAGGAGCGAAAGTGATTCTTCAACTACTTCGTGTACCTGGGGCGATGCCGAATGCGGTGTATTAATCACTACCGGTTGTTTCGTTACGATTTCGGTAGGAAAAACGGGTTGATGGTTGGGCATTTCCGCATGTCCGTTGGTTTCAAACAGGGAATTAGACATTGCTACATCCGTTTTCAGCTGGTTTGCCTCCGCCATATTGAGTACAAAGCGTTTCAGGTCGTTAAGGTCCTGTTTCATATCGAACAGCACTTTGTACAACAACTCACGTTCGGTAAAATCTGAGCCTGCATGCTGGTTGGACAGCATAGGCAAAGCCGAATTTCGGGTCTGAGGCAAAAAACGGGATAATACTGCACCTGTTACCATTTTATCAGTCGACAAAACGGAAACCTGTTCAGCAATATTTTTGAGTTCGCGGATATTTCCAGGCCATCCATAGGCAGATAGCATATCAACGGCATCCGCATCCAGTGTAATGGAGGAGGTTTTATACTTTTCAGCGAAATCGCTGGTAAATTTTCGGAAAAGCAGGTGGATATCATCCTTTCTGTCGCGCAGTGCCGGCACTGAAATAGGCACGGTATTCAGTCGGTAGAACAAATCTTCCCGAAACTTGCCTTCAGCGATATTGCGGTGCAGATCCACGTTGGTAGCTGCAACTACGCGCACATCGGTTTTCTGCACTTTAGAGCTACCTACCCGTATAAATTCACCGGCTTCCAATACGCGCAGCAATCTGGCTTGTGTACCGAGAGGCAGCTCACCCACCTCATCTAAAAAAATGGTGCCCCCGTTTACGGTTTCAAAATAGCCTTTTCGTTCGTCGACGGCATTGGTAAAAGCGCCCTTCACGTGGCCAAACAGTTCAGAATCGATGGTTCCTTCCGGAATGGCACCACAGTTTACGGCAATAAAAGGTCCGTGCTTTCGCGTTGAAAACTGATGGATAATCTGTGAAAAGATTTCCTTTCCTACCCCACTCTCACCCGTAATGAGCACGGTCAGGTTGGTTGGCGCCACACGTGCAGCAATACTCAGGGCATAGTTTAGTCCCGGCGCATTGCCAATTATGCCAAATCGTTGTTTTATGGATTGAATTTCGTCTGCCATTGGTATTTACAAGTCGACAATTTCGCCAATTAAAGTAGCTGAAGTTGCCTGATGTACTTTTACGTGAACATATTGCCCCGCCTGGGTTCCTTTACCCGGGAATACAATCATTTTATTTTGATCATTTCTGCCACACATGTCATCAGCGGAGCGCTTAGAAGGCTTTTCTACCAGCACTTTAAACACTTTACCGATATCTAGTTGATTCCGCAATTGTGCGTGTTTTGTTTGCAGAGAAATGATTTCGTTTAGTCGCCTGATTTTCGTTTCATGTGGAATATCATCCGCATATTTTCTGGCTGCGAGCGTGCCGGGACGTTCGCTATAGAAAAACATATAAGCCATATCATATTGCACCTGTTCCATCAGACTGAGGGTATCGGCGTGTTCTTCTTCCGTTTCAGAGCAGAAGCCCGTGATGACATCCGTAGACAATCCGCAATCCGGCACAATACGTCGGATAGCCTCAACGCGTTCCAGATACCATTCGCGGTCGTAGGTGCGATTCATCAAATCGAGGATGCGCGAATTACCAGACTGGACAGGCAGGTGAACATAATTACAGATGTTTTCATACGCAGCCATGGTATGCAAAACCTCATCTGTGATATCTTTGGGATGTGAGGTAGAAAACCGCACGCGGAGTAAAGGATGCACATCGGCAACCATGGCCAGCAACTGTGCAAAGCTAACTACAGTCTGCGTTTCAGGGTTTTCCCATTTATAGGAATCGACATTTTGACCTAATAAGGTTACTTCCCGGTAACCATTTTCAAAGAGTTCACGGCATTCCGCCACGATAGAAAAGGCGTTTCTGCTGCGTTCGCGACCGCGTGTAAAGGGCACTACGCAGAAGGAGCACATATTATCACAACCGCGCATAATGGACACAAAGGCGCTCACGCCATTCGCATCCAGTCGCAAGGGACTGATATCGCTATACGTTTCCTCTCTGCTCAACAATACATTAACCGCTTTTGAGCCGTCATCCGCTGTTTGCACCAATTTTGGCAGGTCGCGGTAAGCGTCTGGTCCACATACGATATCCACCAATTTTTCTTCTTCCAGCAAATCCGCTTTGAGGCGTTCTGCCATGCAGCCCAGCATCCCGATCAAAGCATCCGGCTTCCGTTTTTTAACTGCACGTAGTTCTTTGAGGCGATTGCGGACACGCTGTTCGGCGTTATCCCTGATGGCACAGGTATTGAGCAGGATCAGATCAGCTTCGTTGTAATCGCGGGTTAAGCCGAACCCTTGCTCATGCAGGATGGAAGCCACAATTTCTGAATCAGAAAAGTTCATCTGGCAGCCATAGCTTTCGATATAGAAGCGCTTTCCAGTAAAGCCTTCACCGGGCAAAGCAGAGGCAAAAACCTCACCCTGACGGGCCTCTTCGAGTATTTTATGGTCCATACCCTCAAGGGTAGGATTGTTATCGTACATTTTCTGCTTAAGTTTGATGCAAATTTACGGAAAATACTGACATCTTGTCACATTTCCTAATACAATATGCCTGAGAAAGACGTTCAGCAACCCGCAAAAATTGCACAACTTTTTACGTTATCCACGATGATGCGTGCGGCAGTGCTTTTCAGCATGTTATTTACCCTGATTCTGCTGAAGCTGCCTTTCTATGGCGACCAGGCCACTTTGGTCAGCAGTCCAGCCCAGTATTACTACGATTCCGGCTTTAGCTCTCTCTTTTTACCAGCAGAACTGGAAACCGGTCATCCACCACTCTACCCTCTCCTTATTGCCATGATATGGAGCTTAGTTGGCAAATCGCTGGCGGCGGTGCATGTCGTTAGTTTCTTTTGCCTGTTGTTTTTGCTCGTGCAGGTTTACAGGCTGATAAAACAGCAGTTTGCGCCCACAGGAGGTGTAACGGCCATGTTATTTGTGTTGTGTTTTCCTGTACTCTGGGCACAGGTGGCCGGTATGGGCTGCGATGTATTGCTGGTTGCGCTGGTATTATATGTGGTGAACAGAAGGCCAGACACGCCATCCTGGTTGCTCATTCTGGGTTTAGCAGTAATGCCTTTACTGAGTATGCGCGGATGGATTTGGATAATGGCCACCGGATTGCACGCGCTGTATTATGAAAAGTCTGTCCGCGCACGTTTACAAGTGGTTGGTTTATGGGCTTCAGCGCTCGTGCCGGTTTTAGTCTATTATGTGGCGCATAATGCCGCAACCGGATGGTGGTTGTTACCCGAACCGAATAATTGGGCAAACCACCGATCGTTTAACACCCCTGTTTTAGCAGCAGGAAAACTGTTTGAAGGTACACTCAGGTTGGTTGAGTTTGGCATGCTGATACCTGTAATTGTTTGGTCAGGTTCGCTGGTTGGCAGGCTCCGCCGAAAAGAAGTAACGCGTCTTGATGCGTTTATTATCTGCGGGGGCATTGCCCTTGCATTTTTTGTGTTGCCTTTCAGAGGTCCTATTGTTATCCGGTATATATTACCTGTTCATCTTGCCATTCTGATTGCTTCTGCCACTGTGTTTAGCAAGCGCATTCAAACTGCAGGCCGACGCGCTATGGTTTTACCTGCCCTTATTTGCGTGTGGATGGTTAGCTGTCACTTTTATGCCTATCCCCAAATGCGCAGGTCGTTATTTGAATATAGTTGGGGTGATGGCAGTCTGGCCCATCTCGGTTATTTTGCCCACCGCAAAGAAGCACAGGTTTATTTAGAAAACCACCAGCTTTCGCGTGCCGAATTGTATACCGCATTTCCGGAAACAAAATCCTACTATCAGACAAATTTAATTGGCGATACCACTGCATGTCGAACACTCACACATGATAATATCCATGAAGCTGAGTGGGTTTTATACAGCAATGTGATGAATATGATAGATTTCGAGTTAACATCTGCATTACAGAAACAATTTACTGTGGTTCAGCAATGGGAATCTTATCCTGTTATTACCACGCTCTATCACCGGCAACCAGAGCGTATGCAGAACTGAACAGGTTGCTTTTTCGCTGTTCATCGCATTAAAACAGGCATTCATCGAAAACATATAGCTTTGCAGCGGCGCTAATCATTTCTTTACAGAAAAAAACATTCATGGAAAGCATCATTCCTGTTGGATACTGGGCATTTTTTATCATTACGATTGTAGGTACATTTGTAGGACTGTATGCCATGTTTGAGAAGGCAGGTGTTGCCGGTTGGAAGGCATTGGTTCCCGTTTACAATGCGTGGATTTGCACGAAAATCACCGGAAAGAGTATTTCCTGGTTTATCATGTTATTGATTCCCGTATTAAATGTGGTTGTTTGGTTATTAGTGGCAAATGAGCTATCAAAAGCATTTGGTAAAGATTCATTCTGGGCATATGTAGCCTCGATGATGGTGCCTTATTTCTATTTTCCGAAATTGGGGTTTGACAGTGATATTCGATATATCGGCGTTCACAAACAGGTAACTCCGAAAAAAGCGAGTCGCGAATGGGCTGATGCCATTGCCTTTGCAGTGGTTGCGGCAACACTGATCAGAACATTCTTTTTCGAAGCGTATACGATTCCGACTACATCCATGGAGAGCACCTTAAAGGCGGGTGATTTTTTGTTTGTGAGTAAATTCCATTATGGTGCAAGATTTCCAATTACACCATTGGCATTTCCATTTGCACATCAAACCCTGCCCGTTTTAAAAACAAAAGCCTATACAGACGCAGTGCAATTACCTTACATGCGATTTAAAGGCATGGAATCCATTCAGCGCGATGCAAAAATTGTGTTTAATTTTCCTGCTGGCGATACGGTTTATCTGCCATTAGCGGCAAACAGTTATTATAGTGCTGCAACCATGAAAGCACTGGAGCTGAAAAAAAATGCGCATGCTTTCGATTTAAATAATGCCAAATCAGGCCAGCCTTTTCAAAAAACAGAAAGGTCGATTGAATATTATATTGAAGCTGTTAAGTCTTCGATGCGTGAGCAGGATTTATTGGAATATCGGCCAATTGATAAGCGCGACAATTATATCAAACGATGTGTAGCGTTGCCGGGTGATAGCTTATATATTACAGATGGTATTTTATATGTAAATGGTAAAGCAGCTTATGTTGCACCGGATCAGCAAAAATCCTACACGGTACTTTTTAAAGAAAACATCTCTCAAATAGCGGCTACAGAAGTATTGTTAAACATGGATTTAAATTCGATGGATTTCGAACAAACCACCATGGTTGGCAGTAATGTAATGATCATCGCTAATATGTCGACCGATCAGGCCAAAACTTTAAAAGCAAATCGCAGTATTGAACGCATATCGCTGAATCATTACGATCGTGTTCGGTATGGCTCGTTGGATATATTTCCGAACAATCCGCACATTGCTTTAAATAGCATAGATGATTTCAGTCCCATTTATATACCTAAGAAAGGCGCAACCGTTGCTATTACAAAAGAATCATATTACCACTATAAACGCATTATTGAAGCTTACGAGCACAATGATGTCACATTTGATAAATCAGGCAATCCATTTATAGATGGAAAACCACTCACGCAATACACATTCAAACAAAATTATTATTGGATGATGGGTGATAACCGTCATCGCAGTTATGATTCCAGGTATTGGGGTTATGTGCCTGAAGATCATATAGTAGGTAAGCCTGTATTAATCTGGTTTAGCTGGGATACAACCAAACCATTTTTTGAAAGACTTGGCAGTATCAGGTGGAAACGCATGATGCATTTAATTTAATGGATGAAAAAGAAGCTGTTATATTGGATCATACTCATTCCGGTATTTGCAGGATGTTCAGGCAATCAACAGGAAGAATCAACTGATACTGCGTTACCGACCGATACTACTGCAACTGCTCCAGCAGATACTGATGTCAGCACGCCTGCGTTTACTGCCGAAAACGGGCAGCATACGATTACCAACGAGCGATATGGTTTTACTTTCAGTGTGCCTGAACAATATCAGGTACAGGATAAAAGCAACAACGGCGATGGTTACTTTATCGTAACCGGTGATGCCGGAACGGATTTACGTATATATGGTACATTTATCGGAGACAATCCTGTTGCAGCTGAGCTTGAATTAGCCTCTTGCGAAAAAACAGAAAAATTTCGTTTCGGAAATGGCTATCCGGGTATTTTATGTTTTCAGGATGGCGACAGATATTACTATTATGATACTCCCAGCACGCGTATAACTTTTTACGTGCATGCTTCAGAAGCGTGGGTGAGCAGAAATGCCGAAATTATGCAGACGATTGCAAGCAGTATTTGGGCAGGAAATAATTAAAGCAGAAAAAGGAAATTATTAAATACCGGTTTGTTTTCGCGCAAAGGTCAGCACGCCTAAAATAATTAAGGAAAACACGGTGCCAACCGGCAGGTACCATAAGGTGCATATACACAGGCAGATGCCGGCCAGAAAAGCAGAAGGTTGATTCGTCCACAACAGCAGCAGCCATACTGTCCATGCTAAGCCAAAGGCGATAAATAACGGGCCCAGTTTAAACACATCTATTTCCAGTTTATAAAACAGGGATGCCCAAGGTCCGGGTTTTGGCGGGCCGATGTATTTCCCATTCACCATCACATATATGCCATCGAGCAACATATATCCGCCATTTAATAGTCCGAGTATGGTGATGAGGATTTTCATTTCCTGATAAAAATAAAAAAATATCAGATGACTATTCGCATCTTTATGGCGAAGCCTTCTACCCTATTTACCGGCATCCTTTGCACCCGCGAGCAGGTAGAGATATATTTTTTGTTCGGAGGAATCGGCGAGTGAAATATTTTCAGCCATTTTAGGATAAATATTTTGCCATTCGGCAATGGTGTATTCAGCAGGCATATGTAAATCGTGGCAAGGGGTGCAATACAATGGATACATATTTTTGCCATCAGACAAATCCATTACGGAAACTGTGCTGTTTGAAAAATTGGAAGCCCATTGTGCTTGTTCCGGCAGCGGTTGATACAATTTGGGTGAGCAGCTGAATAAAATCAGGCCAAAAGCAGCAAGTATGCTGATATTTATGCGGGATAGGGTTGCGGTACTTAACGGATTCATGTTGGTGACGTAAATATAAACTAACGAAGCGGGACATCCAATATTGACGTCACGTACATCTTGCCCCAAAGAATTAGGGAAGAAGCCTATCTTTACGACATGCAAATTGTATTCATCAGTGTAGGCAAAACACAGGAACAGCCGTATAAGGAACCCTGCACGATGTATGCCGGTCGCATTGCCAGATACACCACGTTTAGCTGGAAAGAAACTGCTGATATTAAGGCCTCAACGCCAGCAGAGATGCAGGAAAAAGAAGCTGCTCTGGTAATTAAAATGTTGCTGCCGGGCGATTGCGTTGTGTTGTTAGATGAATTGGGAAAATCGTTTACTTCAAAAGGTTTTGCGCAGTATATCGAGAAAAAACAACTTGCTAATGTAAAGCGGTTGGTATTTATTTTAGGCGGTGCGCATGGATTTTCTAAAACACTTTATGCAACTGCGCAGGAGCAAATCAGACTGTCGGACATGACCATGCCGCATCAGTTGGTGCGACTGGTTTTTTTAGAACAATTATATCGGGCTTTCACCATATTGCACAATGAGCAATATCATCATTGACATGGAATCATTGAGCATTACATTATTAATCATCGTACTCACGGCCATAACATCCATTATGGCGTTTAATAATCGCGTGATAAGAGGCGCAGCATTGTTTTATCCGCATGCCATACATGCGCGAGGTGAATGGTATCGATTTATTACCAGTGGATTTATTCATGCCGATTTTTTGCATCTGGCGGTAAACATGTATGTATTATATAGTTTTGGAACTGTTTTAGAGAAATATTATTTACCTGCTTTTTTCGGGACTTATGCCAATTTAATGTATGTTGGCCTGTATATTTTAGGTATGATAGTAGCCGATATACCCACTTATATCAAGCAACGACACAATGCCACCTATTTGGGTTTAGGCGCAAGTGGTGCTGTGGCTGCAATTTTATTTGCCTGTATTTTATTTGGCCCTTTTACCGGCGAAATTGGTTTACTTTTTATTCCGGGAGTAGGCATACCACCTATTGTTTTTGGAATTATTTATTTAGCCTATTCAGCTTATATGTCGCGCATGGCGAATGACCATATTAACCATGATGCGCATTTTTATGGTGCTATTTTCGGCTTTATTTTTCCGGGCCTGTTTAAACCGGATTTATTTATTTCATTATGGACAAGTATTCAGCAAACACTATGATTATTGATTTACGCAGCGACACCGTTACCAAACCGACACAGGCTATGCGCACAGCCATTGCGCAGGCACAAGTGGGTGATGATGTTTTTGGCGAGGATCCGGCCATTCGCGCACTGGAAGAAAAAATATGTCAGTTATTTGGCACAGAGGCTGCCGTATTCACGCCGACGGCAACTATGTCGAATCAAATTGCCATTAAATTACATACGCATCCATTAGATGAAATTATTTGCGACCGCACTGCGCATATTTACAATTATGAAGTAGGTGGCTATGCGTTTCATTCGGGATGTTCGATTCGATATGTGGAGGGTGACCGGGGTGTATTTACGGCAGAAGACGTGCGCAAAAACATCAACCCGGATGATGTACATAAAGCCATTACCCGTTTAGTAAATATTGAAAACACCTGCAATCGCGGAGGTGGTCGTGTTTATCCTTTAGCCGACATACACGCTATCAAGGCTGTATGCGATGCACATCAATTGCGCCTGCATATGGATGGTTCACGCGCCTTTAATGCGATGGTTGCTGCCGGTGTTACTGCTGATGATTATGGAGCGGTATTCGATACGATTACTTTATGTTTCAGTAAGGGATTAGGTTGTCCTGCAGGGTCAATTTTAACCGGACGACGCGACCATATGGTGCAGGCGAGGCGAATTCGCAAGGTGATGGGTGGTGGTATGCGACAGGCAGGTGTTTTAGCGGCAGCTGCTTTGTATGCACTGGATCATCATGTAGCGCGTTTGGCGGAAGATCATGCACTGGCGCATCAGATTGGAGAACAGTTACAGACATTAACCTATGTAGAAGAGATACTCCCGGTTGAAACGAATATCATCATCTTCAAATTAGCCGCGCCTATTTCGGATGAAGCCTTTATTCAACATCTGGCGCAACACGGTATACTTGCCTTTGCCATAGGTGAAAACTGGGTGCGCTTTGTTACGCATTTAGACATCACGACCGACATGCATGCACCCATTATGGAGGCATTGCAAGCGTTTCGAGGTTAATTAACCGATCAGGTTTTGCAGTATAGAATTGATGGTTTTATTGCTTTTGTTATTTCCACCAAGCAAACCGGTTATGCTTTGCAAAATACCACCGCCTTTGCCATTCAGTGCTTCCAGGGCATCCTGAATGTTTATTCCCTGATGTTGTGCCGTTTTCACTTTTGAATTCAGCATATTCAAAATAATAGGCAATGCCATAGTTGCCAGGTGTCCGGCTCCTTCTGATGAAATATTCAGTTTATTCTGCAATTGTGTAGTTACCGGTCCTTGTAATTGCTTGATAACATCATGCGATGCATCTGTATCCACACCGCTGAGCATTTCGCGCAAAGCAAAGGTGTTACCCTTCTTCGCCTGTTGCATTATTGTATTGACAACAGTTTGTGAAGTCATGGACGATATTGACTTGCTATCCAAGTCTCTCAACTCCGGCACATTCCGGTCAATGCCTTGCAGATGCTCCTCTGCCAGGTGAAGTAATTGTTGAAGCATAATCGTTCAGGTTAAGGGTGTTTGTAAACATACATATTCTGCCGGAAATTTCCAAAGCAGGCAGCTTCCGTGCGCGATGGCTCAGGCATTGCTTACTTAAGAGCCATTCGTTGGTCGAAATACAGGTTTTTATCGTCCAACTGAAAAGATTTGGCCTTCATGCCCGGTAACAATATGGTTTGCCACTCGGAGGTCGGATGTATCCAAACCCATTTATTATTTTGATCCAGGTAGCGCAACGGCATATTAAAATCAGGCACTTCTGTTACCCAGCGACATTCGATTTGCAGACCTTTTTGTGTATCGGTGAGTTTGTATTCGAACTGGGGTAATTTTGTATGTCGAAGGTACAGGTCAAATTCTTTTGAAAAATCCTTTCCCGCTTTTTTGGATATGTAGCTTTCAATTTGCTGTGTAGTGACAGTTTGCAGGGCAAAATCTTTCTGAATGCCGCTGATAATGCTCCACCATAAGGCATCATCATCTGTCAGGGTGCGCAGGGTATGCAGGAAGAGAGCACCTTTGTGATACATATCGCCACTTCCTTCCATGTTTACGTTGTAATCGCCGATTATGGGTCTGTCAAACGAAACCAGGTTTTTCATGTGGTTGATATACTTGATGGCAGTTTCATGGCCATAGCGGCATTCCACATAAATAGCCTCTGAATAGGTACAGAATCCTTCGTGAATCCACATATCGGCCAGGTCTTGCATACTTACATTGTTTCCCCACCATTCGTGGCCGGTTTCGTGAATGAGGATGTAATCAAAATCGAGATTGATACCTGAGTAATCAAATCCCAGATAGCCATTCTCAAACTGATTACCATAGGCAATTGCCCCCTGGTGCTCCATACCCACGTATGGTGTTTCCACTACTGCAAATCCGTCCTCAATAAACGGATAAGCGGTAAGATACTGCTCGTAACAGGCCAGCATAGGTTTAACCTGTTGGAATTGTTGCTTTGCTTTTTCAAGATTATAATCCAGCACGTAATAATCGAGGTCCAATGTTTCGCCGTTAATATTGGTATAGGTATCGCTGAAATGCGCATACTTTCCGATATTGATGGACACATTATAGTTGTTAATGGGATATGAAACAGCCCAAACTGTAGACTTTCGATGGTTGGAGAGAGGGGTTTCACTCACCCATTTTCCATTTGCCACCGCCATAAGAGAATCCGGCGCAATTATCGTGATGGACATGTGATTGGGTTCATCGCTCAGGTGGTCCTTATTAGGCCACCAAACACTGGCGCCGAGGCCCTGACAGCTAACGCCAACCCAAGGATTTCCGCGGTTATCGGTTGACCAGCTCATACCCCCATCCCAAGGTGGGTTCTTAGCCATTCGAGGCGATCCGGAATAATTCACCTTGAAACTACCCGATGATCCTGCTTTCACGGTTTCCGGAAATGTAACAAAAACGGCACCTGCTTCCCTTTGAAAGGAAAGGGTTTTGTTTTGCCAGGTGATAGATTCTATGCGGAGTTCGGGGAACAAATCAATCTGCAGCTTCGAAAAGTCGGTAAGAGCCTTGTAACCAATGCTGTTTGAACCAATAATGGACTTTCCTTTGATGTTTACTTCCACCGTAAGGTCATAGCTCGTCACATCGTAACAAGTGCGTTCGGGGCGGAGGGCGCCTCTCAGGGTATCGGCTCTGGTGTGCGATTTTTGGCTGGTCAATGTTTGGGCCTGAACAGGCTCAGCTATAATCAGGCAACCGGCAGAGAGCACGAAAAGCAGGACAGTAGCGAACTTACACATATTTGCAAGTATAAGGGGTTTTTATGGCAGATTTTAAACCTTAACCCTAATTAACTGTCGAATTGACTGCGAAAATCAGACCAAAAATCTGCTAAATGTAAAAATTTGGGTAGATGGGCAACTGTTAAGGAAAAGGTCTTATTTTTACGGGAGTTACGTTTGATTCACAGCCAATTAACTTTTACTTAACATGAAATCCTCCTCTATTGCTTTTTTTGCCCTGTTGGCGATTGTGACGGGTTGTACCAGTTTACCCGGCGATGGTGGCACCTCTACCTTGCAGGGAAAAGTCTATGTTGAGCGATATAATGAAACCGGCACTTTGTATCAGGAATATTATGGTGGTGAGGTTCGGGTATATCTGGTGTATGGTGATAATGTGGGGTTTGATGATGATACACGCACCAGTTACGATGGTTCTTATAAATTTCCCTTTCTCCGCAAAGGCACCTATACAGTGTTTGCCTACAGCGATTGTTTAACCTGCGATGGGTCTGTAGAAGTAGTGAAATCTACTATTGAAATTACCGACAATAACAAGGTTGTTGAAATTCCGGACTTAGTAATTCAAGACCGTTAATTGTCGCGTTTCGCTGAAATATTACAATCATTCACGCCCATTTCACTCAAAGAGATGGAGGCGGTTGAATTAATGAACCGAAAGGATACGAAGTATTTTTTTGACCGGAAAAAGCTGGATGATGTGTTGGAAGAACTGCAACCTGATTACAAGGTCATGCAAATAGATACGAACCGTTTTTTTTCGTATAAAAATATTTATTTCGACACGCCTGAATTTGCATGTTATACGGCGCATCACAACAAACGTGTAAATCGTTATAAAATTCGGATACGTCAGTATGTCGAAAGCAACCTGACGTTTCTTGAAATAAAATTTAAAATAAATACCGGTCGCACGATTAAATCGCGCATCAGCATACCGGCTTTCGATCCTGTATTTACAGAAGAAGCCCGGAACTTTCTTACCACGCACACGCCTTTCGACCCGGATAGTCTACAGCCTACTCTATGGAATGATTTCAAGCGATTTACGCTGGTAAGTAAATCGATGAGTGAACGCGCTACGATTGATACTGACCTGCATTTTAAAACGCCCGATGGCGAGCGGCATTTACATCAATTATGCATTGCCGAATTGAAGCTTGACGGCAGTTCGAGCGGCTCAAAATTTAAAGTGGCTATGCGTGAAAACTTTTGTCCTGAAGCACGTATCAGCAAGTATAGTGTTGGGGCTGCGTTTATGTATGAAGACCTCAAACAAAACAATTTCAAGTTTAAGAAAATCCAAATTAACCGTATAGAAAATGCTTAATCTACTTTTACAGGCCGATGAGGAAACAAAGTTCCTTGATCTCAAATTTTTTGATAATGATTTTTATGATTTAGTCCTCAGGTCATTATTCAATTTTATCATTGTATTTATTCTGGTAAAATTTATTTACCGAAGCGACAAGAAAAACAAAAACTACGCATTCTCTTTTTACATATTCAGCATGCTGGTGTTCTTTTTATGTTACTTGTTATCCGGTATTAAATTAGAAATGGGATTTGCCTTCGGTTTATTTGCGATTTTCAGCATTCTTCGATACAGAACCATTAGCATACCCATGAAGGAGATGACGTATTTATTTTTAGTAATTGCCATCGCCGTCATAAATGCGCTTTCAACTAAAAAAGTATCATTTGTTGAATTGTTCTTCACTAATTTTTCTCTGGTAGCCGCTACCTATTTCCTCGAGCGCTTGTGGTATCGCGAAGGTTTGAGTGAGCAAACAATTGAGTACGAAAAAATAGAAAACATAAAACCTGAGCGTCGCGCTGAGATGCTGGCTGACCTGAAAGCAAGAACAGGCTTAGACATTCGTTCTTTTGAAATTATGACTACAGACTTTTTGCGCGATATGGCACGTGTACGTATATATTTCAAGCCGACCGCCACTGTGGGTGAAAATGATATGAATAATGTTGATGACGACGACGATTAAACATATTGTACTGTTTAGTTGCTGTTTATTCGCGACAGTGTATCTGCAGGCACAACACACGGATGGTGCGGCGTGGCTGTATACGGGTGTTAACGCAGAAGTAGCAAAAGATCTGGATGCAGAAGCCGGCCAGGAAATACGTTATAACGTATCTGTTTCGGATTTATATCAATGGAACTCGCATGCTTCGCTTACCTATAAATTCACCAAAAAAATTAAAGTATCCGGTGATTACCGCTACAGTGTGCGCTCTTCAGGTAATACGCATCGGGTAGGTTTTGGGATTGGCTTGCGCGAAGGATTTGGTGATCTAGATCTCGCCTACCGGTCAAAAATTCAATACAGTACTGCTGCTGACGGAAATGAGGGCAGCGTGTGGCGAAATAAAGGCACGGTTTCCTACACTTTAAATAAAGATTGGGAAACGTATGGCAGTGGCGAATTATTCTATAATCTCAGCAATGAAGGCAATGCGCTCAATGGTTTCAGGAGTGAAATAGGTATAGATTATTCACCCAATAAACACCACGATATAACAGCCAGCTGGATTTATGATATGGAATTTCAGGTGTCTTTTCCTGAAAAACTGCATGTGCTCAATCTGAGTTACATCTACAATTGGTAAGTAGTAAGCAAGAGCGCTCAATTGCAAAACAACTGAATCAAATCTGTTGAGTCGACATTACTGACATGTCCGGCCTGATCCACAATATAGATTTTATAGTAAAAGCTGTCGATGGGATCATCGTCGTTAATACAGAAGGTAATAGGATAGTACGTGGTAATGGTTCCAGAAATATCCTTTACAGTGCTCTGACTTTCGATAGGTGGAATTTTGAAAGGAATCTGAAAACCGGGCACACGGGAATCTTCCCAGAACATATTTACACCTTCATCACTGCCAAGATCTCCATCTCCATCTTCAAAATAAATCACAACACTCAGGCTATCCTCATCTAATTCAGTAAAGGTATTCTGATTGATGCTCACCACATCGATATAAGGTTCAATCGGATATTCCGGCGGGTTTACGCATCCAGAGAGGATGAAAAAACCACTAACTATTAGGAAGCTGCCTGTGCGCATCATATTTTTACCCTTCAAAGGTACAGTATTCATAATTCTGAAACAATGCTGGATATTCCCGGTTTCATTTCTGCTGTTTTTACGGAAAAACCTGAAGGTATAACGCACAAAATACTGGAAGTGTTTCACCATCAGGCTGTAAATGTTCCGGTGTACCGCGATTTTTTACACTACCTCGACGTAACCCCCGATCACATCAGGTCGGCTCAGGAAATTCCTTTTTTGCCCATCAGCACCTTTAAAACGCATCAGGTATTGTCCAGCCAGATGCAACCGGCAACCCTATTTGAGAGCAGTGGAACCACAGGCTCCCAGGTAAGCAGGCATTTTGTGGCCGATACTGGCATTTACCGGGAAAGTCTGGTGAAGGGATTTACCCGCGCCTATGGAAACCCTGATACCTATTGCATTTTAGCCCTCCTACCCTCCTATCTTGAACGGCAAACAAGCTCACTTGTGCATATGACGCGCGAGTTGATGGACATATCCGGACATCCGATGAATGGTTTTTTTCTGGATAATTTGGCTGAAATGGCCGGCCGGATGGAGGTTTTGCGCGAATCCAAGACTCCTACACTCATAATTGGCGTGAGTTTTGCATTACTTGATCTGGCGGACAGGTTTCCTATGTACTTTCCTGAGCTCATCGTGATGGAAACCGGCGGTATGAAAGGCCGGAGGGAGGAAATCACCCGCGAAGCCCTCCACGAACAGCTCAAGCGCGCTTTTGGAGTTGCTCAGGTACATTCAGAATATGGTATGACGGAGTTGTTATCCCAGGCTTATGCGCCTTTTGACGGGCTGTTTAGCGCCCCACCGTGGATGCAAGTTTTTGTCAGGGACCCTGAGGACCCGTTTACTTATCTGGAATCTGGCAAAACCGGTTGTTTAAATATTATTGATCTGGCTAATGTGCATAGCTGCAGCTTTATTGCCACAGACGATTTAGGCAAAATACATGCAGACGGGAGGTTTGAGGTATTAGGCCGCTACGATCACAGTGATGTTCGAGGATGCAATTTACTTACTTTGTAACAGCAGCCCGGTGTTTCATCACGACATCCCAGAGCACTATACCGGCAGTAACTGAAACATTGAGCGAGTGCTTGGTACCAAACTGTGGGATTTCAATCGCACCATCGCACAAGGCCAGTGCTTCTTCGCTGACACCCATCACTTCATGACCAAAGACAAAAGCCGTTTTTGATTCAGGTGTCGGTTGCCAATCGAGCAGGTTTTTGCTTCCGCTGGTTTGTTCAATCGCTATAATTTGATACCCGAGTGCTTTGAGTTTGAGGATGGCCTCTTCGGTGGTATCAAAATATTCCCAGTAAACAGTTTCAGTGGCTCCGAGAGCTGTTTTTTCGATATCGCGATGTGGAGGAGTGGCCGTAATGCCGCACAAACAAATGCCCCTGATCAAAAAAGCATCGGCAGTCCGAAATACGGAGCCCACATTATGCTGACTGCGCACATTATCCAAAATCAGGACAAAGGGGTGCTTTTCGGCATTTTTAAATTCATCTACAGTAAGCCGGTAGAGAGCGGCATTTGGCGTTTTAAGCATGCAACAGATTATACAATAAACGGAGGAGGAATGCGGCCTGGTATATCAACCAAACATGCCCATATCGTATAAGGCGATTGATATGAGTAATAAACCCAGCAGGATAAAGCCGGTTACCAGTGCATTTTCACGCAATCTGACATTTTTACGCCATTCGTTGGTGTTGATATTTTCGATGATATGATCAATGATCATTTGCGCACGCACATAGGCACTTTCACCCTTAATAATATAATCATAGGCACCGTTGTCTATTGTAGCAATGGCCACTTTCAAATCATCCTGTCCGCTCATCATAATGACATATGTATCGGGGTATTGCTGACGGATTTTTTTGAGAATTTCGAGTCCGTTGGCAGCGTCTGTTTTGATACCATCCAGATAATAATCTAGGATAACAACATGCGGTTTTTCCTGCATTTTCTCGAGGCAGTTTTCGCCATTTGAAAAAATGTTAACCTTGAGGTTATAGTCACTTCGCTTTTCGAGGTGATTCTTCAACATAATGAGGTGTTTGGTGTCATCATCCACCAGAAACACTCTAAATTGTTTATCCTTCATGATGTTTGCAATTTATCCAGTTCGTTTCTCAGGCTGTTCAGCGCCGATCGACAGGTCAAAATTACGGTATTAATTTTTGGTGCTAACAGATCGAGTCCGGTGCGTTCTTTTGCGGATATTTCTATGGTTTTCAGGGTGTCAAGGGTATCCTTGAGGCCCATAAATTCGACTGAGGACTTCATTTTATGTGCCACTGCGCGCAAGCCGTCCCAGTTTGCCGCTTCCAGGTGTTTTTCGAGGAGTTCGAGTTCGCCCGGGGTTTCATCGAGCATGATTTGCAGCATTTTGGCCTTGAGCACCTGGTCATCGGCTGTCATGATATTCAGGTAGTGCAGATCAACGGTTTGATGCGCGAGGCCGGATTGCTGACCATGTGCATCAAAATCATATCCGGAACGTACCAGCTGGTCGTAAATCTTCCGACAGAGGAGTGCAGGCACAACCGGTTTAGAAATGTAGTCATCCATCCCCGCCTGCAAACACTTTTCAACTTCTCCGGTGGTAGCATATGCGGTGAAGGCAACAATTGGGATGTTTGCCCGGCTATCCGTCAATGCGCGAATCGTTCGTGTGGCATCCAACCCGTTCATTTCGGGCATTTGGACATCCATCAGAATCATATCAAATTGAGCCGAATCGAGTTTTTCCAGCACTTCCTTTCCGGTAGCAGCTATTTCAATTTGAATATCTGGCCATGCATGTCGCAAGAGTTCGGATGTGACTACCTGGTTAATTGGATGATCATCTGCGATTAACAAGCGGCATTTACCAATATCAGGCACTGATGCTTCCGTTATCTCCATCAGAGGTAAATCCGGATTATCGCGTGTGATGGTGAAATCAATTTCGAATATAAATTCACTACCCTCCCCCAATTTGCTTTTCACCATAATGGCTCCGTTGAGCATATCGATGAGTTTTTTCACAATCGCCAAGCCAAGACCGGTACCGCCATAAATGCGCGTTGTATCCAAATTCGCCTGAGTGAAACTTTCGAAGATATTGCCCAGTCGGTCGGGTGGAATACCAATACCCGTATCGCGCACATTAAAATACATACGAGCCCGGTCATCCAGAATATCAATGAGTTTAACGGTTACCGAAATAGCTCCTGTATGCGTGAATTTTATAGCATTACTAATCAAATTCAGCATAATCTGATTGAGTCGAAGGGGGTCGCCTGCAACGGATGGAGGTACGTTTTCATCAATCTGCAACACCAGGTCAACGCCCTTTTCGGTAGCCTTAAAGCGCATGGTTGACACCAATTGCTCGATAACGATCCGGATATTAAATGATTTTTCTTCGAGTTGTAATTTGCCCGCTTCAATTTTTGAAAAGTCGAGAATGTCATTGATTAACTGCAACAGATTATCGGCAGAATTATCAATGGCATGGAGGTATTCAATTTGTTTTTCGCTGAGTGGTGTTTGATGCAGAAGATGCACCATGCCGATAATTGCATTAATAGGTGTGCGAATTTCATGGCTCATATTTGCTAGGAATTCCGCTTTAAATTTATTGGCCTGTTCAGCTAAATCTTTCGCCCGTTGCAGCGCTTCCGCTTTTTTACGAAAGGTGATATCACGAATAATACCCTGATAGCCCTGTACTTTGCCATCGGGGTCCATGCGTAAACTTGCGGTTACCAGGCAATCAATCAGTTCACCATTTTTTTTGCGCAATTTAATTTCATAATCTACCACCTCTTTATCGCTCATGATGCGTTCATGAAATCGAATCCGGTCTTCGGGTTGTACGTATGTTTGCGCAACGTTTAAGTCCTGCATTTCTTCGCGTGTATAGCCGAGTAATTCGACGGTGGCGCGATTATATTCAAGGAACTGACCATCTACACTGGTAAAATAAATAGCATCAGTAAGTTGTTCGAGAAGAGATTTAAATTTCAGCTCACTCTCCTGCAACTCACGCTCTACCTCTTTTGAATGGAGGTAATATTTTGACAACAGCTCGCGCAGCAGCTCGGGAAAGTTTTGATCTGTAAATTGTTCGGCCTGCATGTGGGTAGTTTAGGGCTTCAGCATACGCTTAATCCTGCGTTCAAACTTACTTAAAATCAGGCAGTTCATTATCACAGGTTTGCCATTTTGATGTATACATCAGTGTGGTTACCTGCAGGTTTTCGTTAGCAACATCGTCACCTCATAAGCACAACACCCTTTATCTTTGCCGGATGCAGGACAAAAACACCATTGCTCAGCTCATTGAAGAAGGAATTGCCAACGCGGGATTTCCCGACACCCCGGCCGGATTATATGACCCGGCCAGATATATATTATCGGGTAGCGGAAAGCGTATTCGTCCAATGCTGACATTAATGGGTGCGCAGCTGTTTGATGATCGGGTTGAGCCCTATTTGCCGATTGCTGTCGCGATGGAAGTTTTTCACAATTTCACTTTAGTGCATGACGATATCATGGATCAAGCCCCGGTGCGAAGAGGTAAACCTACTGTTCATATGCAATGGGACACTACAACCGCCATTCTTTCGGGAGATGTCATGTTGATTCAGGCTTACGAATTAATTTCTCAGG
Source organism: Bacteroidota bacterium (assembly GCA_029571985.1). Taxonomy (GTDB): domain Bacteria; phylum Bacteroidota; class Bacteroidia; order Chitinophagales; family BACL12; genus UBA7236. The sequence goes on along the minus strand of JAKQVC010000049.1, from coordinate 94,290 downwards.
CACCGGCAGCTGTTTTACCTGATATCCTCGGAATGTTTACCCAAACAGCGAAAGAAGTTTGTGAAGGGCAGCAGGATGATATGGAATTTGAGCGCAGAGAAATGGTTGGACTGGATGATTACCTGCAGATGATTGCCAAAAAAACAAGTGTTTTGCTGGGTTGTTGTTTGTACTGTGGCAGTCGTGCTGCAGGTGCATCGGCATCAGACGCACAATTATTGTATGAAGCCGGATTGAAATTAGGTATCAGTTTTCAGATACAAGATGATATATTGGATGCTTATGCAGACGCTGCGCATTTCGGTAAAAAATCCGGAGGCGACATTATTCAGAATAAAAAAACATTTCTTACGCTAACGCTGATGGCTATAGCTGATGAGGAAGATGCACCGTTGATTCATCAATTATTTTCAACACAATCATTGCCAGAAGCTGAAAAGGTTTCCGCAGTTATGACTTATTATGAAAAATACGACGTTCGATCTATTGCAGATGAATTTATGGCCAGATATTACGAAGAAGCGCGAGTTGCCCTCAATCTCGTTCAAGTGCCGGAAGCCCGCAAAGAAGCCTTGCGATGGTTAATGGAAAATGTATTTAGCAGAGAGAAATAATTACGACAAATCAGCCAGTAGGAGTTCCAATTCACTTAACATTATGGCTGTTGCACCCCAAATGCGGTGTGTCTGAAAGCTATAACAAGGCACTTCAAAATCTAACTCACCTCTTTGAATGCGCATAGTCGTTTTGCAGTCCGGATGCTGCAAAATGTCCACAGGCATTTGAATAACCTGTTGCACCTCCCTGATATCTGGATGAAAGGCTGGCACTTCTGTTGTATAGCCCACAAACGGATGCACAAAAAAATTACTGGGCGGGATATAGACTTTACTCAAATCGCCAATATAGTTAATGAGTGTGCGAGGGACGCCAATTTCTTCTTCGGTTTCACGCAAAGCGGCCGCATAAAAACTTGCATCACCTGCTTCCAATTTTCCGCCCGGAAAGCTGATTTGTCCACTGTGGACTCCGTCATAATCAGGGCGTTTAATCAGGGCTACCTGAATTCCATCAGGAGTCGGAAAAACCAGGATGAGGACACAGCCGATACGGGCATTGGGGTATTCTTCGGGCAAAAACGCTTTAACGGGCCGCGTAACCGGAGCCATGCGGCTATGCGCTGCTATTCCGGGCAAACCGGAGCGGATTCTTTCGGTGAGGTTACGGGCAAAAAGCTCTATCACTGGATTGTCAGTTTACGTAAAAACGATACAAAGATTATTTATTTGTAGTACATTAGTACCGACAATTCCGTTGTGCATGAAAAGAATTTTGCTTCTCCTCTTACCTATCGCCTTAGCGGTTTCCACACAGGCACAGCAAACCTCAACGCGCTCAGGCGATTTGCAGTTCATCCAAAATCAAGGACAGTGGGATGAGCCCTCTTTATTTCGGGTAGGTTTATTTGGCGGCACACTTTTTTTGGAGCCGAATGCCTTTACATATACCTTTTCCAATATTGGCGATTTGGCGCATTACCATCATGAGGATCCAACTGTTAGTCCTGAAAATTTCATCCTGAAACGACATGCCTACCGCGTACAATTCAATCATGCAGATCCATTTGCACGGGTATCAGGTGAATCACGCAGAAAAAACTACTACAACTATTTTTTAGGAGATGACGAAGCGCGGTGGAAGGGACATGTTCCTTCTTATTACGGTGTGCGCTATTCCAATATGTATCCGGGAATTGATATGGTTGTGTATAGTAAGAGCACCTCACTTAAATATGATTTCGAAATTGCTGCGGGTGCAAATCCTGGACTCATTGAAATGCAGTATGATGGTTTATCCGATATCCAGGTAACCGACGGCAATCTTATTCTGACTACCAATGTAAATACCATTGTTGAGCAATCACCTGTTGCCTGGCAATATATTCAGGGCGTGCAGGTATTTGTGAAATGTGTTTACACCTTAAAAGGAAATACCATTCAATTTGCATTTCCGGATGGATACGCAACAGATGCCGCATTAATTATTGACCCTGCCACATTAATTTTCGCATCGTATACGGGAAGTTCTGCCGATAATTGGGGATATACTGCTACATATGATGACGATGGAAATTTATACGGAGGCGGTATTGCTTTTGATGATGGATATCCGGTAACCTTGGGTGCATTTTCTGAAACGTACACCCCAGGAGGACCTTTTAGCGCTGATATCAGCATTTCCAAATTTAATGAATCTGGAAGTGACTTAATTTACAGTACGTATTTAGGTGGTTCTTCTGAAGATTTACCCTATTCACTCATTGTGGATGAAAACAACGAATTAATTGTTTTTGGTTCAACGGGCTCAGCGAACTACCCTACTGTTACGGGTTGTTATGATGGCACCTTTAACGGAGGCTCAAGCATTTTAATAGATGGTGTATTAGATTTTAGTTCCGGCAGCGATGCTGTTATTACAAAGTTCTCGATTGACGGGAGTTCATTGATCGGTTCCACTTATTTTGGTGGCACCAGCAATGATGCATTAAACACAGGCGTTTTATTATATAATTACGGCGATCATGCGCGAGGAGAAGTCAATATTGATGAAGATGGTAATATTTATATTGCAGGTGTAACGCGTTCGCCTAATTTACCGGTAACGGGAGGTGTTTTTCAACCGACGATTGCCGGCGAGCAGGATGGATTTCTCACCAAATTCAATCCTGATCTGTCAGATGTTATTTGGTCAACTTTTGTTGGTGGAAGTGCTGACGACGGCGCCTATAGCATTAAGGAAATGCTGCATAACACTTTCATTGTTTGTGGAGGCACAGCCAGTACAAATTTAAATACTACACCAGGCGCTTTGCATGAAGATTATAACGGCGGTACTACAGATGGATTTTTAATGGTAATATCTGAAGATGCCACTTCCATTATTGCGAGCACTTACATTGGCACCAATCAATATGATCAAACCTTTCTGACTGAGGTTGACGAAGAAAATAATATTTACATAACCGGGCAAACACGCGGCGCTTATCCTGTAATTGGAACGGTTTACAACAATCCCGGAAGTGCACAATATATCACGAAATTAGACAGTGCACTTACCACGATTTCTTTATCTACTGTTTTTGGTAATGGCGTTAACAAAGTAAATATTACGCAAACTGCTTTTCTGGTTGACAATTGCGATAAAGTGTATGTGTGTGGTTGGGGAGGCAGTGTAAATCTTGGTGTGAATCCTGATGCAGGAAATGTTACCGGTATGCCATTAACACCAGATGCATTTCAACCAACTACTGATGGCAATGAATTTTACCTGATTGTTTTTGGAGAAGATTTAGCTACCCTGGAATATGCCACGTATTTTGGGGGTGAATTTAATATAGAGCATGTGGATGGTGGCACCAGCCGATTTGATAAATCAGGCGTTGTATATCAGGCAGTTTGTGCAGGATGTGGTGGCTCTGATAATTTCCCGACTACAGAAGGCGCATACAGCAATACAAACAATTCATCGAACTGTAATTTAGGTGTCTTTAAATTTGCACTTGCTGCTCCGCCAACAAATGCCAGTTTCATTCCCGACCCGACAAGTGGTTGTTATCCGGTTGAAGTAGAATTTACCAACTTAAGTGAGAATGCCATTTCCTATGATTGGGATTTTGGAGATGGTTCTAATTCCATAACCGAAAATCCAACGCATACCTATTCAGAACCTGGCGTGTATACCGTTACGTTAATCGCAAATGCAGATGGATTATGTACGTTTAATGATACAACAACAGCAACCATAACCGTGTTTGATTATCCAACTGCAGGATACACATATGGTCCTAATCCGGCCAGTGTTTTCAGTCCTGTCTTTTTTACAGATGCCAGTTCGGATGCGGTTTCCTGGTTATGGGAATTTGGTGATGGATTTACTTCTACCGAAGAAAACCCTTATCATCTTTATGCCGAAACCGGCACTTATTATGTTTGTCAGACCGTAACGAATGCAGATGGCTGCATCGACAAATTGTGTGATTCGGTGATTATTTATTCCATAAGCATTCTCGAAGTACCGAATGCCTTTTCACCGAATAATGATGGTGTAAATGATGTATTTATTCCTTTAAATTACGGATTGTTAAATTATGAATTCCGTATCTATAATCGCTGGGGTGAATTAATTTTTGAAACCAGCGACACTACCAAAGGCTGGGATGGATATTACAATGGAGTTGAACAGGAGCTGGATGTATATGTGTATGTGGTAAGTGGAAACGGCGAAGACGGTGTGCATTACAGCAAGCAGGGTAATTTTACACTTGTGCGGTAGGCCCTTATTTTAAGTGCGTTAAAGCCAATACATGCATCGCTTTGCATAGGTACCAAACAGATTCTGCATCCTCTTTGGTTGCTGAAGGTGCCGGAATAATGACACCCTTTTTATCCATAGCAACAAAAAAACCACCGAGATAATCTGCGAATAAATCTTTGGCACGCAGCAAAGCAGAAACAGAAGCATAATCGTGATTATTTTGCATCATACTCTGGGCAAATACGCGAAAATGCTGGTGTAAAGATGTTTGACCGGAAGGATAGTCAGGTGCAGAGGGCAAGGCTTCCAAATAAGAAAGACCATATTTTAAAACAGCCTCGTAGTCGCCATTTTCCAGCGCAGTTTCAACTTGTGCTAATCTTGATTCAAACAAGTCTGCAAAGGAAGTAGTGTGCTCAGTAAAATCATGATGCATGATGTGGTTAAAGCTACATCAACTAAATGGGTTATCTGTGGCAGGCTCTTAAAGTTTACGTAAAGTATTTGTTAACCTATTCGTAAGTGATGTATTGATGTTTATGAGAGCCATCATCAAACAAATCAAGCACAGCAAAACCTGCGTGTGTTCCTTTGTATAGATTGCTTCTCCACCAATCGCCGCAAACAGCGCCATTGCAATAGAAGGATATGCCATTATACTGCACCGCATCTGCCATATGTATATGTCCGCTGATGCAAACTTTAACATTCGGATATTGTCCAAACAAGTGAATAATTTCCTGCACATCCGTATGCATCCATGAACCCGGAATGGAGAATTTTCCAAATTTCACATCCATATCATCCATAAATACATTGGCACATAATATGGGAATATGCGACATCACCATGATGGGCACATGTGCAGGCACATTCGCCAGATCGCACTTAAGCCAGTCCATTTGAGCTTCATCCAGTTTTGCAGTATACCAGAGTCCGTTTTTCTTTTTTTGTGTACTATCCAAAACAATAAAATGCCAGCCACCCATATCAAAGCTGTGATAAACGGAATCGATGTGCATCATTTCCATGGCATAGTTTTTACCATACGATGCACTTTTTGCGGGATTATAGAGTCCCCATATATCATGATTGCCCAAACAGTATTGCAGCGGCAACTCATTACAATCTTGCACAATACTTCGCCATGCATCCCATTGCCTTTTCACCATGGATTTTGATTTGTATAATCCATCCTCAATAGTATCGCCACCAATAAAAATTACATCTGGCTTATCCTGCAGGTTTTGTACATCAGATAAGCATCGCTCGAGTCCCAGGAGTGCTTCTTTCTGATCGCTGATATGTATATCAGTAAGATGCGCAATGCGGAGTGCTCTGTTTGGTTGAGCTTGCAAAGGGGCCATCACAGCCGGGCTGCCAAATGATTTTTGGGTAAGACCAATTGCGCCCAGTGATAACATGCTTCGTATCAGGTCTCTTCTTTTCATGATGCAAAATTGGCATCCGTATATTAGCGCATCATCAACTGCGCCATAAATTAAGCTAGTGATTTCATTACCTTAACATCAAAGAACAGGTTGACAATTGACGGACATATTACCACAGGGTAAATTGATTTTAAAACCCACATGCCTATTAATTTCGACGTACGCCTATCACAGATTGTGGAAATCAGTTGCTTGTATTGCTCCTGTTTGTCCGGCACAAAAAACGTGTTTACAATAGAGGTAACAATTCGTTTAAACGCATATGGGTGTGGAAAAAGCCAAATAAGCTCATGTTATCGCCATGTTAACAGTATTTTGTAATTTCAGGCGGCGAATCAACCCAATTATTATGCGCACGATTGTTTTCAGCTTGGCATTAATGCTCATTTCGGAACAGGCTTACACACAAGCCTGCAGTATGTGTACTATCGATTATGCTTATATAAGCGCGGGTGTATATCCCGATACACTGCCACCGGCAACTGCAGGGGAGTTTTATGAGGCAGATATCACCTTTGTGATGCAGGAAGATACTACTGTCGATGTGGTAGGCACTTTAGAATTCTTGAATTATTACATCATGGAGCCAGTTGGCATGCCTTATGGGATGTCGGTAAGCACCAATATTGGCGATTTGCCTGTTAATTACGACCCGGATGTTAGCTTATATGGTTGTGCACGCGTGTGTGGCACTCCTTTAGTACCCGGATGGTATGAAGTAGTTGTGCCTTTAATTGCAACTTTAGAATATCCGGGTGGCGATCAGGCTGCAGAATATTCATTATTTCTTGAAGTACTGCCAGCGGTAGATGCAGGAGGTGGTATCATTGCAACCGAGACCTTTGGTTGCGAGCCGGTATCCGTTGATTTTGAAACAAGCATGCATAGTTTTGGTGACCCAGGGTTTACCTATACATGGGATTTTGGAAATGGCAGCACCAGCACAAATGAATTTCCACCATCACAAACGTATACAGCTGTTGGTGGATTGCCTACTGATTATGTAATCACACATACGGTAACCATCGACACCTTTGGTTACACCTTAGCCTACGCAACTGCATTGGCATCCGGTTGTGATGATTGCACGATATTTGGATGCACCGGTTTGGTTGAAACTGAAAAACCAGATTTATATATTCGTTGTGATGCATTGGGTATCAATACCGAACCCGGTTTTGCCGACACATATCCACCTGTAACATTTAGTTTAGGTGTACCACTTGATCCCGGAGCCACATACACCATGCAAATGAAAGATGATGATGGTGGTTTAGCCGGTAGCGATGACAATTGCGGTAATTTTATGTTTGGAGGAGATGATGTAGGTACCACCGTATTGACATCAGGCAGTCACCAGTTAGAAATCAGCATTACGCATCCTATTATTTCCTATACCTTTTACGACACCATTACTGTTTATCCTGGAGTAGCCACACCTGTAATTACGGTAACAGGTGAAACTGTTTTTTGTAGTGGCGACAGTGTTATATTAAGTACTGATGCGGTTGCCGGTATTGATTACCAATGGCATGTAGATGGAAGTCCGATTCCCGGAGAAGATGGCGCGTCAATTGATATTTTCACAAGTGGCACCTACTTTTTAACGGCTACAGGTGCAGGTGGTTGCTCTGCTACTTCTTCCGAAACAGCCATTGAAATGTATGAACAACCAACAGCTCCGAATATTTTGGTAATTGCAGGCACAACCTTAACAACTTCTTCTACCTGGGATGTTCAATGGTATTATGAAGGCAGCGCTATTCCAGGCGCTACGTCAACTACCTATACACCTGCGTTGGAAGGCACATATCAGGTGGCTGCGATTAACGGACCATGCGTAGCATTTTCTGTAGAAATAGAATTTGTTTTCCAGTCTATCACGTTAACGAGCATTCAAAGTCTGACTGTTCAGCCAAATCCAAATACCGGTACGTTTAGCTGTTTGTACACCTTAGCGACTGCACAGGCCATTGAATATCAGGTAACCAATATGTTAGGTGAAATCGTGTATTCCACTACAATACAACATGCAGGTGGTCAGATACGCACCTATCTGGATTTAGGTAATGTGGTACCCGGAATTTATCAGCTCCATTTACGTGCAAGCGATGGACAACTCATCAGGCAAATCGTAGTACAATAATTTAGCACACTGCAGTATGTCGTATGAAGTCCTTGTAGAGCAACAGCGTCATTATTTTGCCAGCGGTGTAACACATCCATATGCCTTTCGAATTGCCCAGTTAAAAAAGTTGGAACAATTATTAATTCGCTATACTGGTGAAATTGAGTCGGCACTAAAAAAGGATTTACATAAATTACAATTTGAAGCATGGGCGGTTGAAGTAGGTCCTGCCATACAGGAAACGCGATATGCTATCCGGCATTTGCGAAAATGGATGCGAAACAAACGCATACGAACACCATTATTACATTTCAGAGCCAAGTCTTACATCCAGTCGATACCCCATGGTAACACACTCATCATTGCGCCATGGAATTATCCTTTTTTATTGAGTATCAGACCATTAATAGGTGCAATTGCCGGGGGTAATACAGCTATCATCAAACCTTCCGAACATGCTGTACATACGTCCGCACTATTAGAACAATTTATCAACCTCAATTTTGCATCGGACTATATACATGTGATACAGGCTGATGCACAAGGCACTTCCCTTTTGTTGCGCGAGAAATTCGATTTTATTTTTTATACCGGAGGAAGTATGGTTGGTAAAATTGTTTACACAGCAGCCGCGCAGCATCTCACTCCTGTGGTATTAGAATTAGGCGGAAAAAATCCTTGTGTGATAGAACCGGGCGTTGATTTAGATACAACCGTAAATCGAATTGTTTGGGGGAAATTCAGCAATGCAGGTCAAACCTGTGTGGCACCGGATTATTTACTTGTACATGCATCTATTCGAGAGCAATTTACAGAGAAAATCTGTGCCCGAATACAACAGCAATTTTCAGAAAATCCGGAATCCTGTGTTCATTTTGGACGCATAATTAATCAGCATCACACGGAGCGTATTCAAAGATTGCTTGCAGGAGAAAAGTGTCTATTAGGTGGAAGGGTAAATATTGAAGAGCGATATATTGAGCCAACTGTAATTGACATTCAGCGTCTTGATTCTCCCATTATGCAGGAAGAAATTTTCGGACCGATTCTGCCTATTATTACCTATCATGATGCCGAAGAGGTCCTCGACATTATACAACACCATCCAAACCCCCTAGTATTTTATGTATTCAGCAGAGATGCGGATTCCATAAAGCGCTATGCCACGTATGTAAGTTGTGGTGATATGGTAGTTAATGAAGTTGTGCTGCACTTCGGTCATTTATCTATGCCAATTGGCGGCAAAGGCCCCAGTGGAATCGGCAAATATCAGGGCAAATCCAGTTTTACTGCATTTACACATCCCAAAAGCGTGATGCACCGGTCATTTTTCCCGGATTTATCTATTCGCTACGCACCTTATACGGATGCAGGATTACGCCGAATAAAGCAGCTTTTCCGCTATTTCTACAGATAAGTAGACAATTACCCACCGGGTGGTGAACTGCCTCGGAGATAGTTTTGCTAATTTCGCACCCAAAGCAGCCAACATGCAAGACCTTGCGGCACGTATTGCCAATTTGAACGAGTCGGCCACCATAAAAATGGCCCAGATGACGCGTGAGCTGAAAAGCCAGGGACGAGATATCGTTGATTTAAGTCTCGGAGAACCTGACTTCGAAACACCGGTGCATATCCGGGAAGCCGCAAAAAAAGCGATTGACGATGGATTTACCCATTATACACCAGTTGCCGGGTATTTAGATGTAAGACAGGCTATTTCCGATAAATTTTTGCGTGAAAACAACCTGAAATACGCCCCGGACCAGATTGTTATTTCCACAGGAGCCAAACAGAGCATCATTAATGCTGTATTATGTCTGGTGAACCCGGGTGATGAAGTGATACTCCCTACCCCATTCTGGGTGAGTTATAGCGCCATGATAAGATTGGCTGAAGGTGTAATTCGTGAAATCACCACTACAGTGGAAGCTGATTTTAAAATTTCGCCCGAACAATTAGAAGCAGCTATTACACCTAAAACAAAACTGATTATGTTTTCATCTCCCTGCAATCCAACGGGGAGTGTATATAATCATGCAGAATTAGCCGCTCTTGCCGATATTATTGCCCGACACCCGCATGTATATGTTATCAGCGATGAAATTTACGAGCATATCAATTTTAGCGATAAACATGTAAGTCTGGCCTCATTTGAACACGTTGCCGATCGGGTAATTACGGTAAATGGCTTATCAAAAGCATTTGCGATGACCGGATGGCGTTTGGGTTTTATCGGGGCACCCGCATGGATTGCAAAGGCTTGTGATAAAATGCAGGGACAATACACATCTGCCACTTGTAGCATAACACAACGCGCTGCTATTGCTGCACTCAATGGTGGATTGGAAACCGTGGATGAAATGAAAGCTGCCTTTTTGCGCAGAAAACAATTAGTATTTGGTTTATTAAAAGAGATTGAAGGCATTAAATTAAATGACCCACAGGGTGCGTTTTATTTTTTCCCCGATATGCGCAATTATTTTGGTCGCTCTTTTGCGGGCGAAGTTATTCGCAATGCAGATGACCTGGCTTTATTCCTGTTATATCATGGAAATATTTCGGTGGTAAGTGGAAGCGCTTTTGGTGATGCGAATTGTATTCGCCTGAGTTATGCCACTTCCGATGAAAAATTGAAAGAAGCCATGCGCAGATTGAAATCCGCTTTAGCATTATTACAATAAAAGTATGGCAACAGCTGCTCAACTTAAAAAGCTTTTCGCAACCTTCAAACACATGCGTGTCATGGTGATTGGCGATGTGATGGTTGACAAATATGTATATGGAAATGCAGATCGTATTTCGCCGGAAGCTCCTGTGCCGGTAATTGAGGTACGCAATGCAGCTGCGCATCCCGGCGGAGCGGCCAATGTGGCCATGAATATCCGGTCACTGGGTGCCACACCATTATTATTTTCGGTAATTGGAAATGATCATGATGCCATATTATTGGAAGATCTGTTAACCGAGCATAAAGTATCGGCAAAACATATGTTGCGTGCTGATGAGCGCATTACCACCTCAAAAATGCGTGTATTAGCACGTCAGCATCAATTACTGCGCATTGATCATGAAATGCAGGATGCATTAAGTCCTGAAACTGCAGAACAATTTGACGCACAAGTAGCACAGGCATTAAAACGCAACAAACCTGATGTGGTCATTCTGGAAGATTACGATAAAGGTGTTTTATCTGCTTCACGCATTCGCATGATTATTGATTTGTGCAATCAATTAGAAATTCCGGTTGTGGTTGATCCCAAAAAGGCGCATTTCTTTTCGTATCACGGTTGCACTTTATTTAAGCCAAATATCCGCGAATTGCGCGACTCTTTATCCGGCTCACCTGATTCATTAGACACTCCCGATTTAAAGGTTGCTGTTGATGCGCTGCATGCTTTACTTCCACATGAAATAACCTTGCTGACACTTGGTGAGCATGGTATGTTTTTACGTCATCATAAAAAATCTTATCGCGTAAAAGCCCATTTGCGTTCTATTGCAGATGTGAGTGGCGCCGGAGATACCGTAATTAGTGTTGCTGCCTTATGTCTTGCAGCAGGTGCCGATGCCAAAACTTTATTATCGGTTTGTAATATTGCCGGTGGTCTTGTTTGCGAACAATCTGGTGTAGTACCGGTTGATGCAGCAGCGCTCCTGAAAGAATCGTTGCGATTATTAGTTTAAGTTCAGATTTTATTTGGAGCGGATGGCTTCTACCGGATCCATTCTACTTGCCAGTAAAGCAGGAACAATACCTGCAACCACGCCTAATATGATTGAAATGGTTGCGCCAACAAGGATATTATCCGGAGACAGGATAAAATCGAATCCTGTTTGTGCAGCAGCTAATTTCATCACACCCCAAACCAAAAACAAACCGAACAGACAGCCGATTAATGAAAGAATAATGGCTTCAATAAGAAATTCGGTGAGGATTAAATAATTCTTAGCGCCCAGTGATTTTTTTATGCCGATTATGTTCGTGCGTTCTTTAACACTTACGAACATAATATTTGCAATTCCAAATCCACCCACCAGAATACTAAATCCACCGATAATAAAGCCTACCATATTTAACATGGCAAACATGCTATCGAGTGCATCAGCTGCAAGTGTAACTTCATTTACGGCGAAATCATTATCCTCAGCTGGACGTAAGTTTCTTGCTGAACGCATAATCGGATAAATTTCGTCTTTAATTTCATCGGCAGATACACCCGGCTTCGGCCTTACTTCTATCATGGGATCCATCATCCCACTGTTCATGTCCACAATGCGTCGTATATAATTGAATGGAACAATGATAGAATTATCATTTGAAATATCAATAATACTTTCACCTTCTTTTTCCAGCACACCAATAACGCGCAATTTGAATTGCATATTCATGGCACTGACTGTAATATATTTACCTACAGGAGCTATTCCTGAAGGAAATAATTCTTGTGCGACTTCAAATCCTAAAACGGCAACAGCTCCTCCACCTGCTGATTCGCTGGGTGCAAAATATCTGCCATCTTTAAAATTCATTGTGTATACCTCATTATACTGATCGGTTACACCACTGATACTTCCTGAATTGATGGCATTATTGCGGAACCGCACTTCAGAAGCATTTAACCATGTTTCTATTGCTACTGCTTTTGCTTTGGTGAGTTTATCCGACAGAATTTGATAATCCTCATATTGCATGGTTGGGCGTTTGATATATTCCCACCAGGTATATTCCTCATTACTGAATTGCCATGGCCAACGGGTTATATAAATCATATCCGTTCCCAATTTATCCAAGCCGCTTTCCATGTTGCGTTTCAGACTATCCACGGCGCTTAAAACGGCGATAATGCAAAAAATCCCAATAGACACACCCAGTAATGACAGGCCGGAGCGCAGCTTGTTGTTCAGGAGTTCCTGTACTACCTGGGTTAAAGTTTCACTGATCGTTCGAAAAATCGCAACCATTTCGGCAAAGTTATTGGTTATTATTGTGTGATTTCGTTATATAAGGTTAATTTTGCGCCCTTATTGCTTGTAAAAGCATCTTTTTAATCTGGTAAAACCCGTAAGTTTTATGAAACTCTCCAAGTTCAATTTTGAACTCCCCAAAGACATTATTGCCCAATATCCTACTGCGGAACGCGATCAGGCCAAAATGATGGTCGTTCACCGCAAGACAGGCAAAATTGAACATCGCAAGTTTAAGGATATTCTTGAGTATTTCAGTGAGGATGATGTGATGGTGCTCAACAACACAAAGGTGTTTCCGGCCCGTTTGTATGGACGTAAAGAAAAAACTGGTGCAAAAATTGAGGTTTTCATGTTGCGTGAACTCAATCGTGAAATGCACCTGTGGGATGTATTGGTCGATCCTGCCCGTAAAATCCGCGTAGGTAATAAGCTTTACTTTGGTGATGATGATATGTTGGTTGCGGAAGTAGTGGATAACACGACCTCAAGAGGCCGTACCATTCGTTTTCTGCATGATGGCACAGCTGAAGAGCTGCGCCGGATTCTGGAAATTATGGGTGAAACACCGCTTCCAAAGTATATCAAACGCAAACCTGAAGAAGCTGACCGCGAACGTTATCAGACGGTGTTTGCCAAACACGAAGGTGCCGTAGCAGCCCCAACAGGCGGTATGCACTTTAGTCGTGAACTTTTGAAACGTCTCGAAATAAAAGGTATACATTTTGCAGAACTCACGCTCCATGTAGGTTTGGGCACTTTCCGCAGCATTGATGTGGAAGATCTGTCAAAACACAAAATGGATGCAGAATATTTCAAAATTGATCAAAGCTGCGTGAATATTGTCAATAAAGGTTTGGATCAAAACAGACGTATTTGCGCAATTGGCACTACAACCATGCGTGCCTGTGAAAGTGCTGTTGCCGCTTCTGGTCGCTTGAAACCTGAGGAAGGATGGACTAACCTGTTTATCCATCCGCCATATGATTTCAGCATTTGCAACTCGATGGTAACGAATTTTCACCTACCTAAAACCAGTCTGGTTATCATGGTGGCGGCTTTCATGGGTTATGACCTGACGATGGAAGCTTACAAAATCGCCATGAAGGAAAAGTATCGCTTCTTTAGTTATGGTGATGCGATGTTGATCGTAGATTGATACAATACCTACTGTATAAAACAAAAAATCCTGCACTTAGCAGGATTTTTTGTTTTCAGGTGTATTTCCTTTCAATACTCATCTTCGTTGAAATAGAAATCGTCATGGGTGGGATAATCGCTCCAGATATCTTCGATACCTTCATAGAATTCCCCTTCATCTTCAAGCTCCTGCAGGTTCTCAATTACCTCAATGGGAGCACCTGAACGAATGGCATAATCGATCAGTTCATCCTTGGTTGCCGGCCATGGAGCGTCTTCCAAATAGGAAGCGAGTTCAAGTGTCCAATACATAATTTGGTGTTTTTATAATTGGGCGCAAAAATATAGGTTTTTTCAACTTCTGCAACTTCCATTGTGCACAAAGTGTCAACCTTTTACAAAAACATGCAAAAGGTGCGCCAAATAACGATTTTAAGAAAGATAAATTTTACCCACGCGGCTTCCAAGGAATCTCCCTGACACCCAAATCCTGCGCCAGTTTGCGACTAAAAACAAAAAGGAAGTCGCTCAAACGATTCAAATATGTCAAAATAATGGGCTCAACAGGAGCTGTTTCGGCCAAATGAGAAACCATCCGTTCGGCTCTTCGACACACTACCCTTGCCAAATGACAATATGAAACCGTTGTATGTCCACCCGGTAAGATGAAATTTTGTAGCGGAGGTAACTGTGCTTCCATTTGGTCGATAGCCGCTTCTAATGCCTGAATATCCGCTTCAACCAGGTCCGGAATCGACATACGGGAGCGCTCTGGGTCGGCAGCCAGTGCGGCACCTAAGGTAAACAACCGGTCTTGTATGGTTCTCAGGAAGGTTTGGTCGGCTTCGGCAATGTTCTGGTCGGCAATTAAGCCGATACACACATTCAATTCATCCGCAGTACCGTAAGCTTCTACACGAATATGGTGCTTTGGAACACGGGTACCGCCAATCAGGGAGGTTTCTCCCCCATCGCCTTTTTTCGTGTAAATCTTCATGCTGTAAAGGTAAGGATGTCGAGTAATATCAGGATACCAGATTTTTACGCAACTCGGTAGGGTCAAGTTTGTTGGCGTTGCGTTCATCGCTTTCAATCATACCATCCCGGATACGAATGATACGATGTGCATAGCGTGCAATATCCTCTTCGTGGGTAACTATAATGACAGTATTGCCTTTTTTATGAATATCCTCAAACAACTCCATGATCTCATAGCTGGTTTTTGTGTCCAGGTTACCCGTAGGCTCATCGGCAAGGATAATGGAGGGATTATTGACTAAAGCGCGTGCAACGGCCACCCTTTGGCGTTCACCACCTGACAGCTCGTTTGGACGGTGATGCATCCTGTGTCCTAAACCAACGGCCTTGAGAATGTTTTCAGCTCTTTGTAAACGGTCAGCTTTGCGAACACCTGCATAAATCAGGGGCAAGGCAACATTTTCGATACCAGAGAGGCGCGCCAGTAGGTTAAATGTTTGAAATACGAAGCCAATTTCTTTGTTGCGGACTTCAGCGAGCTCATCATCATTCATTCTGCTCACGTCGGTTCCGTTCAGGATATAAGAACCTTTTGTTGGCTTATCGAGGCAGCCTAAAATATTCATCAGGGTACTTTTACCTGAACCTGAGGGACCCATGATGGCCACATATTCATTTTTCAGGATAGAGGTATTCAGGCCTTTGAGCACCTCAATTTGCACCTGACCCAGATCGTAGGTTTTACGAATATTTTCGAGGGTAATAATTTCCTGCTGCATACTATTTCCGGATTACTTTAGGCACTTTGAAATAGTCGCTATCGGCCAATGGCGCATTTTTGAGGGCATCTTCTTTCGTGATGTCCATGTGTGCTTCATCCTGGCGCATAATATTCGTAGCCGGGTTTATGTAAACAAGCGGTTCAACGCCCGTAACATCCACCTCATTCAACTTGTCGATAAAGTCCAGCATATTAGAGAGATTATGCTCTATGGCGGTACATTCCGCCTCACTGAATTCGAGTTTTGACAAGGAAGCCAGTTTATCAATCAGGGCTTTATCCACTTTCATAAGGTAAAGGTAAGACGATTTTTGTTGATACAAGTGCTCATTCACATAGTTTAACGGGCTGATTTCATTGGGTCTAAACCTGAGTTTCCCGCTACTTTTTTCTATTTTCGCCGCATGGAAATTGTAGTCAGCGGAACCCGGCCCACGGGTATTTTGCATTTGGGCAATTATTACGGAGCAGTACGTAACTATGTGCGTTTGGGAGATGACCCGAATGTGCGTGGTTATTTTTTCATTGCTGATTATCATTCGCTTACCACGCATAATAATCCGGAGGAGCTAAAACTATTAGTCAAACAAACAATTGCTACTTATCTGGCATGTGGCCTCGATCCTGAAAAGGTTGTAATTTATGTTCAAAGCGATGTGCCTGAAATTCCGGAATTGTATTTGCTGCTCAACATGCTTGCCTACAAAGGTGAGTTAGAAAAAGTAGCCACCTTTAAAGAGAAAATTAAGATTCACAATGAAAATATTAATGCCGGTTTACTTACCTATCCGGTATTAATGGCAGCAGATATTATCGTGCATCGTGCCCATAAAGTTCCGGTGGGTAAAGATCAGGAGCAACATTTGGAGATGACACGCAATTTTGCAAAGCGTTTTAATTCCAGATATGACATTGATTTTTTCCCGGAACCCATTGCCTATAATTTTGGTGATGAACTCGTGAAAGTACCCGGACTGGATGGCTCAACCAAAATGAGTAAAACGGGTGGCGAAACCAATGCTATTTTTCTGAATGAAGAACCGGATGCTATTCTTAAAAAAATAAAGCGTGCCAAAACAGATGCCGGACCTTCGGAACCAAACAGTGAAAAACCTCAGGAAATTCAAAATCTGTTTGCCCTGATGCAAATTGTCAGCAAACCGGATACTGTTTCTTTTTATGACCAGGCATGGAATACATGCACGATTCGCTATGGCGACATGAAAAAGCAGTTAGCAGAAGATATGATTACTTATCTGACACCGATACGGGAAAAAATCAATGAATTGATACGAGATGAAGCCTATTTAGGCCGAATTGTGAAGCGTGGAGGTGAAGCAGCCCGCGAAAGCGCGCAAAAAACCGTTTCAGAAGTGCGAAAAATAATGGGAATTAATTACTTTTAACCTCTCTGATGAAGGCAGTAACACTTCTGCCGGATAAGGAATCCTAATAACCCGAACGATGGCAAAATCCAATAAGCCGGCCAAAAAGACGACTCAACCTGAAAAGAAGGCCCCGGCTAAAAAAACAAATGTAAAAACTGAGCCAAAAACGAAGGCTGCTCCTAAAAAAACTGCAGCCTCAAAAGTTGATGACTCAAAAAATAACATAAAAACAGCAGCCCCTGCGAAACCACAGTTCGATACCGGTCGAATAGTGAAACATATTGCCGTTGCCGGAAACATCGGTGCCGGTAAAACAACACTCACCCAATTGCTGGCAAAGCATTTTGGTTGGGAAACACATTTTGAAGATGTTGAGAACAACCCCTATTTATATGATTTTTATCAGGACATGCCACGTTGGGCATTTAACCTGCAAATCTACTTTTTGAATAGTCGCTTCAAACAAATACTCGACATTCAAAAAGGCAGCAAAACCATCATACAGGATCGCACAATTTATGAGGATGCA
This sequence comes from Bacteroidota bacterium, assembly GCA_029571985.1. Classification (GTDB taxonomy): domain Bacteria; phylum Bacteroidota; class Bacteroidia; order Chitinophagales; family BACL12; genus UBA7236. The sequence goes on along the minus strand of JAKQVC010000049.1, from coordinate 76,613 downwards.
CAAATTTTTGCGCCTAACCTGCATGCCATGGGTTTAATGAGCACCCGTGATTTCCAAAATTATACCGAGATTTTTAATAGCATAACTTCTCTGATATCACCCCCTGATCTTTTAATTTATCTGCGGGGTTCTATTCCTGCATTGGTGAACCAAATTCAAAAAAGAGGTCGTGAGTATGAAGACAATTTGCGTTTGGATTACCTCCGTCGACTGAATGAATACTACGAAGCGTGGATCAGCAAATACAAGCATGGCAAGTTATTAATTATCGACATCGACCAAATAAATTTTGCTGAAAATCAGGAAGATTTAGGTCAGGTAATTCAGCGCGTGCAAACTGAATTGTACGGATTATTCTAACAGGATGTTTCCGGTTCAACAATTTCGCGACGACACACCTGGTTGTTCGGATATTATTCACTTCAATAATGCCGGATGTTCACTACCACCAAAGTCGGTTGTTGAAGTTGTAACCCAATTTTTACAGGAAGAAGCAAAAGCAGGTGGTTATGAACTTGCCGCTTTGCGTAGTGCCGACATTGAAGATTTCTATGCTGCCGCTGCGTCTATTTTAAACGCGCATCCACATCAAATTGCCTTTGTAAATAGTGCAACAGACGGTTTTACTAAAGCATTAAGCTCAATTTCGTTTGCGCCGGGTGATGTAATTCTGACCAGTATAAATGATTATGTGTCAAGTCAGATTCAATTTGCTGCATTGCAACAACGATTTGGCATTCGTATTGAGTACGCTCAAAATACACCTACAGGTGAAGTTGATGTTGAAGATATAGACAGGCTTATTAAAGCCCTGCATCCTAAATTAGTGAGTATAACACATGTACCAAATAATACAGGTTTAGTTCAACCGGTAGCAGAAATCGGTGCATTGTGTGCCAAGGCCGGTGTTTGGTATTTTGTTGATGCTTGTCAAAGTGCAGGACAAATACCGCTTGATGTGCAAACGATGCACTGTGATTTTCTTTCGTTCAGCATGCGCAAATTTATGCGCGGACCTCGAGGTACCGGCGCCTTATTTGTGAGTCAGCGCGCTTTAGATGCCGGATTATTGCCGATGTTACCTGATATGCGTGGTGCTGACTGGACAGGCAAAGGCTCGTTCGCACCACTTCCTGATGCAAAACGATTTGAATATATTGAACAATCCTATGCACTCGTAGTTGGTGCAGCAGCTGCGATGCGATATTACGAAAACGCAAACCCGCATGCCGTTTTTACATATACACAGCAATTATCACAATATTTCAGAACGCAATTAAGTGCACTACCTCATATCACCTTATTAGATAAAGGGAAATTAACATGCAATATCATTAGTCTGGTATCCGCAAAAAGTGATATTATGACTTTCAGAAATACACTTGTGCAAAACGGTATTAATTGCGGTGCTGCCGGAAAGAAATTCGCACTCTTAGATTTTATACAAAAGGATGTAGAAGGCGCAGTTCGATTATCGCCACATTATTATAACACGTTTGAAGAGGTTGACCAGGTGATTGAAGTTATCAAACGTACCGGCATTTGATTACATACTCAACAAAGCTGTAAGTACCGGATAAATTTTACTCATCGGGAAACCGACTACATTGTAATAATCCCCCTCAATTCTGGAAATTTTATTCATACCTATCCATTCCTGAATAGCATATGCACCTGCTTTATCATAAGGTTTACAGGTTTCCAGATAATTTCTGATTTCGGTATCTGTGAGTACATCAAAATATACCTTAGTGGTTACATCAATATCGTACCGAACATCTTTATATTGCATACAAACGCCTGAAACCACGAGGTGCATATTTCCGGATAAACGGCGCAGGATAGAAAATGCATCTTCCGCATCTTTTGGTTTACCGATAATCTGTTCATCCAATATAACAACAGTATCAGCTGTGATAACAATGGCGTCCTGATTAACCATCTGCATGGCTGCATCCATTTTTATGCCGGCCAAATAGGCAGGCACCTCTCTTACAGGCATTGTTGAAGGGTATACTTCGTCAACATCGGGTTTAATCACCGTAAAGGTAAATCCTGCTGTTGCTAAAATATCGCTTCTTCTTGGCGAACCGGATGCGAGAATGACAGATGGCATTTCAAAAAGCAATTAAATAATATATGGGCAAAATGCCAAGTCCTAAACCCATCGTAACCTTCACGAGCGTGCTCAGGCGATGAAACTGCTGTGGTGATTGTGCAATGTAGGTCCAAACACCAATAATTATCATGCACATAAATAAAATACCCGTATACAGCACATAAACAAGTTGATGCTGATCCAGGATGTTGGTAAGCATATATACTAATGCGCCTATTGTAGCCAATACAAATATCCAGATTACCAACTTACTTACACCATAACCATACCTCACAGGTAACGTTTTAGCTCCCGACTGCCGGTCACCCTGCACATCTTCCAGATCTTTGATTACCTCGCGCACCATTGTTGTTGTGAAGGCAAAAGCAGCCATCGTCAGTATAAACCTGTTACAAATTTCAGCGATATAATAATCACCAGGGCGTGCTAGCTGGTACAGATGCGGTTCAAATACCAGCACCATCAACATACTTAAGGCTGCCAGTAATGCCACAATGATATTACCTATCAGCGCAATGCGTTTAAATGTTGTCGCATAGAAAAACAATAAGGCAATAGCGAGCACATATAAAGCGATTAACCGCCAAAATTCAACGGCAAGACTGAGGTAAACACCTAAAGCGAAACCTATTCCGGTAAGTATCATATACACGCGATACACTGAAGCCGGACTCAATTTGGATTCACCAATAAAAACCTTATCCGGTTTATTGATCATGTCAGTTTGCACATCGTAATAATCGTTAATCAGGTATCCGCCTGCACAAATACATACGACTGACAAAACCAAAAGGAAAAACTGCAGTTCATTTAAGGAGAACAAAATGCCATACGTAGTGAAATTTGGTTGCAGCACACATACATCAAGTGCATACATGCCGATGGCCAGCAGTATCAGGTTAATAGGTCGAATGATGCTAAACCAGTGTGCAGACATATGAGATTTATCCAATTAAACGAAAAATACGCCGGATAACTTATCCGGTTGAAAAATTACTTTTGGCTATCTCTCCACTCATATACCCATGAGCTCTGTATCATTTCCAGATGCCCTTCGGTACATTCTTCACGAGTGCCTTTAAAATCCGGAATTTGCAGAACCCACTCTAACAGGTCGGTAAAGCGAATCCGATAAATTTGGGACTCTCCGAATGCATCGCCAAAGCGCTCATACAATTTCAGCGCTATATCCTCATGGTCGTTCCAATAAATTGGTGGTTCGTCAAATTGCTGCATAATGTAAATTAAGATGCGATAATAGTTGATTGATCAGGCACGATTACTTCGATTTCTGCATTGTCCTGCATTAAATCGCACTGGCAACTCAATCTCGAATTCAATCGGGGGTCGCGCGCTCTGTCGATAAAATCCTCTTCTTTTTCGGTTGTTTCAGGCAGATGTTCCATGCCTTTTTCCACATAGATATGACAGGTGCTGCATGCGCATACACCACCGCAATTATGATTGAGTTTAATATCGTTAAGCAAGGCAACCTCTAGCACCGAATATCCCGGTTCTGATTCTATCTCTTTAGGTGCACTGCCGTCTTCAAAAATAAATCTGATTTTTACCATAGCCTGAATAACGCGACAAAATTATCGCTTTAAGTACGTATTTAAAATATGTTCTGCCAATGTATCATATATCTGTTGCAGGTCTGGATGATTGTGCAACAATTGCCTGTGTCGTTCCAGGGTTTGCATCTCCCCTCTTTTAGCCGGACCCGTTTGAATCTGATCAGGTGTATGTGATTCAAGAGCCGCCATATGATTGCGGAGCATTGGCATAAATAAACGATGGTCAACACCATGCTCACGCAATAATGAAAACCCAATATGCAACATATGGTTTGTATAATTATTCACCCAGACAGCACACATATGCATGGCCATACGCTGATGTTCCTCAACCGGCATAGCCCGTTCTGAAATGCGTGAAGCCAATTCAAAAATCTGCTGCTGTATGTCTGTATCGCTGCCTTGCACGGCAATGAGTGTGTGCTGTAAGCTATCTGGCGCATCTTTCTGCAGCGAATGCATCGGCCACAACACGCCGTAAGGATTTTGGTTTTGATTAAGCACATCTGCCCGCATACTGCCACTGCAATGTATCATAAGTTGCCGGGCATCGCCTAATTGTTTGGCAACCTCCTCGATGGCATCATCCCTTACCGCCAATAAATAAGCATCAGCATCCGGTAAATTGTTATACATCGCAAAAAAAGGAACACCTCCTAAAGCCTCCGCCAGTGCGCGACCCTTCATAGCATCTCTTGCAACAACACCCTGAATAGTAATACCGGCAGCCAGACAAGCATGACCAAGATGCCAGGCAGCGTTTCCCGTACCTACTATCAGCAGTCTTTGAATCATTCGCTACTGGTTTGAATTGATTTTCGTCCTTCCTTGCGTCGATGCATCATGCTAATAAAAAATCCAATCGCCATTACCACAACACCTAACCATACGAGATTAATCATTGGGAAGATAATCGATTTAATCACTATCCAATCGGTATTCAGTGATCTGTCTTCAATCGTGAAAACAAATTTATTTTGTTCTGTAAGAATGGCATCAAAGTGTATCTGAACATTACCCAGCGTGCTGGCAGTTGTGCCCTGTGATACTGTTCCTTTTTGCATATCAATCAGGTAATTCACTTTAAGTGTTTCTGTGGCTCTGCCAATGCGCACATCAAATATGGCTGATGCGCCAATTGTATCCTTACCACCAACGCGATTTACCTCGCGCAGCACCATAATACCGGTGTCAAAGGACAGGGTATCACCAACAGCAATAGAATCAGATGAAATTTGAGGCGCTGCATTTTTACTTCCATCTCCTGGCAATGAGGTTACATGCGTAAACACATCATAAGTCAGAAAATGACGTGTATCCGGATTTGGTGCCAATTGCTGCATTTTATTATCCATCAACAAATAGGGATGAACCGTAAAATCCTGCAACAATTCACCTGTTTCAGCATCAAATTTCTGAAACTGTAAATCGAAATAGGTTGCGCCGGCGATAACTGTATCACCCAAATAGGTAACCTGATAATCCTGAAGAGGAAGTGGCACATTTTTCAGCAAACGAACATTTTCGCGCTGGAAAGTATCATCCATGCCTTCACCATCAAACTGAACACCAAAATTATTAACGGAAATAACACGTTGTCCGGCATTTGAAATTAATATGCCCAGCAACAATAAAGCAAAACCGATATGCGCAACAGAACCGCCCGCTACCCGAATGCGGCCTTTCAATACAGAAAAAACGTAGGCGGTGTTCGCAATAATGGAAAACCAACCTGAAAAAATAATAATGGTATAAGAAGTAACGAGATGAAATATTTTTCTATCAGCGGTTGTATGCCAGATTTTATCTAAAAGTAAAGACGTAATAATAGTAGCTATCACGCTTAGAACTATCCAATAGGCTAATTGACGCAGCACAAGTTTGGCACTGGAGAAACGGTATTTAAAGAATTGTCCAAATGCTGAAAGCAAGGCAATTAAAATACCCACCCACATTTGCACGCCGGTATAAAAGTGTATCGGATCTTCAGGAGGTGCTAAGTCGGTATTAAGCGATGTGCCAAAAATCCGGTTCACTAAATCTGCCAGTGCTCCAAAAACAGGAATGCTGGTGAAGAAGATAACATGTAATCCGCTGAATAATAAAACCAGGGAGCCAACAAACATCCAAAATTCGCGACTGCTGGTTGGTTCTTCCTTTTCTGCATGCGGAATTTTACGCCAGTGTCGGAACAATGGAATAAATGCCAATAAAACAAATGTGCCGACGAAAATAAGTAAGTGATTGGTAAGTCCCTCTTCAACAAATGCATGCACACTTGTATCACCAAGAATACCACTTCTGGTCAGGAAGGAAGAATACAGAACGAAAAAGAAAGCCAGAAATACAAGTACGTAAGATGATCTCAGCGCATGTCCGGTACTCTTGGCTACCACCATGGTATGCAGGCCGGCAACAATCACCAACCAAGGTATTAAGGATGCATTTTCTACGGGATCCCAAGCCCAGAAACCACCAAAGCTGAGTGATTCATAAGCCCAGGCACCACCCATCAGAATACCTGTTCCTAACACCATCCCTGAGAATAAGGCGTAAGGAAGCGCTGGTTTAATCCACTCTGTATATTTTCCGAGCCATAATCCGGAAAGTGCGAATGCAAATGGTATGGTTATAGAGGCAAATCCGAGAAATAAAACCGGTGGATGTATCACCATCCAATAATTTTGTAATAATGCATTCAATCCGCGGCCATCCGGTATAAACCGCATATAATCATTAAACAGAAAAACCGGATCAGTAGTCAGTTTATCCTTTAATAAGAGAAATGGAGAACTACCCACGTGAAAATCTCCAAAATAAATTCCTAACACAAAGGTGAGCAGAAATACCTGCACTAATGACACGATGCTCATTACCGGTTTTTCCCACTCTTTAGCTAAGCGGATAACAAATAATCCTAATACAACATGCCAGAATGTCCATAAGAGAAAACTCCCCTCCTGCCCTTCCCAGAAACAGGACAAGATGTATTTCATGCGTAAATCGGCGGATGAATGCGACCATACATAATGATATTCAAAATGATGATTGAATATCATGATGAACATGGTTACGACAACGGACAATAATGCGATGGCGTGACCAATAAAAAATCCGCGACCTAATTTTGAGAAATAAACTTTACGGTCAGGGTGCGGTGTTTGCACCGATCTGAAATACATGTAAGCTGCGAAAATCGCCGTTACAAATGCCGTAAGTATAAAAATGTGACCAATCTGTCCGAAAATCGGATTGATTTCCTGTATTAGATGCTGATGCGTTTCTTCCATTCGCCTTTTACCTATTTAGTAATCTCGTTCTCCTGATATTTTGAAGGACACTTAACGAGCATCTCATCGGCATAAAAGGTGTTCTCTTTCATTTTTCCAGTCAGCACAATTTCATCGCTTTTTTCAAAATCGCGGGGCATATCATCATAACATACCACATGTACCTGCTTTTGGTCGCGGTCAAGCAAATGAAAACTAAATGAGTTCGGGTCTTTAACAGGGTCGTAATCTACCGGTTGCGATTTATCCAAAACGCCAATCAACTGAACGGTTTTTCCTTCTTTAGCACTTGCATCCTCATAACTGCTATAAGAACTTACATTTGAAAGCTTGGAGGCAAACAAAGCGATAGAAATGGCTATCAGGAACAACACAATGATATGCGATCTTTTCACTGCCTGTATATTTAAATTGAAAATGCAAAGTTAGGCCAAAATGTTCGGTAAAAACATGAAAGATGCCGTATTTACCCACATACTTTTAAGTGCATCTGAAAAAGCGGAGCCGATGCGTCGATTGCACGAAGTTCAGCCTGTTTTGTTATTCCTCCGGAAGCTGTATCTTTGAGCTATGATCGCCCTGTTTTTATCTATGAACTTAGATTTCCTCGATCACCTATCGGCATCCTGCTGATTGTATACGGACAGGTATGTCCACACGGCTTTTTCCATAACTTATTGATAATCAACTATTTAAATCAACTTATATGCAAGTTACATCTGTAATATCTCCAAAAACCCAGCATTTCATCGATATTGAAGAACGATACGGTGCACATAACTATCATCCTATCCCGGTCGTGATTGAACGGGCAAAAGGCGTATTTATGTGGGATGTTGACGGGAAGCGGTATTTTGACTTTCTAAGCGCCTATAGTGCGGTGAATCAAGGCCATTGTCATCCCCGAATTATAGCTGCGATGACCGAACAGGCGGAAAAGCTAACACTCACCAGCAGGGCCTTTCACAACGATAAACTGGGTGTTTTTGAGCAGTTTATGACTGAATTGTTTGGCTACGATAAGCTTTTACCAATGAATAGCGGTGCTGAAGCCGTTGAAACTGCCATTAAACTGTGTCGCAAATGGGGATATGAAGTAAAAGGCATCCCTGACAATCAGGCCAGAATTCTGGTGTGTGACGGCAATTTTCACGGCAGAACTACCGGTGTAATCTCATTTAGCAATGACCCCGACTCCACAGGCGGTTTTGGTCCTTACATGCCAGGATATACCATTGTGCCTTACAATGACCTGGAAACGTTGAAAACAGCCCTTCAGGATCCGAATGTTGCAGGATTTCTGGTGGAACCTATTCAGGGTGAAGCAGGTGTTTATGTTCCTGAAAACGGCTTTCTGTCAGCGGCAGCAGCACTTTGCCGCGATGCAAATGTGTTGTTTATTGGCGATGAAATTCAAACCGGACTGGCCCGCACGGGTAAAATGCTGGCTTGCGATCACGAAAACGTTCGTCCGGATATCTTGATTCTTGGGAAAGCACTCAGTGGCGGCACCATGCCGGTAAGTGCTGTGTTGGCAGACGACGAAATCATGCTCACCATCAGACCCGGACAGCACGGAAGCACTTTTGGTGGCAACCCGCTTGCCTGTGCAGTAGCCCTTGCTTCAATGCAGGTTTTGGTGGAGGAAAAACTTGCCGAAAGAGCAGAATTAATGGGACAAAAACTTCGCACTGCCCTTGAATCCATGAAAGGCGATTATATCAAAATTGTACGCGGCAAGGGATTATTAAACGCCATTGTTGTCGAAAACAATTACAAAGGAAAATCTGCCTGGGATTTCTGTCTTGCCCTGATGGAAAACGGACTTTTAGCCAAACCAACACACGGTGATAAGATTCGTTTTGCGCCACCACTGGTGATAACCGAAGCGGAAATGGATTTGTGTATTGATATTATCCGAAAAACATTAGAGGCCTTTTAATTCAAAGGCACCTGAATAATCCCTTTCGGTGTTGTAAACGTTAGCATACCCTTGAGTCTGCCGTTCTGCATTTTTCCGGTAAATTCAAATTTCTGGAGATACGGAGGGGCACCCTCTTTTTTTTCCGGGGCAAACTCAACCTGTACACCATATCCATCATCGGTTATAGTATGCTTAGTTTCTTTGAAAGAATATGCTTTGTAAGTGGTTCCGGCAGGCGCTTTGGCATTGCATTCCATATCCGCATCCTTGTACCCTGCTTGTTTAATCGTATTGCTGCCATCAATACCCACATTAAACGTCATAATCAGGAAAAAATCCTGCAAACACACGATATCACTGTAACAATCATTGGGCAGTTCGATATAATAATCTTTGGTGGTGTATAACAAATTGGGGTTGTCTTTCCGAAACACAGTATCTCCTGTTTCGGCTTGCAGTGAATATAGAGCAATGGTGAGTGTGAGGGTGCTGAATACTTTGCTGAACATGCGCATACGTTGAACTTTACACAATATAACGAAATATCATGCCAGAGTATTTGTTCAAACGTGTGGATAATCAATCCGCTTTTCCAGCGCTCTGTATTCTTTCCTGTTCATCCTCCTCATCCTCATCATCCTGATGCCGGCTTAAAAAATATCGAATCGAAGGACCGGCAATCATAATCGTAACGAAAGTCATGATAACCAGTGCCACGAAAATCTGGTCGGTGATTAAACCTGCGTTTAGGGCGATTAATCCCAACACAATTTCCTGCGAACCTCTGGCATTCATACCGAAACCGATGGCAATGGATTCATTCGTGCTGAATTTCCCTAAACGTCCGCCAATAAATCCGCCAATCATCTTGCCCAATACGGCTATCAGCAATACAAAAGCGATTACACCACCATCGAAATTCTCGATAAAGTCGACCCTGAATCCGATAGATATGAAGAATAATGGTGCAAAAATGTAGGTAACGATATCATGCAACATTTCGCGGTTTCGGTGACTGAAATGTTCTGAATCACCTACGGCAATACCCACCATAAAGGCACCAAATATGGCATGCAGGCCAATCCATTCAGTAAAAACGGCACCGAAAATGCAAAAAACGATGGCAACCGATAAAGTACCACCACCTCGTGATAAATAGCGGTTTGAAAAAGTAAAACTCCAATGAATAGCCCTGCGTCCGGCTGTTAAAATAAAAGTGGCAAAACCCAGTACCATAAACATCACCTGCCAGCCCTCGAAACTACTTTCACTTTCTAGATTCGCCACCGAAACCACCAGCGAAAACAGCATCCAACCGATAAAATCATCGATCATCGCAGCGGTCATCATCAAATTTCCGAACTTGCTTTTAATCTTATCGATGTCGATCAGGATTTTGGCCAACACACTTAATGCCGTAATCGATAAGGCAGTGCCCATAAACAGTGAAGAAGCGAATTTATCTTCAACACCATTTGGCCACAAATAACCGGATAAAAACCAGCTGGCTATAAACCCGACCAAAAACGGAAAGGCTACACCGGAAAGACTGATGGCAGCTGCTGCGTTGGCTTTTTTCTGAATGGTTTTCAGGTTGATTTCCATACCCGCCACAAACAGTAACAACAAAATGCCGATGCGACCTAAACCATCATAGGCAATTCCCGCCTTTTCGTGGGTAGCAAATAAACTATTGTAGACATCAGGAGCCACATGTTCGAGACAGGAAGGGCCGAGCAAAATCCCGGCTACCAGTTCGCCCATCACTTGAGGCATTTTAAGCTTTCTGAACAATTCGCCCATGAGCCTGCCTGTAAGTAATAGTGTGGCAACCATTACCAAAAACGGCAACACTTCTTCTGAAGGAAGTCTATGCATATACGGATGGGTTTAAGGGCCGAACGAATTTTTACTACGCACGGCATAAGGCAATATGCACGCGCATGTTCGTTCTGGCTATCAGCAAATATACAATTGGTTTCTGAATAGCCTAATAAATCAGTAGAATAATCCCTTAACCGTTCCCTTTTTGATAATCGGCCAAAAATTGTGCTAAGCCGATATCAGTAAGTGGATGTTTGAATAATCCCAATATGGAACTCAACGGGCAGGTAACCACATCAGCGCCAACTTCAGCGCAACGCACAATATGGAGAGGATTGCGGATAGATGCCGCTAATACTTCTGTTTCAAAGCCGTACATGCGATAGATATGCACGATTTGTTCGATTAACTGGATACCATCCCAGTTCATATCATCGATACGACCAATAAATGGAGATAAATATGTTGCGCCGGCTTTTGCTGCCAGGATAGCCTGACCTGCTGAAAATACAAGTGTACAGTTAGTGCGGATATTGTTATCTGTGCACCATTTAAGCGCCTTCACTCCTTCCTTAATCATAGGAATCTTCACAACGATATTTGGATGCAATGCAGCCAGTTCTTTGGCTTCGCGCACCATTCCTTCAAAATCAGTAGAAATCACCTCAGCACTGATATCACCATCAACAATATTGCAGATATCGATGTAATGCTGTTTAATATTATCCGCGCCGGTAATACCCACTTTCGCCATTAACGAAGGGTTAGTGGTTACGCCATCTAATATGCCGAGTGTCGCGGCTTCTTTGATCTCTTTCAGATCTGCAGTATCTATAAAAAACTTCATGTGCTGTGGTTATAAAGCGCAAAAATACCTGCTAAACCTTAAAATAAGCAGGATGTTTTCAACAATTTGAGATTCTTACGGTTGAAGAAAATAAAAAAGGGCAAGTGAACTACATCGCACCGCTACAACCACCTACCCTTGCTCCGGTCAGGGCCTGGGGGATTCAGCAGGAGCTGGTCGTATAGGACTTGCCCGGTGCAAAGGTAGTAAAAGGATTGCATCAAACCGGTACGTTTACATCGGGTAATTGTATTTTTGTGATTATTCTGAAAAGATTATGGCGAAGCAAGCACAAGATATTACGTTCAACAAAAACGAAGACAGCATGAAACTGCTCGTATCCACAATGAAGCAAAGGCTGTCTAAGGTTGCAGAAGGAGGTGGTAAAAAATCAATTGACAAACTGCATGAAAAAGGAAAATTACATGCACGTGAACGATTGAAATTATTATTCGACCCAGAAACGCCCTGTATCGAAATTGGTGCCTTCACCGCAATGGGCATGTATACTGAACACGGCGGATGCCCGAGTGGTGGTGTTGTGGTGCAGATTGGTTATGTGAGTGGTCGCCAATGTATTGTAGTTGCTAACGATGCCACAGTAAAAGCCGGTGCCTGGTTTCCGATTACCGGAAAAAAGAATTTACGTGCCCAGGAAATCAGTATCGAAAATAAATTGCCCATTATATATTTAGTTGATAGTGCGGGCGTGTACCTGCCGATGCAGGATGAGATTTTTCCCGATAAGGAAAATTTTGGACGCATTTTCCGCAATAATGCGGTGATGAGCAGCATGGGTATTACGCAAATTGCAGCAATCATGGGCAGTTGTGTAGCCGGTGGGGCCTATTTACCTATTATGAGCGATGAAGCTTACATCGTTAAAAACACAGGCAGCATTTTCCTGGCCGGACCCTATTTGGTTAAAGCCGCAGTTGGCGAAGAAATTGATGCTGAAACATTAGGTGGTGCTTTAACCACAACAGAAGTTTCCGGTATTTGTGATTATGCAGCTGAAAATGATGAAGATTGTTTGCAGCATATTCGCTCCACGATTGACAAAATCGGTTCATTCAACAAAGCCGGCTTCGATCGTGTAAAACCTGTTAAACCAGCTTTAGCAGAAGATGAAATTTATGGTATCATGCCCGATGATATTTCAAAACAGTATGATGTTTTGGATATTATTAAGCGACTGGTAGATGATAGTGTTTTTGATGAATATAAATCGGCATACGGTAAAACGATAGTCTGTGGGACCGCACGCATCGATGGTTGGAGTGTGGGCATTGTAGCCAACCAGAGGAAGGTAGTAAAAACTAAAAAAGGCGAAATTCAAATTGGTGGTGTAATTTATAACGACAGTGCAGATAAAGCTGCACGTTTTATTATGAATTGCAATCAGAAAAAAATTCCGCTGGTTTTTTTACAGGATGTAACCGGATTTATGGTGGGCAGTAAAAGCGAGCATGCAGGTATCATAAAAGATGGTGCAAAACTGGTTAATGCCGTTAGTAATTCGGTGGTGCCAAAATTCACCATTATTATGGGCAATAGTTTTGGTGCCGGCAATTATGCCATGTGTGGTAAAGCCTATGATCCACGCCTGATCGTTGCCTGGCCTTCTGCAAAGATTGCCGTAATGGGCGGAGCTCAGGCAGCCAAAACCTTATTACAAATTCAGGTGGCTTCTCTGAAAGCGAAAGGTGAAACCATCACACCGGAAACAGAAAAAGCGTTGCTCGATAAAATCACGAATCATTATAATGAAACGATGGACCCTTACTATGCAGCTTCGCGTTTGTGGGTGGATGCTATTATTGATCCGCTCGACACCCGCAAATGGATCAGCATGGGCATCGAAATGGCCGATCATGCACCCATAGAAAAATCATTTAATGTTGGTGTATTACAAACCTAAACTCGTGCGTCAACTCCGCAATATTATCCTGCTTGTTTGCATGAGTGCATCCCATTTACTCGCGCAACCTTCGCAAAATCAAATTATACCGGCACCCGTCTATTATCAATCTGATCCGGGATATTTTTATTTCAGACCAACTTCCTTTATCCTCGTGCATGATATGCAATCGTTTAACGATGCAATTGCCTTTAGGGATATTCAATTAAAGATACGAGCCTTACCACTTAAAACATTAAAAGAGAAACCTCTGAACGCGCCGTTTATTGATGTGCGCTACGACAGTTTATTAGATGTACCGGATGGAGGTTATAAACTCGTCATACATCCTGACAGTATTTTGATTATTGGAAAGAATGCAGGTGGCGCATTTTACGGATTGATGACTTTAGCCCAATTAATTGAATCGCCCTTTACCAATCAGTTTCAGGTGCCATGTGCTACTATTACTGACTATCCGAAATTTGAGTATCGGGGCATGCATTTAGATTGCAGTCGCCATTTTTTTACAGTTGATGAAATTAAACAATACATCGACTATCTCGCACTTTATAAAATGAATACCTTTCACTGGCATCTCACGGATGATCAGGGATGGCGAATTGAAATAAAGAAATATCCAAAACTCACAGAGGTAGGTGCCTGGCGGGATGGTTCCATGACCGGACATTATCGCGAACAAAAATTTGACTCCATTCGATACGGTGGCTATTATACACAAGGTGATATCACCACTATTGTTAAATATGCCGAACGCAGAAATATTACGATTATTCCGGAAATAGAAATGCCGGGGCATTGTAAAGCAGCCTTAGCAGCATACCCTGAGCTGGGCTGCATTGCAGATACCACTTATACCGTCGGAAAACAGTGGGGCATTTACCCCGAAGCATTTTGTCCAAAAGAGGAAACGTTTACTTTTCTGGAAGATGTGCTTACAGAGGTGATGGCTCTTTTTCCGGGAAAATATATTCATATTGGTGGCGATGAGGTGATGTTTGATGTCTGGAAATCCTGTGCGCATTGTCAGCAACTGATGCAATCAATGAACACAGATGCTGCAGGTTTGCAAAGTTATTTTGTGAAACGCATGGATGCATTTGTGCATAGCCAGGGAAAAAATATCATCGGATGGGATGAAATTATACATGGAGGTATTTCCGACAACGCCACCATTATGAGTTGGCGCGGAGAGGAAGGTTGTATTCAGGCAGTGAAGCAAGGTCATGATGCGATTATGACACCAACATCACACTGTTACTTCGATTATTATCAGGGATATCCATCGTCAGAACCTCTGGCAATTGGCGGATATGTTCCTTTGTCAAAAGTATATGCATTTCAACCTGTCCCTTCCGCACTAACACCCGATGAAGCCAAACACGTTCTGGGTGCACAGGCAAATTTATGGTCGGAATATTTATATGATTTCGACCAGGTTGAATATATGCTCATGCCTCGGTTAATGGCCTTAAGTGAAGTATTATGGTCACCGGAAAACCAACGCAATTATGATCGGTTTTTGTTAAAGGTGCAAAAACATTTTACTTTTTTAGATGCGATGGATTGTCGCTATAGTACGTCTGCATTTAATTACACCGTAGCCTTAAAACCCATATCAGATCATTCAGGTGTACAATTGGAAATCCAATCGTGGAATAATGCTGTGCATTTTCCAGTAAATATTGCTGATGATAAGATGCAGAATGAAATTGGCAAACGGATATTTACAACGGTTGATTACGAAAAACCCATTCAGGTTACAGCAAGAGGTCAATTCGATTTAATTATTCCTGAAACTAAAACCACAAAAGGATTGCAATTACAATTGCAGTTGAATAAGGCCACAGGAAAACCAATTACCTTGCAGGAGCCTCCATCAAAATCTTATCCGGGCAACGGCGCCTTTACATTAGTAGATGGAGAACAGGGAACCACTCTCCCATCCTGGAGTGGTATGCATTGGCTGGGATTTAGCGGAACAAATGCAACCTGTGTTATTGACCTGCTCCAAACCGATACCATCAGCAGTATTGGCGTAGGCACCCTTACAGATATTGGCAGTTGGATTTGGCCGGCAAAACTTATTGAGGTGCAGGTAAGCATGGATGGTCGTCAATTTACACGTGTCGGTGTTATAGAACCAGGCAAAACCGGATTACCGCGCAATGCAGGTATCTACAAATTTGCCCCAACTCAGGCCAGATATATTCAAATAACTGTATATAACTACGGTGACATTCCTGCCGGAAATCCAGGAGCAGGACATAAGGCCTGGTTATTTATCGATGAGATTTCTGTTGAATAAGTGTGCATCCCAATATTTCTGCATAGAGATATAAGCCTGGGTTTTCCGATATTTGTATCATGACGTCACGGAGAAAATTTATCCGCAATGCAGCCATTGGTGCTGGTATACTTGCGAGTGGAAAAACAGATGCATTGGCAAAAACGCCCGCACCAACTATACATCAAAATAAACCATTGGTGCTTTCCACCTGGGATTTTGGCATTGAGGCCAATAAAGATGCCTGGAAAATATTGGGAAGTAATGGTCGCGCACTTGATGCCGTTGAAGCGGGTGTAATGGTAGCCGAAAATGATTTGCATGGATTATCAGTAGGATTAGCCGGATTGCCAGACCGGGAAGGTCATACCACGCTGGATGCCTGTATTATGGATGAATTTTATAATTGTGGTTCAGTAGCCTTTCTCGAAAAAATCAAAAACCCGATTCGCGTTGCCCGAAAAGTAATGGAAACCACACCACACATTATGCTGGTGGGTGCAGGTGCACAGCAATTCGCACTTGAAAACGGATTCACACTCGATGAGTATAAAAATCCGGAAGCCATGAAAGCATATCAAGCCTGGTTAAAAGAAAAAAAATATCAGCCGGTTATCAATATTGAAAATCATGATACCATCGGCATGATTGCTATGGATGCTACCGGAAATCTATCCGGTGCCTGCACCACAAGCGGCTTAGCTTACAAAGTAAGAGGCCGTGTTGGCGACTCCCCTATTATTGGTGCAGGATTATATGTAGATAATGAAATTGGCGCTGCCACTGCAACCGGTACCGGAGAAGAAGTAATTCGCATTGCCGGCACGCATTTAGTTGTTGAATTGATGCGCCAGGGACGATCGCCATACGAAGCATGTAAAGAGGCCGTTATGCGGATGGTTAAAATACGCGGTGATAAAACCAAAGAATTTCAGGTAGGATTTATTGCATTAAATAAGCAGGGAGAATTCGGCGCCTATTGTTTACAACCCGGATTTAATTATGCTGTGTACAGCAATAACATACCCAATATTTTATTTAAATCAGATAGCTATTACGCCTGAGTCTGCATGATAACACTTGAAATTTGCACATTCAACGCCACAGATGTGGTGCGTGCACTTGCCGCAGGCGCTGATCGAATTGAATTATGCGCATCCTATGTTGAAGGTGGCATTACACCCTCTACTGGAAATATTTTACATGCATTTAATCAGGTATCACCGGAAAAAATCGTTATCATGATTCGTCCCCGCGGCGGAAATTTTATTTATGATGATGAAGAATTCAAGGTGATGCAGCAGGATATTCAACAAGTACGTGCACTCGGGGCCCGACAAATTATATTTGGCATTATTCAGGAAAATGGCCGATTAGATATTGAGCGGAATAAAAAATTGATTGATGCAGCCGGCGATATGGATTGCACCCTGCAACGCGCTTTTGATCTCACCAGAGATCCATTTGAAACACTGACGGATGCACAGCAAATCGGCTTTAAACGCATTTTAACTTCCGGTCAGAAAAGCACGGCCTGGGAAGGTCGCGAAACCATTAAGCAACTCATTCAACAGGCAGGCACACAAATAGAAATTTTACCCGGTGCCGGCGTAAACCGAAATAATGCTGCCGAACTCATTACATACACAGGTTGCACCCAAATCCACACTTCAGCCAAACGCGCATTTACTGAACCCGCCCTTTTTGCACATAATCCGACGATTTACAATAACAGCCACATGACAGAAGTATGGCCTGAAGAAGTTGCCGCTTTGAAAAAAATTACCTCTGCATGAAGCACCTGTTTTACAAGATTGGCATAATACTGGTAAGTATCGGTGTAACTAAATCTGTTTATGCGCAACACATGGAATTAGATATGCTTAGCGGTTGGGAATTTTCAAACGCAAAAGAAAACACCTGGCACCCGGCTACCATTCCCGGAAGTGTGCATACGGACCTCTTACAAAACAACCTTATCCCTGACCCCTTCTTCGGCACAAACGAACAGGAAGTGCAGTGGGTGGAAACACAAGATTGGGTGTATCGAAAATC
The DNA here is from genome assembly GCA_029571985.1 of Bacteroidota bacterium. Classification (GTDB taxonomy): domain Bacteria; phylum Bacteroidota; class Bacteroidia; order Chitinophagales; family BACL12; genus UBA7236. The sequence continues at coordinate 58,769 of JAKQVC010000049.1, read as the reverse complement.
ATTTTTCGTCAACAATAAATTTCTTTCCCAATCTTTTTGCACGCTCGAATTTGAAGGCCTCGACACCTATGCCGATGTTTATGTTAACGATTCGCTTGTATTACAGGCAGAAAATATGTTTCGCAATTATGCCATAGATGTTAAATCGTTTTTACATACAGGCCTGAACGAAGTGCGCATTTATTTTCACTCAGCGTCAAATCGTGCTAAAACACTGCAAGCCGACTACCCTATTCAACTTCCAACCGATGAACGCGTGTTTGCCAGGAAGGCGCAATATCAATTTGGCTGGGACTGGGGACCAAGGTTGGTTACCTGCGGCATTTGGAAAACCGTTCGCTTATCCGGCGATAATCACATGCGTGTAAAGTCGGCTCACTTCACCTATGTGGATCCTATGGAAACAGATACTGCTGATATTCAGATTGCAATGGCCTTTCAGGCAGAACATCGCATGCGTTACGAAATCAGTGTGGTAGAAATCAATTCAGGAGCAATATGTTTTACACAGAGTTACAATTATGCCTTTCCTACAATCGAAAATATTCGTTTCCAATACAAAATTCCTGAGCGTTGGATGCCTGCGGGATATGGCAATCAGCCCATCTATCGTTTCAAATTATTGATTAAACATAACAAACAGGTTTATTACGAAAAGATATTCAGCACAGGTTTCAGTCAAATCAAACTCAACCGCGAAAAAGATGCCACTGGCGAATCATTTTATTTCACAGCATGTCAGCAAAAAGTATTTGTAAAAGGTGCCAACCTCATTCCACTGCATAGTTTTCCAGGAACATTAACGGATGCTGATTATCGCAAGTTGCTGCTTGAGGCAAAAAATATGCATATCAATATGATACGAGTATGGGGTGGTGGCATTTATGAAAACGATATATTGTACGACCTATGCGATTCGCTGGGTATTATGGTGTGGCAGGATTTTATGTATGCCTGTGCCATGTATCCGCCTAATATTAAAGCGGAATTAGAATACAGCGACCAGATACAGAGACTTATGTTGCATCCAAGCATAGCGCTTTGGTGTGGGAATAATGAAATTGATGAAGCCTGGAATAATTGGGGATGGCAAAACCAATTCAAATGGGATACCGAAACAGCACAGACAATTGAACGAGTTAATCGTGAACTCTTTTATCAAAATATTCCCGAAGTATTGAACAACGACCCGGGATCTGTGGGGAGTCCTAATTATCATCCTTCATCTCCAAAACACGGATGGGGACGCAAAGAAAGTTTAACTGAAGGAGATGCGCATTATTGGGGTGTTTGGTGGGGCAAACAACCTTTTAGTGTGTATAATACAAAGGTACCCCGCTTTATGAGTGAATATGGATTTCAGGGTATGCCGGCTTATACATCTTTTAAAAAATTTATCCCCGATGATCAATTATTCCTGGGTTCTCCTGCATTAAAACAACATCAAAAACATCCAACAGGATTTGAAACGATTGAAACATACATGGAAAGGGATTATCTGATTCCAACCGACCTGCAGGATTACATTTATATTTCACAATTACTTCAGGCGGATGGTATGCATACTGCCATAGAGGCGCATCGGAGAAATATGCCTTATTGCATGGGCACCATGTTTTGGCAGCTCAACGACTGCTGGCCGGTTACCAGCTGGAGTGTAATTGACTATTATGGAAACAGAAAAGCGGCCTATTACACCGTAAAGAATACCTATGCGGATGTAATCATTTCCTTGTGGCAGCAGGAGAATCAATTGTCAGTATATATCGTAAACGATCAGGCGCAGCCTATTCACGGCATGTTATACTATACACTTATGCGCATGGATGGTACGGTAATTAACACTGGCAGCACAGGGTTAGATGTTGAGGCTTTCACCTCATTCCCTTATACTACGCTGGATTTAAATTGGTTTTTAACCGGCCTGCAAGCGAACGAAGTTGTGCTCGCCATCTCCATTACTGACGGAAATGGCCGTATCCTCGCTACCCGCAATCATATTTTCAGTTCGCCCGGGAAACTGGCCCTTCAGCAGCCTGAATTTACAGTAACTGTTGATGATAGCGCCGCTACAATCACTATTTCAGCGAATACTTTTGCGAAGGGCGTTTATATAAATACAGCCTCATCAGAGCTTAAATTGAGCGATAACTACTTCGACCTGTTGCCGAATACCCCAAAACAAATATCTTTGCAGGAAATCCCGGAAGGTGGAATACCAAGTGTAGATGCTATCCGGGTCAAAAGTTTATATTCTATTCTTAATCCAAATTAATATGCGCAGACTTGCCATTTCAGATATTCACGGTTGTCACCAAACTTTTTTGGCACTCTTAGACCAATTGCAACTCACAAAAGAAGATGAGTTGTATATTCTGGGTGATATGATTGACCGCGGGCCAAATTCTATTTTAGTGATGGACCACATCATGCATTTGCAGGAGGAAGGCTACAAGGTAACTGCTCTAATGGGCAATCACGAATGGATGTTTTTGCAGGCAATTGAAGAAACCATTCCATATTGCTGGGATTATCGCAGGTATCAACAATGGGTAAAAAACGGCGGCATCACCACGATGCTTAACCTCGGCTTTCAGCGTAGCGACGATTTAAAGAAACTGGATAAAAAATACGATGCCTTCATTCGCAGTCTGGTTAACTATGTTGAATTAGATAAAGTGATTTTAGTGCACGCAGGTTTCAATTTCAAAGCTGAGGATATTTTCAAGGATACCCAAAACATGCATTGGATTCGCAATTTCCACGAGTCGATTGATCCGGCTAAAACGAACAACAGGATTATTATACACGGACACTCTACTCGTAATTACGAAACGCTCGCACAGGATATTGCAGAAATGAAACATCCGGCCATTAATATTGATTGTGGTTGTGTATATCGTTCAAGACCAGGCAATGGTTATTTATGTGCCCTTGATCTGGATACACTAACACCGACGTTTCAGATTAATATTGATGCAATAGAAAAGAAAGTAGAAGAAGCGGCTAATTCCTGATTCGCTCCAGTTTTATTTCAATTTCTTCCGTTACCGTAATCGGTACAAGTTCGTATTCTACGTTGGTTAACTCCAATCCGAAGTCTTCATGCGTAGGCAAGGCCCAGGATTTAAACAGGCGATAGCCTTTAACAACAATCTGCTCCCATGGCGAGAGCTTATTATCAATGGACACGCGCGAGTTCAACAAAATAAATTTGAAATCGGCAAACATGCCATGTTTACGTAAACTTGGATAGCGACTTACAATGTCAACTTCGCCATTGGCTACCATTTCGCCCACCACTTTTCTGAACATAACGTTTACTTTATGTTCCACTTTAAATCCAAACCGGAAGCGAACAAAAAACATTTTTTTCGGGATGATGGTATCTACTGAATAGGTTGCCAAATAAGGGTCGTTGCTGATATCAACGTGCACAAACCAATACACATCTGCACGTTTGGGCTTCTTTCTGAAGATGGAATAAATAATGTTAGAATCAATATGGTTCTTATCATTCACCATCGACATATACACCAGATGGGTTGCTTCTTTTGCAATCGTTTCATCCGACATTAAATCATTAAATGCAGGCAGATATTTATCGATTTCAACAAATTCGGTATGCTTTGCACGTAATTTCCTGGCCTCATAAAATATCCAGAGGGCAAAAAAGAGTAAAACTGCAAGTCCAACCGTAAACCAACCACCGTGCATGAATTTATTCAGGTTGGAAATCAGGAATGAACCTTCAATCACCAGAAATACAGCGGCCATCGCAAAAACTAAAATCCTTGAACGTTTGTGCAATAACATTAAACTTGTCAGCAGCACTGTGGTCATGATCATATCAAATGTGATAGCCAACCCGTAAGCTGCTTCCATATTACTGGATTCTCTGAAGATAAGCACCACGGTTACACATCCGATAAACAAGAACCAGTTAATAGCCGGAATATAAATTTGGCCTTTTACTGTGCTAGGATAAATAACTTTAAAATTGGTCCATAATTTAAGCTTCATAGCCTCATTTACCAATGTAAAACATCCGGTAAGAATGGCCTGACTGGCGATTAAGGTAGCGGCGGTTGCGATGACTATACCGATGGGTAAAAACCAGGAAGGCATAATCATAAAAAACGGACTATGATCATGCAACTGCTTACCGGTCATATCGAGCAGAAAAGCAGATTGTCCGGCATAGTTCAGGAGTAACATAACTAACACAAAACTCCAGCTCAGGCGAATGTTCTGTTTACCGCAGTGGCCCAAATCACTATACATGGCTTCCGCTCCCGTGGTACAGAGAAATACACTTCCCAATAACCAAAACCCACCTTTATATTCAGTCAGGAGATGAATGGCCCAATAAGGATTAAGTGCTTCTAAAACAGAAGGGTTTTTAATAATCTGAATACCGCCCAGCACACCAATCATGACAAACCAGACAGTCATTACCGGCCCAAAAAAACGTCCAACCACATTAGTCCCAAACTGCTGAACTGTAAAAAGTACAGTCATCGCTATAATTACGATAGGTACTACTGAATCAATTTCCGGGTTTAACAATTTCAGTCCTTCGATAGCTGATGAAATAGAAATGGGTGGGGTGATAAAGCCATCAGCGATGAGCGCTGCACAGCCGATCAAAGCAGGAATAATTGCCCACTTGATTTTAAACCGCCTGTGTATGGCATAAAGCGCAAAAATCCCACCCTCCCCTCGGTTATCGTTATTGAGGGCAAGTATTACATATTTAATGGTTGTGATAATAACCAGCGTCCAAAACACACAGGATAAACCTCCTAAAATCAGTTCTTTAGAAACTTCATGCGAACCAATAATAGCATTAATCACATAAATGGGGCTAGTTCCAATATCACCGAAAATGATTCCTAATGAGATTAAAACGCCGGCCGCAGACAGTTTATGGATATTCTTTACTCCGGAGGACATATTGAAAGAGAAAGAGCAAAAATACTCCCTCAGTCATGGAAAACAACCAAACCAGGCAAAATATTTTGCACGGTTTATACACCGTTTTTAGTCGGTGAGTTCTTTCTGCCTTAATTCAGCCTGAAATGTATTGAAATCCTTTGTTTTGTAGTGCCCTTCTCCATAGTACATCAGAAAAAGGGTCATCTTGGCGGGGTCTTTATATCCACCCTCAACCGCTATCTTTTCTCCCAACGGAGATATGATAGTCATTGTCGGGTATCCAATCCTTCCACCCGGCCGCGTAGCCATTTCAACGGCAAAACCGTTGGTACCACGGCTGCCGCGGGGAATAAAAGCATATGATTTATTGGCAAATTGTACACTGTCGGTCGATTCTGCATCAAACTTTACTGAATAAAAGTAAGTATTCATCAAACGCACAACTTCAGCATTTGTGTACGTTTCAATGTCCAGCTTTTTACACCAGCCGCACCAATCTGTATAGAAATCTACCAGAATGAGCTTTTCCTCTTTTACTTTATTTTTCTTGATGTTTTTTTCGACCACTTTATTTACATCGGCAAGCGACATCCAGCTAACTGTATCCTGCTTTACTGCATCATCGGTCAACGCAACAGGCAAATCCTGAACCTGAGGCTCTGGAGAAAAGAAAAGGAAAGCCGATAAAACAAATTGTGCAATCATAATTATTGTGTAATGGCTGATTTAAACTCCTTATAGTAATCCGGCCAGGTGGTCGTTTTATAAGCGTTAGTGCCAAAGAAATTCAAAATCGGCTCCAGACGAGATGGTTCCAGATATCCGGATAAAGGCTGAATCATATCGCCATTTTCATCTAACCAAACCATTGTAGGATAGCCAAGTCCCTGCTGAGTAGAGGCAATATAAATCGCAAACTGATGTGTGCTGGTGCGCGGTTTCGGAGAATAATTCGGGTTTACATAGGTTTGACCTTTATAAACAATTGTGTCCCCGCTTTCAGCATTAAACTTAACCGGAATGAAGTATTCGTTAAGCAATCGCATAATTTCCGGATGATGAAAGGTGTTGGCATCCAGCATCTTACACGGTCCGCACCAGGTGGTATACACATCCATAAAGATTTTCTTCTTCGTGGAATCCTGCATCTTAAGTGCTTCCTCAACAGTATACCATTTCACTTCAGCTACTGCAGCCGTGCTATCCGGTGCAACTACCTCCTGCTTCACAGGAGCTGCATCTGAACGCAGGGGGTTGAGCGTCAGTATACCTGCAATAATAGCAACAGCTATTGCCGCAAAAACGTAATATTTCTTCTGTATCATAGTCTGGTAGGTTAACTACCTGCTAACAAAAATAATTCCAAACTATTTAACTTGCAATCCGTTAAGGGAGATTAACATGGGGAAAAAGAAGATTGCAGTAGGGATAACGGGTGCCAGCGGGGCAATTTACGCCAAAGTGTTACTGGATAAATTGGCATTGCTTTCGGCCCAAACCGAGGCTGTGGGGGTGGTTATGAGCGATAATGCCCGCGCAGTCTGGCAGTTTGAACTGGAGAATACAGACTTCAACCGCTACCCGTATACTTTTTACGACAAATCAGATTTTATGGCCCCATTTGCATCGGGTTCAGCAAAATTTGATGCCCTGATCATCTGTCCATGCTCTATGGGAACTCTCGGACGCATAGCAGCAGGTATCAGCAACGACCTGCTTACACGAGCCGCAGATGTGATGCTGAAAGAACGGCGGAAACTGATTTTAGCCGTGCGCGAAACCCCTTATAATCTGGTGCATATCCGCAACATGGAAACCGTAACCCTCGCCGGAGGCATTATTTGCCCTGCGACTCCTTCTTTTTACAGCAGACCCCAATCCTTTGAAGACATGGCTGCAACTGTTGTTGACCGGATATTAGACCTGGCAGGTTTTGATCTGACTGCCTATCGCTGGGGCACAGATAAGGCATAATTGCCATTTGGTTTTAGCAGATAGATGATATTGCTACCTTCGCACTATGATTTCCCGTGCACTAAACGCCTATTTACATGCTTATCGTGGCCTTGGGAAACCGGTTTGGATTTTAGCCTGTGTACAATTGATCAATAGAAGTGGTAGTATGGTACTGCCCTTTATGACCGTGTACATGACCACTTCATTAGGATACTCAAAAGTGGAAGCCGGCATTATCATGAGTTTATATGGTGCGGGTGGACTTGCAGGCTCATATTTAGGTGGCAGACTAACCGATAGCATTGGTCCTTTTACGGTTCAATTTTTAAGTCTCATAACTGGAGGTATTTCCTATTTGCTCTTGCCCTTACTCACAGGTTTTTACGCTCTTGGAGCCGGAATTTTTGTGTGCGCCGTGTTAAATGACAGTCTTCGTCCTGCAAACTCGGCAATGACTGGTCATTTTGCTACAGCGGAAACTACTACAAGGAGCTTTTCACTTATGCGCATGGCCATTAATCTCGGTGTAGCCATTGGTCCGGCAGTTGCAGGCGTGCTCGCAGCTGCTAACTATACGTGGTTGTTTGTTGGCGATGGCCTCACCTGTATTGCAGCCGGCTACGTTTTTTACTGGTATTTCCGCAATAAAAGACCTGTGATGCATGAACACGTGCAATCAGAAAAAAAGAAACAACAAACACCTTACACCGATTGGCGATATATCTGGTTTTTGATTTTGGTATTGTGTTACGCGGGTGCGTTTTTCCAAATATTTACCGGCTTGCCTCTGTATTATAAAGACGTGTACCTGAAAACCGAACATGCTATCGGTTTATTGCTGGCATTTAACGGTCTTATCGTATTCTTCTTCGAAATGGTGTTGGTTTCTGTAATCGAGAAAAAATTAACGCCAGTTCAATCGTTATTCATTGGCTCGTGTATGCTGGGTTCATCCTTCCTCATCCTGAATATGTTTTCAGGTGGATGGGTATTGTTCACCTCCATGGCGTTACTGAGTTTCAGTGAAATTTTTGCCATGCCATTTATGATTTCGCATGCTATAAAATCTGCAACTCCGTCAACACGGGGAAGTTACGTTGCGGCCTACACCATTGCCTGGTCTTTAGCTTTTATTATTTCGCCGATTGGAACCGCAGGTATTATCGACAACTGGGGTTATACTGCCTTATGGTATGTGTTTGGTGTATTTTGTGTATTGATTGGCCTGGGATTTAGTCGTCTGCGCATGCAATACACCGTACAGGTATCAGAATAAACCCATTCGTATTGTAAAAGAACTGCAAATGGTGATGTAGGCCATTGTTCAAAACCTGCTCAGCCCTGTATCTTTATGTCGTGAAGAAAACCTATTACTTATGGCTGTGCGCATTACTGATGATATTATCAGCCTGCGAACGGACTGAGGAAATTAATTTAGAAGCTCCTCAAAATAAGTTTATTCTGTGCAAGGGCTCTTCTCTGTATTTAAACAATGGACAAAAGTGGACTGCCAACAAGGAAACAACGATTGGTATTAGCAAAATGCAGGAGCAAATGGGGCGGTTTTCGGGTGGAGATAGTGTAGAAGCCTATCATGCACTGGGAAATAATTTGATGGCAGACTATATCTACATCGTAAATTATTGCGCTGAAATGGGCAACAATCATGAAATGGTACACGCCTATTTAAATCCTATGCAGGAGTTAATTGTTCCTCTGCAAATCAGTAGTCTGGAAGTATGCAAACAACAGGTAAATAAAATAGCTGCACACCTAGCCTTGTATCAAGTATATTTTGAATAAGCACGTTCAATGCGGGTTAAACCACACACGCATCTTAAATGGTTGCAGGATGTTGTCGACGTAACACGCGCATAGATAAAAATAAACTCGTTCCCATAAATAAAGCGCCTGCGATAAAAGCAGCACCACTAAAATGCACCGGTGCGTTTTCACCTGTAAAGTAGGCATAAATATTAGTCATCATTAAAGGACCAATAATATTGGTGACGCTCATTAAACTGGTTAAAGCGCCTTGCAATTCGCCTTGTTCGTTAGAAGGCACTTGTGCTGAAATAATTCCCTGCAATGCAGGCATGCCGATTCCACCTAAGCAATAAGGTACGAGGAAGGCGTACATCATCCAACCTTCTGAAGCAAAGGCAAACAATAATAATCCGATTGTATACATGGCCAAACCATAATACAATGATTTTTTTTGTCCAAAGCGCGGAATGGTAATACGTATTAAAACGCCCTGCACTAATCCCACTAGTAATCCAACAAGAGCAAGCGATAAACCTACTGCCTTCTCGTCCCAGTTAAATGTGCCCATGGTAAAATAACTCCAGGTGCTATGCACGGCATGAGAGGCAATGTAGATACACACCAGACTCGCAACTAAACCATAGGTTACAGGATATTTTTTTAATGCAGCAAGTGAACCAATCGGGTTAGCGCGTTTCCATTCGAACGGTCTTCTTTTTTCTTTAGGCAGTGATTCCGGTAAAATGAAAAAACCGTATAACCAATTTAACAGGGATAAAGCTGCGGCACCATAAAATGGCACGCGTGTGCCGTACTCTGCAAGAAATCCTCCTAATGCAGGACCGAGAATAAATCCTGCTCCAAATGCTGCGCCAATTAATCCAAAATTTTGTGCACGTTTTTCAGGTGGAGATACATCTGCGATATATGCACTTGCTGTTGAGAAACTGGCACCAGTCATACCGGCAATCAATCGCCCAACTACCAGCCAGCCTAAACTGGGTGCTAAAGCCATGATCAGATAATCGATACCGAATCCGAACAAACTAAAGAGCAGTACCGGTCTGCGACCAACTTTATCACTCAGGTTACCCATTACCGGACTGAATAAAAATTGCATAAGCGAAAATGCAAATAACAGCCATCCACCAATACGTGCGGCGTCACTGAAATTTCCACCATGTAATTCAATAATCAGTCGCGGCATTACCGGTATGATAATGCCGAATCCAATCACATCAATTAATAAGGTGATGAAAATAAAAACCATGGAAGCCTGTCTGCGCTCGCTCATACCTATACCCTGTTAAACTATATCCTGAAAATTAAAGCGGGCAAAGATACAATTGTTTAATCTTCCAACGCATTTTCCCATTTGCTGACAGCCGCAGTAGCAATTGCATTACCAATCACATTTGTGGCACTGCGACCCATATCAAGGAAAGTGTCGATACCAAGCAGCAGCACTAACCCTTCCTGAGGAATATCAAACATGGCAATGGTTCCGGCAATTACGACCAAACTGGCGCGGGGAACCGCTGCTATACCTTTAGAGGTTATCATTAATACCAATAACATGGTAATCATTTCACCAATAGATAAATCTATTCCGTAACACTGGGCAATAAAAATTGACGCGAAGGTCATATACATCATACTGCCATCAAGATTAAACGAATAGCCTAAAGGGAGTGTGAAACTTACAATTTTATTATTACAGCCAAACCGTTCTAACTCTGTAATGAGTTTAGGGAATGCGGCTTCGCTGGATGCTGTGCTGAAGGCAAGTAAAAATGGTTCTTTAATTCTGCGCAGTAAAATAAATACACGGCCTTTCAACACGAGAAAACCTGCGGTAATCAGTATCGCCCATAATATCACCAACCCAAAATAAAACTCTGTCATAAACACACCATATACACCTAAAACGCCTAAACCATTTTTGGCAATAACGGAACACATCGCGGCAAATACGGCAAAGGGTGCGAAGCCCATTACGTAGATGGTTATTTTAATCATAACATGCGCTACAATATCCAATGCCTTTACTAAAGGTTCGGCCTTCTCTCCGATGGCTGCGCAGGCAACACCGAAAAATAAACTGAACACGACTATTTGCAGAATTTCATTATCTGCCATCGCCTTAAAAATACTCGTCGGGAAAACGTGTGTAATAAAATTTTCCAGTGTGATGGCGCCTCCATTAACATGTGTTTCAACGCCTGCTTCCGGTAAGGGAAGGTTCATTGTTGCTCCGGGTTGAAATGCATTTACCAGAATCATCCCCAGCGTAAGCGATACCAGTGTGGCAGAAATAAACCACAGCATCGTTTTTCCACCTACCCTGCCAACCGTTTTAACATCTCCCATTTTGGCAACACCTACCACCAGAGTCGAAAGAACAAGCGGTGCGATAATCATTTTAATCAGGGAGAGAAAAACTGTGGTAACTATGTTAATTTGCTTGGCAACATAAGTGAGCTGATCTGTTGAAGTAATCTGATTGTTCAGTATAGCGCCTACGCCAATTCCTCCTGCCATTGCAATGAGGATATACATGGTAAGTCTGTTCGATTTGGTCATGCTAGGGTTTTGCGGACTAAGATACTACTTTTAGCTGCCCTGCACAGCTTTATATATTTCGACCTTTTATTAAACTAATCGTTTGAGAATTGTGTAATACATGTATACCCGTCTAACTTTGCAAGATGTCAACTAAAGGACCTAATTATTTTCGCATTGGCACTATAGCGGTAGTGATTATTGCGATTGCTGCCATAGGAATTATTTACAACTCAATGAGCAGTGCAAAAAAAGAACCTCTTCTACCCTATTACGGGCCAAAAGGTAACAATGGTGAGCCTTTTTATGTTAAGTCCTTCAACCTGCTCAATCAGGATAGTGTGATGCTGAATCAAACCGCCTACGCAGACAAGATTTATGTTGCAGATTTTTTCTTTACTACTTGTTTAGGCATTTGTCCGCTTATGACTGAAGGCATGATTCGCGTGCATAAGGCTTATAAAGACAACCCCGATTTTATGATTATCAGTCATACGGTAGATCCGGAACACGACCGGCCTTCTGTATTGAAACAATATGCCGAAAACCGGAGTATAGATACAAAGAAATGGAACTTTGTAACCGGCACCAAGAAAGAGATTTACGATTTAGCCCGTTACAGTTATCTGGTAGATGCTTCAGAAGGCGATAACGGACCTTCCGATTTTGTACATACCGAAAACTTTGCCCTTGTTGACCGCGAAGGTCGCATTAGAGGTTACTATGATGGCACTGATACTGCCGAAGTAAGCAAACTCATCAAGGATATTGCCCTGTTGTTTACGGAGAAATAAGTGTAGGTGGGTAAAGGCCTGCAAGGCTTTGAAATCGCGTCTTTGACCGGAAAGCGTTACCTTTGCACCTCCAAACGGCAAAAGGCGCATGATTACGGTTACAAATGTTTCTCTTCGATATGGTAAAAGACTGCTTTTTGAAGAGGTTAATCTAAAATTTACGAAAGGGAATTGCTATGGTATTATCGGCGCAAATGGTGCCGGTAAATCTACCTTTCTCAAAATTCTATCCGGAGAGATAGAGCCAACAACCGGTGTTATTGATATCACACCGGGCGAACGCATGGCGGTATTGAAACAAAACCACAATGAGTTCGACATGCATACTGTCATCCATACGGTGATGATGGGACACAAAAAACTTTGGAACATTATTCAGGAAAAGGACGCCCTTTATGCTAAACCAGACTTCAGTGAAGAAGATGGCTTACGTGTTGGCGAATTAGAAGCTGAATTTGCAGAAATGAATGGCTGGAATGCCGAAAGCGATGCAGCTGAACTACTCAGTAACCTGGGTGTGAAGGAAGATGTGCATTATACCCCGATGGAGCAAATTTCAGGTAAGGAAAAAGTGCGCGTTTTAATTGCCCAGGCCTTGTTCGGCAATCCGGATATTTTGTTAATGGATGAGCCAACAAACGACCTCGATATCGATACCATTTCCTGGTTAGAAAATTTTCTGGCTGAGTATGAAAATACCGTTATCGTGGTTTCACACGACCGCCACTTTTTGGATGCCGTTTGTACGCACGTTGCGGATATCGATTATGGTAAAATCAGCATTTTCACAGGTAACTACAGCTTCTGGTATCAGTCTTCCCAATTGATGCTGCAATTGATGGCGCAAAAGAATAAAAAAGTGGAAGACAAACGCCGGGAACTGCAGGAATTTATCAGCCGATTCTCTGCGAATGCCTCCAAAGCTAAACAGGCAACCAGTCGTAAGAAAGCATTAGAAAAATTAAATCTTGAAGAGCTCAGACCTTCAAGCCGCAAATACCCGGGCATTTTCTTCACCCCTGAGCGCGATTTAGGTGATCAGGTATTGCAGGTGATTAATTTATCAAAAGAACTCGACGGCAAATCCTTATTTAAACAAGTAAGCTTCACAGCTGAAAAAGGCGATAAAATTGCAGTCGTGAGCCGATATCCCTTGGCAAAAACGTATTTCTTTGAAGCCATTGCCGGTGAGCGCCAACCCGATTCCGGTGAATATAAATGGGGCGTTACCGTTACCCATAATTATCTGCCAACTGACAATAGCACGTTTTTTACCGGCGATATGAACCTGATTGACTGGTTACGCCAATACAGCAAAGAAAAGGATGAATCATATATCCGCGGTTTCCTCGGACGTATGTTATTCTCCGGTGAAGAATCACTGAAAAGTTGCAAGGTATTGTCGGGAGGTGAAAAAGTACGTTGTATGATTTCCCGTGCTATGCTTTTAGGTGGCAATGCCTTAATCATGGATGAGCCAACTAACCACCTCGACCTGGAAAGCATTGAGGCTTTAAACACCGGTTTAGCTGATTTCAAGGGGTTTGTGATTTTTACTTCTCATGACCATCAGTTCATGCAAACGATAGCCAACAGGATCATCGAGATCACACCAAACGGGGTTATCGACCGCCTGATGTCGTATGACGAATACATCACTGACCCGAAAGTGCGCGAATTACAGGAACAGATGTATCCTAAGGTTGCCTTGGTTTAACCAGGCGAACTTTAGTGTGCGTAATCTTGTTCAATCCATAAGCACCTGATATACGTATATCAGGAAAAAACAGATATGATCATCATGCGCTCTCTCTTAGTTGTATGTATTATCGCAACAGCCATTGCAACCGGATGCAGTCAAACTGCACAAAAATCAACAGACCAACCCGTAGTAAGTCAAACCATAGTGCCCGTTCAGGTTGAAAAACCGGATTATGTATGGGATGGGAAAACGATTGAAAAACCAGACTCTGTATGGCAAAAACAGTTAAGTCCGGATCAATATTACGTGATTCGTCAGGCCGGAACTGAAAGACCATTTCAAAATGCCTATTATGATAACCATGCAAAGGGCATCTATTATTGCGTTGGATGCGGATTGCCCTTATTCAGCTCTGAACATAAATTTGACTCCGGAACAGGTTGGCCAAGTTATTATCAACCTATTCGCCCTGAACATATCGGGTCTGATACTGATTTAGATATTGGTTATCCAAGAACTGAAATACATTGTGCACGTTGTGATGCGCATTTGGGCCATATGTTTAATGATGCCCCGCAAACACCAACTGGCAACCGATACTGTATAAACAGCGCTGCACTGATATTTAAAAAAGAATAACTTTGTCGGCTCAGCTGACATGATTCTTTATATTATCCACAAAGTACCGCTGTTCAGACGCTTGTATTTTCACGCTGTTGGACGCCCGTTTGTCAGCAAAAAAATATCTCCGCTCATTTCTTTATTGCCAGATGACGTACCCGTTTTAGATATAGGGAGTGGCAATGGTTTAGCCGCCAGCTTATTGGGAAAAAAGGGGAAAAACATCGTTCCGTTAGACATTCACGAAGGTCATTATCATAACTCAGTCAAACCGCTGGTTTATGATGGAAAAAAAATTCCGTTTAACGACGGACATTTTGAGTATGGAATTATCCTCACGGTTTTACATCATGTTGATGAGCCCGAAGTATTGTTGGAAGATATCATGCGTGTATGCAAAAACCTGGTGATCATGGAAGACATTTATAGTTCACCATTGCAGAAACGCATAACCTTTTGGCTCGACACTATGGCCAATTTATGGTATTCACCATGTCCGCATACCAATAAGGATGATGCCGGTTGGAAAGCGTGTTTCGAAGCACATGGATACGAACTGAAACATACAGAATATCGTCGTGTATTATTCTTTATTCGTCAGGGAATTTATGTGATTTCTGTCAAGCCGGCTGAAAGTAGGCAACCTGAAACAGTATAGCTGCACATCAATAGACATTACAACGAATAATCGAAGCGAAGTGCCGCGCTGTTAAATTGCACATTCCCTGCTGTAAAATATTGGGATATCGCACCTGAATCAATCAAAGTTCGCATAGGATTAAATTGTGCTCTCCCCTCTCCTATCAGCAAACCATGTGAAGCTGATTTGACGGCAAGTTCAACATCATGCGAAGTGCAGATAATCGTTTTACCACTTCTGGCTAAAGATTGAAGTAACAGATATATTTCAATTTTATGATGCAAATCAAGATGTGCAGTTGGCTCATCTAATAATAAAATAGGCGTGTTTTGCAGAAGTGCACGGGCTATAGCAACCTTTTGCATTTCACCATCACTCAAAGAAAACAACTGTCGGTTCATAAACCTGTCAATACCCAATTGCGCAGCCATTTCTTCAATAGATTGCTGTTCTCTGGCGGATAGTTTTCGATACCATTCCCGATGCGGAGCCACTGCAAGCGAAAGCACCTCATAAACACGCAGTGTTTGCACAATCTCATTTCGATTGCTTAATACAATGGATATCAACCTGCTTTTTTCAAAAACCGAATAATCCGGTATTGGTTTATTATCAATGCACACTTCACCGGAAATGGATTTTTGCAAATCTGCAATTGTTTTAAGGAGTGTCGATTTACCTGTCCCATTATGACCAAGAATAGCGGTAAATGTTCCGGGCAATATATCGAACCGGATGTCACTTGCAATCATCTTGTCGGGATATCCAATGGATAACTGTGCGGTATGTACTATTGGTCCGGCTGTTTCCATCAGAATTGATTTGCTACATGCTGTTGTTTCCAAATAATAAAAATAACGAATGGCGCTCCCATACATGCCGTAATTGCATTTAAAGGTAGGATGCCATCTTCGCCGGGAATTTGTGTGAGCATATCACAGATGAGTAATATGCAGGCACCAATTAACATGCATGCCGGCAATAAAATGCGATGATCATTGATCCGGAATAACATACGGGCAAGATGTGGCACTGCAATACCAATAAAGGCAATTGGTCCGCAAAAAGCTGTAATCACACCGGTAATAACTGCTGTTAACAGAATAACGAGATATCGCGTTTGTCTAACATTTAATCCGGAGCTTTTTGCATACTGCTCGCCCAGCAACAATAAATTTAATTTCCCGGAAAGAAACATCGCGCCGATTAAACTTAAAATAATAATCGGCGCAAACCAATTCAGCTGCTCAAGTGTAACACCATTTAAGCTGCCAAAAGTCCACAACATAAATAATTTCAAGGCACCACGCTCACTATAATATTGTAACACACCCACTACGGCACTAATGGCCATGCCGAACATGATGCCGAAAATAAGCAGGGTCATGGTGTCACGAATTCGCACAGACACAAAAAGTATGACAATCAATACCAGTGCAGCACCAGAAACAGCAGCAAGAATGATAGGCACAGTGCCGAAAACAGATGCAGAGGTAATCGAAATGCCGGATAACATGAGGAAAGCCACAAAAAGACTAGAGCCTGCTGAAACGCCTAAAATATCAGGCCCCGCTACCGGATTTCTAAAATAGGTTTGCATACATAACCCGGCTACCGGAAGTGCACAACCCGCTAAAATAGCAGTACATGTTTTCGGGAGCCTGATTTCCATGATAATAATGCTCCACAATTGATCCTCGCCCACATCACCGGTAATCATCCGCCAGATATCTGATAAGGGTACCTGAACGGTCCCGAAAGATAAATCTAGCGCTGCCAATACGATTAGCAAAACGACCAGAAAAATCAATTTTGTTTTATCGGGATGCCGCATTAATGAAGTTGGGTATAAAAACAGGAAACATGATTGGGCAATAATTCCGGATGAAAGATGTAAATCAAATCACGCAACACCACATTTGGATACACAATACCATATTCCCAATAATCATTACCCCCCTTCTCTGATTGTCGGGCATTATTATTATAAACGACGCCGGATTTCCAGGCCTTAAAATGTGTGTATCGGCTATCTGCCTCTGCAATTTCCTGCAGTGAAACAGCTGCACCCGGATGCAGCCAATAATCCGCATCAAGTCCTCTTTCCATCACACTACTCAGAGAAATTACTACATTTCCGATTTGGTCATTTTCCTTCCAAACATAATCCGCACCCGCATCTGCAAAATATTGAGCGGCAAAACTTTTACCACCCGGTATTGTCCATTCTCCTTTAAAAGCCAATCCGGTAAATACAGCAGGCCTCGTTGTAACCTGTTGTGCCATTTTTTTTAATTGCAGATACTCGGCTTCTATTTGGGCAAATTGTGATTCAGCTTCCGGCAATTTATCGAAGAATACAGCAATGAATTTAATCCACTCCGCCTGTCCCAACGGACTCAACTCCTTAAACTCATTATTAATTACCGGTGCGAGATGTAAGGATGTCAATTTTGTAATCTGGTCATACGCCGCATTACCTGTCTGGTATGTCATTACAATATCAGGATGTAATGACAACAACCGTTCATGGTCTAAACCGCCATCATTTCCCACTTCAGCAATATTTCCTGAAGCAATCATTGCCTGAGCGGTTGAATCGCAGATATATTGTGTTCCGCTGAATCCGACTAGTGCAGACAAACAATTTAATGATTTCAAAAAGCCCACATGCGTGGTAGATAAACTCACCATTCTACGTACAGGAATCTGAATAGTGGATTCTGACTTATCTGCCGATGGAGGGGTTTTGCTTAAATAATATTGCGCCAAAATATTCAGTGTATCCAACGGATCTCTGACCGTAACCAAATAGTGATCGGCATAGGCATCAATCACAAATCCCTTGGCATAAGTTACAGGTATCCGATGATGATCAGCTGCATGATCCTGTTGCCGGCTATCCTGCGAACACGACAACCAGAAAACTGAACCGATAAAAACCCATATTAGACCGCGCATGATATAAATCGCCCGAACATCGGGGGTTCGGGCGATTTGAAGGTTAATTACTTAATAAAAGTTTGGGTATAAGACGCCTGTTGACTTGCTACGGTAATCGTATACATGCCTGAAGGCAAAAACTGTACAGGTAAATCGAGGGTATTGTTATCTGCTGCACGCATCTCCATTACTTGTTTACCGGTGATATCCCGAATAAAAATCACATCCTGTGCGTTTACACCGCTAACATGTAAAACATCTACAACAGGATTAGGATATGCTGTAAATATCGCTTTATCTGCGTTGTCGACAGCAGTGGTCAACCGCACATCATACGCAAAGGTTCCGGGAGAAACACCGGCATTAAATACCGCAATTTCTTCCAGGTCTGAATTGTACACGTGTACTTTTCCATAGCTGAAATAATCCGTTTCACTGGCATACATATTTCCTGATACCGGGTCAAAACCAAGACCATAAAAACTCAGACTCACTTCATCCTCGCCAACTATCGATTGCGTTGCGGCATCAAAACGACTTAAGGTGGTGCCAAACATCTCCTGATAATAAATAGTGCCGCTATTAATCGCACTCGTTCCACATCCACTGGAAATATTCATTAAGTTGGTGGTTGACAAATCGCCGGTTGTCAGGCGATATGCGCTTACTGAACTTCCGGTAAAATCTTTATTGTTCAGCGTATAAATATAATCGCCTTCAATCATCAGGTTATCCGGGTTAATGCCATCCGCACCGAGTTCAACAGTTTGGATAATTTCCTGTGTATTTAAATCCACTACAACAATTTTTCCAACCTCTGAGCCAAATACAAAACCATTATTTACCGCTACATAGGCAAGATTATCCTGTATGGTAACGCCTTCTGTTGTGTAGGGTAAAACGTCTGATGAAATTTCAAAAATCAATTCCAGGTTTGTGCGATCATATACCTGGATATAAGAAGGCAGATCAACCAGATATTCGCCTCTGGTTACTACAAGGTAATCTCCGGACACGGCAATTTTCCGGATACCTGCCACATCTGCCTCATCCAACAACATGTCGGTAAGCAAATCATATTTTAATAACGCGTGGTCAGCGGCAACAAAATAGGCATCACCATCAATGACCACATCAGATGCAAATCTTGCACCTTCTACTTCATCAATGGTAGTGTAAACACCGGTTGCAGGATTATAAGCGCCAATAGATACCGGCACTAAAATGCTATCTGCTAAATAATCATAATAGCCCTCATTTAATACAAGCACACGTGCTGTATACGCTTGAGCAAATACACCGGCTGTAATTGCCAGCATGGAAAGTGTAAAGAAACATTTCCTCATGTTTGAGTTGTTTAAGTGGTTAATAAATATGAGGCGTACTAATCAGGTACTGGCCACATAGTCTTTGCCCCAAAGACGATGATCGTGCATCTATCGGCAGGTCTTCTGGCTTGTTCGCCTTTTGGGAAACCTTCCCATTCGCCATCTGGCGAACAGTGGTATTGCGCTCCCAAAAGCACAGTATGCGAACTTACAGCAGTGGGGACTGCCCCGGATTCACACCGGGTTCCCTCTTAGGGCAGCAAGTTGAATCAACTGGCCGCCAACCGCTAATGCAGGATAAAAATACAGAGCGTCGTGATTTGCCCCATATCAAGTTATTCACATTTTATGCATGACATACAATAAACGGCAAATCGCCTGCGTTTTAATGCCGTCTTGTCGCAGAGACGTTCAAGTAAGAAAAGGCGCTGCGCCCCAGGGGTGCGGCGCCTGTCTATTTTAGAGCAGTTGTATGCCACGGTCATCCTTTGTTTCACAATTTTCTGCTACATTGCAGTCATAACTGACCATGGAAAACCCATACCAGCTAGATTTCATGCAGCGATTACGGGACATGCTTCCGGAACACCTCTCGCTTGCTGATCAAATCGCAGAAATTCTAAACATCAGTCCCGACAGCGCTTACCGCCGTATCAGGGGTGAAACAGCTGTAAGTGTCGATGAGGCCATTACGCTTTGTAATCATTACAAAATACCCATTGCGGTTTTTACGGATGAAATTAAAGGGCTCGTCAATTTTAAATATGTTGCACCGGAAGGCACACGCGCATCTTTTCTGAAACATATAGAAATGATTCATGTGGCCTCTGATGCCTTATTAAATAATGATGACAGGCACATGATTTACGCGGCTATTGATGCGCCGGTATTTCAACATTTTGCCTTCGAACCATTGGCGCGTTTTAAGATGCATTTCTGGATGCGTGAAATTGAAGGTATTCCCGATTTTAAATCGCATTACGATCCGATGGACGTAGACAATGCCCTGATTGATTATGCGAAAAAAATATATCAGACCTACCTCATGCTGCCAAGTGATGAAATCTGGCCTGATGATATTATGCATACCACGCTACGTCAAATTATTTATTACTGGGAAGCTGATTACTTTGCCTCTATTGATGACGCCTTGCTCATATTGGATAATTTACAACAACTAGTTCAACATGCCGAAGAAATGGCGGCATTGAGTTGCAAATTAGTGCCGGGTGATAAATCAAAACAACGGTATGCAGAATTTAATTTATATCAGAGTGATGTATTACTTGGAAACAATACCATTCTTACAGAATCAGGCGGGCGTATTACTTCCTATATCAGCCACATGACCTATAATATCCTGGCAACCAATAGTACCAGGTATGCTCATGAAACAAAAAACTGGCTGAAGCGCATCATGACCAAAAGCAATTTAATCAGCGGTATTGCCGAAAAAAACAGAAGAAGATACTTTAAGAGTTTATTAAAGCAAATCGATCAGACGCGCGAGCGATTAACTACATCCACCTAAACGCGCATCCAATTGCGTTCAGATAGTTTAAAGGTCAGGGTGCGATATAAATCAATAATATCCTCCCACTCTGTATCCTCCAGCGAATGCACTACCGGCCAACCTTCATGAAACCAAACCTCTTCCTCCGGCGTAACAGGCCTGCTTTGCACAATACTTAATTCGGCCAGATTGAGTGCTATTTCAATATAGTCAGCGGCCTGATGCATGCTCGTTTCAAAACGCGTATGCCAGCGATATTCAATCATGCGTTTCCGCAATTTACTTACAACGGCACCTAACGTCATGTTCCTGATTATTCATTATAAACGCACACTGTATTTCACCATAATATTGCGCGGGGCCTCCATCATGGCTGGTCGCAGACTATAGGTGCGATTGAGCATATTAGCGCAAATCAAACTTATTTCATTGCTGTTCTTCAACACGTAAGCCATTCGGATATCCACCACATAGTCTCCTGTATTATGTTCGTCGCGATAATCCTGCAACCCTTCAATGATATATAAATTAATTGCCGGAATAATAGGGTCAACAAATGCAGCATCCACAGCCTCCATAAAGCTGTTATAATTGCACGTCACGCCAATTCTGAATTGTTTAAATGTGCTTTCGATATCAAATTTAACTGTATGGCGGAATCTGTATTTCAACACATTGTAATCAGCACTTGAAAGCGCATCCTGCAAACTATCAAATACCTGAAAGGTAGGATCGATATACGTATAGCCCAGGATTAAAGAGGTTGGCACTGAACCCAATTTACCCTGACCAATAAACGACACTTCAAATCCTTGAATTCGTGTATCGCCGATATTCAGCGATTTAAATCCGGGGGCAATGGCTGTTCCTGTTGTGTTGTAATAGCCAAAAGTAAATTCCATCATATCAGCATACTCAGAAATAAATGCACTTGCATCTAACATACCCTGCCAGTTACTGATACGCAATCCTTGTTTAACACCCACTTCCGCACTATACCCGGTTTCGGATGTCAAATCCGGATTAGGGAAAATACTCAGTCCTGAAATACCGGTACTGATATATTTTTCGGCGATGGTTGGAAATCGGTAACCTTGTCCCCAACTAGCTCGCAAATACGTATAATCTGCTAACTGATAATTGGCCCCCGCTCTGAACACCGGTCGCGATTCCTGCAATGTGCCAATTTGATTAAACTCATAGCGCATGCCTGCACTTAGATTTAATTTATTGAACATTTTTTTATCGGCCTGTATGTACAAGGCCTGATTGGCTGCTGTATAAGTACTATCGCCATACAAAGCCGCACTTACATGTGCCTGATTGGCGAGTATACCTGAGGTTAATACTAGATTAATAGCTTCAATATGTTTTTGATATTGATATTCAGCATAGTATAAATCGCTGAAATTACTTTGTTCAACGCCGGGTGTTTCATTGTGATTGCCGTAATAACGCGAAAGTAGTTTGTGGCGGTTACCTTTTTGGTCAAAATAATGAATGAAAGGATCTACCGTTATTTTAAACCCTTGATTTAAGGAAACGGTTCCTTCCGCAGGAATGTACAAGCCGCTATCTGCATTATTCCAGAAAAAGAAATTGGCTGAACGGCTCATTTGTGCATTCACATTAAGTCCAACCGAAAAATTACTGGAAATACGATATCTCGTATTCATATTAATTCGTCCGCGACGATTGTAAATATCTTTCAGATAACTGTTTTGCGCATAGATATAAGAACCGGTCACTAAATCGAAGCGACCAAATTTTTGCTTATGGGCAAAGTTGGCTCCGGCCATAAATGGAAAATCATCTCCCCACCATTTTTGCGCTGTATCGGCTGGCGAAAAATATCCCCCATTAAAAAATGAAAATTTTGTTTCAGGGGTGGATGTGGGATATGCGGTGCGCACATGAATAATACCATTTAACGCACTACTACCATACAAAGCACTGGATGCACCTTTAATGATTTCAACCTGCTGAATATTTTCGATAGGAATAAAATCCCAGCTTGGAAAAGCGGCATCACCTGTTAATACCGGAAGATCATCCATGAGCAAAAGCACGCGACTGCCGGCACCATAACTATACCCGGAACCGCCGCGAATATTTGCCTGTCCGTCAATAACACTAACACCCGGCATGCGCTGTACGCTTTGATCAAGACGCACATCGTTGGTGTGTTCTATTAAATCGGATTTAATAACATCGATAGTTACGGTTTCCTCACCCAGCTTCTTTTCAAATTTACTTCCGGTTACCACAATCGTATTCAATAATCCTTCCTCCAAAACCAAGTCCACCAAAATGGTGTATTCCTGTCCTGCCTCAACCGTTAAACTATATTTTTGGGTTACATATCCGACATAACTCACCGAATATTCTACCAAACCCGCAGGGACATCTAAAATAAAAGCGCCATCAATATCTGTAGAAACGCCCAGCATTTGATCGGTAACCACGGTAGCTCCTATCAGCGGGTCACCGGTGGACGCATCCTGCACTTTACCTGTTAAGCGACCCTGTTGGCCGAACAAAGAAATTCCACAAAGCAATGCTCCGACTAATAGATAAAATTGTTTCATGTCTGGCTGTTGACGCGGATAAAGATAGCATTTGTTCATTTTGAAGGAAGCTGTTGTGCACATCCTCTCCACGCAATTACAAAATTGAGTATGATATTTGCATATCATACAGAAATACTGTTATTATGAAGAAATTATTCATCCTGATTATTCCCGCCGTTTTACTCGCAGCCTGCACCCGTGTGCCCATCACGGAACGGAAACAAATGCACCTGCTGCCTGAAAGCCAGATGATATCCATGAGCCTTGCTGCATACACCGACTTTCTGAAAGAGAACGATGTAGTAGAATCAGGCACGAATTATACGACCATAAAACGCGTTACAGATAAGCTGGTACCTGCTGTAGAACAAGTGCTGAAAACAGAAGGTTACGGCGATTTGATTGAAGGATATGACTGGGAGGTGAACCTGGTTAACGACAACACACCAAACGCCTGGTGTATGCCCGGTGGGAAAATTGTTGTGTATACCGGTATTTTGCCTTACACCAAGGATGATGCAGGACTCGCGGTGGTTTTAGGCCATGAGATAGCCCATGCTGTTGCGCAACACGGAAATGAGCGTATGAGCCAGGGTTTACTGGCAACAACCGGTTTTATCGCCCTCGATCTGGCCATGGCAAACAAACCTACTGAAACCCGTAATCTCTTGTTAGGTGCTGTTGGTATCGGAACACAGGTGGGTGTTTTATTGCCCTTTAGCCGTCTGCATGAATCTGAAGCCGACCGTTTAGGTTTGATTTTTATGGCCAGTGCGGGCTATGATCCACATACAGCAATTGGATTTTGGGAGCGAATGAGCGCCAATGCAAATGCACCGCAGATTCCGGAGTTTTTAAGTACGCACCCAAGCGATGAAACCCGCATCAGCGATATTCGGGATGTTTATATGAATGAAGCCATGAAGTATTATAAGCCGTAACCTCAAACTGTGGAAAAGCGCGTCACTCCTCTCCGCAAATTCCTCAGCTACGGTTTCAACATTTCCCTTGAACGGGTAGACAGCCCATTCAACGGGCCAATGGAAGTGATACTGGCTGATGGCAGATGCATGCTGAATACAGCTCATGCCACCTATTCATATGAAGAGAAATATACTTCATTCAGCAAGGCATTGCGCACAATTGCGGCGGATATACCGTCCAGGAAATCCATATTGATGTTAGGTCTTGGGTTAGGTTCTGTGCCCTTAATATTGCAAACCCAATACAATTGTCAGGCGCCCATTACATGTGTGGAGATAGACCCAGCCATCATTCGACTGGCGAAAAAATACTATCCCTACCCTGCCGGTCTGGCAAATATGACTCTTGTTCAGGCAGATGCGGTTGAATGGGTTACAGCTTCCACACAGCAATTTGATTTAGTTATAGCAGACGTTTTTCTCGATGCTGCAGTACCTCAATCGCTGCACAGTACAGCCTTTCTGGAACGGCTGCGCCGATTAACCGCGCCAGGCGGAATACTTCTTTTTAGTCGATTATTAGACCGACAGCGGTTTGAACGCCCATTATGGGATCATTTGGACCAGATATTTCCGGAAGCCACTCAAATTGACACCGGTGGTAATGTGGTGTTATGCTTTCGGAACACTTAAATACGGTGAATTGCAGGATTTAAGGGTTATTTTTGCACCCAATGGCGGAAAAGGCACATGTAGGTTCAGATATTCAGCTGGCAGCGAGATTGCTGGCTGAAGGTAAACTGGTTGCCATACCTACTGAAACCGTTTATGGTTTAGCGGCAAATGCCTATGATCCGGAAGCTGTTTTAGGCATTTTTGAGGCCAAAAAACGTCCATTTTTCAATCCGCTTATCGTGCATACCGCCGATATGTCGCGCATTGCAGACTTTGCAGGGCCAATACCCCCATCCCTCCGCAAGCTGGCCGAACAGTTTTGGCCGGGCCCACTCACCATGCTACTTCCCCGCGGCCCCAAAATAGATCCATTAATAACGGCAGGAAGTCCTTTTGTGGCTGTCCGCATACCGGCCCACCCACTTACGCTTGAGCTTTTACGGCAACTGCCTTTCCCTATAGCTGCGCCAAGCGCCAATCTATTTGGAACCATCAGCCCGACACAATCGGCCCATGTAGAGGCTCAGTTTGGAGATGTACTAGCCTATATTTTGGATGGTGGACCCAGCAGCGTCGGCATAGAAAGTACCATCGTTAAGCTGGCGGAGGACGAGCGGGTGCAGATTCTGCGACATGGAGGGGTAACTGTCGAGCATCTGGCAAGTATGTTAGGTTATGTACCGGAAACAGCAAAAGCCTTGCATGATGCACCCGAAGCACCTGGTATGCTTAAATCCCATTACGCGCCCCGGATTCCACTTGTTTTAGGTGATATAGAAACATTAATGTCTGCCCATTCAGGCAAACCAATAGCCATATTGGCCTATACAAATCACGATTACTTGCCAACGGATGTACCACTTCAGATACTCACTCTGCAAGGCGACATGCATGAAGCGGCCAGAAACCTGTTTAACATGATGCACCTGCTTGAGCATTCCGGAGCTGAAATCATTATTGCTGAAAAAGCACCTGAAACCGGCTTGGGTATTGCCATTAACGACCGATTAATGCGAGCCGCTTCCTGATAAATAATTGATTAAATTTGCATCGATTTGACTCCCGTGAAAATATTGGCACGGTTTTTACATTATACTCAACAAACCAAACTTCAACTAAAACAATGAAAAAGGTAAGTGTACTCCTGGTCATGGCGACCACCATTCTGTTTACTAACAGTTTTGCCCAGGTATCTCAAAAAGGTGGAACCAGCACTAGTCAAACTAGTACTGACAAGGCTGACAAAGAAAAAGGCGACAAAGAAAAAGGTGACAAAAAAGAAAAAGTGCAGACTGAAATGTCTGGTGACGCCGCTTCTACAGCTCAGGAATGGACTAAGAAAATGGATGAAATCTGCACGCTTGATGCAGCTCAGGAAAAGAAAATCATGGAAATTAACCTGCGTTATGCTAACAAATTAGAGGATTTGAAAACCAAGTATAAGGCTATGGAAAATCCTAACGCAGAAGCAGCAAAAGCAGAAAAAGATGAATTAACCAAGCAGCGTCTTAAAGAATACAGCACTGTATTAAACAAAGAGCAAATGGAAAAATTCAAAGCTGCCCGTGATAGCAAAAAAGGCGAAAATGCGGAAGCTGATAAAGCTGACAAAACTGAGAAAAAAGACAAAATGAAAGAAGAATACAAAAACGCAACTCCTGAAGAAAAAGAAAAAATGAAGGAAGAAGCGAAAGAAAAGAAAGATAAAAAAGGTAAAGAGTAATTCTTCTCAAACTATTACGAAAAGGCTGTCTCACAAGGACAGCCTTTTTTCATGTTATATGCTTTGCATGGATGTGTGTTACCTGTTCAGATGAAAGTGATTAATCATTGAGTATATGCGATGGTTGTTCATTGCGTGATGCCTGACTGTTTGAAAACAGACTTCGCAATCCCATTTACAAG
This sequence comes from Bacteroidota bacterium, assembly GCA_029571985.1. Lineage (GTDB taxonomy): Bacteria > Bacteroidota > Bacteroidia > Chitinophagales > BACL12 > UBA7236. The sequence continues at coordinate 31,932 of JAKQVC010000049.1, read as the reverse complement.
CGCATGGCCATGCAAACAAAATAGTTAAGGCTATCAGGCATGCGCGAGATGCGTCCTGCTATCAGAAACCTGCAACAAAAAGTCTAATTTTTACCTACCCATGCGCCTTTAATACCGGTTGCCTCTGAGAAGGCTTTACGAAAGGCTGTGCTGTTTTCCGATTCCGGGATGTCAACTGCCGCTACCTGATATTTACCATAAGGTTTTACGTAACCCTGGTAACCCATGGCTGCAATTTTATCCACAACCTTCTGAGCCTGAGCGGCTGAATAGAAACTACCTGCAGAAACAAAGTAAGTGCTGTTGGCAGTTACAGGCGTTGAAACAACCTGTTCGGGTAAAACCTCGCTGTTTACCGTCAAAGAATCCGGTACAGGTGGTGTAGTTTTCCGGAAATACGTGATGGACTTATTTATCTTGTACGTGATCGGCTTATACCGTTCGAGTTCAAGACTATATCTGGGGTCTAGTTTTCGGAGACCCAAAATTTCTGAATAGTTAAAGCCACTCATGTTTTTCTGCACGAATACCTGCATAACAAACATGGCAATTAAGAGCACAGCGGCGATGGGTAACAGGGCGTCGGACGACTTGCGTTTCTTTTTTGGTGCGATGTGCTGCACAGGTTTGGCCGGTTCCGGTTCAATAACCCGTTCACGCAGAACAGGTTGAGCTGTAAAGGATGGCAGACCATAGCTTTGGAGCAGGAAATTTTGCGCATTATCAGGCAAAAACCGAATTTGCCCTTCAACGTCCATAGTTAAACGGCCAATACCCGCCAGTTTAACCGGTTTTTGCTCAGCCAAGGCGGTGCGAATAGTGTCAACAAAGTGCAGAATCTGGGCCTCAGCAGCGCTTCTGGAGATTCCATCCTCCTGAGCAATGGAATCGGCAAGCAGGCCATCGTTTGTAGACAAGTGCACGTTGAACGCAACAGATTTACTCGGGCTATTGAAGATGAACGAGGTCGGATGCACTTTTGCAGGCTGGTAATTAGCCACAAATCCACCCAAACCCGGCACTACAACACAGTTGTGTTTATAGAGCAGTTTTACAATATGTTGAGTTACCTGTTGCACGAGTATCCCTTGGATACTGGCAAAAATCGTGTACTAACAGATTGTTAACACAGAAAGAAATCCACCGAATGTTCAAAACGAGAACGACAATCCGGCAAGGGCCTGAATGCCATAAGATGGATAGTTGTAATACCGTTGGTATTTATAGTTTGCTATGTTATTTACGTTAACAAAGATGTTGAAGTACTTGGAGTACACATACATCGCCGAAATATTTAAATCGACAGCCCCCTTAATTTCTTCGGTGATATCTCCAGGCAGTAAGGCATAAGATTTATTCACTCCGAAAACATCCGCCGTCATCTGCATCTTTTTATTAAAACGATACATACCGCTGATGGTCCATTCAAGATTCGGACGATGGTAAGCCTGATCTATCGATTTCAGTTCAGAAAACTTAAACATATTTACTGAACCGGTAACACGGAAACGATCAGAATCAAAATAACTCAGCTCCAATGAACCGCCCCAGATAGTAGCATCGCTGTAAACAATATCGAATCTTTTAATATCTGCGCTGTCATTTACATAAAACGGCATATCAGAAGCCAGTTTTTGATATCCCTTAGCAGCAAAGCTGAAATTTCCACTGGTAGAACCTCTTAACCCGGCAAAGATTTCGTTGATTGGCGTATTCACAAATGTGAGTGTATCCAGAATAAATGGATTTTCTTCTGTCAGGTTATAGAAATTATTCACCTGTAAATGTCCCTGCCATCCGGCAACAAAAACAAACTTATCGCCAATTAAATCATAATTAAACTGGATATCAGGCAACACAAATGCATTGCTTGCTTTATCTACTTTCGTTTCAATTCCTGCAACGAGGGCATATTGATCGGTAATCATTTTGTAATACGGTTTAACACCGACCAGTGAATTCTGATAGGTAGTTGCGCCGTTGTAATTAAAAAATTCAAGAGAAACATCTGCTCCGGCTATGCTATTATTTTCGAGTTCCTTTTCACCCCAAGCTGAGGCAAAAGGATTTAATTCACCATATCCATTGATGTCGCGAATACCCTTTAATCCGGCCTTTATACCAAAATCCATATTAAGCGGGTTATCACCGATATTGTGAAAATCAACATCAAATCCATAGCGCATGAAACGTTGCCTCAGGTCAGCTTCTGTTGCCCCTGCATCTGCAATAGAATCAATGCCATAATAATACAAGGTGCTGGTCCGGAAAAACGCATTTATGGGTAATGCATATTTATCATCAAAATAGAATTTGGCATTACCTCCAGCACGTGCGTCCATATAATTCTGGAATTCGGTTTGTGCGTTGGAAGATATATACTTGCCATACAAACCATATTGATACTTTTTGCTACGCTTGCTGTTATAATAAGCTTCTGCTATGGGCGTCAATTGTGTACCAAAACCCGCTTTTACAAAAACCAGATCTAACTCCTCCGGTTTCGCATCCGGCAATCGGATAGGTTTAACTTTTACGGGCTGATATTCAACCTGATAAAAATCAATAGGTATTGAATAGGTTTGCTCCTCCGGTTTAATATCCGTTTTTGGCGTACTTGCCTCAAAGGTTTCCTTAACCGCATCGGATAAAACCGGATTGTAGCCGCTGACAACAACTACATCTTCATCACCTACATTTTGCGCCCGCACTAATTGTGTGCACGCAAGGCTCAGTGTAAGTGCAACGAATACTTTCAGATTCTGCTTCATCGAAATACGTTTAGTTATTGTCGAAATTAAGTTCCAATTCATCATTTGTATCTTCAGGTTCAGACTTGCGTTTACCTGATTTTTCCATTTGTTCAATTTGCGCGAGTTTTTCGCGGGCCAAATCTACCAGCGACGGATCTCCGGTATAATTATCTATGATACTATTAAGTGTCGCTTTTGCCTGAGCAAAATCACCTTTGGCTGCAGCAATATCAGCAATCAGAATATAACTTCTGATAATCCACTCATCATATGACGGCAGGTCGTTAATGATTTCATTACACTTGGCTTTTGATTCATCCAATTTACCTTTTTGGAAAAGGATATCCGCCATGTGGAAACGAGATTCAACACCCAGCTCATTTGTTGTTAAGGCTGCCGCTTTGCTAAAGGCATCATAGGCTTTATCAATGCTGTTGTTTGCCAAATGGGCCTGACCACTATAGTAATGTGCGTCAATGCGCTCAGCGTTTGTCACCAAATCACTGTTTAAGATGCGGTTGGCGTTTACAATAACCTCATTGTAATCATTCAGATAATAGGCAGTGCGTAACATCCCTACCAAAGCCACAAAAGTATTTTCTTTATAATCAGCAACTTCATACAAACGCTCATAATAGGTATAGGCTGTTTGATAGTCTTCATTTTGATAATACTCTATCCAGGCGGCACGCACTAAGGCGTATTCCAGCAATTTGGTTTTGTTGCTTTTGATTACCGCCTCAAAATCTGGCAGGGCTTTATTGTATTGTTCAACTTTATAATAAGATTCACCGCGATAAAATTGTGCTTCAGATTTAAAGGCTCCACTTGGAAATTCTTTCAGATAATCTGTAAAGGCAATGGCAGCTCCACTGTATTCTGCCATGTCGAATTTATCCTTGGCATAATTATACTTCTGTTCATCAAGCTGCGACACCGGCACTACACCATCTGCAGCATCTGTTTTACCGGTTGCTTTTACGATATCGAGCAAGCCGTCTTTTGCCTGTTGCCCTTCAGGGCTATTAGGTGCCAGTTCGTAAGCGAGCTTATAATACTTCTCTGAATTATCATAATCTTTTTCATTATAATAAATCAAGCCTAATTTGAGGTATGCCTTTAACATATAACTGCTATTCGGCTTATCTGCAATCAAATCTTTGAAGGCGCCGATTGCATTTCCATTCTGACGCATTACAAAATAGGTATTTCCTATTTCATACATAGCGTCATCCACATATAAACTTGTGGGATATTTAGAAGTAAGCGTTTGCAGGGTGGTAATTTTGCCTGCATTATTGCTTTGTAATCCTTGTAGCATCCCTTTTTGAAATAAGGCATAATCAACACCTTTGCCATTATTGTCAATCACTTTTGTGTAACTAGCTTCGGCTTTTTTATAGTCTTTCGACATAAAATAAGTGTCCCCCAAACGTAAGGTAGCATCTATATACACGTTATTTTGTGTAATATCTTTGGTAGAAGGTTTCAATGCAGTGGTCACCTTATTAAAATAAGTAGCTGCATTGGTATATGACTTCTGCTTGAAATAACTATAACCAATTGTATAATCGCTAAATGATGTTTTAGTTTCAGGAGGCAGGCTTTTGGCTACCTTTGATAAATCCTGGAATTTCACATGATTATTAATAGCCAGTGCGTATTTCTGTTCCTGGTATCTGATTTCACCAATCCAGAAATAACATGCGGCTTGCAAATTAATATCAATCGGATTTTCCAGTGACTGCATGAACATTTTTTCAGCGTCATCAAAATTCTTTTGATTGTATAATTGCACTCCGCTAAAATAAGATACGCGCTGATAGGCCTCTTTGAGTTTAGGTGTTTTCACCTGAATATCATCAATCACTTCCATTGCAGCTACATAATCGTTCGTGCTCAGTAAGGCATTTGCCAGCAATTCCTGTGCTTCTGTTTTATTGGCGCCTTTCGGATATGCTTTCAAATAATCCTGCATAGCTTCAACCGCAGCTGTTGCATACCCTGATTCATAACTCAGCTTGCCATAGTTAAATAAGGCTTCTTCATGTATGGTTTTATCAATTCCAATGCGCGAGGCCTCCATAAAGGCATTTCGTGCTTCTTCTTTTTTATCGAGATCTAAATAACATTTACCATACAGAAATTGTATATGCTGATAAAGGGTATCATTATCATCGCTGGTTTCCTTTAATGTAAGCAGAGCACCTTTGTAATCAGCCGTTTTATATTGAGCAAAAGCTACCTGATAGTAGTCTTCATCACGTATGGATTTTGATTTCTCAATATAGTAAGTAAGATACGGTAATGCCTTTTTGTAATTATTGCGATAAAAATAGGCTTGTCCTAATAAGCTGTTTATTTCAGAATAATACACCAGTTTGGTATCAGCCATTAAAGGCTCAGCATAACTGATAACCTTGTCGTACTTTCCCTGTTGAAAATAAATATTTGTAATGTAGTAAGGCACTACACTTGAATAAGGTGAAACATCTTTTACAACGTTAAAACAGGTGAGCGCATTTTCATAATTCCCTTCATCCTGTTGTATAAACCCGTAATAATAATTTGCTCCGTTATAATACTGACTTTGTGGTTTGTCCTTTAATGCGGCAAACATCACCTTCGCTTCAGTAAATCGCTTTTTATTGAATAGGCTATATCCATATTGAAACTTATAGGTATCGCGTTCTTCGAGCGACAAATCTTTAATATCTACTTTTTCAAACCAGGTAGCGGCGTTGGTGTATTCCTTTTTGTTGTAATAGATACGGCCAAGCTGATTGTATGCCGATCCAAGCAAAACATGGCCCGGATGGTTGTATACAAAATCGAGCATCATTTTCTCTGCGTCAGGATTACCCAGCTCAATAGCACAGATAGCGGCATAGTAGCTGCTGTTCGAGATATAATTAAAAATCTCGCCGTCGGTGCCTTCGGGTTTCACTTCAGCTATCAGGTTAAAGTGCTCCTGAGCGGTGGCATACATACCTTGTTCAAACAACTCGAGACCCTTCTTATAATTGGCATACAGGTCGGTATACACCATTGACTGCTGTGCGGAAAGCGGTTGGGTATAAGCCACTGCCAAGGCCGTGAGCAGACATAAAATTCCTTTTTTATAAATCATATCGTTCCCTTTAAGGGTATAATTATGGCTAAGCTAAAATCGCGCCGAAATTACGGCTATAAACGTGTAGAAGCGTTCAATACATACACAAATGAATGAACAAGTTGTTGTTGATAATAAACGGATTAGTGCATTCTATTATTGCATACTTCGCCCGCACCGGATTGAAATTCAGTGGATTATACCTGTAGGTAAGACCTGATTATTCCGGTTTATCCAGCCAAACGATATCGCCGTAATAATACCATCTGTTGTTAAATTTAATGGCTGAACATTCCATTTTAAGGGGTTCATTATTCGCCATAAATTTGATGGTAATACGTGCTACCGGAAGCTTTTCCAGTTTTGATTCCGTAAAATTCGAGCGTGTGTATGTGGCCTGTTCCCAGGTTGCAGATTTTGCATTTGCATCTGCGAAAGCAGCGGCTGCATATTCCAGAAACTGGCTATAGGCCTGATCTAAATCAGCAGGTTCACGGCCCATTTCGGTTTCAATTTTGCGGTACGTTCCTTTATCCGGAAGTAAGAGTTCTGATTTAGGTTCAGCATTATTGCGAACCGCATCAAACATCTTTTTTGCCAATGTGTCTGGGTCTATGGCTCCGCGGTCCTGACCGGTACATGAGACCAGCAGCAGGCAAATACAAGGCACTGTAATAACTTGTTTCATTTGTGTGTGTGTTATTTCAGGATGAATACAGATGTAAAAATTATGTATTTTCTTTACGTGCGCAAACTGGAGTATCAACAATATGGTGCAGATGTATACAGATGGGTCGGCAAAAGGTAATCCGGGACCGGGTGGTTTCGGCACCATATTGCGCTATGGGAGGCACGAAAAGGAGCTTTCAGGCGGATTTCGACGCACCACAAACAACAGAATGGAGCTGATGGCTGTGATTGCCGGATTAGAAGCCATGACTAAGGAAGGCTTAGACATCACTATTTATACAGATTCTAAATATGTATGCGAGGCTATCGAAAAGCGCTGGATATACGGCTGGATGCAAAAAAGCTTTGCAGGAAAGAAAAACGCGGATCTCTGGATGCGCTTAATGCGCAGCTATGCCCGTCATAAAGTAAAGTTCATCTGGATAAAAGGTCATGCAGGACACCCGGAAAATGAACGCTGCGATGCACTGGCGCAGGCAACGGCCGACTTGCCAAATCTGCCACCGGATACAGGATATGAAAACCAGCAGCAGAGCGGCTTAGGACTCGATTAATGGCCTACTTCCGGGTGGCGCTCCAAAAACTCCTGTATCTTGTCAACCATGGCTTTGGAGCCAATGTAAAAAGGGGTTTTCTGATGTAACTCTTTTGGCTCTATCTCCAATATCCGACGTTTACCATTGGTTGCTACCCCACCCGCCTGCTCAGCGATAAATGCCAGAGGATTGCATTCATACAACAAACGCAATTTTCCTTTTGGCGATTTGGCTGTTTCAGGATAGAGATATACACCGCCTTTGAGCATATTTCGATGAAAATCAGCCACCAGAGAGCCAATATAACGGCTTGTGTAAGGGCGATTTGTTTTGAGATCTTCTTCCTGGGTATACTTGATATAACGCTTTACACCCTCAGGGAAATGCACGTAGTTACCTTCATTAATGGAGTAGATAATACCCTTGGTTGGGATTTTAATATCGGGGTGCGACAAACAAAATTCACCTATACTGGGGTCGAGCGTAAAGCCATTCACACCAAAACCGGTTGTGTATACCATCATGGTTGAAGAACCATAAATGATATAGCCTGCAGCCACCTGTTCGGTTCCACGCTGCAGAAAATCCTCCAGTGTTGCGCCACCGCTCAGACTGAGACGACGGTAAATGGAGAAAATCGTCCCGATAGAAACGTTCACATCAATATTTCCGGAACCATCCAGCGGGTCAATCATCACCACATATTTACCGGATTTAGATATAGCTCCGTCAAAACTGATAAAGTTATCTTCCTCTTCACTGGCAAAACCACATACTTCACCGCCGGCCATCAGCGCACTCATAAACTGATTGTTGGCGTAAACATCCAGCTTCTGCTGGGTTTCACCGCTCATGTTTTCTGTTCCCTGAGCGCCTAAAATGTCTACTAATCCGGCTTTATTCACCTCGCGGTTCACGATTTTAGCGGCAATACTGATATCGGCTAATAAACGTGTTAACTCACCAGTGGCAAAGGGGAAGTCTGACTGCCTTTCTACGATAAATTCACCAAGTGTTTTAACCTTCATAGTAGTAGATTGGGCTGCAAAGGTAGTGAAGAAGGCTCATTATCAGGCAATTACCTTACCAGAATCATGGGTATGCTGGCCTTTATGCGGTCAATACGGGCCAAAAATCGCATGTTGCGGTTTTGAACCCCTGAAGGCCATTACCTTTGCGATATGCAGTTTGAAATACGTAAAGCACAATTAGCAGATGTGCCCTCCATTCACGGTTTAGTTCACGAACTGGCTGTATATGAAAAAGCCGCCGACCAGGTACTGACAACACAGGCCATGTTTCAACAGGATTTCAGTTCAGGCGCCTTTGATGCGGTGGTTGCCATCAACCCTGAAACAGGTCAATTGGTTGGCATGGCACTTTATTATACGGCCTATTCTACCTGGAAAGGTAAATACCTGTGGCTGGAAGATTTTGTTGTTCAGTCTGACTATCGCCGCTTAGGCCTCGGCAAGCTGTTGTTCGACGAAGTCTTACGTATTGCCCGTGAAAGCAATGCTTTTATGAAATTCCAGGTTTTAGACTGGAATACCCCTGCCATGGGTTTTTACGACACGTATGGCGTGCAGTATGAACGCGAATGGATTACGTGCCGGAAATGGCTTTAAGCCCTCTGTGTGCATCCTGCAGGCTGTTAAACACCAAATTGCGTCAGGTGGTGGTCTAAGTGCTTATAAAACATGTTATTCCACTCTGCTAGAGTCAATTTCCCAAAGGAATGAGATGTCCTTCCATCAAAAAATGCAGCACCATCCTTTTGTGCGCGGCGAATGTAGGCAATCAGGCGATTTTGCTCGTTTGCAAAATCTCTTTCATCTGTAATCAAAAAAGCCGGAGCCGTTTGCGAATTGCGTTTGTAGGGCTTCTCTCCAACTACAGTTGGCTTTACTAAGACTTTCAAAATGAATCGCATAAAAGCACCTGGCTGCTTATGCTTGTTTTCATAAACCATTTCATAGGTTACACAGCAATGTGCGCACATTTGTGCAACTGACATTTTCCCCCAGGATGGTGTTGTTTGCGGTGTCAGTTTCTGAATACGTGCAATAATCTGCTCGGTAACTTCAGTTGAAAATATATTCGGTAATGACATAAAAATTTATTGTGGCGCAAATATACCGGTTACCAAATGAAAGCGCCGACTTGTTGTGTGGTCTGGCATTATTTCTTGCCGGTTGCCAATTTTTCGGCCAGATATTTTTGAGCGGCTTCGAGCACTACATCCTTATTCGTGATATAATCTTCAATGGAAGGTTTTACGACAATATCCGGAATAACACCAACACCTACGAATGCGCGACCATCAGGATATACATCTTGTTTTGTACAAATGCGTGCTCTTCCACCACCGGGGAGATCAAAAAGATAAGGCTGTCCAGTGCTGCCATAACTTCTATCACCCATAAAGGTGAAATGCGGAATGTTATCTGCATAAATTAAAAAATCTTCTGCAGCAGATGCCGTGTTATTGCCAAATAATACAACAGTTGGCACTACAATACGCTTATCTGTAATAGTAATTTTTGTTGGCTCGTACGGAAATGTGCTATAATAATTATCCTGCGCCATTAAATAGGCTTTAGTCATCTCAGCTTTGGTCATCCCCCAATCCTGATTATCCTGCATGGTATCCTGCGGTGTGAGAAATGCACCCCATGCCTTGAATACAGGCATATGCTCCCGCGTAATATTTTTTGACCCATATAATACCGAATCTTCAGTAAAATACTGAAGTATATCAAACCCGATATTTGTGCTGCCACCTCCATTGTTTCGCAAGTCGATGATGAGGGCTTTAGCCTGATATAATTGTGGTAACACCGCATGAAACAAGCTATCTATTTGCTCATCTCCAAAACCGTTCAAAGCCAGATATTGCATATCACCGGGCAACATACGATGCTCGAGTAAGCCAATTTCCTGAAAGGGCGGAAACACCTCCTGTTCGTCAGAAAGCGCATGTGTCAGGGTGAGAGTACGCTTAATACCAGCAGGCGTTTTGATTTCAATAACAAAGGTTTGTCCCATCTCCCCTCTTAATAAGCGATATACACTTTCATTTTGCCGAACATAATCTGTTGAACTGCACACGTAAGGTGTCACAAATTGTTGCATATAGGCTGCTGTCGGCATGCCATTTACTGTGATAATTTCACTACCTACAGGCACCTCCTCTTTTTTTGATGGATTTACTCTGGTAATAATAGCTTTACCATCAAAATTGGTCAGAAACAGTCGATAGGTCCCAAACATGGTTGTCATGAGTTGCTGCGATATGGCCTGCGGATAATACACATTGGTATGACCATCCCCTAAGAAAGCACACATTTTTTCGAGTTCCTGATAATAGGTGTAATCATCTTTTGTTTGCTGTACGCGTTCAATTGTAACTTTATATATACTATCCCATGCAGCCCTGTCAATCTGATTGAGATAAACAAAATTATAATTCACCTCCTGCCAAAATTTGGAAACACCATAGATTTTTTCGGTGTTCGACAAGGTGGATGGCATTTGCGCATGTGCAGTGCCGGCGAGCAAGCAAGCGAAAATTGCGAAATACAGTGTAAAGCTTTTCATTAAACATTTCATGCGCGTGTAACTATTTCCCGACCAAATGTATTAAAGTTCAAGCATACCGACCAAATGCGTCTGAGTTATTATCCTATAGTTCCATGTTGTATTTCAATTGTGTCAAAATTGGCAAATTGGAATTGATTACATAATTTTCAGCCAGAAAGTGTGTATATGAAAAAGATGACGATTAAGACATCCTTAGCAATTGCAATTGGCCTGATTTTATTCTCGAGTACAGCATCTGCTCAGCTTATTCAAATTGACGAGCATTATTATATCTTTCAGGATTCTACACGAAGCGTCAAGTCGCCCGACGAACAAAAAACGAAAGGCTATATCCCATACTTTTCTGAAAATTTCATGGTGATATCCTTTCCGAATGGGTATTTTGAACCAGTTGGTCATATCTTCTGCTCCGGGCAGCGTGTTTCCGGTATGTACTTCGACAGTGAACGCGGACCCGATTGTCAGCATAATGCCAAATATTGTCAAATTATTGCCAACGAAAAAACCGGTTACATTAGTTGTGACATGGGTTTACAAAACGGTATTGCCGTGCACACTTTCGACCTTAAAACCGGTGATAGAAGAGATATTCATTTTCCGGATTCTATATTAAACAAACTTCCGATTCCTGAGGATAATTATGGCCGGGACAGAGCGAACAATGTAGCTACATATTTTGGATCTATTACACCTACTAAGCTTAATTGTATTCTCATGCCTGACAACCACACCTTCCTTTATTATTGTAATATGAATTACTACGCAGATCAAATTGAAAAGATAAACTATCCTGTAATATTATATGATGCGTGGACAGAAACATTTCAAACGGTGTACGGGGCAGCTCCAAGATTTGTTCTAGCTGATCAGGAAAATGGATTTTATGTATTTTACATGTCGGAGGGCAATAAAAAATATTTAGCCTACTTCGATTTCAATTCGAAAAAGCTAGGTTGGATGGGCACCATAAAAGACGAGTTTCACAAATTGTATGTAGATGAAGAAAACACAACAAGACACTTTCTGGTGGGTGAATCCGGCGCCTCCTATGTCATTCAAAATAACACCATAACTAAAGTTAAAAAAGAAGAATTTTATAATGCCAAAACACATCAGGTGCCAAAAAATGTGGAGCCATCTGATAATCAGCATTATTATATAGAGTATGGATGGGATCCCTTTAACACATCTGTGCGATCAAAGAATTACCCTATTTTAAGTGGCGGAGGTTACAATGAAGAATTAGACTATATAGTAGATGGTGTGGCTTCTAACGGAAAGCAAATTATTGTGTTTACTGACACCTCTAACCGATCCAATTTTTACATTGACCGGATGGCCCAATTGAATGGCCAGGCATCATTTAAAGACCAGGCAAAAGCAGCTAAAATTCAAGCATTAATTACAGATTTGCAGGGTAAATTATATACATGTCACGATGACTTGACTAAAGCGGGCAAAGCCTTCGAAACTTGCCACAATGCAGGCACAGATTGCGCACAGGAAATTATGGAATATAAATTCCGGCTGAAACAATTGGACGAGATAATAGACTCCTATATCAACCTGCTTAATAAATATAAAGACGAAATGACCACTGAATATTACAAATCGGAATATCAGGAATTGGAATCGCAGCGACAAAATTGGCATAACTCCGCTGCCACTAAAATGCTTGAAAACTATCGGTAACGTGTTAGTTGTTGGTGTTCTACTCAAATCCAACCTAGTTTTCAAAATTCAGGTTTAAGTGTAAAAAACAGTTTATTCAGGTCTATTCACCTCAAAATCACTTTTGATATGCATGGCATGAATCGTGAATGCGGCTATTGAAATGCTGTAATGTTGATGCACAAATAAAGCGAGGTCATCCGGCGATTCAAACTTTCGATGTTTTTTTGTGAGTTCACCATCAAAATGTCCGGTGTAATATTTTTCTATAATTAATTGATATCCGATATCAGCCACTTTAAACCCAAAGAGTTGAATAGTGATGGCTTGCTTAAAACTAGATTTATCAGCCGGTATTTCTACGAATCCGGTAATCATATGCCCTTCACTTAAAGCTTTAAGCACCCGGTCTGCTGCTGACTGCATACGAATGAACGGATTATTAATCTGTTTTTTGTGTTTGCTTAATCATGTAGCCAAAAGGCATCTCAACATTAAAATATAATTCCTTTATTTTTTTCTCCCCTTTAGGTGGCTTCTGACCTTTCGTTTCAATGGTTAATTTATCCGTCATACCAACAAGCGCTTGTCCGGCCGAGGTCAAATTCATATCATTCAGTACCATATATTCATCTGCAACCTTCAGTACCACATAGGCTGATTCTACACTTCTGCCATCACCACTCACCATAATTGCATTGAGCATGCCAAAAAACAAGTGCGCATATTTACGCGCCATTTGTGTATCACCTGATAAATGGTAACAGAGTATCATGTAATACGCAATCTTTAAGTTCACAGGGTTTTCGTTGAGCACCAATGCACCCTGTGTAATCGCTTCGGCATATTTCTCTTTATCAATTAATTCAAAAAAAGCATCCTCGACGTCGCTTACTGCATAAGGATTGTATGCCGGATAAAATGCATTTCCGTAATACAACATAAAATAATCATCTCCGGTCATCGTGGTATCCAAAGCTTTCGCCCGGCTAATCAGGCTGGGATAATAAAATATATTCGTACTGTCATCAATTTTTTGCTTGATATTGTCAAAATTGATCTTGAGTACTTGTTGAGCGTGTATGGCTGAAAGTGATAAAATACCGATCAGTAAGAGTAGAACTTGTTTTTTTCGCATAAGGATAGCGTTTTGGGATATGTTAGACTATTTAAAGGTACTAAAAAAGGTTTGGACAAAAAAGCTATATCCACATAAAGGCCATCACCGATGACCAGGGTGAATAGTGCTGATGGGCATAGATTTTAGTTTATTTTTGCAGCATGAAGGTATTCAAGTTCGGAGGGGCTTCAGTAAAGGATGCAGCAGGTGTGCGTAATGTTGCCGCCATTCTGAGATTATTTCCGGATGAACAACTGGTAGTGGTGGTGTCCGCAATAGGCAAAACAACAAATGCGCTTGAGCATATTGCTGAGCTTGCCTATGAAAAACAAGATTATAGCGAACAGTTGAACCTCTTACGCCATCAGCATGAACGCATTGTACAGGATTTACAACTAGAGGCTAATCTGGATTATTTTTTTGATTTCATCCTTACACAAGCCGAACAAAATGGCGGTATGCCTTTTCCTAGGTTTTACGACCAAATTGTGCAGGCGGGCGAATTACTCTCCAGTTCTATCCTGAGTATGTTTTTGAAAGCAGCAGGAATAAACAATACCTGGGCTGATGCAAGGCAGCTAATTTATACAGACGATACCTGGCGGGCCGGTAATGTGCATTGGGAGAAAACAACAACTGCTATTCAGTCGCAATTGCCATCCCTATTGAATTCCGGACTTGTAGTTACTCAAGGATTCATTGGCGTGGCAGCGAATGGGGATGCGATTACACTAGGCCGTGAGGGTTCTGATTATTCCGCAGCCATCATTGCACATGCCCTGGATGCTGAAGGACAATGGATTTGGAAAGACGTACCCGGTGTTTTATCCGGCGACCCAAAGAAATTTCCTGACGCAGTGTTATTGCCGGAACTCACATATTACGAAGCAATTGAGATGACCTATTACGGCGCATCGGTTATACATCCCAAAACAATTTATCCGCTCCGTCAAAAACGTATCCCATTATATGTGCGTTCCTTTTTAGACCCAACGGCTTCAGGAACAACCATTGCCACGGATGGAAAATTTATTGCCTACCCTCCTGTGATTATGCATAAATCGGGACAAAGTCTGATTTCCATCACACCGAGCAAAACCACATTTGTTGCTGATGTGCAGATGTCAGACATCTATGCATTGTTTTCGAAACACGGACTTCGGATAAATACTATTCAAATAGCCGCACAAAGTGTAAGTATCGTAGTGGATTATAATCCTTATGCCTTAAATCCACTTATAGCCGAGTTGCGCGAAAGTTATTCTGATGTGCAGATCAAAGAAAATACGCAATTGCAACTACTGACAGTCAGGCATTATGATGATGCTATTTTACATCAATTGACTCAGGGAAAGAAAATCTATCTGGAACAAAGGTCAAGAAGTACGGTGCAGTTTCTTTACGAGTAAGGTCGCTCCAGAATTATACTGCCAATGATGGAATTCCGTAGGTCGAGGTCAAATTCAGGATACTGGTCCTCATTAGATTCTAACAATATGCTTTTTTGCTCCAAATGATGTTGCTCAGCATCATGTTCCGTTTTACGTGCTTTGGCTATGGCCTCCTGAAACTCGCCTGAGGAGCGCTTTTCACGTGCCGACATCACTTCCTTCTGCTTGTATATAACCTGTTTTTCAGGTTCATCTACCAGCACCTGCTTACGGGTTGAGGTAGCCTGCTTTTTACGCTGCTCCTCCAGTTTCCGCCTGATTTCCTTGAAAATTTCCTCCGGAGATTGTTCCTGCATAGGTCCGGATTCCGGCTGAACAGGCTTTGATACTGGCTTTTTCGGTGTTTCCTCGTTACCCAACAGGCGTTTAACAAACCGCCCACCCAGGTTCATCAGGATAATCCAACCAAAAACAATCAAAAGGCTCCAAATAGAATCCATACCTCCACGAAGATACAAAACTGCCTGAAACTGCCGTTATACACACCAAAACGGCGGTGCAGTATAACTGCAACCTTTACAAAGCGGCATTTATCCACAATTGTTAATTTAAATATGCTGCGTTTTTTGATGTAGGCTCAACCGTTCCGTTATTTTTGAGCCCTTCTTATAACTATGAAACTGTCAACATTAGAGATCAAGGGGTTCAAAAGTTTTGCGGACAAGACGGTTCTGCATTTCAATGAGAACATCACCGGTGTAGTTGGGCCGAATGGCTGTGGTAAATCAAATGTGGTGGATGCCATTCGCTGGGTACTCGGCGAGCAGAAGCCTACTGCCCTCCGTACTGAACGGATGGAGAACCTCATTTTCAACGGAACCAAGAACAGGAAATCCTCCGGCATGGCCGAAGTGAGCCTGACTTTTGAAAATACACGGAACCTGCTGGCTACCGAGTTCAGCACCGTAACCGTTAGCCGCCACTACTTTAAAACCGGCGAAAGTGAATACCGCATTAACGGCGTAACCTGCCGATTGAAGGATATCCATAACCTTTTTATGGATACCGGTATCAGCACCGACTCCTATTCCATCATCGAGCTGGGTATGTTGGACGATATTCTGCACGATAAGGATAACAGCCGCCGAAAATTATTTGAACAGGCCGCCGGTATCAGTAAATACAAATCGCGCAAAAAAGAAACGCTGAATAAATTATCAGCTACACAATTGGATTTAGATCGGGTTGAGGACTTATTATTTGAAATTGAAAACAACCTCAAAGAACTCGAAAAACAAGCCAAGCGTGCACAGCGCTATCAAAAATTAAAAAGCGATTACAAAGTAAACAGTATTGATTTTGCGGTGCTTACTTTGCAATCACATAAAGACATTTACAAACAGCTGAGCAATCAGCAAACATTTGAAAGCGACTCTAAAGTTGCCATCGAAGCTGAAATTGATGCACTGGAAGCGAGTATTGCGGATAAAAAAACTGCCCTTATCGATAAGGAGCAATCGCTCAGCAAACTGCAAAAGGACCTGAATGCCGTTGTAAATGAGATTCACCAAAAAGAAAACGATGCGAATCTCACCAAGGAAAGAACAAAATTCTTAGAAGAAAAACAGGTTACCTTACATAAGAATATTGAAGACGCTGAACAATACATTGCCTCAACAAAAGGCGATATTGAACAGTTAGAATTACGTGTTGCAGAAGAAAATGAAAAACTCATTACCATTAAGCAGAGTTTGCAACACTTTATGGAAGCTCTCGAAAAGGCAAAAGTTGATCATGATGCGGTTCGCGAAAAATTAGAGGGTGCACAAAACGTATTCAAATCAGCCGAACGCGAATTATACGACATCGATAAAAAGATTGCCATCAACAAAGTGCGATTGGAAAACTACAATCGCGAATTGGGCAATATCGAAAGCGACAGAGGCTCTCATACTGATAAACTGGAACCACTCCGCATTGAAGTGGTAACACATGAAGAAGCCCGCACTGCAGCTCAGGCAGCCGTTGACAGCCTCATCAAACAGGATCAGGATTTAAAACAGAGCATTCAGGCCCTGCAACGCGAAATTGAAAAATCGCGCAACGAGGTTGGAAATGCACGTCGCAAGCTTGACGCCAAAAAGAATGAGTACAACCTGACCAAAAATATGTTTGAAAGTTTTGAAGGATTTCCTGAATCCATCAAATACCTCAAACGCAATGTGGCCAGCATGAAAGAATCACCGCTGCTGAGTGATGTGGTAAGTTGTCAGGATGCCTATAAAACAGCTATCGAAAGTTTCTTAGATCCATGGCTGAATTATTATATCGTGCAGGATATGACTCATGCCATTGAGGCCGTAAATGAACTCGCTAACAAAGAAAAAGGTCGCGCCAATTTCTTCTTGTTATCAGAATTCAAAGACAGTAAAGCAGGTCAGGATATTTCCGGTTTGGTTTCTGCGGCATCAGTTGTGCAGGTTAATGATAAATACCGTAATCTGGTAAATCATTTACTGGGCAACGTATATATTATTCGTGCAGAGGATGATTTTGCTACAACCAGTGCGCAGCACAATAATACCGAAATACATCTGCTGCATCAATCCGGTAAAATTGCCAAATCAGGTAAAGCCATATCAGGTGGTAGTGTAGGCCTGTTTAAAGGCAAGCGTATTGGCCGTGAAAAAACGCTTGAAACCATGGAAGCAGAAATCAAGACCTTCCAGGAAGAAGAGAGCATACTCGCCAACGACTTAAAAGAAAAGCAAAGCAAGTTAACGGAATTACAGCAGAGCGGTCTTGACCGACAAATTCAACAAGGTCGGGAAGATTTAAATAAAGTCGTTCAGCAACATATCAGCACCAAGGCACGCATCGAATCCATTGAGCAATTATTGCAACAAATGGAAGATAAGAAAGAAGCATTCTTGCGACAAATCCAGGAATCTGATGCCGAAAGCATCAAACTGAATGAGCTGCATGAAAAACAATTAGAATTAAAAGAGCAGCGTCAACGCGAGTTGCTGGATATGGAGGTTGCTTATCGTGAGGTGGCTGATAAATTAACCATCCACAGCAACCAATATAACCAGGAGAACATTAAATACCATCAGCAGTTTAACCGATTCCAAAGCGTTCAGCAGGATCTGGATTATAAACGCACGCGACATGATGAAGCTGTTGCTACCGTAGAAAGCAGCAAAAAACAATTGCAGGATGTAACAGATGAAATTGCTGAAAATCAGACGAAAATCACCTCCATGCAAGAAGCCTTACTGAAACTCTACGACGAGAAAACAGTAATGGAACAAATGTTGCAGCGTGAAGAAGAAACTTATTATGGTAGTCGCGGAGAGGTTGCAGAAACGGAAGATAAAATTAAAGCCCTTCAAAAGAAGAAAGACAGCAGCGAACATACCCTGAGCAGCATCAAAGACCGTTTAAATGAATTAAAAGTTCAATTAGCCGGTATTAAGGAAAGACTTTGGGTAGAGTTCCAGGTTGAGTTGGAAAGCATTCTGGATAATGAACCACCAACGGATGTAACGCTCGAGGAATTGCAGGAAAAAGTTGAAGCAGCTAAAAAACGCATCGACAATTACGGCGAGGTGAACCCAATGGCGATACAGGCTTTTGATGAGATGAAAACGCGTTACGACTTCATCAAAACGCAACGCGAAGATTTATTGCAGGCTAAAACATCCTTACTGGATACCATTCAGGAAATAGATGAAACAGCGCGCAAGAAATTTGATGAAGCCTTCGTACAGATTCGCGAAAACTTTAAAATGGTGTTCCGCTCCCTCTTTAACGAGGAAGATGATTGCGATTTAATCCTGAAAGACGATTACGATCCACTGGAAGCGCAAATCGATATTATTGCGAAACCTAAGGGCAAAAAACCACAGGTAATCGACCAGTTATCCGGAGGAGAAAAAACACTCACCGGTATGAGTTTGTTGTTCGCCTTATATCTCATTAAGCCTGCACCATTCTGTATTCTGGATGAGGTAGATGCTCCATTGGATGACAATAACATCATGAAATTCAATAACACCATCAAAAAATTCTCCGATAAATCGCAGTTCATCATTGTTACGCATAATAAGCGCACCATGGCTGAGGTGGATATTATTTACGGTGTAACGATGCCTGAACAAGGTATTAGTAAAGTTGTGCCGGTAGATTTCCGTGGATTAAATTAAGCCATGTGTAATATCCTGTAGTGCAGGTTTATGCTTATATCATGAAAGACCTGCCCTACCGGATACTGCAATGGAAAATCAATATGCCCCTCGGTTAGATAATTGCATCCATTGATAAAAAGTATCCTCCCATGAAAATCAGCCTCACTACCCTGCTGCTTATCATATCAAATATTTTTATGACGCTGGCCTGGTATGGGCATTTGCAATTTAAAAAGTTGGGCTGGTTTCAAAACAGTTCAGTCTTTACCATCATTCTCATCAGTTGGGGACTTGCCTTTTTTGAGTATTGTTTTCAGGTACCGGCAAACCGCATAGGCAGTCAGGAATATGGCGGGCCAATGAGCCTGTTTCAGCTAAAAATATTACAGGAAGTAATTACGCTGGTAGTTTTTACTGTGATGGCCATCTTTGTATTCAAAACAGATACATTCCGGTGGAACCATGTTGCCGGCTTCATGTGTATGATTCTGGCTGTTTATTTTATCTTTAGGAAATGAAAAAGGGTCATTACCTAAGGAACCTGGAATCAGTTGCCGTCTTAATTGCTATGGCCGGCCTGGCATTGCAATTATTGGACAAATCGATTCCGCAGCTGATCATGCTGGGTTTGCTCACGGTTGCTTTCTGCTACCTGTTAATGGGTCTGCTTACACAGGGACCTTTTATGGATTATTTTCCAATTGCTATTGAGCATGCTTTAAATCCATGGCACCAAAAAATCATATTGATTACCGGATTAGGCATGTCGGTAAGCGCCATTGCCATTCTGTTCAGACTGATGCATTGGGAAGGTTGGCAGATGCAAATGATGGTGGGTCTGGGGAGTTCAACTTTTGCCATCATCCTAAACGTTTTGTTTATGCGCAGAAGGGAACCTAAATTATTCCAATATTTAGGATACCGGGCCTTAATGTTGATTGTTATGCAATTTATTCTAATGGAATCAAGCTTATAAACAACATCCATCAAAACAAAATATCTCGCACGGATAATACTCTAGTCAATAATTACCAATAAATAGTACACATGAAAACAATTCAATACGTAATTCTTCCATGCCTGTTCATTTGCTTCAGTGGCACACTGTTATTCAGCCAGTATACCATCGACAACTTCTATTACGATGCCAGCTATAATTCGGTAAAATCAGAAAGGCAGGCCGCTTATCTTGCCACTACCTGGACACCGGCTGACCCCAGCGACAAATCGCTATATGTTCAGGTAAAGGATGCAGAAGGGAAACTCCTGATGAAATATGCTTACAGTGATTTTGCAAATGGTTTGTTTAAAGACACAACTATTTTGTATAATACCTATTATCAGATTTATTCTTACACTGTTTATCATCCCGACAGCTTAAATTCGTTTTACTTTGAAACAGACTCCAATAACCGGCGGATTTTAGAAAAGTGGAAAGCAAATGATATTTGGGTTACTCGACATTTTCTGGAAAATGATCGGTATATGGATGAATATTTTAAACCAAAGGAAATATCTGAACATCACTATTATACACAAAGCACCGCCCATTTAGATAGTATTTTATATTTCGATACTGATTATAAGCTGCTAGAAACAAAAGTATTTAAAGAAAACGGGTACACAATAAAAAAAGCAGAAGGCAAGACAAGAATACAAGACATCGGGTCAGGCAAAGTTGGGTCAAGATATGAATTTGTTGAAAGGATGCCTGAATATCCGGGAGGGACTAAGGCATTATATACCTTTCTGGGGAGTCAAACCATATATCCCAGGTATGCTGCCAATAATAATATATCGGGCACATGCTATGTAACGTTCATGGTTACGCAAGAGGGAAAGATACAAAACGTGAGAGTTATAAAGCCAACACATCCAGCCTTAGACTTTGAAACCTTACGCATTGTAAGCTTGATGCCAAACTGGAATCCTGGATACCAGGATGATAAACCTGTAGATGTATGGTATAAATTACCTATGAAGTTCGCGCTGGAATAATTTTCAATTAACTGTATGCCAATCAGGTATTTACAAGCATTAAGCAATCAAATGCTTTTCTTGTGCGGATATTTCTTGCGTATTAACTCCCAAACTGCATCATGCTCATACCCTTTTGCAATCAGGTACCCGGCGGCCTTGCTGCGCACTACAAACGGATCACCGGTATATTTTTGCATAGCAGCATCTAATTGCTGAATAAGCGTTTTGTTATAATCATCTTCCGGAATCTCTTCCATGGCTTTGCGAATACAATACGCCGATATTTTACGCAGCTGTAATTCGCGTGTAATTTTTTGTCGCCCCCATTTTTTCATCCTGAATTTACCACCTGCATAAGTGCGTGCAAATCGTTCTTCATTCAAAAAATCTTCCTCTATCAATGCCTGCATAACCTCTTCCAAGTCTTCTCCATAAATCTTCAGGCTGAGTAATTTAGTGCGCACTTCCTCATGACACCGCTCCTGATAAGCGCAAAACCGCCTGAGCTTATTCAACACATCCCCATTAACCATAAAGCGAAGTTATTCATAATTTGCAAGTAGGATGGGGCTTCCTTCAGACCGGGTACCGTCATAATCAGATATATCCTAATACTGAAAACAAAATAATGAAAGTATATAGACCTAAAAACAAACTCGTTTGAAAAAAAATCCCCCATACCGCTTTTTCACCTTTTCAGAATGAGGCTTACATAAACAACTCCAACCTGAAATAGCGTTTATTTATTTCTAACCTGCTCCATCGCACGCATAAAAGTATAGGTAAAACCCACCAACATCCCCTACTTTTGCGCTCATGATAGAAATCGGAATTGACAGTTTCGCAGGAAAACCGGCTGATACCGGTGTGTCTGATAGTCAGGCGATACGCGCCTTAATTGAACGCATTGTGCTTGCTGATCAGGTGGGATTGGATGTATTCGGCCTGGGTGAACATCACCGCAAAGAATTTTTAGACTCTGCTGCCTATATGATATTGGCTGCTGCAGCCACACAAACTAAATCTATTCGCTTAACCAGCGCAGTAACCGTATTAAGTGCCGCTGATCCGGTTCGTGTATTTCAGCAATTTGCAACTTTAGATTTATTATCTGCAGGTCGCGCAGAAATTGTTACGGGCAGAGGTTCATTTATTGAAGCATTCCCGCTTTTTGGATACGATTTACATGATTACGATGCCTTGTTCACTGAGAAATTGGATTTACTCCTTAAAATCCGTGACCAGGAAATTATCAGCTGGTCGGGAGAATTCAGACCGGCATTACATGAGCAAGCTGTTTATCCGCGACCTATGCAACAAAAACTTCCTATTTGGATTGGAGTTGGCGGCACACCTGCATCATTTGCACGTGCCGGCACATTAGGTTTGCCTTTAATGGTGGCCATTATCGGTGGCGAAACCCGCAGATTCAAACCCCTGATTGATTTATATCGGCAAGCAGGCGCAAAAGCAGGTCATGCTGCTGCTGATTTAAAAGTGGGTCTCCATTCATTAGGCTATGTGGGTCGCACAAAAGAAGAAGCCGTTGCCGATTATTACCCGGGATATGCTGATATGTTTACCCGCATCGGAAAGGAACGTGGCTTTGCACCGGTAACGCGTATGGGCTTTGATGCACAAAATAGTACTTACGGTGCACTTTTGGTTGCTGATCCGGAGGAAGTTGCAGAAAAAATACTGCGACATAGCGAATCATTAGGCGGTATAACCCGATTTACCTTTCAGATGGATGCAGGCATTCCGCATCATAAACTCATGCAGGCGATAGAGCTCATCGGTACCAAAGTAGCACCAATCGTTCGTGCAGCATCAGCTGAATAACGCGTTGATGCATTGCAACTTCGTACAGTAAGGTTTGCCCTCATATACAAGCAAAAAGCCGGAAACTCTCGTCATCCGGCTTTTTTTGGTTGTGCGTAATACGTTTTATACTACCTGATCAATTGGCTGTTCGCCAGCTTCAGGCTGATCCGGTTTACCGCTAAATGGTGGATATTGTTCATATAAAAATGACATATACAGATTCACACGCATTGTCCAACGGTAGGTACCTGTAACAAAGTTGTGCCAGTTTGCCGGGTATTTACCTGTAAATAAAACAGCGAACCAAGCCGCAATTGTTACAAGAAAAGCACCGATATAGCGAAAATATAACATGAAACCATGCGGAATGCCCACATACAGCCATCCAAAGAAGGAACGCAGTAATAATTGGCCGCGACCCACATGTATTAACGGAAAATCAACTTGTGTTTTATCGTCAGTTCCGTTTGGACCAATTGCAGGATATCCATCGCTCAAATTCATCATCCTGGCAGATAGTCGGGTCGACCAACGATTTAACTTAAGCGAAGCCTGATAATAAAATTCCGGCGTTTTACCTGTAAAAAGGATAACCCACCAGGCAACGAATGTAAGAATGAACACATAAATCATATAGAAATACATCACAATGATATGTGGTAAGGCCATATAGAATATGCCAAAAAACGACCTGAGCAATAATTCACCTCGTGAATACTGCTCCTGATGTTGAATGTTAAAAGTAAGCATGTTTGGGTAGTTTGGGTTTGGGTAGATTGTGTTTGTTTACCAAATCTAACCATTCAAAATGTAACTACCAAATACTTCAAAGGAAGCTTCTGAAGCATTGCTGTGTCTGATGTTGGTGAAATGTGGCTATACTGCGCCTTGAGGTATGGCCATTACCCTACTCAGCTTCGGTTTCATAAGCGCCGATGTCGGGCAGTGTAGCGCCGAACGGACGGATATGCCCACGGATATCAATCGTAACCGGATCTGCCGGCGTTTCTATGCCGGCATTAATTGCAGGAGAACCGGTGGTCGGACAATAATTCCGTTCGCCGGTATTCGCAAATACAGGTTCCTGATTCAGGAAACAATCTGTTGCATTTAATAATGCAGGTGTTAATGTGGTGCGCAACACACAATGATCAAAACTCATATTAAAAACCGTAACGGTATCCAGTGTATCCGCCACAACTTCATCGCCTTCTGCAATCGTTCCATAAATAATGCAATTTTCAAAACGTGCATTTGACAAATCATTTTGCACCACGATTTCCGTATTAAACGCATAATAATCAAACACGCCCAAAACAGGCGCTTGATGTGTCAGATAAGAAGAGCCATAGCCAGCTAATGTGCAATGACGAAATGTATAATCACCCCCCATAAACAAAGCCGCATTTGATCCGCCAATATTATAAATCAACGTATTGGTAGCCTTGATTTTACTATTCAGTGAGGTAATGCCATTGTTTTGAATGTCGGAGATTATCGTATTGTTTATGGTAACAACAGGTTGATTACTCAGAAAACTTCCCAAATCCGGATTGGTGCTAAATCCTGAGGTAATACCCTCAATGCCGTTTTTAATAACCGCATAGTCTAAAACGTTATTGGTGCTGCCCCTCAAATAATAAATACCTTCCCATTGTCCAGGTAAATCCTGATAAAAATCTTCCAGCCTGTCGCCCTGAAAAGTAACCGGATTATCCTTTACACCATACACTTTCAAAGAGCCCAGCACATAAAAGGCTGAACCACCATGCATATAAATATCCGTTCCGGCGGAAATGGTAAGTTGACACAAGGTATCTACCAAAACAGAACCAATAATTACGTGCGGCAGATTATCTGTCCATACCGTATCGCACAGTATTTCTCCGTAATGAAAATTTGCATTCTGTCCCCATGCAATAAGTTTAACATGTTGCTCATTTCCGTTTGTAATAAATTGAATACTGTCTTCAATCACATAAGGCAAAGCTTCCGCATTCGGATCAACCGTAACCTCAACAAACATGTACAGACTATCGAATGGCGGAATGGAAATATCCGTAAACACATCACCGGGTTCTCCATCTACATTAGCCCTGAAATTACTCACCTCTCCCCCGCTGATGCTGATGTTCGACACATTGAGCGTAGTGCTGTAATCATTGAACAATTTAAGTGGAAGGGTAATGGATCCAACCGTGGTGAAAACCGTATCAAAGTGGAGGGTATCTGTGCTAAATCTGAGTTTAGCTTCGGGGTCTTCATTAATAAATTCGCGGCGACAACCGGAAAAACCCGCAGCCAGCAGCACAGCCAAAGTCAACAACAATCCGGTTCGCAGAAACATGAATCAGTAACGCCTTTCATTGGGCGTTTGGTGTGCCAAAATTAGAAAATCTTTTACTGGATAAAGGTATGCTTGTTTAATCAACAGTCCGAAAGCATGTACCTTTGCATCCAATCAACAGGCAAACAACATGAAACGCTATTCAGGCATATTCTTTTCCATCGTCATCGTTCTTCTGGCCGCTGGCTGTAAAGGGAAAAAAGATAAAGAAGCTGCAGTGCCCACATTTACAACCACCCAGCTTACAGGGCTGCGTCAGGATACGGTAACGATGGTGGCCTCTGACGGACTTCCGGTGACGGGGGTTTTGTATCAGCGTGATTCTGCGGCTACGGTAATTGTACTATGCCATCAGGCCCGCTTCAACAACTACGAATACGCTGAAATCGCTCCAAAACTCGTTGAAATGGGATTTACCTGTTTAGCCATTGACCAAAGATCCGGCGGGGCTATGGATACGCATCCTAATGCCACCAATATCGCTGCCGTGGAAAAAGGTCTGGAAACCGGATATCAAAACAGCTTACCCGATATACGTGCTGCGGTTGATTATGCGTCGGGTATCAGCGGTAAGCCGGTAATTCTGTGGGGTAGTAGCTACTCTGCAACCCTGGTATTACAGGTAGCCATGGAATCTGACCAGGTGCGCGCAGCAGTTGGCTTCAGCCCGATACTCAAATTTGACAGCGGTGATTCAGCGAAGGATATTTTCACTAAATATGCAGGGAAACCATTGTTTATCACCTCCACCGAAAAAGAGGGCGCTCCTATCGCCAAGGCACTCGAACATTTGGGGGATGACGTGCTTGAACAATACTATCCCGAAACAAAAGGTACGCATGGCAGTAAGGCACTTTGGTCGTCAGACCCGGCTGCTCCGGATTACTGGTCTGCCATTTCGACATGGCTTTCAAAGCATAAATAACTGATTATCAACCACTTACGATTACTACAAAACCCGTACCGGTTTTATATTGGTACGGGTTTTGTGGTTTTTTACAATATCCGCTCCGCAGGCTCGTCATTTGAGCAAGTATGGACGAGCAATTACATTTGAGCCAATACATGTCGCAACAGCAACAACTTATTATTGAGGAAGCGGTTAAGCGTGAAAGAAAGAAGCTGCTCCAGTTCATTCGCACCCGGGTTGCGAACGAAGAGGATGCCCGTGATATCCTGCAGGATGTTTTCTTTCAGTTAGCTTCCAATCACACCATGGTGGAAACCATTGAAAATATGGCTTCCTGGTTGTATCGCGTAACACGAAACCGGATCATCGACTGGTATCGTAAGCGCAAAACTGAATCAATCGACACGATGGCTGCATACGATGATGCAGATGAGGATGGATACTTCAGTGGTTTAGCTACTATTGCCGCAGATGATGCGGAAAATCCAGACCGCATTTTCGAACGCCAGTTGGTTTGGGAAACCATGTATGAGGCTTTAAACGAGTTGCCTGAAGAGCAGCGCGAGGTGTTTATTTTGCACGAGTTGGAAAACAAAAGTTTCAACGAAATTGCCGAAAGCACCGGCACGCCACTCAACACGCTTCTCAGTCGTAAACGCTACGCCGTACTGCACCTGCGCAATCGTTTGCAGGGCTTATATGATACACTGATTGTAAACAATTAAACTGCTTTTTATGTCAAAAGGAAAATATATTAAATACGGCATCGGGTTTTTATTTATTGCTGCCGCGATGGTTACACTGATGGGCTTTGTTACCATGTATTTGTGGAACTGGCTTATACCCGAAATATTCGGCGGCACTACCATCACTTTCATTCAGGCGATTGGGCTGATTGTACTGGGCAAAATGCTCACGGGAGTCATGACCTGGGGACCACGCGGATGGGGCGGTCATAGGCACTGGAACGGTCGCAACGCATCGCATTGGAAAGCCAAAATGGAGGCTAAAATGGCCAATATGACCCCGGAAGAAAAGGAGAAATTCAAAAAGTTCTATTACGACCGCTGCGGATGGAAAACGCCGCAGGAAACCCAAAACGAACAGGCAAACGCCTGAGTAACAGACTTTTCTTAAAAAAGCGCAAAGTTTTTATTGACTTTGCGCTTTTTTAATGTGCGCTCCAGTATTTTTTTTTACTTTAGCCATTCATTTAAAACACTAAAATTTATGTCAACCCCACAACAAATCCTCGACAACGTTAAAAACTTTATCCAGTCGGTAGGTGTAGATCCAACTACTTGCTGGAACGAACAAAACAAAGCCTATTATGTATTTAAAGGCTCTGCGAAACTTGAAATCTTTGTGAGCTCCCATCCGCAGAATGATGGCACTACCCGCCACTATTTGCGTATTTTCAGTGGAATTGCAAAAGTTCCTGCAACCGATAAAGAAAGATTCTATCGTCGTTGCTTAGAAGTATCTGATCAGTCACTGGGTGTTAAATTAACGGCTATGCCAAATGCAGACCCGACAAATGATTGGATTTATGCAACCTACGAACGCGATATCGCCGGTATGGATTACAATGAAACGGTAACCTGCATTAATGATATGGGTTTGTGGGCTGACTGGTTAGACGACCAATTCAAAAATGAATTTGGCGGCGGATCAAATCCGAGTGCTCCGAATCAATAAGTTGTTTTTTTTCGAGGCCGGTAAGACGGTGAGACGGGAAGATTAAACTTACCGTCTTACCGACTTCCCGGCCTCGAGTTTTTTAGAGGAATGAGGAATAAGGAATGAGGAATGAAAATTTTTAATTATCTAATTTTCCTGCAAGTAAGTATAATACTGCCATTCGCACTGCCACACCGTTTTCTACCTGTTGCAGGATAATTGATTGCTTACTATCAGCCACATCACTAGTTAATTCGACACCTCTGTTTATAGGTCCCGGATGCATAATGACAATTTTCTTGGAGAGATTGTCGAGCATGTCTTTATCAATACCGTAATACAAAGAATATTCTCTCAGCGAAGGAAAGAATTTAATATCCTGTCGCTCCAATTGTATGCGTAACA
Source organism: Bacteroidota bacterium (assembly GCA_029571985.1). Taxonomy (GTDB): domain Bacteria; phylum Bacteroidota; class Bacteroidia; order Chitinophagales; family BACL12; genus UBA7236. The sequence continues at coordinate 3,720 of JAKQVC010000049.1, read as the reverse complement.
CATTCGCCACATCACACCATTCGAGTGTTTCCTTTACATTATGACTCACCCGAACACCGAGTGTCTCTATATATTTGGGCATTAAGGTAGGAGGTCCACACAGGGTAACTTCAGCACCTAACTTTTTCAGACAGTGAATTCCGCTGCCGGCAACGCGGGAGTGCAGAATATCTCCAATGATTGCCACCTTTACACCTTTCAGATCCTTTAAGCGCTCTCCCCTCTCCTCACCTAATTTTTCCATGATACTAAAGGCATCTAATAAAGCCTGCGTAGGATGTTCGTGCGTACCATCTCCGGCATTTACGATATTCGCTTTGATATGTTTACTGAGCAGAACCGGCGCTCCCGGACTTTGATGCCGCATCACCACCATATCTACCTTCATCGCCAGAATATTATTTACGGTATCGATAAGTGTTTCTCCTTTTTTGACGGATGATGCACTTGCCGAGAAATTAATAATATCTGCACTCAAACGTTTTTCTGCAAGCTCAAAAGAGATGCGTGTGCGTGTGCTGTTTTCGAAAAATATATTGGCGATGGTTATATCGCGGAGAGTAGGTACTTTTTTAATCGGGCGATTGAGTACCTCTTTGAAATTATCTGCAGTGTTGAGAATAAGATGAATGTCCTCCGGTTGAAGGTCCTTGATGGAGATCAGATGGTTGACACTCAGGTTGCTCATATTATGGGTTATGTGGTACAATCCAAACGGTATCAGCATCGCCATTATCGCTCCATTCAACACGCACTTTTTCGCTGGTTACAGCATCTATGGTCTTGCCAACATAATCTGGAGAAATAGGTACATGTCTGCTGAGACGACGGTCGATCAATACCAATAATTCAATTTTAGCAGGCCGTCCAAAATCCAGAAGCGCATCTAATGCACTGCGGATGGTGCGACCGGTATAAAACACATCGTCAATCAGTATGACCTGCTTTCCTTTAATTACAAAATCGATATCCGTTTCTTCGGCGAGCAATGGTTTATCGTGATGTCGAAAGTCATCCCGATAAAAAGTAGTATCAATGACACCAAATTTGATGTGCACTCCGGGAAGTAATTCTTCCAGTTTTTCAACAATGCGTTTAGCCAATTTTACACCACGTGGTTGCACACCGATGATGCACGCATTAGAGAAATCGCCATGATTTTCGATTAACTGGTGACAAAGCCGCTCAATGGTGAGTCGGAACTTGGAACTATCGAGGATAATGCGGCTTTGCATTAAAACACAAAGTTAATGCATAGCCGCTGTATCCGCAAACGCTAAATTTTCACCAGGGTTTTGATCCAGTTACTGCCATCGACCTGCACGCGCAGCATGTATTGACCGGCAGGCAGTTGGCTGATAGGCAGCGGTACATCCCGACGCTGGTCAAAATGCAGGGTCTGCAGGATTTTGCCCTCCATATTCATCACTTCAACCATACCCTGTTGCACGGCAAGATTAAAATGCAGGGCTGCATAGTCGGTGGCCGGGTTTGGATAGAGATTTAACACCATGGCCAAATCCGACATATCCACCTCCACCTGAACGGCTGCTCTTGGCATTTTTATTTTCCAGGCGCCACGTCCATATGTGCCTGCAAATACATAACCGGTATTCGAATCGTAATAGATTTCGTAAACGGAAACGATAGGCATTTCAGAACCTAAGGCCAGCCAATGTGCACCATCATCATAACTATAGTAACAACCCACATCAGTTGCAATTACCAATCCGGTTGAATCACCGCTGGTAAATACCTGAATATCATTTACGGGAATATCCGGTAAATCGCCATCAATTGGCGTCCAGGTTGAACCTGCATCAGTAGATTTATAAATATGCGCAATATCTTCCGCCCATCTGAAACCGCTAAAGGCTACATATACCTCTTCGGCATTATCCGGATGTGTTTCTATACTCATACAATATCTGTACGGTAATCCATCCGTAATTAATGTCCAATCATCTCCCCCATTGCTTGTGCGCCATACGTTGGCATCATCAGTACCTACATAAATATAATCTGAGTTAGCCGGTGCATTATGAATCGTGAAAATAGAACCAAAGGTTAATCCGGTACCCTGACTTCCATTGGTCAGGTCATCAGAAATTCTTGTAACATTTGATCCATAATTTTCACTTTTATATACATGATTACCACCGAAATAAATGACAGCCGGATCTGTAGGACTCACTTCTATCGGGCTTCGCCAGTTAAATCGTTCACCACCTTCAAATCCGAAGGCATAACGTTCTATACCATCTACAATACCATAATATCCACCGTATTGATAATTACCGAAAAATGAGTTTTCATCAACCGGTACGAATTTAGTACTCACGCCATCTCCCCAATTAACAAACTCCCAATAATTTAATTCATTGCGAACAAACGAACCATTATCCTGTGCCCCGCCAATGATGCGTGAGGTGTCGGTTGGGAATACATCGATTGTATATAATTGCGTTATCGGGATATTTTGTTCCAGGGTATAATCATCAAAATCATCATAGGTGAAAAACAAACCACCATCACCACCCATAATTTTAAAGTCGGGGTCTGTTGGCGACAGATATAAAGCCTGGCAATCAACGTGTGCATCTTCCATGACATCACTCCAGGTTAATCCTCCATCCATACTGCGACTAACAATAAATCCGACCCAATACACAATATTGGCATTAAACGGATCAACCCTTACACCGCCAAACCAATTATCCTGTGAAGTGGTATTGACTTCAGCAACACAGTTAAGACCTATCCAGGTATCTCCACCATCAGTTGATTTATAAATATCTTTTAATTTATCACCGGTGCCAACAACGCCGGCATAAATGATATCCGGATTTGAAGGTGCGATGTAGAGTGTAATTTTAGATAACTCATTTGCGCCAACCGGTAATCCGTTGGTCAGCATTTCCCATGTATCGCCACCATCTTCACTTCTATAGATTCTGCTGCCCAATCCGTTATAGTCGCGACGATTATATCTCCTTACACGCTCCCAGGTAGATGCAAAAATGATATTTGGGTTTTCGGGGTTAATACATACATCAATACCACCGGTGGAATCATTTACATACAATACCTTCTCCCAGGAAGTACCGCCATCTGTGGTGCGATAAATACCTCTGTCGGGTGTATTTTCAAATAAACCGCCCAACATAGCTGCAAAAATGATATTCGTATTTTGCGGATTGATAGCAATGCGGCCTGTGTTGCCACCATTTGTTAATCCGATGTTCGTCCAATTTTCTCCACCATCAAGAGAGCGATAAATACCGTTTCCATCATAGGTAACTGAACCCACTCCGTTGCCGGGTTCGCCGGTGCCAACGTAAATTTTGTTGGTATCAACCGGGTCAATAGCGATATCACCAACTGAGAGTGTTGCTTCAGTATCAAATATTGTGCGCCAGGTACTGCCACCGTCTGTTGATTTTAATACACCACCAGATGCAGCGCCGACGTAAATTGTATTATCATTTCCATAAGGACAAGCGATATCCCGCACCCGGCCACCAATATTAAAAGGTCCAATATGCTGCCATTCATCATCAGAAGTCAACCGTGCATTTGCCTGTGCTTTTCTGCCCGCGAGCATATGTTGCACAGCAGCTTTTTGCGCGGCTTTATCAGGACCGTCGTAAGGAAAAGCTTTTTGCATATACAGCCATTCATCAACTGCTGTTTCTTTTTCTTCTTCAGCTAAAGGGCTGG
>JAKQVC010000274.1 GCA_029571985.1 Bacteroidota bacterium | reverse complement strand
GATGCGTTAAGAAGTAATACATGATATATCAAAGAGGCTGTCGCTTATAGGTGACAGCCTCTTTTTTTTAAACTTACCCAGGTGATTTAGAAGCAGGTATATGGTATATTCTTGAATTACATGATAAGCATGAAAATCAGGAATCAGGAAAGACGGTTATAAAAAGTGAGGACGGTATTGCGCAAGGAATGCGATCAGAGTCCATGCTCTTTTTGTAGTGATTTCAAGGTGTAATTACCGGGATATAACAGCAATCCTGTATTTACTACCTGCTTTGCTTCATCCATCTGTTGTGCAGCCAATAATGCCTGTGCCCATCGAGCATATATCCGTGGAGAGGAAGATAAAGATGAAGCAGTAGCATAATCGCTAGTTGCCTGCTTATAATTGTGCGTAAATTGATAGTGAATATCACCACGCAAAACAAAATAATCTGGTTGTGCAGGATCTAATACAATGGCTTTATCCAGCGCAGCGATCAGTTGAATTTGTTTTTCTGCATCCATACGCTCAGGAATGCTGGCATAAACCTGAGCCAGCTGATACCAGTTTGCTGCAATATCCGGCTTACTGGTTAATTGTTGAAAAGCCGTGGCTATCGCTTGCTCATAAACATGGGGCAGAAGGGTAGTATCGCACAAGCGTGCATAGTATATATATGCAAGATAATTGGATATGGTTAATGCATGTTGAGCGGATAAAAGTTGGATATCCTGTATAGCTTGTATGCGAAATACATCGGTTTCTGCAGCGAGGCGAATATCTAGTCGGTGTGAAAGCCATTTTGTGCTGCCGGAATCCAGTTGCACAGCCATATCCAAATCTTTTAGTACGCTGTCTAAGGAAATTCCGGGCATATTTTCTAACACACTGGCTCTTGCTCCATAATAGTGCGGATAGGTAGGGTCAAGCGCAATTAATTGTGTGAGCGCCTGAATAGCTTTTTCCGGATCAGCACGCTCTAAGGCATCGTAATAGGCATTTAATTGCGTGCGTATTTCCGGCGACATTTTCTGAACGGACTGTCCATGTAACGGTCCGCAACAAATTAGGGTCAGTATTACAAGCGTTAATGCCTTCATTCTCTCAAATTTACAAGGTATTTGGCATTTCCTATGATTCAGTAACTTTACATGGTACACTCCACAACTATGAAGCTTTTATTAATGGCAGGTTTAATGGCGACTATTATACCTGCATTTGCACAACAGATTCCATTTTGCGGAACTGATGAACAACGCAGACAGGCAATAGCCCAACATCCCGAAATTTTAGAACGCGAGCAGGCCTTCGAAGCATTTGCTGCAAACAGATTGCTACAAATTGCCCGAATTGAAGGAGAAACTTTAGTTATACCGGTTGTATTTCACGTGATACATGACTACGGTCCTGAAAATATCAGTGATGCACAAATTTATGATGCAATAGAAAAAATCAATCAGGATTTTAATGCAACAAATCCTGATTTTGTAAATACCATTCCTGAATTTGAAGGCATTGCCGCTAATTGTCAGATTGAATTTCGTTTGGCACAAAAAGAATTGAGTGGAGGTTGCACAAATGGCATCACCCGAACAGCTTCTTTGCGCACATATAATGGTTCTGATTATGCAAAATTGGATGGATGGCAATCAGGTAAATATTTAAATATCTGGGTTACTAAATCACTGCCAGCCGGAACAGCTGCATATGCCTATTATCCGACCAGTATCGTTGGTATCATGCATACCGTTGATGGCATTATATGCCGATATGATTATGTAGGCACAATTGGTACTGCAGGTTCTTATGCAGCGCACGTGTTATCACATGAAATTGGACATTATTTAAATCTGCAACATGTTTGGGGAAATTCAAATGCGCCAGGTGTGGCCTGTGGCGATGATATGGTACCAGATACTCCCATGACCGAAGGCTGGACATCCTGTAACATTGCCGGAAATACTTGTGGGGGATCGGTGGATAATGTCCAAAATCATATGGAATATTCTTATTGTAGCACGATGTTTTCGAATGGTCAGAAAAATCGGATGATGGCTGCATTAGAAAGTACGGATGCTATGCGGAATAATTTGTGGACAGAAGAAAATTTGATGCTTACCGGAACCAATGATGGCTATACCTCAATGCCGTGTGCACCAAGAGCAGATTTTTATGCATCTCAGAGATATATCTGCGCAGGTGAAAGTATTACCTTCAATGATGTAAGTTACACCGGAACAGTTGATACCAGAAGTTGGACTTTTTCCGGAGGTTTTCCTGCCTCATCAACAGAATCGAATCCTGTTGTAACCTATGATACACCGGGATGGTATGCGGTGAGCTTACAGGTAAATAATGCAGAAGGCTCTAATACGAAGGAGGTGATGCAGTATATTCATGTTGCGCCTGCAGTGGCACAACGCGACAGAAATTATTACGATAATTTTGGTGATGGAGATTCAGCCATTAAAAATTGGGTGTTATATAATAAATATCCTGATGCGTTTGAATGGAAATGGCGAAATACCAATGGATATTGGAACTCACCATGTATCTGGTTGAACAGCAATCAGGCGCCTGATCTCGAATCGGATGTGATTATTTCTCCGCCCTATAATTTAGCAGATGGCCTGGCTAATTTCTTATATTTTAAATACAGCACAACATCTGACGGTATGGGTGCAGAAGATTATACCATGTCGCTAAAATTATACTACAGCACAAATTGTGGCGATTCCTGGATTTCTATGGGTAAACTTACAGGTGATGATTTAATTACCAGTTATGGCGGAAGTATTGATTTTTATCCGCAATTCCCTGACCAATGGAGAGGCGCTATTTTTAGCTTACCAGAAAATAGTAAGCAGGACCATGTGCAATTTAAAATGGAATTTGTTGCAAATAATTATAGCAACCATATCTTCATCGATGATTTCAATTTTACTTCTCCAGCGTTAGATGTGCCAACTGTAGATATGCCGGTATCCATCACCATCGTACCGAATCCCGTGTATCAGTCAGCATCGGCACAATTACATGTCCAAACAGCAAATTCAATGCAGGCCAAATTGTCGATAACAGACCTCGCTGGAAGGGTTATCTATCAAATGGATCTGGGCCAAAAAGCACCGGGTAGTTTTGTAGTTGATTTATCGGCCAGCGACTTGCAATTACCTGCCGGTTGTTATTTCATTCAGATGAGTGACGGGCAAACAACAGCTTCCACAAAGTGGATTGTATTGTAAGGGGCAGATTATTTAACCCGGAAGGATAGGGTAGAGGTGGCATAATCAATAACCATCTGATATTTGCGCATAATATCTCCACCAATGATTGCTACAATCGGGTGTAATTTTGCTTCGGCATATGCCTGGTTTACTGTGCTTAAATCTAACAGCGCAAAGGTGATGGGATGTATTTTGTATCCATCAAAGTGAATACCGCGCAAACGCATAAAAGAAGCATTCGGTATCTGAGCACCTAAACCAGTGGTTTGATGGTTAGTATGTGTTTGTCGGTTATGTGGAAAATGTGTTGTTGCGAAATTATAATCAATCACACTTTTACTAGCCCCTGTATCTAATAAAAAACGCACTTGTTTACGCTGAATTTTACCTTCAACATGGATATGATATCCCTGTGGAGGTATTTTAGCTACAATAAGTGGTATGGTATAAAGTGGCATAGGAAATAAAAACCGCAAGCCTGCTCAGACTTGCGGTTAAATATAGTGACTAATAGATATTAAGAAGCAGCGGCATTCATGCGATCGAGAACGCTCATAACTTCCCGCACTGCAGTAGCTGAAGCCTGGAGTAATTCCATCTCAGCAGTATCCAGTTTTAACTCGATGATTTCCTCAATACCGTTTTTACCCAATTTACATGGAACACCTAAATAGATGTCTTTCATACCATATTCCCCGGTTAACCAGGCACAAACTGGGAAAATGCGTTTTTCATTTTTGATAATCGCCTCAACCATTTGAGCGGCAGCAGCACCCGGTGCATACCAGGCTGATGTGCCTAACAGATTAACAATCTCGCCACCGCCAACTTTTGTGCGCTGCACAATCGCATTGAGTGTATCCATGTCAATCAATTCGGTTACCGGAATACCACTTACCGTTGTATAGCGTGGAAGAGGTACCATCGTATCACCATGACCACCTAACAATAAAGCCTGAATATCTTTTGGTGACACATGGAGTGCATCAGCTAAAAAGGCACGGTAACGGGCTGTGTCTAATATTCCGGCCATTCCAAATACGCGGTTGCTGTTAACCTTGGCAGTCAGAAATGCACAATAGGTCATCACATCCAATGGGTTAGAAACCACAATGATGATGGCATTTGGAGAATATTTGATTACCTGTTCGGTTACAGTTTTCACGATGCCCGCATTTACACTAATTAGGTCGTCGCGGCTCATCCCGGGTTTACGCGGAAGTCCGGAGGTAATCACCACTACATCAGAATCAGCTGTTCTGCTGTAATCATTGGTTACACCAACCACTTTCGTGCTGTAGTTATCAATAGGGGCTTGTTGCCAGGTGTCAAGGCTTTTACCCTCAGCAGTGCCTTCTTTAATATCAAGCACCACAATCTCGTTCAGGAAGTCGCGGTGGGCAAGAACGTTCGCCACTGTGGAACCCACATTACCCGCGCCTATTACGGTAACTTTACTCATGATAGTGTCATTTTATGCTTTTGGACCCCCAAATGCGGTGCAAAAGTAGCCCATTTTAGACTATTCGACGAAATGTGAATAAACTTTGAACCAAAGATTTCGTTTCGAAGTTTAACTTTACACAATAATTCCACATCAAAAGTATGCGTAAATTAGTACTCCTCGTATCGATTTCGGTGTCGATGTTTGCCACCCAGGCTCAGACACCTGTCTCCGGATATTGCGGAACTCAGCAGACTGAGGCTGACCTGGTCTGGCTGCGTGAATTTCAAGCCCACTATACACCTGGCGAAGAGTCTCGCGGTGGTTCTACCTACTACATTCCAACAAAAGTGCATATTGTCGGTAATGATGAGGGTTCTGGGTATTACAACCTGAATTATTTGTACCAGGCTTTTTGCGAGCTCAACGAACGATTTGCTGAAACAGGGTTTATCTTTTACATTTTCGAAGATGTAAATTACATAGACAACACGGACTATTATGAACACAATTTCTTAGATGGCGGTGAAATGATGGACGAATACAATGTCAATAATGTCCTGAATGTTTATTTTGTATCAGATCCTGCCGGAAACTGTGGCTATTTCAGCCCATCAGATGATGGTGTGGCCGTTGCAAAATCATGCGCCATGCCAAATGGCACAACCATTACCCACGAATTTGGTCACTTCTTCAGCTTGCCACATACCTTCTACGGATGGGAGTGGGGCACGCCGGATGATGAAGACCAGGAATGGGTAAATGGTGCTAACTGTAACTCATCTGCCGATGGTTTCTGTGATACGCCACCGGATTATTTGCCTTACCGCTGGAATTGCCCTGGTCCATTACAAACAGACCCGTTTGGAGATACCTTCTATGCAGATGGAAGCCTGTATATGTCTTATTCAAATGACGAGTGCACCAGCCGTTTCTCTGAAGAGCAAATGGATGCGATGCGCGCTAACCTGCTCGGACCACGCAATAATTTCCTCGACTGGCCCGATCCTGCATACGCAGAAATTACCGGAACAGCTACACTGATTTCACCTAACGATTTAGCAGTTGATGTGTATTTTAATTATGCTACATTAGAGTGGACTGCAGTACCGGGTGCTACCGAATATCATTTGCAACTGGCTTTCAGTCCAAGTTTTTCTGCTATCGCGGCAGATGTGATTACTACGGAAACTACCCATACTTTTACAGATTTAGCCGGTGATAAAAAATATTACTGGAGAGTGCGCCCATTGGCTCCTGCCAATACCTGTGCAGAGCCATCCTTAGCCAGATCATTTACTACCGGTAATATGGAATGGAGCGATGTGCTTGAAAGCAACGTGTTTAACTCTATTTCCGTTTACCCGAACCCGGCTTCAGTAGCCTCAACGGTAACTGTTAATTATAACCTGTCTGCAGCATCAGAAGTTATGTTTGGCTGGTACGATTTAACCGGAAAATTACTTGCTGAAGAATTAATAAACAGCAATTCCGGCTCCAATGTATTGAGTTTGCCAACACCTCAGGCAGCAAGCGGCATTTACATGTTGCGCGTTCAGGTAAGTAATCATACTGAAACAATTGCCATCACTTTAGGCGAGTAAATTTATAGTCAGAAAGACATTAAAAAAGGACGCTGAATAATCAGTGTCCTTTTTTTTATAGTTTATTTCTTAGGAATAGCTGATGGTATTAAATCCCTTCGTCAACGGAAATACGCAACACACGCTTTGTTTGGGCTGTCACGGTAAATCGACTGTCCTGTCTGAGTCCTGCAACCCAAACGATATGGTCGCCACTACAGAGTATTAAAGCATTTTCTTTATCGGTTAATGCATATTTGGCATCTGTAAACAAATCGCTCAGTTTCTTTTTTGCTGGTTTGTTACTGCCGGTTTTATGCAGTCCAAAAGGATACATATAATCACCTTTTTTCCAGGCACGCACAAGTAAAGGCCAGGTCAATTTATCTGCATCAAAATAAATATACTTACTGTTGCTGTGCAGTCGCAAGTGAGGCGACATGTCAAGCACCTGTAATTGCAATTTCCATTTTCCGGACGAAATGATATGCGTATCTTGATCAACGTACTGAGCTGTAACCTCAGTTGCTTCAATATGACACAAAATTAAGTGCGCTTGAGTAGTAATCAATCGAAAATCTTCACTTACAAATTGGTTACCCGAGCGACCGGCACTACGCATGATGTCTTGTATCTGGTGTTGGTTAAATCCGTAAGGAGATAACCACGCATACAGTAAAGTTTCTGCGGCCTCGTGCGACATAACAGGCTTAACAGGCATATGCACCTCTGCAC
>JAKQVC010000258.1 GCA_029571985.1 Bacteroidota bacterium | reverse complement strand
TGAATTGATCGTCGCCTGACCTGTACCATTGTTAATACTCCAGGTGACGGTCTTGTTCGTGGCATTAGCAGGAGTGACCGTGGCCGTAAGGGCCAATGTACCCTTATCCTGTGTTATGGTTGACGCTCCACCGGCTCCCGTGACTGTAATACCCGAGACAGGGACAGATCCTTCACCACCATCCCAGCCGGCAATTCTGGCAAGCATCCACCACATAGCCTTGGCCAATCTCAGCGCACCAGCATTTGAAATATGACCCGTCTGTTCCGGTAATGAATTTGTGGTTGTTATTATTGGATATACATGTCCGTCATAACTCGTGGTATTAGGCACTTCAGAATTATCATCATAGCATAGAATATCTGCATAATCAAACAGAATCCTATTATTCCCACCTGACACATGTGCTCTTATTAACTCATAACCAAGATGTTTTGAATATCCGGTTAATCCCGTATATCCATCAACCGTCCCTGTCGTAAAGAATACCTTAGTTGAATAACTGTTATTAGTACAATGTGTTATATATTCATCAGTTGCATTGAGATATAGATTAAACTCGTCTGTAGTGTTTATTTCCGTATCCCAACACCATCCAAGTCCCATTGCGGCAATCACTAAACTATGTGTATTACAATAAGTAATACCCGACTTTGTCCTGTTTATTGCAGTTGAACTGGTGAACCAATCCTCCTCACCATAACTATAAATCCATCCTGTGCTACGTGTCAAATCGCCCCATGTAGCACAACTCGCTCTTAGATGACTATCTGTATATGATTCCGGAGTCCCTGCTTCAGTAATATTAACCTGAAATTTTGGATTGATCGACTCCAGCAATGCAAGCCCTGTCCTGATTGCGGCTGAATGAGACTCTCCGGCATATACCAACCACATCTTTTTTACTTCATCTATATATTGCTGTGGTATATCATCGTACCTGTCAACAACAGTATGATCAGCTATGATCTGACTGAAAGAAGTGGCGGAAATGAAAATGGAAAGTACAAATAGAAGTATCTTTTGCATCCAAGTGAATGATCTAATACTATGTAAATGATCTAATACTATGACGAATTTAAAATTTAAGTGGCAAACATACAAAATTAAACGACAAATTGATTATTAAGTTACATTTCCTCTTTATCTCAAAGGAAAGCCTTACCGGCTTTAACCACAATGCCACCTGATGAGCAATCTGGATGTTAATGAACTTCTGGGTAGCACAAAAAACGATTTAAGAGTAAATCAATACCTCCCAGCTTACAATTATCATTTAACATGTTGGAAGCATGTTATTAAATATAAGCATGATGCTTGATAATAAGGCACTTACAAATAACGACCGGGAATCTAAATCATTAGACGGATAATAGTGAATAATAATACTGAATTCTCCAACGTTTCTAATGACGAAAATAATTGATAGCTAATGGTCATTCAAATGATTGAAATGCCAGAAAATTTACTATTCATTTACTTGAGAATTATAATAAAATACACAAAAAGAATCAGTATTTTGCGATAGTGCTTAAAAAGTGTGCCTTTACGCCACCAGTGTGACATTTGTGAAAAATTTTCCGGCTTTGTTGACAATATAAAATGAAACAAAAGATTGTTTCAATCGTAAAAATGGTTACGTTTGTCAAACCATTCAATGCATTAGTCAAATTACCTTGGCCTATGAAAAAGCATTTAATGCTAGTTTTACTCGCGACAAGTTCAATTGTATACGGTAAAACTTATTATGTGGCTACTAACGGAAAAGATTCAAATAACGGGACATCTCTTTCTACTCCATTTGCTACCTGGCAAAGAGGTATAAATGCTGCTTATCCCGGTGATACTGTTTATGTAAGAGGTGGTATATACTTCCTGGCAGGCAACAATCCGTTCGTTGAGATTAATCCACAAGCATGGCCTACACCAAAAGGACGCTCGGGAACAAAGGCTAAACCCATTTGCTTTTGGGCCTATCCACCTGACTATGAAAGTGGAAATATCCCAATCCTGGACTGCTCCAAAGCATATGAAACTTATGGTACTAATTTTTCTTGTTTTGGACTTAATGCTGTTGAATATTGGCATATAAAAGGAATTACCGTAAGAAATGCATTTCAGAGAGGCAATGCGAATCGAAGGCCACAGGGTTTCGGAGCAACATTATCTGCCAATCTAAAATTTGAAAACTGCACGGCACATAATATTTCTGCAAGAGGTTTTTACTATGAATCCGGAGCCTGGAATACATGGGATGGTCCAAATGCTTTATGGAGTTCCGATACTACATATTTCATTAACTGTGACGCTTATGACATCCGTGATTCAGTGAATTGTTCTTCAGGGGATGGTTGGAAATGTGGAAACTACTACGGAGGGGTATTAATCTTTGATGGCTGTCGTGCATGGGATTACTCGGATGATGGCTTTGACCCGGGAGGAGCAGGTAAAAGAATAATCAGGAACTGTTGGGCAATGTCAGGTAACAAGTACTCTTCTCTATGCAGTGGGAATATCGAAGGAAATGGTTTTAAAACAGGAGCAATCGGCAATGATCAAGTTGGTCATTATCCACAAGGATATTCTTTTGTTGAGGTGACTAATTGTATTGCTGCTAATTGTATAGGGTTTGGTTTTTATAATAATCTGGAATTAGGTAGAGATAATAATGCCAGGTATTTTAATAATACTGCGTATCGCAATCATGGAGGTTTCTTTGATATGCCCCTCAATACCAGTTCAAGAGGACTTGAAACGAGAAACAATATATCATTTAATAACCGTAATTCAGATTATTCACAAGTAGGGATTTACAAGCCATCAATTTACGTTGAAAGTAATAACACATGGAAATCTACTCAGCAAGTTAATGATTGGCCAGGTTGGATTAAAAATCCGGCTGTTACAGTAACTGATGCTGATTTTATAAGTCTTGATGCTTCTCAGCTTAAGTATCCAAGAAAGCCGGACGGATCACTACCCGATATTACCTTCCTAAAACTAGCTGCCGGAAGTGACCTGATTGATGCCGGGATTGATGTCGGATTGCCTTATTCAGGTTCTGCTCCGGATTTGGGCTATGCTGAATATGGTTCAGTACCACCAACACCTGCTGTTCCAACTTTTGTTAGTGCCGCAATACAAAATGCATCGCCCGACAAACTGGAGATGACCTACAGTCTGAGCCTCGCTGCTCTTGTGCCTCCAAATTCCGCATTCATAGTAAAGGTCAACGGCCAGACAAGAACAGTAAATGCCGTGACAGTGGCAGGAAACAAGGTAACTCTAAAACTGGCAAGCCCGGTGGCTTTCGGGCAAGAGGTTACGGTGGCGTATAACAAACCTGCTACAAACCCA
>JAKQVC010000226.1 GCA_029571985.1 Bacteroidota bacterium | reverse complement strand
AATGTGCTACGTAATGTTGCGATACCGTATAAAATGTCGACTGAAATTGTGTCAGTCTTTGTTGTTTGGCTATAACCATATACAACACGAACTGCTAATTTGCCATCGTTAGCAATAGCCGCACGTGCAGCACCCATTGGTAAATCTAATTGACGAGTAACAAGTGCAACACCGTTGCGATGGAACGCTACCGAGTTAGACCCACGAACGATTGCACAAGCAACCGGTGTTGATACACCCGCTGGGAATGCAGGTGAAACTTTCATTGATGCTTTCGCACTGCTGCTTAATGTAACATCTTCAGTGAAACGATATAATTTGCCTAAATAAACAAATCCATCGCCAATTTTAAATGTTGCAGTTGCAGCACTACCATCAGTCAAATCAACCTCACCGGCATCACTTGACGATGCAACGGTAATTGTGCCAACCGCTGTGCCACTTGTAACAGCAGTTGATGCAGGAACGTTTTGATCCATGTATGTATTAAGCGTGTAAACCTTGCCTAATAACGCATCACGTAATGTTTCATTAGAGCCAGCATAATTAACCGCACTCAAATTAGTCGTTAATGCATAACGATATTTATGGGTTGGTGATAATACTAAATGGCGATCAGGAATAGGTGCTTTTGCAATATCAAGTGCTTTTGCTGCATCAGCAATATCAGCAAGTGTTGTAGGTGTTGCCGATGCAATTGCAACCGCATTTCCTGCTGCACCAAAAATGTGATTTGCAATATCAACGTCCACTGCTTGTGCTAACGCAACCATAGCAGGCTCAATTACTTGCTTACTAAAATCACGTAATGACAATGAACTTTCTTTAGATGTAATATCAACCGATACATCCTTGAATTTATCTAGTTTAACGGTAACTGACCCTTCAGTCAGTGTTTGGCTTGACGCACTACCTGTAAAATCGGCAGCGGTTAATGTTGCAGGTGTGCGAACGGTAATCGTATCGCCAACCTTTGTGAATTCGCTTGAATAATCAGTATGTACCAAATCGGCGAATACTGTTTGGTTTCTCAAAATTGCTAACGCCTCATTGGCGATAACTGTTGGTGTTAAAATTGTGTTTGGCATTTGTTATTTTCCTCCTATAACTTATTTTTTGCCCTCCACGCTAAATATTGCTCGGTTGTCATTTTGTCAAGTTCCGGATATGCGTTCCCATTGTTTACGTCAACGCTTGCGTTTACTTGACGATATGTATCTTTTTTGAATTTAGGGTTTGTTTCTAAAAACTTTTTAGCATTGGCAATAAACTCATCACCATCACCTTGAATTTTTCCCAGCAAATAATCCGTAAAATCATCATCCGCATTTAGTCCCTGTAACACATTAACTTTTCTACTTTTAGCAACCTCAATTTTTAACGCTTCATGTTCTTGCTTTAACGTATCATAACCTGATACACGTGTCTTGTAATCCTCGATTTTACTTTCATCCTCAATGCCAAGTTGTTTGTAAATCTTAGCACGTTCTTTTGATAATCTCGTGATTACAATTTCATCCACATCTTTTTGTGTGAACGTCTTGTCAACAGGCGGAGTTGCCGGTGTCGGTGTTGGTGTGGTTGGATTTACCACATTGTTGTTTTCATCCATTAAGTTTTTTCCTCCTAATTTTTTTTGCCTTGCTTAAAGGTGGCAAGTTACCATCAATTTATTATAACATATTTGCGTTGTTATGTAAACATTAAGTTAGATTATACTTAACACCCAAATCCTGTAATATCACATTACGAGTTTCTCGCCTATAATCTCGTTCCAATATATCCGGATTCTTATTTATCAATTCCCGTTGTACACCTTGCCAGTGCCTAACCATACCTCTGTCTTGTGCAATTAACCGCTCTAATTGCTCACTCGGTGCAACCGCATATAACCGTTCGTTTTGCTCTAATCGCGCCTTGTAAAACCGTATATTGCGCTCGTTTTTTCGTTGCTCTTGCGTTTTATCGTAATTGTCCGACTTATATGACCCCCGCACAATACCAAGTGATTTAGCGGGATTTTCTAACCCTGCTTGCTCAACTGTTATTGCCACAAAATTATGCCGGCAATTAGGACGAGTGCTTAACCAATACGGCTTATCACGTGCCTCTTGTATGCTCATCATCCGCTTGCTACGTATGAGTTGCTTTATACGGTCAACCGCCTCGTCTTTATACCCGAACGACTCCCAACGGTCATCATAATACACCTTGCCTTGTAATGGTGCATGGTCGTCAGCACTATCACCATATACGGTCGTTGTGTAAAACACCACTCGTGCATCACGTCCGCTGTCAAGCGTTTGCTCACCTATTTCGTTTTGCACGGTCGTACGAGTAGCCATTTCCATATACTCTTTATAACCGACCTTGCGTCCATTCGCGTATATCTTCGGTCCGGCTTTATCAATGCCAATTTGAGTTTGCTTTAAAATAGTGTCATACAATGGCTGTGTCTTACTCAACCGATAAATACGCTGTATCGACCGTTGCATATAATCACCCATAGCAACCGCTAACCCCTGCATACCACGCTTATTTATATCTTTTAATTTATCGGTATTTATATCCGGTATGCGTTCGATCGCATGATTGATATCTTCCTCAACGACTTTTAAATTGTCTTTGAGTTTACGTTTATACGCACCCATCGCCGCTAATTGTTGCTCACGCCAATCAATTTTATCAACGCCTTTTAATAACCGTGTGTGTGCATCAATTAACGTGGTATTTTGCGTTGCTTCAAATATCTCAC
>JAKQVC010000225.1 GCA_029571985.1 Bacteroidota bacterium | reverse complement strand
AGCCAATTCAATTGTTATCTGATATTCGTTCACTATTGTTCGATTGAAGATGACATCTGCCCAACCCATCGCCATCCATTGGTTTCGTCGTGATTTGCGTTTAGAAGATAATACGGCATTGTATGAGGCACTTATGCATCACACGACAGTATTGCCCATTTTTATATTTGATACGCAGATTTTAGATGAATTACCCAGGGCTGATAAACGGGTTGTTTTTATTCATGATACACTCACGCAATTAGATGCACGTTTGCGCGCTATTGGCTCAGGAATTTTATGCCTGACTGGCAAGCCACTTGAGGTTTGGCAAACACTATTGCAAACGTATACCATCTCAGCCGTTTACACCAATCGCGACTATGAACCATATGCCAGACAGCGTGATGCAGAAGTTTACAATCTCCTGGAGGCACATCATATCCCTATGCATGTGTTTAAGGACCATGTTGTCAGAGAGATGGATGATGTGTTGAAAGACGACGGAACGCCTTATACGGTTTATACACCTTATTCGAATCGATGGAAACGCACGTTGCCCGCGGATGCATTTGAAGCGAAGCCATCCGAACAATGGTTGCAACATTGTATACAAATGCACATTCAACCACTGCCCACTTTAGAGGAATTAGGCTTTCAATATATAGAAACACAGGTGCCATCGGTATTGCCCGATAATAAAATTATAGCACAGTACCATGAAACACGCGATTTCCCAGCGCTGAAAGGCACAACAAAAATGAGTGTGCATTTGCGCTTCGGCACTATTAGTATACGTTCGCTGATGCGCATCGCCGTTGCATTGAATGAGAAATATTATAATGAACTCATCTGGCGCGAATTTTATCAATCCATTTTATGGCATTTTCCATACGTGGTTGGTCATGCATTTAAAAAAGAATATGACCGCATTAAATGGCGCAATAATGAACAGGAATTTGAAGCCTGGTGTACCGGTACGACCGGTTATCCAATTGTAGATGCCGGCATGCGCGAATTAAATGCAACCGGATATATGCACAATCGGGTACGGATGATTGTGGCGAGTTTTCTCACAAAAGATTTGCTCATCGACTGGCGATGGGGAGAGGCTTACTTTGCGGAAAAATTATTGGATTTCGACCTCGCGAGTAACAATGGTGGTTGGCAATGGGCAGCAGGTTGTGGTGTAGATGCCGCCCCGTATTTTCGAATTTTTAATCCTGCGGAACAAACACGCAAATTTGACCCCAAAGGTGT
>JAKQVC010000211.1 GCA_029571985.1 Bacteroidota bacterium | reverse complement strand
CTCCCGTAAGAGCCTTCAAGAGTGTGAAAGGCGCTCCGATATTTTTGAAGAAAGGAAAAGGTGCCGAGGTGTGGGATGAAGATGGAAATTCCTATATCGACTATTGTTGTTCATGGGGACCTTTGATTTTAGGACATTGTCCTAATGCTGTTGTAGAAGCTATCCAAACTGCCTTGCAATCAGGTACCTCATTTGGCACGCCAACCCGATATGAAAATAAATTAGGCAAACTCATCCTTGAGCATCACCGGTTTGTAGAAAAGCTGCGTTTTGTTTCGAGCGGAACAGAAGCTGTTATGAGTGCCATTCGTTTGGCGCGCGGTTATACCGGAAGAAACAAAATCATCAAGTTTGAAGGGTGTTATCATGGGCACTCTGATGCGCTGCTGGTTAAAGCAGGCAGTGGTTTGGTTACGCTTGGAGAAACCAGCTCAGGTGGCGTGCCTGCGGCGTTTGCACAAGAAACACTTGTTGTGGAATTGGACCAGGAAGCAGCAGTATTACAGGCTATCGAACAGTATCCGAATGATATAGCCTGTATTATTATTGAACCGGTACCGGCTAATAATGGCTTGTTATTACAAAGACCTGAGTTCTTGCAGTTTTTGAGAGATACTTGTGATGCGCATGGCATTCTATTGATATTTGATGAAGTCATCAGTGGATTTCGTTTGGGATTTGAAGGCGCTTCGGGTATGTACAACATACAACCTGACCTCATCACCTTTGGAAAAATAATTGGCGGGGGACTTCCGGTGGGTGCTTATGGTGGCAAAAAAGAAATCATGCAGTGCGTATCTCCTGAAGGCCCAGTCTACCAGGCCGGAACCTTATCGGGAAATCCATTATCGATGTCGGCAGGTATAGCGCAGTTAACAGCCTGTCTTGCACCCGGCTTTTATGAATCGCTGCATCGGAAAACACGTATCCTCGCAGATAAAATTAACCGGTTCACGTACGAGCACCATATACCTTGTAATATTTTAACCGCAGGCAGTATTTTCTGGATTAATTTTTCTGAGGCATGTGATATTCGCAAGGCATCACAGATACCATCAGGCATGCCGGCAACATTTTCTGATTTCCATTATGCACTATTGCAACGCGGTATATATATCGGACCTTCCGGTTATGAAGTATGCTTTGTTTCTGATGCCCATACAGATGAACAACTGAATCATACTGCGGATATGATAATTGAAGCATTGCAACTTGTGTTTACACCAAACGAACAACCACATGCCTGATAGCCGGAGATCAAGATATTGGTTGTTTTTTCATGTGGTTTTTTTATATATCACGATTTCTTTTTTATGGTGGTCGTATTTGTTGCATCGCAATAATTATGAAAATTATCACGGCATTTTAGAGCGGGAACAACAGCGGTATGGGCAGTTTGGCGATTTCAAAGCTACACCTGCTTATGCTGAATTATATGATAATTTTAAACGCACCGAATGGATGTTATATGGTGAGGGTGCGGTTTTTCTGTTTTTAATTGGTCTTGGATTTTGGCGCATCCGTAAAACGTTTAGAGAAGAAATTGCCATGACCAGACAGCAAAATAATTTTCTGCTCAGCATCACACATGAATTAAAATCGCCCCTGGCTTCACTGAAACTGAGTATGCAAACGATGCAGAAACGACAGTTGGATCAGGAACATATTCAAAAGATTTCGCACATGGCATTAGATGATATTGCCCGCCTGCAATCTTTGGTTGAAAATATTTTATGGGCTTCCAAAATTGAAAGTGCAAATTTTAGTCTCAACCGCGAATTACTCGATGTATCTGCACTTACCAGCGAAATTTATCAGCGCATTCAGGAAAAGTATGAAGGCCACCGGGTCTTTATCGCTAACATCGAAAAAGATGTGCATTGCTATGCAGACCGCCTTTCGTTTGCATCTGTAGTATATAACCTTATTGAAAATGCCATTAAATATAGTCCTGAAAAGGCAACGATATCTGTTGAGCTGACCGGCGACGAGCATAATATTTATTTGAATGTTGCGGATACAGGTATGGGTGTTCCGGACAAGGAGAAAGAAAAAATATTTAATCGTTTTTATCGAATCGGAACGGAAGAAACCCGCACTACAAAAGGAACAGGCTTGGGTTTATTTATAGTGAAACATGTGGTGCAACACCATGATGGTACTATTCATATTGTAGATAACCTACCCAAAGGGTCTATTTTTAAAGTGTCGATTCCGGTTGGCGCATGAAAAGGACAGAAACATGACAATTCCGGTAAAACTTGTATTATTGAACTCCGTATACTGCTTTTAAACCCAATCATATGCAGCAGCACAGAATACTTATCGTGGAGGATGAAGACCATATCCGCGAAAATTTGAAATTGAACCTCGAATTAGAAGGCTATGAAGTTGTTGCCGTTGGCGATGGCGCAAAAGCTGTGAAAGTTTTTCGGGAACAACGATTTGATTTAGTGATACTCGACGTTATGTTACCCGAGATGGATGGTTTTGATGTATGTGAACAAATTCGTCTCGAAGACCGTGAAACGGCAGTTTTATTCCTCACGGCTAAAGACGCTTCGGTAGATAAAATAAAAGGACTGAAAACAGGCGGTGATGATTATCTGACTAAACCCTTTAACCTGGAGGAGCTTTTACTGCGTATTGTCAACCTGCTGAAAAGATCCAGTAAAGCACCGGCAGAGGACAAATTCAGCTCCTATGCCTTTGGCGGTAACTCAGTGAATTTTGTTACTTACGAAGCACATGGTGTAAATGGTGATGTGAAACTTACGAATAAGGAACTGAAACTACTCAAATTACTCATCGACCGCCGCAATGAGGTGGTTTCAAGAACCCTGATTCTGCAAACCGTATGGGGTTACGATGTATATCCATCCACACGCACCATCGACAACTTTATCCTGGCCTTTAGGAAGTACTTCGAAAAAGACCCCAAAAACCCTGAATATTTCCATGCCATCAGGGGAGTCGGGTATAAGTTTACGGACAGGCTCAATTAGCAGGTTAACCAAGCACTAAAATTGTGTTAACTTTGATGTACACACATC
>JAKQVC010000207.1 GCA_029571985.1 Bacteroidota bacterium | reverse complement strand
CTGCATTGCCTCTGCAGGGGGGCTTTTTCTTTTACCGGGTAGAATAAAGTCAGTATTTCGCAATATCCGGCACAAAAAGGATAAACTGGACTTTTCGGCATATCCGGGGTAAAAAACCATTGTTTGCTAAGGAATCTTATCTAACATTGAGGCCGGCATCAACCAGGCATACAAAGAGATCGCAGTTCGCTCTGAAAATGGAGCCGATGATCGCAGAGAAGGCGAAGGCTAAAGAACACGAAAGAAAGACTACTTTGTCAACATTGACAAAGTCCTCTGATCCTATCAACACCAGGTCAGAAATTGCCACCATAGCCAATGTAAGCACAGGAACTATGGCCAAAGCTAAAAAAATAATCAATACAGCCACGCCAGAGATTATCCAGAAGCTGAATGCGGGCGAGATCACCATTAACCAGGCTTATAAAGATGTCAAGCGAGAGGAACGCAAGGCAGACATAGAAAAGCAACGTGATCTAATGCAGGAAATAGGCCAAACCAAAGAAAGTGATATTGACTTCAGGCTTGGCGATTTTTTCACCGTGTTGGATGACATTCCTGATGGCACGCTGGACTGCATAATAACTGACCCGCCATATCCACGTGAATATCTACCACAATGGTTAAGGCTTGCTGAGTTTGCAGCCAAAAAACTAAAGCCAGGTGGTTTTTGTATTGCCTATTCTGGCCAAATGTATTTGCCTGACGTAATGAGTTTTATGGGCGAACATCTTGATTACTATTGGACATTTGCTGTGTATCACGAAGGTAACACGCAGATAGTAAACGGCGTGAACCTGATGTGCAGATGGAAACCTGTATTGATATTCCAAAACGGCAAGAGCAAGCTAAAAAACACTTTCCAGGATTATTTCATATCAGAAAGCCGAGAGAAAGATGGTCACGATTGGCAGCAAAGCTTAAGTGGCGTTAACTACCTGGTTGAGATGTTTACCGAAGTAAATGATTTGATTTGTGATCCTTTCGCAGGCTCTGGCACAACGATAAAGTCAGCACAAGCAAAATGCAGGCGGATAATAGCAGCGGAGATAGATGAGCGGACGTATAACATAGCAAAGGCGGGGCTGTGACAATACGCAGAAAGCTACACTGCACTGATTCTAATTGCCCACATGAAACGCTTAAAATAATGAGCGATTGGGTCAGGGAAAAGCTTCCTGACAGCTATACAGGGTATATGGTATCTGACGTTGACTTCGTGCTATGGAACTATAAAAGCAAAAGAGTAATGCTATTAGAAGTAAAGACACACGGAGCTGAATGCAAAGCATGGCAGCGCACAATGTGGAAAAACCTAAACAGGTGGATAGCCAATGGCATAGACACCGAATGGACGTATCTTGGGTTCCATTTGTTAGTGTTCTACGGCAAGGATTTTAATGGCAAAGTAGAATACGATTATAGAGAAATAAGCGAAAGCGATTTAATTAAAATACTATCATTAGAGGAGACACAACATGATTGACCAGCGATACCTAAAAACGCCTGATGCTGCCAAGTATCTCGGCATAAAAATTGCCGACCTTCGCAGATGGGCACAACAAGGCCGTGTGCCGTATAGCCGTCCAGGTGGCAAGATAATGCTGTTTGACATCCAAGACCTTGACAAATTTATAGCAGATCATCGGGGGAAATAATGAACCACGATCCTGAAAATTGGTTCAAACACTCTACTGATTCGCACAATGAGCCGTCAATGCGCAGGATTAAGTCGAGGTTTGGTAAGTTAAATGGTTATGCTATGTATTACATTAGCA
>JAKQVC010000199.1 GCA_029571985.1 Bacteroidota bacterium | reverse complement strand
TTGCGTTCTAATTTGGTAGGAACAGCGTATACACCACCATCGGGATTGTCGGGTTCGAACAATAATTATTATTATATAAACCCTCAGTCATGGAATTATATTTATACTGAAGGTTATTTCAACAGCACGAATGTAAATGGTTATGCCTACAATGGTGCTACCACTAATGTAACCAGAAACCTGAATAACGACGAATGTTTTAATGTGGATGGAGCAGGTACCGGATTATACAGGGCATTTATGTCGCCCGCTGAAAGTAATTCGCGATTTGATGTACCGCCTTTTGTTGGAGGCGCTTCTTATCCCGCAAACCTGAAATTGGTAACCGGCTCTACGAATTATGCCGAAAGTAATGCAGCTGTTATTGCCGGTATTACCATGGATTATGAAGGCGATGCACGCTCCGGAAGTACACCGGATATTGGTGCAGATGAAGGTGCATTTGTCGTTCAAACAGATGCCTGTTACTTATTGCCGCTCGAATTGTTAAGCTTCTCCGGTTATAACGCAGGTGAAGTAAATCACTTGCTCTGGACTACTGCATCAGAATTTAATACAGATTACTTCGTGCTTGAGCGTTCGCCGGATGGATTTACCTATAATGCAATTGGTACCATCGATGCGGCCGGTTTTTCTACGGAGCTTTTAAACTATACTTTTATAGATGATGCTCCATTATATGGACATAATTATTACCGGCTTAAAATGATTGATCTGGATGGCAGTTATGTGTATAGTAATGTCGTGCTTATTCACATCACCAGAAGTCAGTCGTCTGCACTGATCGTATATCCAAATCCGGTAACTGACCAGTTGTATATTTCTGCATCGGATGTGGATGAATCAAATATCAGTTTCAGCCTGACCAACGCGATAGGACAGTTAGTTAGCATTTCAGTGCAACCGGTAGATCCGCAAAACCGGTTGTATAGTTTAGACGTAAGTCACCTCCCCGCCGGAACTTACCTGTTGCGTGTAATCAATGCGCGCGGTGAAATGCTGGTCTCCAAATTTGTAAAGAATTAATTTCACTTTGTTTCGCAGGCAAATTGCATGATTAAAGTTTCATTAGACTAAGCTTGTCTGCAGAACCAGTCTGAATTATTCAGCCAGCATATAAGTGATAGGGACATTAAACCGGCGCGACCATGCAATTTCAGTATGTTCATCTCCTTTATAAACCTTCTGCATATAGGCATTTTTATTGTACCCCTTTTTGCGCATGATGGTGTTCATTTCCCAATGGAAAGTACCATATTGGGCATCTAAAGTTTCAGTGCCCATATCGAAATAAATCTTGTGATATTTTGGATTCGGTAAATGCTTTTTAAAATACTTCAGTATCCCCATTGGGATAGCTTCATTTTTTATAGCTAAACTACCGGGCCAATGCACCGACATGCAAATAGCACCACCAAATATGGCCGGATAATTACAAATGGCATACATCGAAATCAGTCCTCCAAAACTACTGCCGGCAATAAATGTATGTTTACGGTCGGTATACGTGCTGTAGGTATTATCAATAAAGGGTTTTAATTCCCGCACAATAAATGACAAATATTGATTGGCTTCCCCGGCCTGACCTTGCCATTCGACCTGACTAACACTGTCAACTATTTCAGGATCAATATACTGAGTGGCATCCACCGGAAAATATTCACGTCGGCGTCGTTCAGGTATATTCCAGATGCCCACTACAATACAAGACTGTATTTGCTGCGACGAAATCAGTGCACCTAAAATGGAGTCAATATTCCACGAGGCATGATTCCAGGTATTGCTAGGGTCGAATAACATCTGACCATCATGCATATACAATACCGCATATTTTTTTTCCGGAGTATAACCATCCGGCAGCCAAACATCTATGGTTCTGGCTGGTACAAATTGACTGGCAAAAGAATCATAATGGTCAATTCGTCCACTGGTAACAGCAGGTACCGGTGATTGTGCTGATCCATTAACCATTACCAGGGCACATATAACGCCAAACCATACACGTAAACGTATTTGCATAAGTCAAAATCAGAAATGCGAAGCTACGCATTCATCCAAAGTAAGCAAAGCAGAACCTTAATCAATATTGAATTTTCCTGACTCCAGTATGCCGTTAGGTTGCACATAACGGTAAACATACACGCCGGTTTGCAGTTGCAGCGACTCAAGCATTAAAGCAATTTGATTGCGATAAATGTTTTCTTCAATCAGCAATTGACCGGAAAGGTTATATACCTGCATAACACCCATACCAGAACTATATTGCATATCTACGGCTATGGTTTCCAGATGTGTCGATTTGCCATTGATATCTACCTGAGATAATGCATAGAAGTTTGTGCCGTCAAAAGGATGTGTATCAACTGCAAAATAGGTTGTTTTGGTTGTAGACCGAATTTGACCATCCACTTGCATGAGTGGTTCAAATGTAACACCATCCGAAGAACGTTTAATTTCGAAATAATCATTATTCAATTCGGTGGCTGTTTCCCATTGCATAGCAATTGTATTATTGTCATATGCTTCACCGGTAAACGAGGTGATGGTAACAGGCAATAAATCACAATCTACAAATGTGGCACCGTCAGTAAGTTCCCAGTCTACCGTATATCCGGTAACAGGTGGCGTCCAGTGATTAATCATTAAATAGTAACATTCACCTGCATCAACGTGCAAGGTATCAACCCAGCCATTTCCAATTACCGTTTCAGACACATCGGCAACACTAAATTTTAATCCGGTATTACCTGTAGTTGCGGCATAACTGCATCGCACTGGTGTACCTAAACCCCCGCATGAAACATCAGGACCATATAAGGCAAAATCATAATCATCGGTATTCGTTACCGGGTCGATAGTGAAGGCAAAAGTGCCACTGGTTTCAAAGCAGAAATAATACCAGGTTGAGTAATTTTCACCCCCTGCTGTACAGCCCAAACAAGACTCTGAAACAAGTCCGGGACCACTTTCAACACCGGTTACAGGTAAGTCGGTACATACCTCAATTGCATTAATACAGTCGTTCGGATCTGTATCCACCGGACCGATTGCACAGGTCGAACAACTTAAGGTTGCAGCCCAACCAGGCGCGTTTGAAGTAGCATTTGACGTAAAACGCATCACCAGACAACCGGATGCAGAAGTAGCCGTTGCCGAAAATGGCACAGTAGGCGTGCCACAGATTCTGTTTTGACCGGCAACCACTGTGGTTACCCCGGGAATAGCAATGGTTGTGCTGTTTTGCGTAGCACCGTTACCGATAGTTAAATAATCTTTTGAACAGTCATTCTGAACATCAAAGGATGTGAATGTAGCCGTCATACAAGTGCCGGGTGTTTCGGGACAAAACACTCTGTAATAACTCGAAATATTATTGGAATAATTGCTGCCCGCGCCACCATTGTCATAATAGGTGCCTGAACAGGTGTTTACCATACAATCGCCAACATAGGTTCCATCTATACCTGCGGTAGGATGGGTATAGGTTTGTGCTTTTAAAGGCACTATAACCGAGAGGCTTATGAAAAATAGAAAAAAGTATTTCACAAAAAGGTGTGTGTGTGTGAATGAAACTTAACGATCGCCTTCTTTTTTATGCAAAATCGCATAATTTGCCAAGGCTTTATTTACGCTGAACAATTGAATCGTATAATCTGTTGCCGGGTCGACAATGTAAATATCATGATCAACTTCTCTTAAATCTTCATACTGCGCAAGATCTAATCCCGTGAGTAATTCTTCAGTAACAGTTGCGAGTCCTTCTATATGGTAATCCATATCATAACGCTCTACCAGTGAAGGCAGGGCCATCTTCATATCAGACAGACTTTGCGCCTGCACATCTTTTTGTGCGACAACACATAGTATTAACCCAAGGAGTAGCGTCCTCATTTCTTCAAAATATATAGTAAAATTAATATGAAATAACCATTTGCAAGGGTTTCAGCCCTTAAATTCCTGCTGCAAGTTCACTTGTCCTTACTTTATTCACCCCGAATCCCCAGATTCCAGTTAGCCTCGAGACGTGGTAATTAAACCGGATCAGTAGGTTAATGCTTTGGTAGTCAATGAGTTATGATTTTCGCCGAATACGGGTTCTGCAGAAATGATATACATGCCTTTCGACCAGGTATTTGTTGAAATGTTGATCACATTTGATCCCGGCTGGGCCTGCACCTGTTCGGTATGTAATAACTGGCCGGTTGGGGTGTAAACCTGGAGTTTGTAATCGGACATGTCGTTGGCAAAGAGCATTATTTGCAATGTTTCGTCGGAAAAATAGGCATTCAGACGATCTGTCGTTACGGATTTATCGGTAACAGAAATAGCCTCTCCAACCTGAAAACTATGCGTATACACCTCACCATCCAGCGTAGCCTCCCAGGTCCAAATGCCTTGCGGACTATCCGGTAGGGTGTACCACCAATACCAATAAGAAGCGCTGTAATAAGTTAAAGGCTGATAGAAATCCCATTCGTAAAAAACAGTGCCCAGGGCATCTGCTATTTTCAAATGTATGAGATCGGTTTCACTTACATCTGCCAGATAAATGGCGAAATAAGCTGTTTGACCCGGACTAAATGTGTTTTGTTCATTTGGTGTTTCCGGTTCAGGGCATGGATTGAAAACAGGAGGTACATCATGTGTCATGATGCGATTTACACGTGGTTCAATATAATCCGGCTGAACTGCCCACCAGGAGGTGGCATTCCAAGCGTTACAGGCACCACTGTATGGATCTATCAAATTGTTTTCCGCATCATATACCTCGAAATGTAAATGCGGCCCGGTGGAATTACCCGAACTGCCAACTAAACCAAGATATTCACCCACCTCAACCAGTTCTCCAAGACCTTTATCTGTAAGCGAACCGTTTTTCATATGTCCGTACCAGGCCAACGTACCATCATCATGACGCACATAAACAGCATTCCATGAACCTGGGTTGAAGGCGCAGTTCTGATCGAATTGACCGTCGTAACGACCAACAATCATACCCGGAGCAGCTGCTACAATTTTAACGGCTTCATCCTCCATCATTTTCCAATAAAATGGCCATAAAAAATAATCGATACCCTGATGATTATAGCCGCCCTCAGTATCATAGGTTCGTGTACCGCAATTGTAGTCTGTTAAAACATTTGGAAACGCGACGTTATGATCTGCGTAATTAGAAATGCCGTAAAAGCCATAATCAGAAAAACCATCGTTCCAGGCAAGTGGGAAATTCAGGCTGACACTACTCGTCTTTTGTCCAAACGTTGCCGGCCATTTGCCAATGGTTTTAATGTAATCTTCATTCTGTTGAATGTCTTCCATGATTTTTGCCCGCATCTCTGGTGTGATTTCATCGTGCAAATTAAGGGGCGCTTCACCGCCACCTGCAGCTGGAACCAGGTTATTTTGTGCGCACAATACTCCACTAAACAGAAAGATAAATGGTAAAACGAGCTTCATGGTATCTAATTTCAGGTAAAAATACCTTTTTTTAGCTACAGCAAAAAGTGGATGCTACCCAGCAACATTAAGCAGGTAATTGGCGTAAACCGGGTTTGTCTCACTGCTTTTTATGAAGGGTTTGAATTTGATAAGCAGTACTTCCTTGTTTCGAATTAATCTGGCAGGGGCTTCGATAATGATGACCGGGTATTGCTCCTGATTGTATATTCGACATCGTGAAACAGGCAAGGCTTCATCGCCTAAAATCACAGATTCAATTTGCAAGGAATCACCGGACTGGTTGTTAGTTGCACTTTTAATTGGGAAAAATACAATGATCGTACTGTCTTTTACAATATTTTCTCCATCAGAAACTGGTCCGCAAAGATTCCATTTTCGTCGGGAATAATCAATGGCTGAATAGCGGGTTAATAATAATTGAAGTCGTGCTTCGGTTGGATTGATATTCGGGTTTGTGTTTTGATAACCGAATAGGAGGGAGTCCTGCAACTCGGAGGATAAATCGAAGGGGTCTGCTAATTGTTTTGTGATATTCAGTTTTGCTTGTAGTAAGCTTTCTCCATCCTGATAAATGCGATTGGATGTTTTAGACGCTAAATAAACATTGGTAATGGAATCAACATTTTTTAATTGTGTGTTATATGCAGGCAATAAGGTATGTAGCTCTTTTTGGTTTAATTTATTAAAAAGCGCTAGTTGTAATTCCGTGAAATCATCCATGGTGTTTTCTAATTGCTGTGCTGTAAATGCACTGATTGCCGTATTTGGCGGGGTATGCTCGTCGCGCGATTTCAGCAATAGCAGAATATTTGCCAGTATCGATAAGGCCAAAATAGTTTTAAGTAGCTTAGGATCAAACATGTGGTTTTCGGTTTAGGTGTGGGCATGCATACATGCATAGCCTGACTCATCGCATACAGGTAAAGTACCAAAACGTGCCTTACCTGAACGA
The DNA here is from genome assembly GCA_029571985.1 of Bacteroidota bacterium. GTDB lineage: Bacteria > Bacteroidota > Bacteroidia > Chitinophagales > BACL12 > UBA7236. Next base: position 32,536 of record JAKQVC010000199.1, on the reverse strand, counting down.
TTAAATACGGGTAAAACGTATAATTAAGTATTAAGTATACCGCTTACAATAAACCTTCCACTTTTTTCAGCGCAGCAGAAATGCCATCCGGTTTTTTACCGCCTGCTGAAGCGAAAAATTTCTGACCGCCGCCACCGCCTTCAATTTCCTTGCCGAGTTCGCGAATCCACTTAGAAGCATCATAACCTTTTGTTTCAACAAGCGAATCGCTGATCATCAATGTTAAGCTGGCTTTTCCTTGTATTTCAGCGCCAATCAGGCACACCAGATTTTCCATTTCGTTGCGCAATTCGTACGCAAGTTTTTTAATTAAATCCGCATGTTGTAAATCTACCTGAGCACTGATCAGTTGAACGCCCTGCAATTGAACAGCAGTTGTTTTTAAACCATCTTTAATGGATTGCACCTGTGCTAATTGATAACGTTCTATTTCTTTTTTGAGCGATGCATTTTCATCTGACATGGCCTGCACACTTTTCACCACATCAGCCACTTTCGTAATTTCTTTAATTTTATCTAATTGTTGCTGCTGCTCGTAAATGTAGGCATCAACTGCTGCCCCGGTAATGGCTTCAATCCGACGGATGCCTGCAGCAACAGCACTTTCGCTCACAATACGGAAATAGCCGATTTCTCCGGTGGCACCCACATGTGTTCCACCGCAAAACTCTTTGCTGTAGTTTTCATCTGCTATGACCACGCGTACAAATTCGCCATATTTTTCACCAAATAACATCATGGCACCGAGGTTACGCGCTTCTTCAATCGGCATTACTTTGGTAACTACCGGAATATTTTCACGAATTTTTTTATTTACGATCGTTTCAATTTCACGTAACTCTGTATCTGACACTTTTGCAAAGTGACTGAAGTCAAATCGCAAACGGTCTGGTCCTACATAACTACCTTTTTGTGCAACATGTGTGCCTAATACCTGGCGTAAAGCAGCATGCATTAAATGCGTTGCGGTATGGTTATAGGTAATGTCGGTTCTTCTGCGACTATCCACTTCGGCATACACACGTGCACCGGTTGTTTCCGGTAATTGATCTGTGAAATGAATAATCAGGTCGTTTTCTTTTTTGGTGTCTAATACACGGATGACATTGGCATTAATCGATAAAATACCTGTATCGCCAGTTTGTCCGCCGCTCTCTGCATAAAAAGGTGTTTTATTGAGCACAACCTGATATTGCGTTTCATTCTTCACTTTTACTGAACGCATTTTGACAATATCTGCCTCACATTGTAAATCGGTATAACCAACAAAATCTACGGTTTTATCATCGCGCAGCACCAGCCAGTCGCCTGTTTCCATAGAGGTGGCATTTCTACTGCGTTCTTTTTGCTTTTGCATGTCGGCCTCAAACCCTGCTGCATCCACCTCCAGCGCCATTTCTCTGGCAATCAGTGTGGTGAGGTCGAACGGGAAACCATACGTGTCGTATAATTCAAAAGCAAGGGCTCCCGGAATGGTTTTGGTCGATTGTATAGCGGCATCCTGTGTTACATCCTGCAATCGTTTAATACCATTTTCGAGTGTGCGTAAAAATGCAGACTCTTCTTCAAAAATGACTTTGGCTACGAGGTCGCGTTGTGCGTGTAATTCAGGAAATACATCATGGAATTGATCGGCTAATACCGGAACTAATTCATGGAAGAAAGGTTTCTTCAATCCAAGGAATGAAAAACCATAGCGAATTGCACGGCGTAAGATTCGGCGAATTACATAGCCTGCTCCGTTATTGGCAGGTAATTGTCCATCAGCAATACAGAAGCTCACTGCGCGAATATGATCGGCAATAACGCGCATGGCAATATCAGTTTTTTCATCGTTGCCATAAGTCAGGCGACTGATACTTTCAATACGTCGAATGAGTGGTGTAAATACATCCGTATCATAATTCGATAATTTGCCTTGCATGGCACGAACAAGTCGCTCGAATCCCATACCGGTATCAACGTGTTTATTGGGTAATTCTTCCAGACTCCCATCAGCCTTGCGATTGAATTGTATAAATACGTGATTCCAGATTTCAATTACTTGCGGGTCGCCGGTATTTACCAGTGTGGCACCATCTGTCATTGAACGCTCGGCATCCAGACGCATGTCAAAATGTATTTCAGAACATGGTCCACATGGGCCGGTATCACCCATCTCCCAGAAATTATCCTTTTTATTGCCTCTTAAAATATGGTCCTCAGCAACCAGCTCTTTCCAGACATCATATGCTTCCTGATCGAAGTCTAATTTTTCTGCAGGGTCGCCTTCAAATACGGTCACATATAATCTCGATGTATCAAGACCATACACTTTCGTGAGCAATTCCCATCCCCAGCGAATACTTTCTGTTTTGAAATAATCTCCGAAACTCCAGTTGCACAGCATTTCGAACATGGTATGGTGATAGGTGTCTACGCCCACTTCTTCCAAATCATTATGCTTACCACTTACGCGCAAACATTTTTGAGTGTCGGCAACACGCGGATACTGCACAGGTTTGTTGCCCAGAAAAAGGTCCTTAAATTGATTCATACCCGCATTGGTAAACATCAGGGTGGGGTCGTTTTTAACCACAATAGGGGCAGAGGGCACAATTTTATGTTGCTTGCTTTCAAAAAAACTGAGGAACTGCTGTCGAATTTCTCTGGAGGTCATATCAGGTATAATAGTGCTTTGTTTTACAATTTGCCTTGAAAGTGCTAACTTCGTTTCCCCCGCTGAGAGACACGTTGCACCTGCAGGAAGCCGCAAAATTACGGAAATCCGCAGGCACCAAGCATGGCAAGGAAAGTAAAATATTTCTACAACCCGGCAAACCTTCGTTTTGAGAAGCATGTCACACCCAGATGGGTATGGACTTTGCGTATCATTGGATGGATATCTACTACAGCTGTATTTGCGGCTATTATTGTCTATATCGCCTATACATACTTCGACTCTCCAAAGGAAAGATATTTGAAAAACCAGATCAGTGAAATGGAGCTGGAGCTGGATTTCATGAACACGAAGATGGATACCATGGCGGTTATCCTAGCTGAAATGGCCGACCGCGACGATAATATTTACAGGGTCATCTTTGAGGCAGAACCGGTATCCAGAAACGAACGACTTGCGGGTATTGGTGGTAGCGAGCGATTTCAGCGCATGAACAAGCTCGACAATGCCGACTTACTGAAAAACACTGCCCTGAAATTGGAAAGTATTCGCAGGCAAATGTCGATTCAGTCTAAATCCTACGACGAAATCAACGAACTGGTAACGAACAAGGAGAAATTATTGGCTCATACGCCGAGCATACAACCGGTCAGCAACAAACAGCTTGAACGCATCGCCTCCGGTTTTGGATGGCGCATTCATCCGATTTATAAGTTTGCCAAGTTTCATGAGGGCCTCGACTTCACAGCACCGAAAGGCACCGATGTATTTGCAACAGCCGATGGAACTGTGGTGCAGGCCGATAACTCGCAAAGTGGATTTGGTAACTGTATAGTGATAGATCATGGCTACGGATATAAAACCCGCTATGCACACCTGAGCGCCTTTAAAGTTAAGGCCGGACAAAAAATCAAACGCGGTGAACTGATCGGCAAGGTCGGTAATACGGGTTTGAGTACGGCACCGCATCTCCATTACGAGGTGGAAAAAAATGGTGTTAAGGTGGATCCCATCAGTTTCTTCTACACTGACCTCTCCGCTACCGAATACGCTAAACTCATAGAACTCGCTAATAAATCGAACCAGTCTTACGACTAAAAATTTTGCTGCTGCAGCGCCTTCCTCTGCTACAATTGTCAATTACATTACAAATAGTATATATTTGTCAATCAATCTCTTATACACACACAATGACCCGCCATGCCCTATAAGGAAAAGGAAATAGAAAAAGTCTATTGGTCTATCGGCGAGGTGGCAGATATGCTTGATTTAAGCTTTGCCCAAATTCGGCTTTGGGAAAAAGAATTTGATGTCTTTCAATTAAAGAAGAATAAAAAAGGCGACAGGTTCTTTACCAAAAAAGATATTGAACAACTCCGACTGATAAAATTCCTGCTCAAGGAAAAAAAATACACGATAAAAGGAGCACGTGAACAAATGCGCTCCAAAAAACCGGAAACGGATGCCCGCTTCCAGTCTATTGAAGCCTTAAAGAAAATTCGTCAGTTTCTCGTTGAGTTGAAAGATCAATTGTAAGCAGTATGGCCTCAGGTGGGTTGGATCCCATTTATACTACTGAGTATCTGCTGTAAATTTTTCTTATCTACTTTTTTAAAGGTAGGAGAAAGTGTTACAGATTCGTCCGTTTTGATGGTTTCTTTGTAGATGAAATAGTTATGCCCATCGTATTTAATCATCACTACCGTATAAGTCCCCTCCCTGCCAACACCTCTGAATCCGATTTTATCTGTATCCGAAAAATTTGTGGCCAATAGTGCATTATAATCGTGAGCAAAAGCGAGGCATATCGCAGTAGAATCCTGTTTTCCCAAAACGAAAATATCGGTTTTTTTATCTTCCGGTAATTCAATAAACCGGTCGCAGTTTAAGTAGCCGAAATTTTTGCTTTGTACTGAGTATCTACTTGTTTGCACCAGGTTGTTGTTGTATGATTTTACCTTCAGCACCAAATCATTGTAACCCACCGCATTAAATTGAACACACAAACTGTCGAGATAGGCCCGATACGCACACCAGTCGATATTGCCATATGTTTTTCTCCGCATTCGTGAACTATAATGAATTAACCACTGAATATCGGAAGATATGCCACAAGTAAAATACGGACAGGATACGGTGTCTGATTTTGTAAAAGCATACATGCTTTTCATTTTAAATCGTTTGTTCACCGCGGTGCTGGTCATTACTGCATCTTGTTGTATCCAATTTATGGTGCCTCTATTTGAGCGTGAACCAAAAAATAATTGAAACCCATTGCCATCAACCTGCATCGCAAAGTTGACGTTTACGCGGGCATTTGGTAACAATGTTACCGGCGTGCCACCCGATGACGCCTGAAGGTCAATTGACCCGCTGGTTTCCAATGCCTGGTTGTCAGACATGGTTGTCATGCCACCAAAAAAGAGTTCTGAATAGTCGTAATATTCACGCAAAGAAATTTTGATGGGTTTATCTTTTAAGTATGCGGGCAGGTCAAAGCTGTTTGCCGGAATATAAATCAGCGTGCCATTTTTTCCTTTAATGGTTGCATCTGCATTCGGCATGATGGTGAATGATTGCCAATCGGGACCTAATGATTCCAAGGATGCGAAAATGGCTGAACTGCCTTTCCATGCAGATGCTGCCTGTGTAACCGGATGCAACCAGACATGCACAAATACAGCGCGTTGCTGCCACGGTAGCGATGCGGCTGTACCGGCTTCTTCACCGTAAAACTGCTGATGTATCCGTGTATCTTCAACAGCAAATGTCTGCTGAAAAAACGTCTGCATATAAGCCGTTCGTTTTCCGGATAATAGTTGGTTGCTTTGATTGGACCCAACACTATCGGCGAAGCCATAAATATATACGGAGTCTATTTCCTGCTGTTTGGCATCCAGGTAGGAAGTAAACTGTTGTAATTTCATGAACCCGATTGAGTCAGGAATATACTCACCCGTGTTAAAGCTGATAATGAGTTGTTTAGGTTGGTTAGTTTGTGCGCAGAGTGAACAAGTAAGGCCAATACTGCAAAGGAGTAGGAGTGACCTCATAAGAACGATTTAGGGTAAAACGTTCAGGCAGAAAAAAATAGTATGTATTTAAAATAAATTCCACCTCGGCACTTCCTGCATACGAATGCCAATACTCCAATAAAGTGTAGAGCTGTTGCGTGCTGCAAGTTCACTGTTTACCTGTCGATATATGAGTCTCGCATCTATCGATGTATTATGCCAGAAATAATAGGAAACCAGTACATCCTGCAAGAAAATCTGATCGCGAATGCCTTGTGCAATGGTATTGCCATAAGCCTGCACGTAGGTGTTATAATCAGAAAAAATATTGCCACCATAATTAAGTCCGGCCGAATCAGCGCCATATACAGCCAACATCAGCCTGTCCTGAATAACGAGTTTTGGCAATGGCTCGTACCAGATAGAAACTACATGCTCTTTGAAATTAGCGCCTAGCGGATGCGCAATCGCTTGTGCATAATGCGTGTAGCTGGAACCATTGTCATCATCATAGCTGTAGGTATACGGACGCACCATATTAAATTCATACTGCAGGTCTAATTGTCCGATACCAAAAGCGTCAATATATTTAATGCCGCTTTGCCATCCATATTTATTTCCCCACCAGCCATCCTGCGCAATAAATTCTGAGGCCACAAATTCATCTAAAATAAATTGTCCATAAAAGGAGAACCGCTGTAAGAAATTCCATTTCCAAAATAATCCGAGTGTAGCATTGTCGCTTGATCCAAGCCCGCTTTCAACTGCACGATAAAATATAATCGGATTTAAATAATGTAATTCGAACCCGGTTTCATTACCACGTGCATCATACCGGTCGAATACGATTGATTCAAATAATCCAATTTGCACCGTGGGTACTATTGGAATATTGATAACATGGAGGGCTGCATATTTTTTATGAATCAGGCTATTATAAATATTGGAACCATCATAATTAGCCAGTTCGGTAAACATATTCATGTATTGAATACGCCATAATTTTGTTCGAATGCGCAACATGAGCTGATCATCTGCATTATCGCTCCAGATCAGACTTCTGATACCATTACCAATAAATATTTTATCATGTCCGAATTGAAATTGAATATGCTCAGTCGCATCAAAGCTGATATACCCACGGGCCGATAAATAATCAACACCATTATCTTTAAACAATTTTGCAACACCCTCTCCAGGTACAACCTGAGGAGCGGCGTCTACACGTTGCTGCACATAATCCGGAAGTATAGCCTGATTATCCGTAGCGTAGAAATAAAACCCCACCTTGTTGTCGATACTGCCCCTTAACTCCACACCGCGCGTATTCACAAACCGCAAACCAATACTATCATTTGAATAGCCAAAGGCAGTGTGTAAAACAGGGTTGATGCGCACCGAAAAAAACTGATAAAAGGTAGCAGGTTCCGGATAGAAAAAACCAAATAAATCACCCTTGTAGTATCGGCTGTTTTGTTTCGACCAAAATTCGCGATTGTCGTTTTTCAGATAATCGATGTTGAAAGCATCTGTATTATCCATGGCATCAGCCTTTTGAACCGCCTGGGTTAGGTGACTGATTTCATCGCGATAATAAGGTTTAAGTGCCGTATGCAGATGGCGGTAGCTGAGGGGATAGCGGATATCCATGCGATCGGCCAAATGATAACTAAAGCCATTGAGCGGCACAAAATACCTCCCGCTCAACTGACCAGAAGAATCGCTTTGTGCAAAGGAGCGAACACTGCATGCACAGGCCAGCAGGAACAAAACTATGTGGATTGTTTTAGTTTTGCGACTAACCGGATGCATTGGGCACGACATTTGCACTTGTATCTTAAATTTTTGCAGAGTTACTAAAAAACCCCCAATATGAGAAAGCTGTTGTTCATAATATTACTTGGTGTGCAGGTTGTCCATGCACAAAATCTTGGCTTTAATGGCAGTGGCATGTTCGAAAATTACGATGCTGATGTCGAGCAATATCTGGTTGATTTGAATGCACCTTTTACGATCCGCTTTCCGGGAGGTTCGATTTCTAAATTTCATGACCCATATAATGTAAAGCGCGGTTGGGGATTATCGGAGTCTAATATCAAGCAATGGTTCGAAACCACAGGATTTGATGAAGATGGCAACGGTCTGGAAAAATGGTTACGCAAAGCAGAAGAGCAACCTGCACATAGTTACCTCGACGATTTGATTGCCCTGCAGAAAAAATTTCCAAATATGCAGGTGTTATGGGTGTTGAATGTACTCAACAGCACACCTGAAGCCAATATGCAGGCCATCCGGTATTTAATGAGCAATGGTGTAAATATTGTGGGTGTGGAAGCCGGTAATGAAGTGTACGGAAAATATGCATCCTTTAGTGAATACATCCCGGATTTTGAACCGGTATTCGCCATGATCAGAAAAGAATATCCGAAAATAAAATTGGGATTAATTGTCGGTGCGAATTTGGGCAGAAATGATATCGTGCGATGGAATGATGCCATGGCCGGTTACAAAGGTGATTTTGATGCTGTCATTCCACATTATTATTATACGGCACGTGAGTTGGGCGAGGCTTATGATATGATTCCGTTGCGCAATGAATTTGATCCGGCAAAATCGAACGATGATTTGTGCAGGGCGTATGACAAGGCGGCCACACTGCTACTCGAAGAGAATGATTTATTGGGTGATGGCTGTCGCTATCTGCAACAAAAATTTCCGGGCAAAGAAATTTGGATAACCGAATGGAATACCAAGCCATCTGAGATGTTAAATAACACCATTTTGAATGGACAATGGCAATTTAGTCAGCTCATTGAAATTTCTAAAATGGCTGAGTATCTCATCATTCATAATGGTGTTGGTCCCGACAAGTATGGCATGATCAGTAAATCCAACAAATATGATTCAGAGCCAAACGAGATGATACGCCGGATGGGTTATTTTGCCTACAAGCTCGCCTCTGAAGCGCGCGATGCCAAACCGATGTCGGCACAAAACATTCCGAACCTCAGCAAATCAGCAAAAGGCACTTATAAATATTACTTCACGAACACCGGTGAAGCATATACAGCCGATTTTCATATCCCTGCAGGTGCCGCAATAAAAATACACGCCGTAGCAGGCAAACACTTGTACAGTGGCTGTGGCACAACCGGCTACATGGGTAAAGGCAGTGTAAAAAGCTATGAAGTAAAAGGCATCAACCGTTCAGATTTCAACAACACGATTCCGGCCTATTCTTTCGGCTACGTGGAAGTGGAGGTGCGTTGAGGGGTGAGGGGTGAGTGGTGAGGGGTGAGTAGTGAGTGGTCACACAAAGTACGCTCACGAGGGTCTCTGACCCGACGTGCACCAGCTGAATCGAAGGAATAACGGCGGTGCTTCATCAGCTCGGAGGAAACTAGCTGTAACGAAGCAAACAAGGGTCTCCGACCCGCCGTGCACCATCTGAAAAAAACAAGAATCCCTTTCCCAACGAAGCCATAAATCCGCACCCACGCGGGTCAAAGACCCGCCCAGGCAACAACGCAACCGACAGCCCTCTTCCACAAACCAGCCTCCCCCACGCGGGTCAGAGACCCGCTAAAGCACGCGAGCTCGCGGGTCTCAGACCCGCAACCACCAAAAAAAATCATTCACCCGCACACCACTACCCCTGAAGTAGAACTTTTCCTCTGCTACGCGCCGAAAAACTTCACTTCAGGGCAGGCCCCTCCTTTATTATGCATTCACTTGCCTTGAAGTAGAACTTTTTCACTGCTACGCGCCGGAAAACTTCACTTCAGGGCAGGCCCCTCATTTATTATGCATTCACTCCCCCTGAAGTAGAACTTTTTCTCTGCCACGCGCCGAAAAACTTCACTTCAGGGCAGGCCCCTCCTTAATTATGCATTCACTCCCTCTGAAGTAGAACTTTTTCACTGCTACGCGCCGAAAAACCTCACTCCAGGGCAGGCCCCTCCTTAAATTATGCATGCACTCAACACACACCATTCACCCCTCACCCCAAAACTCCCACACACAAATCCGCCATCCACATCACCAAACTTCCAAACCTACATTCCACGTCGACACGTCCGCGCCTCCGCACGCCCGCACTGCATTCCACGTCGACACATCGACACGTCGGCACGTCGACACGTCCGCACCTCCGCACCTCCACACCTCCGCACTGCATTCCACGTCGACACGTCGACACGTCGACACGTCGGCACGTCGACACCTCCGCACGTCCGCACCTCCGCACGTCCGCACGTCCGCACGTCCGCACGTCCGCACGTCGACACGTCGCCCCATTGGCATTTTACGATTATTCCACTACCTTTGCAAACCTTTTCAGGATTGCCGCGGGTGTGGTGAAATTGGTAGACATACCAGACTTAGGATCTGGCGCCGCGAGGCATGGGGGTTCGAGTCCCTCCACCCGCACTTTCCCAGGGAACGTATTGAACACTTTCTGTGTTCTCTCAAAATCCCGCAGGTAACATACAATTCATTAAACAACTCAATTTAATCCAGTGAACGTTTCTGTAGAGAACTTAGGCAACCTGCACAATATCGTGCATATCGAAATTACACACGCCGATTACCGCGACCGCTTCGAAAAAGCGATTAAAGATTTATCTAAAAAAGCACAAATTCCGGGATTCCGCGTGGGCCACGTGCCTGCCGGTATGGTGCGCAAAATGTACGGCGAAAGCGTTTTACTGGAAGAACTGTACCGCGTGGTAAACGACGAGATGAACAACTGGTTAAAAGAAAATAATCACGAACTGCTCGGCGATGCCCTGCCGGTGCCGGTTGATCTGGGTGTCGACCATAACCAGGAAAAAACATACACCTTCAGCTACGAAATCGGTATCCAGCCCGAAATTGAAGTGGAAAATATCCTCCGCAACGCAGCGCCGTTTACCCGCTACCGCATCGCCCCGAAAGCGGAAGAAATTAATGAAGAAATTGATCGCCTTCTCCGTAAACATGGCGAACGTCGCGATGTAGAGGAAGTAGAGGAAAATGACGTGATCTATGCCCATGCCGTTGAATTGAATGCCGATGGCGCTCCGAAAGAGGGTGGGGTAGAAGTTGATACGTATTTCAACCTCCAGATGCTTAACGACGACAGCCAAAATCTGTTTGCCGGAACAAAAAATGGCGAAACCAAAAATATTTCTGATATCTTCTCCGTCTTCAAGGGAGATAAAGTGCGTATCGCGAAAAATGTGCTCCAACTGAGTGAAGCAACCGAAGCATCTGTAGAAGAAATTCAACCGGGCTTTAGTTTCCGTGTCGACCGCATAGCACGCCTCTTCCCGGCCGAAATGGAAACCGGCTTTTTCGAAAAGGTGAGCGTTGAAGTAGGACAGGTAAACTCAGAAACAGAACTTCGCGAGAAGATTACTGAGGCAATTATGGGCTATAACGACCAAATGACGGATACTCACCTGGAAAATACCATCTTTAATTATCTGATGGATACAACCCCGGTGCCACTTCCTGAAGTCTTTCTGAGAAAATGGTACGTGCAGTCTAATAATAAAGAAGAACAAGCAGAAGATTTCGAAACCGAATTTGCTGCGTTTCTCACCAACCTCAAACAATCGCTCGTGTATCGCACCGTTCAACGTGCGCATAATATCGAAGTGAGCAATGAGGAAGTTTACAGCGAAGCATACACCACTGTTGCACGCAGCTACGCCCAGTTAGGCGACGAATTTGTGCAATATGTGTTGGGTAGCCAGCTCAAAGACAAACAGTTTATCGAAAATATGCATAACCGCGTAGCACAAAAGAAATTCTTTGCCGCTCTGCGCACTTATGTCAACTTAGATGAACAACCGATAACGCTCGAAGCATTTCAGGAACTGACTAAAAAACCGGAAGAAACTTATGCATCCTAACGAATTCCGCAAATACGCGGTTAAACACATGGGCATGAGCAGCAATGCCCTTGATGCTTACATGAGTGCCTCAAGCATGCATGTAACTAACTTTACACCTTATATCATCGAAGAACGCCAACTCAACGCGCAGGCACTCGACGTGTTCAGCCGCTTGATGATGGACCGAATCATTTTCCTGGGCACAGGTATCGATGATTATGTAGCCAACGTTGTGCAGGCACAGTTGCTCTTTTTGAGCAGTGTTGATGCTAAACGCGATATCCAGATTTACATCAACAGCCCCGGCGGTGTGGTATATTCAGGATTGGCGATTTACGACACCATGCATTACGTAACACCTGATGTGGCAACCATTTGCACCGGTATCGCCGCCTCTATGGCAGCCGTATTGTTATGCGCCGGCGAAAAAGGCAAGCGCTCAGCCCTCGGCCATAGCCGTGTCATGATCCACCAACCATTAGGTGGCGCTCAAGGCCAGGCCAGCGATATGGAAATTACCCTCAAGGAAATTCTCAAACTCAAAACCGAACTCTATACCATCATCAGCAACCATAGCGGTCAACCCTACGAAAAAGTGGAAAAAGACAGCGACCGCGACTATTGGATGCGCGCTCAGGAAGCGAAAGATTATGGTATGATCGATGAGGTGCTGACCCGCGACCCAAAGAAAAGCTAAGGCTTTTCCGAATTTTAGGGTAAATTTGGTGTAGTATGAAGAAGAAAGAACCCAGTCATTGCTCATTTTGTCTGCGACCTAAAGAAGAAGTGCGCATTCTGATAGCCGGTACCGAAGGCCATATTTGCGAATCCTGTGTAGAACAGGCCCGGCAAATGGTGGAAGATGAACTCCACGCCCCCGTTAAACGCTATAAGTTCGCTATGTCGGGCTCCATGAAACCTCGTTCTATTAAGGAGTTTCTGGATACGTATGTAATCGGCCAGGATGAAGCAAAGAAAATCTTATCGGTAGCCGTTTATAACCATTATAAGCGCTTAAACCAAAAGACGAATGAGGATGTGGAAATCGAAAAATCCAATATCATCATCGTCGGACAGACAGGTACCGGTAAAACCCTGCTCGCCAGGTCTATCGCCAAATATCTGAATGTGCCTTTTGCTATCGTTGACGCAACCGTGTTTACCGAAGCCGGTTACGTGGGCGAAGACGTGGAAAGCATACTCTCCCGCCTCTTGCAGGTTTGTAATTACGATGTGGCCGCTGCCGAAAAAGGTATCGTGTATATCGACGAAATTGATAAAATTGCGCGTAAAAGTGACAATCCTTCCATTACCCGCGATGTGAGTGGTGAAGGGGTGCAACAGGCCTTGCTGAAAATGCTCGAGGGCACTGAAGTAATGGTGCCGCCTCAGGGTGGTCGCAAACATCCGGAGCAGAAAATGGTGAAGGTGAATACACAGAACATTCTCTTCATTTGCGGTGGTGCTTTCGACGGTATTGAACGCAATATCGCCCGCCGCACTGCCACTCAGCTTATCGGATTCAAACGCAATGAAGATGAAAAGGGTGTCGACCGTGAGAATATGTTACAGTATATCGCACCGCAGGACCTCAAGGCATTTGGGTTAATTCCCGAATTAATTGGCCGCCTGCCCGTGCTCACACATCTCGATCCTTTAGATGCCAATACCCTGCGCGCTATCCTCGTGCAGCCGAAAAATGCCATCATTAAGCAATACAAACAATTATTTGCCCTCGAAGGCATCGAGCTCGAAATAGAAGAAGCCGTGTTCGATTTTATCGTTGAAAAGGCTATCGAATTTAAATTGGGCGCTCGCGGTCTCCGCAGTATTTGCGAGGCACTGCTCACCGATGCCATGTTCGATCTGCCCTCACAATCAGATGCCAAAACCTTCCATCTGACCCTCGAGTACGCAACAGGCAAATTCAACCAGTCAAAACTCAGCCAACTCAAAATTGCGTCCTGAAACTGACTTGATATATCATTGAAACCGTCTCCCGGAAAGAGGCGGTTTTTTTTTACCCTGCGGGAATGTAGGTGTCGAAACCATTCAGCTGCCTGGCTGTCGTCACAGCTGCCCCGGCGGCCAAGGCAATCCGTTTCGTGTACCCACCCCGGCTACTGCACTACAACAAGATATGCTCCGCGCAGCCATAAAACACAAAAGGAGGCGAAAGCCTCCTTTTGGTCGTGAACCTAATTTATGAAACAAACCAACTGTTTAGTTATAATTCGTCCATGTCAACAATTACAATGGCATGAACTAAAGTGCGTGTGCGTAATACTTTTCTCATAGTCTTGATTCTTTAATGGTTATCGTATTCGTGTGATGAAATCAAAAGTAATCGCTTGTAATCGCTTACTATGTTACACGAATTGAGTTTGTGTGACATCAATATCCATCACAATTATAGGAAAAATGGCTCTAAAAAGCCCAAAATAGGTAAGAAAAATGTGAAAAAAAGCGTATTATTGTGACAAATGGAGGAAATGCAGGCGACTTGAAATTTGTGAAAAAAGTAAGTTTTCTTGCTTTTGCCTTTTAGTTATTAAAGGAAATATCCATATTTGTTAGGACTAAAAGATTGATGTTTTGTGACGGGGTTAAAACACGACAAACCGCTTAAAGTCCACAGCAGAAGCCTTTTAGCATTATTTGAAAGCACATAAAAGCACGACACGCAATGAAAAACCTGATCGAAATCTCCAAGATTGTGACTAAAAAGAGGATTTCAAAAATAGAGATCTTCGATAAAAGTCTACTGAACCGGAAAGACAGCAAATTCAATGAATTCTATGAGGGCCTGGTAAACGACCGCTTTACAACAGATGAGGAGGCTGCCGCCGCTTTATACGAAACTTCACCGCTCGATGATAAGTATCGTCAGCTGAAATCGCGGTTTACGAAGCGCTTACTCAATACCCTGTTTTTCCTGGATAGCAACGACCCTTCCTTTTCCGATTACCACAAAGCAAATTACAACTGTAATAAGAACTGGGCGCAAATTCGAATTCTGCTTACCAGCGGCGCCCGCAGTTCTGCAGTGAAAATTGCCGCTAAAACCTTGAGCGTTGCCCAAACCTATAAATTCACCGATATTATTTTGAATTGCTCACGCATCCTCATGAGCAATGCCAGCCTCACCGGGAATGAACGCGAATATGAAGATTATTTCGCCATCACCGAACAGGCACTCAGCGATTTACAAAGCGAAATTCGCGGCGAAGAATTATATCAGCAACTGAGTATCAAATTCGCTTCATCGGCTTATAGTGATGAGCAAATGGCTAAAACCGCCGAACTCAGTCTCGAAAAAATAAATAACCTCTGCGCCACCTGCAACTCCTTCCAACTGCATTATCTCCGGTATCAGATTTGGATTATTAAAGCACAAACAAAAGCGAATTTCCAGGAAGTCATTCAGGTGTGTGAAAAAGCGGAACAATATCTCAACGATAATCCGAATTTTTACCAAAATGTAAAACTCGCTAATCTCGCACTCGTCAGAATCAATGCCTATCTGCAATTGCGCGATTACGAAAATGGCCGGAAAAATGCCGAACGCTGTCTCGACCTCCTGCAGGAAGGCAGTAACAACTGGTTTATTTTCCTCGAATATTATTTCCTGCTGGCAATGCATACCGAAAACTACATCAATGCCGCAGCTATCTTTATCAAAGTAATCAATCACCCGCGCTTCGATTATTCCACCGACGAACGCAAAGAAAAATGGAAAATATTCGAAGCGTATATCAATTATATTTTTGAATCGGAAAATCTCGACCGCGATTTACTCTCCACCGATGCAAAACATAAATTCAGATTGCATAAATTCCTGAACGAGGTGCCCAATTTCTCGAAAGATAAACGGGGCTACAATGTATCTATTCTCGTTGTGCAGATTTTATATATGCTCGAAAAGGGCGAATATACCGGTATCATCAACAGGGCTGAAGCACTCAATGTATATTGCAGTCGCTACCTCCGAAAAGATGATGCTTACCGCAGCAACTGTTTCCTCAAAATGCTACTCACCATGGTGAAGGAGGATTTTGTGTACGATCGTTCGCGTTCTATGGCACAAAAATACCTGCGTAAAATGATGCATGGCGATCCTACAGGTAATAGTACTGTGGCTGAATGGGAAATTATCCCGTACGAAATATTATGGGAGAAAGTACTGAACCGCCTCAAAAACAAAGTGGCCGTTAAAGCCTGATTTGTTGCTGAAATATCCTGTTTGCCTGAAGGATTACAAGAAATCCATCGGCTTAAAATCGTTGCCTAAAATGGTTTTCGCATCCACTTGTAACCATTTATCTAATATGGTTGCATAAATGTGACGAAAATCAGTTTGATACACTAAATCATCATCTACCAGCTTACTTAAATCGGGCATTTCGTTAATCATGCCGCCTTGTTTTAATCCGCCGCCAATTAAATACACATTGTTTGCCGTGCCGTGGTCAGTGCCCTTACCTGCATTTTCTTCCACCCGGCGACCAAACTCACTGAAGGTCATAATCAGTGTGTCTTTAAACTTGCCGGTGTTTTTCAAATCGGTAACAAATGCCTTTAATCCATCGGCATATATTTTTAATTGACGCTCCTGCTGATTGCGCTGTAACGCATGTGTATCAAATCCACTCAATGAAACATAATATACCGATGTATTGGTTTCGGCATTGATCAGATTGGCAATGGTTTTTAGCTGGTTGCCAAATTCATTTGCCGGATACGGAACGGCCGTGGTATATTTTTTAGATTGCTCGAAAATATAATCCGTACTATTCGTCGTATCCGTGAGTAGTTTATGCAAATATTCGACATTATTATGCACATGGCTGCCGCCTGTATAATGACGCGCCACATGATCTAAAAATGGATTGGTATTCACGTTTTTAAGTTGATCCGGATTACGCACGGCAAATCCACTGATGGTGCTGCCCTTTAATGCCAGACTCAGACTATCATCAATTTCTACTGCATAATGCGGCATCACACAATTGCCTGTCGTGCAGTGGTGGTCGAGCAAACGGCCAATCCATCCGGTTTGCAGATAGGTGTCTTCATCACTCGCTGTTTGCCAGATATCCATGCTCCTGAAATGCGAACGATTCGGATTCGGGTATCCAACATTATTAATCAATACCACATTACCATCGTAAAATAAATCAGCAAGGCCCTGCAAGCTGGCATTCATACCGATATCATCACTTAACCGGATTAATTCTTCTTTCTTGTAACCAATATTCGGACGTGATTTATAATAAATGTCATTGCCGATAGGCACGATACAGTTAAGACCATCGTTGCCACCTGTAAACTGAATGACTACAAATACTTTCGGACGTACATCACCCGGTAAAATGGGAATGGATGCCTTCAAAAACGAAGGAACCATCATACTCGCAGTGGCAAAACCACTTCTTTTCAGAAAATCTCTTCTTGTAGGTGCCATATCAGATTAATTGAAATTCAGGTAATGACATTACGATACCGATAGTACTCAAAACACGCTTTTCGTCGCTGCTGTTGTCCACGTACGTTTCAATGAGCGACTGATCAATATGATTTTTAGGCGACTGAATAAAGGCTTCCAATACCTGAGGAATTAATTCTTCCTTCGGGAACTTCTTAAAGTGATTAACCAATGCCGACCAGTCGCTTTGCACGTTTGCTTTTTTGGAAGTGCGCAGCGCAATTTCATCTTCCGGCGCATCCTCAAATTCAGGTTTAGGTTTGATATCAAAGCCGCCACCTTTTATGATGCGTGTTGGGATTTGCATACGCAACAGCAGGGTAGAGGAATCCACCCAATTGCGACCGCCCGGCCATCCTGCCACATTGGGCGGGAAAAATAATGTTTGTCCTAAAACCTTCTGTAAATTTAATTGGGCTTTGTCTTCCTTAAATTCCATTTTAATCATGCGCCTGAAACGCGTAATCAAATCAACCGGTGATGCCACTAGTGAGCCCATATTTTCTTCAGAATAAAACCATTCTGCCGTAAATATGGCACGCATGAGTTTGGAAATATCGTAGCCACTGTCAAAAAATACCGCACTCAATGCATCCACACGGGCTTCATCCACTTCTTCATTCACAAATTCTTTATAGATTTTTCTGGTTACATACCGTGCCGTTCCTTTTTCTTCCAATAAAATATTGATGATTTCTTCCCCATTGAAATTGCCGGTTCTGCCTAAGAAGGTTTTTTCACCGTCATCATGCTCTTTGGCCACGAATTCGAAATCTCCTTTTTTATTGACGGTCCAGCCGGTAAAGGCCCGTGCTGCTTCTTTAATATCTTTCTCGGTATATACATTGCCCTCACCCAGTGTAAATAATTCCATCACCTCACGGGCAAAATTTTCATTGGGAGCATCTTTTTTATTTTGCTGATTATTCAAATAAATAATCATAGCGGGATCCTTCGCAACAGCATGCAGCATTTTATCAAACTTACCCAGTGCATGTTTTCTCAGTGTATTATTCTGCACCTGCATCAACCAGGCAAATTGCGTACTCGTGGCAAAATGATCATGCCAGAACAAAGTCATTTTTTCGCGCAGCACAGCTTTGGTTGATGCCATCATATCCATCCACGCATTGTTCAACGAACGCATCTGCTCCGGCGATTTTAAAAACAACAACAATACACGCAAATTCGATACCTCCTTACCACGCGTCGGATCTTCCAGATACGTGAGGTTGCGATATTGTTTTGCATCATTAAAAAGGTCATCAACTAATTTGTTGATGTCGTACGCCATTTTTTGTTTAATCACCATTGGTGTTTCACCAAAACCGGCGCGCAAATACAAATGCTGAACATGTTTTTGTGGAGCTGGCATAACATGAAGTTACCTGTTTACATCCAAATCTTGTGCCATAAAACTATGGCTATGACCGGTAGATGCCTCAGGGTTTAACGTAAGCCCGTTTTCAGCCATTCATCAACTCATCCAATTCCAGCCAGCGCAGCTCTTTTTCGCTGAGCTCATTGCTAACCTGCGACAGGTTTGCAGTCAGGTCAAGCAGTTTTTGGTGATCGGTGGTGGCATCGGTTAAGGCCTGCTCTAATTCGGCTTTGCGGGCTTCCAGCAAGGGGATATCGGTGCTGAGTTGTTCGTATTCACGCTTTTCTTTGTAACCGACTTTTTTGCCTGTCGGCTGCACTGGAATGTTTACCGGCACTACCGTTTCAGTTGTGGAAGCGGCTTCGCGTTGTAGCCTGAGCTTTTCTGCATCTGTAAAACTCCGCCAGTCGGTATAATTGCCCGGAAAATCGCGGATAACGCCATTGCCTTCGAATACAAAAACATGATCCACCAGCCTGTCCATAAAATAGCGGTCGTGGGATACGATTAATACGCAACCTTTAAATTCAGCGAGAAATTCTTCAAGAATACTTAATGTGAGAATATCTAAATCGTTGGTAGGCTCATCTAAAATCAGAAAATTCGGATTTTTAATGAGGATGGTCATCAGGTATAAACGACGCTTTTCGCCACCGCTGAGTTTGCTCACAAAGGTATATTGTGTTTCCGGTGGAAATTGAAAACGCGTAAGCAGTTGCGCTGCACTCAATTTACTGCCATCGGCCAGCGGAATAAATTCGGCAATATCTTTTACCACTTCTATCACCCGCTTATCCTCTTTCAATAACATACCATCCTGCGCATAATATCCATACACGATGGTTTCGCCAGTAGTAATTTTTCCGGCATCGGGTTTTATCGATTCCATAATCAGATTCAGGAAAGTGGTTTTACCTAATCCGTTTCTCCCAACGATGCCGATTTTATCGTACTGCTTGAATAAATACGTAAACTGCTCAACTATTTTCAGGTCGCCAAATGATTTAGATACTTTAATCATTTCCAGAATCTTGCCGCCCATGCGGGTCATTTTAACTTCCAGACTCAGGCCTTCCTGTTGCTTTTTACCTTTAGCTTTTTCTTCAATCGAATCAAAGGCATCGAGGCGCGATTTGCTTTTGGTGGTGCGGGCTTTCGGCATGCGCCTTACCCATTCTAATTCCCTGCGATAGGTATTGCGTACCTTGTCTAATTCAGCAGCTTCCACTGCATCGCGATGGGCTTTCTTTTCTACAAACAAGGAATAGTTGCCGCGGTAAACAAATAATTTACCATTTTCCAATTCCATAATTTCAGAACATACCCGGTCGAGAAAATACCTGTCGTGCGTAACAATTAACAACGTAAGATTGCGACTGCTTAAATATTCTTCCAGCCATTCTACCATCTCAATATCCAGATGGTTAGTGGGTTCATCTAAAATGAGTAAATCGGGTTCTTCAATTAATAATTTACTGAGGGCTATGCGTTTTTTTTGTCCGCCGCTTAACGTACTTACCTTTTGATCGAGTGCATGAATATGTAAGCGACCCAAAATTTGTTTAATCCGCAGTTCAAAATCCCAGGCACCTAAAGCTTCCATTTGAACATGGGCACGCTCAACAGCCAGATGGGTTTCTTCGGTGTAAGCTTTCTCCTGTTGTAACAAGGCCTCTTCATAAGCACGAATGGCACGTATGCTGGGCGAGTCGCTGTTCAGAATGTTATCCATAATGCTCAGCTCCTCACGCAATACCGGCTCTTGCTCCAGATATCCGGTTGTAATCGACTTATGGGTTTGCACCGTTCCGCTGTCGGCGAAGTCCTTTCCGGTTAAAATGCGCATCAAGGTGGTTTTTCCGGCGCCGTTTCGGGCTACCAGGGCAACCTTTTGACCTTTATTTATCGTAAATGAGATATCGGTAAACAAGGTCTTACTATCGTAAGTCTTCGTCAGATGATCAACCTGTAAGTAATTCACGGCGCAAAGGTAAGGAATACAGGCGGGAGGCCGCAGAAAAGGCAAAAGGTCGGTTTCTACCCTCCTCATCATCCTGCTGCCTGTCCACAGACATCGTTGCGAAAATGTGGGCAGGTGTAAAACTATTTGAGCCGGATTAGCATTATATAAATAGATTTGTAGTTTAGACTGGTATGGAAAAAGCGGCACCTATCGACCTGGAAAAAGAGAAGAAACTCATTTTAAAGGAGTATCGTAACCTCCTGCGTCCGCTACGCAACAACATGACGCAGGCCGAAAGAAAGCAGATACGTCTGGCTTTTGAAATGTCGGTGGATGCGCATAAGGATATGCGTCGCAAAAGCGGCGAACCCTATATCCTCCACCCGCTCCAAGTGGCTCAAATAGTGGTGAATGAAATGGGCTTGGGTGCAACCGCGGCTATCTGCGCATTATTACATGATGTGGTGGAAGATACCGAACTCACCCTCGACGATATCAAGCGCGAATTTGGGGTGAAGGTGATGAAAATTATCGACGGCCTTACCAAAGTAAGCGGCGTGTTTGATTTAACCAGTTCTATTCAGGCCGAAAATTTCAAAAAATTATTATTGACGCTCGCAGATGATGTGCGCGTAATCCTCATCAAAATTGCCGACCGTTTGCATAATATGCGCACCATGGATGCCATGCCGCGCAAGAAGCAATTAAAAATTGCATCGGAAACGCTGTATCTGTATGCGCCTTTAGCACATCGTTTAGGTTTTTATGCGATAAAGAGTGAGCTGGAAGATTTGGGTATGAAATATACCGAATCGGAAGCCTACAAAGATATCGCCCGCCGCCTCGCTGAAACAAAACGCGAACGCACGCGCTACATGAATGAATTTATGAAACCGATTCGCGAACGTCTCGAAAAAGATGGGTTTCAATTCGATATGTATGGCCGGCCGAAAAGTATTTATTCCATTTATAATAAAATAAAAAATAAGGGCGTAACCTTTGATGAGGTATACGACTTATTTGCCATCCGTATAATCATCGACACACCACTGGATTCAGAAAAAGCAGACTGCTG
This sequence comes from Bacteroidota bacterium, assembly GCA_029571985.1. GTDB lineage: Bacteria > Bacteroidota > Bacteroidia > Chitinophagales > BACL12 > UBA7236. The sequence goes on along the minus strand of JAKQVC010000199.1, from coordinate 11,080 downwards.
GCGTGTGTATTCGAATGTAACGGAATTATATCATCCGAACCCCGATCGTTTGCGCGACTGGATTTCATCGCCAAAGGCAAACGGATACGAAAGTTTGCACACGACTGTAATGGGACCAAAAGGTCGCTGGGTGGAAGTGCAGATTCGCACCAAACGCATGGATGAAATTGCCGAAAAAGGATTCGCGGCGCATTGGAAATATAAAGAAGGCTCCAACGATAAAGCACTCGATACCTGGCTGAGGGAAATACGCGAATTATTGCGCAACCCCGAATTTAATGCGCTCGAATTCATGGATGATTTCCGCCTGAATTTATTCAGTAAGGAAATTTATGTGTTTACCCCAAAAGGCGATTTAAAAATTATTCCGCAAGGCGCTACCGCACTCGATTTTGCCTTTGAAATCCATACCGCTGTCGGCTATCATTGTATTGGTGCAAAAGTGAATCACAGGCTGGTGCCTTTAAGTTATGTGCTGAGCAATGGTGATCAGGTAGAAATTATTACCTCAAAGAAACAAAGGCCGAATGAAGATTGGTTGAATTACCTCATCACCTCCCGTGCACGCAGCAAGGTGAAAAATGCGCTGAAAGAGGAAAAACGTTCTATTGCCCAGGAAGGCAGATTGATTCTGGAGAAAAAACTGAAATCCATGAAGGTTGAATTTTTTGACCGCAACATTCAGATGCTCATGGAGTTTTATCATCAGCCTACCAGCATGGAGCTGTTTTACAGAATCGGCACCAAAGATATTCTGCTGAAGGAGCTGAAAGAATTTACCGTGCAAAATGGTAAACTGGTTCCGCCTTCCAGAGATAAGCAGACACCTGTTGATTTAGCCCGACTCGAGAAAATTGCCACCAGTAATGCCGAGTTGCTCATTTTTGATAATCAGCTGGATGATATTAAATATTCGCTGGCCAAATGTTGCAACCCGATTGTAGGTGACGATGTGTTTGGATTTATTACCATCAATGAAGGTATTAAAATTCATAAAACGAGTTGTCCGAACGCCACAGAGATGATGAGCAAATATGGCTATCGCATTGTGCGCACGCGCTGGACCCAGCAAAAAGATATTGCCTTTCTTACCGGTGTAAAAGTTACCGGATTAGATGATGTGGGCTTAGTAAATAAGGTTACCCATATTATTTCCGGCGAAATGAAATTGAATATGCAGAGTTTGCTGATGGATGCCAAAGACGGGGTATTTGAAGGCACGATTAAAGTATATGTAAAAAATACGGACGAGTTGGATAAACTCATGCATAAATTAAAACATATGAAAGGGGTGATATCCGTTACCCGTCTTGAAACAACCTAAATCCGGATTATGGAAAAAGATTTACAACAGGCCAAATATCTCGAGGAAATTCGAAATATTTTTGCAGCACATCTCGAATCAAAAGGTTTGCGCAAAACACCTGAACGATTTACAATACTGGAAGAAATATATAGCCGCACCGATCATTTTGATGCAGAGAGTTTGTATTCGCATTTACTGAAAAGCGGATATCACGTAAGCCGCGCAACCGTATATAATACACTGGAATTGCTGCTGAGCTGCGACCTCATCACCAAGCACCAGTTCGGTAAAAATCTGGCGCAGTATGAAAAATCCTATGGCTACAAACAGCACGACCATATTATTTGTGTGGATTGCAAAAAAGTTGTGGAATTCTGCGATCCGCGCATCCATCAGATACAAACCATGATGGGCGATTTGTTGAACTTTAAAATAACCCACCATAGTTTAAATATGTATGGCATTTGCGGCAGCTGTCAGAAAGTGCGCGAACGCCAGGATCAAAAAACCTCGTGAAAAAAATTAAGTATGGAATTTACAATTGAGAAAAGAGCAGACCAGATTGTGTTAATTTCCCTGAAAGGCAGATTAATTGCAGAGTATGAAACACTTCCCTTGGCCGAACAAATAGAAGATTTGGAAGACGAAGGATTTACCAGATGGATAATTAATCTCGAACATCTGGAATACATGAATTCAACCGGTTTGAATTTTTTGCTGAAGATTCTGACCCGTGCACGCCGCATGGACGGTGAGGTTGTATTATGTGCACTCAATAATTTGTTGGAAACGCTTATCGTTACCACCAAACTCAACGCCTTTTTTACCATCACTCCGGATATTGAAAGTGCGTTGGGGTATTTTGAGAAGGAGCATATTCAGGAGTAATCCGAGTTCTGCAAGTTAAGCTGGTGGCTGTTTCCGGCCACTTTTCATCCGATAATTACCAGATAATCAGATTGGAGCACATGCTTCCACCAGAAGATTTATGTTAAAATATTTGCGCAACTAATCGGTTGCGAATATATTTGCAACCAATTAGTTGCATATTATGAGACGCGATGTATTTCAAGCCATAGCAGACCCTACGCGCAGAGCCATCATCGGATTGATTGCCATGCATGCCATGACGCCCAACGCACTGGCCGCACATTTCGATATGTCGCGACAGGCAGTTTCCAAACACCTCCACATTTTGGCCGAATGCGAATTGGTTGAAGCACGCGAAGAGGGGAGAGAAATTTATTACACCTTACAGATAGAAAAAATGCAGGAAATAGATGCCTGGCTAGCGCAATTCAGAAAAATCTGGATGCGCAAATTTGATCAGTTAGACCACGTATTACATAACCTCAAACATAAAAAACGATGAATAAAGCACTGCTCTTCGACTTTACAGTCGATAAAGACGCGCAGGTCATTCGGGTTGACCGCTCTTTTGATGCACCTCTGGATTTGGTTTGGTCGGCATGGACCGAAGCAGATATTTTAGACCAATGGTGGGCGCCAAAACCTTATCAGAATGTTACCTTGAATATGCAATTTGTGGTGGGTGGCAAATGGCATTATTATATGGAGTCGCCACAGGGAGAAAGACATTATTGCTTTTTTGAATACAGCAAAATTGAGCCGATGCGCATGTATGCCGGTAAAGATGGATTTTGCGATGAACAGGGCAACCTGAATACAGCCATGCCCGGCATGCAATGGCAAAATAGTTTCGAACAGTCGGGCGACCAATCTATTGTGCACGTGCTCATCCGTTTCGAAAAAGTGGAAGACCTCGAAGCTATCATTGCCATGGGCTTCAAAGAAGGATTTACTATGGGATTGCAAAATCTCGACCAATATATTGCCGCTCAGTTTTATTTGCGCAAGCAGAAAAAAGGCAACACAGGCGTACGTGTTTCTACCTATGTAAATTTTCCAGGCAATGCCGATGAGGCCATGCATTTTTATCGGGATATTTTTAAAACAGAATTTATTCAGGGTATACAACGCTTTGCCGATTTACCCGCTGATCCCGCACAACCACCTATGGCAGAAGGAGTAAAAAATATGGTGCTGCATTGTGAACTACCCTTAATTGGCGGACATGTGCTGATGGCAACCGATGCACCTGCCGAAATGGGATTCACCGTTACATCGGGTAATAATATGCATATCAATTTAGATACAGGCTCGCGTGCAGAGGCTGAGCGTATTTTTAATGCCCTCTCCGCCGGCGGAAAAATTACCATGCCGCTCCAAGACATGTTCTGGGGTGCCTACTTTGGCAGCCTGACCGACAAATATGGCATCAACTGGATGGTGAACGCACAGCAATAAGCGTCTAGTATTATATATAACGACAACCGGGTTAGAGATGATCCGGTTGTTTTTGTTTGATGGGGGCTTGCACATTAAATTGTATTATGGCTTATGAACCTCTATCAAGGATATATCATCGAGATAATATAGGCATTTTTTTTGAACCAAAAAGTGGCATTCCTTAATACCTGTATAAGCAAACTTGTGCATAGGTTGAGGTGAATTACGTATTTTTGAGATTGGTTCTAATCACTTGAAGCCTTAGGAGATTTAGGAAATTTAACACTAAGTGATTTTGGAAAATACAAACCACGGACAATGTTAATGGAATCAACCCAGTCTTGATAAATATATTTGCAGTGAAACTTGAAGTCTTCATCCAACTGAAATTCAGCGAAAATTGATCCCTCCTTTGGGGTTTTTGTATCCATGAATTTTAGAGAAAACATATCTTTTGTCTTACATTGATTATCTGGTGGCCAAAACAGTATTAATTTATTGCTGTCAGATTCAATTCGAAAAACAAAGTCGCATTGTGGATTAACTAAAAATCTCAGACTATCCGGAGTAATATCAACTGCTAATAATTCACCTCCAAACCAATAATATTCACAAACAGTTGATTGTATAGTACTATTGATTACATTTTTTTGATTCTTACTACAAGAATGACAAATTAACATGAATAGCAAACCGCATATGCTATTTATTAGCGTAAAATATAATCTACTCATATTTTGTCTAATTTTTTTTTAATAAATCTCCTTGCGGAATCGAAATGATAGTTTCACCAGCTAGTTCTCGTGCGATCACCTGTTTGTTTTCCATTTGTATATAATTTTGGCTCTAAAAATTTATCATTAACACTTCATCCCAGGAAATAGGATTCAATTTATTGCCTTGCGAATCTGTGTCATAGGCTGGCTCCCATCGTGGGAAACTATTTACTATACTCAATGAAAAATCATTACATTCTTTGCATGATGACTCCTGCATGATGCGACAATTTGTCACATTCCCAATCGAGTCAATCGTAAATGCAATGTATACCTTCTCACCATAGCTGTTCATACCAAAGCCTTTTGCGTTTTTCATTTCATTCACATACGCAACCAGTTGTTCTTTCCCGCCCGGAAATTTAGGTTTTAGCACATTACTCTTTTTCGCTTCCATTTTCTCTAGAAAGATTGTATCATTAATTATAGAACCTGGTTGTTTACCTTTTGGTTTTGATTCGGAATAATTGCAACTTAGGAAAACTAACGGGAATAAATAGAATAGTAGCTTTTTCATTTGATTTAATTTTCGCAGTTTGTTCCAAAGCATGGAGTTCTTGTGATAATTTGAATTGGATTAGGTCCAGTGGAGTTGACTTGAACATTGCCACTGGTTCCACCCTTCCCATAATCGGTGACTTTTTTATTTATATCATATAAAAGGTAACCCTCACCAAATTTGTTACTTATTTTGGTGCCGTCGGACATAGTTACTGTCAGGTTCCAATTTATTAATTTATGGTCAAGATAGGTGCCTGTTTTTTCCAAAGTTCCATAATTAAAAGCTTGGCTGGCCATAATATTGACACGATTTTCCCATAACTTCCCAAATTCCCTAACTAAAGCCATCCCCTTCAATCAGGGATATATCATCGAGATAATAGTAGGCATAATCACCTGTGGATTAGTTACATAAGGGTTTTGCATGCGTGCCTAGTTTCTGGTGATATGTCTTTTGATACACAAATATTCATATTTTAGCATTATTACCAGGTGCCGCCTGAAGAAAACAAAAAATCAATTGGCGTATTGATATTGTATAGCCAATGGTAACCGGTATTGTTTTCTGAATCATAAGCCTTAACCACCTCAGCCATAGCTGAATAACTTGATCTGGTCAGTTTACATATAAAATTTGAACCGGAGTCCTCCTCAGGATGAATGCCGGTGTCAATATCAGCAATGCGCAGTTTCAGCTCACAGTTTTCTAGAATAATAAATTCAATTTCCCGGATATCAATTTCCTGCTGCTCGCCGGAGACCAGTTTAAGCAGCTGTTCGCCAAACGCCTGAGCTTCAGTAGTGTCAAAATCATATACCATTATGATTTCATCACCTGCCTCATTTATTTCGTTTATGTGTTTTATTTTCATGGGTGGAATTCAATAATAATTGATTCATTCTTCTATTCGCACTGATATTTAAATAGGCAAATTATCAGTTTTTATTGATTAAAACAATTATAATAGGTTATTTCTTTTATTTCATAGGCCTTGTTTTCATCATTATAATGGAATACAACATCTCCGCCTGCACTGCAGCCCTGACAACATACCCAGGATTGGTCCATTTCGTGTAGAATTAAATATTCAATCAAATAATGCAGTTTTAATTTTTCATCCACTTCATAAAGCGGATTTATATTGAAAACTAAATATCCTCCGTTAGCCAACGATAGGGAGTCTATATTTAAATATATAATATCAACATCATTAATTTTGGCTGGTGGGATGCAGTCTACATTGGAGGGTAGAGTGAAGTATAACGAATCTATTGTATTTGAAGTGTCTTCTTTCATTATTTCGCCTGCAATGGAGATTATTGCAATTGAATATAAATCAATGGAGGCATTTTGTGGCAATTGCCCAAAGGAAATCGGATTGTTTGTAAATAGCATCATATAAGCAAACAAGCCAGGGTAAAATAGTTTTCGATGTTGACACTTCATGGTTGAGTAAGTTTCAATTTGTAGTTTAGTTTATCGACGTAGCAGCTTTTTGGTTTTCCGCACTTTATGAGACCACTTTTTCCGGAAAAACTTGCTCAGCATGAATAATTGTTAATTTTTAATGATAAGCTCAAAACTATCTTACTAGTGTTTAAAGATAAATATTTTATGAATTAATGTTGTTAATGGTGGTTTTCAAGGTAATCATCTTAGTACATTCTTTCGAGAGGCATAGTGGTTGGTATTGTCAATTGTGCTAGTCGGAATCTATGATAAATGACCAGTGACTTTGCTAAACCGGCGGCTTTTGAATGCCCATAACTATCGATGGTGCTAGTTTTCAATGGGATGTAGAGATACTTTAACCTCATGTTGTGCCCTTATTATTGATAGGGATTAATTAGCTGGTATTCTTTAAATTTACATTGAAAACACCCTCGAATACAACACCTCGAATCTGTCTCTGTCGCTCAAACAATCATTAAATGCTGGGCAGTTTAATGAGAAGTTTATGGTTTGCATTTCACGGCATTTCGATAGTTGATATTGGGACTAAATTCTTGACTAAAAACGCTAATGTGAAACTTCAAATTCCAGATAGGAAAGACGGATACTTATTTGTTGGGGGAAATATTACCGTCAACTTGAACACGGATGCTTAGAATGCATTGCATATTATGAAGAGGTATTTATTTGTCATATTTTGTGCTATTGCCTTATCAAGTTGCAGAAAGGACACCAGCGCTGATTCTATTCAGGAGAATCCAAACCTCCGCATCGGGGGTGTAGAAGCTAAACAGGAATTGAATTGTAAATTTGATACTGTTTTTTCGAATGGGTATTTTATTCAGTATCACTACAGGGAAAAAGAGCGTTCATTTGAAATGGTTTATGGAAATTCCACCTTTTCGAATGGGACTGGTTACTATTACGACTGCATGGATAAGTATCCATTGCACAACAATAGATTTAGAGTTGAATGCGTCAACAATGATTTTATTGTTATGTCAAGGCCTAACGGACAATCAACCAAACTCGGTTTAATATTGCCATTGAATCCATCATTCAAATCATATGAATTAAGCGATTTTATAGCTGTTGATAGTGCAACCAATTGTTTGCTATATCTTCCCGCTGATGACGATACCTCCACCATAAGGGCATTGAACTTAAAAAATGGGGCTTACAATGAATTGCCTTTTTTAACTAGCTGTGTTATGTATCCATCAGAATGTATTAACTCTGTTAAATTTGGTGATAATTGGGTCCAAATAATATGCTCTTCAACCAGCAATTTAGATAGCTTAACTAGAGAGTTGGTAATGCAGATTCCAATGTAAATCGGCTATAAACGCAAATTGTTCAGGAAGTAATCATTTGAATTATTAATAAATTGGAATTATGAAAATATTGATAATATTCTTGGAGTTATTGTCAGTAACCATGCATCAAAATAGCTCTCCCAATTTAGAAGAAAATTATATAATAAATGTGCCTATAGACACTATATACTCCGGTAAATTGTATTGGAACTTAAGTTGTGAATTAATTACCCATGCTAGTCAAAACTACCTAGATTCAATAGCGTTGAATACCTTCACAAAGAGCTTTGATACTTGTAGGATAACGGTGATTGAACACATGTTGGAGGTAGAAAGCAGATCCTGTTATAGTTATAAAGCTACCCAGATTAAAGATGAATTGCAAACGCTGTTGCCATCTGGAATAGTGTTTGTTACTACTGGTGAAGCAATATTATCTGAGGACAAAAAAAGTACCATTGTAATTGTTGAAATATTTTAGCTTCCTGCTTTTCATTACAAAAAGGCACTACATTTCAGCACCATACATACCTGTCACAGGTTTTGCCACTTTTTGTGATTTGCGTTGCATTTAGCCAAAAAACACTAAATTGCAGTACCAAACAATCCAATGCATCGCCCTAATAGCTATATTATTAGCGTTTCCAATTACCATCCGTTTGGGATGCTATTGTCAGGACGCTCGTGGGAGGCTGGAAGTGAGTATAGGTATGGGTTTAATGGAAAAGAGCATGATATTGAAGTTAATGGAAACGGGAATGTATATGATTATGGATTTAGGATTTACAACCCGAGATTAGGAAAATTTTTAAGTGTTGATCCATTAACATCTGGATATGCATGGTATTCACCATATCAATATGCTGGAAATAAACCGATTTGGTGCAAAGATTTAGATGGTTTAGAGGATGGTATTTCCACTGGTATGATGGTAAATAATTGGGAAGCACAAGATAGGGCATTTGACAATGGTAATATAACGTTTGATGAGCTAGTTGAAAAAAGGACAAGATCACAAATGGCAGTTGGTATGGGCGGTTCGGCCGGAACTTTGATAGTAATGGCAGGCCAAGGTGGAAGGACAGTATTTTGGTGGGCTGTTCGGAATCCTTATACTGCAACAGCAGTCGGTAATTTTGCTATGGGATTGGCAGATCCTAATCCAGTTGGAAATTGGGATACTCCGGGACCGATTGACGACGCAGGTAGAGCAACAAGACAGGTGGTGGTCAAAAATCTCGCAGGCAAGACTGTTGGTAATTGGTCATCATCAAAAATGTTGAATATAACCGCTTCTAATGCAAAATTGTGGGGAGGAAACAGTGTTGGATTAGTTGCTAATAAAACTACAACCATTCTAGGAAAAACAAATGATATAGATTTTATTAGGGCATATGGAGTACATAGGGAAGGAGCAAATACGGGCTCGCTTAATATCTTATGCAGAAATAATGAGTGGAACCAAATTGCGGGCAAATATGGCGATCCTGACAATTTAGATCTAATTGGGCTTCAAAAAGCTAGAATGGAATTTTTTAACAGCTATAATAAGCCCTGGCTTCAAGCGGCAATTGACAGAGGTGATAATTTTCGATTAGTATCAGATCCCATTAGTCCTAAGGCTATATTCGCTAATGGTGTCGATGAAACAGGAGGTTTAACTACATTTGGGATGGAGGTAGAACATTTGGAAAAAGCAGGTTACACATTCTTAAATGGATCAGCAGTAAAACAATAAAATAAAATTAAATGAAAGTAGAAATTACAAATCCAAACTATATTATTAATTCATTTGTGGACATTACAACCGCTTATCAATTTACGGTTGAAATATTTAAATTCCAATTGAATTTTAAGAATAAATATGCAACTTTAGTTTTTTACAAGGATTGGGGATTTTTGGAATGCGATTTAATTCAAAACGGAAAGGAGGATGAATTCAGCTTAAAATCTATACCTTATTATGGGTTTAATAGCGATTTTAGATTAAATGACGGCGATGTGTTTGAAGCTTATAAATATATCATAAATAATTACTTAAAAGATTCACTTTTGTATGGGGATTTTAATTGGATAAAGCGATATGTATTAAATTATAATCTAAAAACAAATAGAATAGCAAAGGTTAGAAGTTTGCCAAACAACGATCCGATAAAATCTAAGTTTCAGCTAAACGACCCAACGTGGGAAACGGATTTGATTAATAAATTTCCTGAGTTAAAGTAAATGATATTGTGGCCATATTGATCTATACCAAAAACTACAAAATGAACTTACGAATACTGAAATAATCTTCTGTAGCAACAAAAATTCAATATACCCAGGTACCTTCTTTCTAAAGAAAAAAAGGAATGAAGAGCATATAACCATTAAAATAAACTATTAGATTTTAAGAATTTGTAGGCAAAATATAATACTAACACTATACAAGACCAGTGTTTCGGTAAATATTGGTCTAAATGGATCCGATATTCCAGCTTAACTGCTCTCACCCATATGAAAAGTGACCTTGCGTAATTCTAATTGTATACCGGCAATATCGATCCTATGAACCTAGCATTTATATATGGCATCTAAGTAAACTAGAGGATTTAAAGCAAAATATACTAAATTCGTGTGTCAGAAAATTCCATGAAAGACCCTGCACATCTCAATTCAGTCAAACCCGTTTATCACCCGTTTGGGATGCTGTTAACAGGACGTTCTTGGGAGGCTGGAAGCGGGTATAGGTATGGGTTTAATGGGAAAGAGCATGATGTTGAGGTTAATGGAAGCGGGAATGTATATGATTATGGATTTAGGATTTACAACCCGAGATTGGGCAAATTTTTAAGTGTTGATCCATTACATAAAAATTATGCATGGTATACACCATATCAATTTGCGGGAAACAAAGTCATAGTTGCAGTTGATTTAGACGGACTCGAAGAATATGTTGTCGTAAGATGGTATGACAATACTGGCAGATACACGGGTTCAACAATTTTTAAAATTCAGAATGCGGCTGACCGTTTTTTTGGTCAAGCTGGCATACTTTATCTACAGCTGCAAGCTACACCTGCGAATACCACGTTTGTAAATAATATGTCTCAAGCATCAAAAAACAATAATACGAATCTTGATTTCACGAACCAGGTTACCAACCCAGCTAATGGGGTGGTTGGTAATAATAGGACTTTAATATTGGGTGTGGGATTCATTAGAGGAAATACAGCAGCAACAAATCAAAGACAACCCACCACCGTAGGCAATTCAACAATTCCAATTTCTCGTAACGCATCTGAAACAAATGCATTTAACCAAGTAGAAACAACGTTAATAAACGATAGAGCAAATCCGGATAATGGATCTCAAAGTGCTGTGGCATTGCGATTTAAGAGACCGGCATTTATCGGATTTGAAAATAACTCATCTGTTT
>JAKQVC010000172.1 GCA_029571985.1 Bacteroidota bacterium | reverse complement strand
TTTTATAAAATCACCAACATGTATATTTTCATATATTTCTGAAAAAGTAATTGTGTCGTTAATAATAGAATATAGCGTGTAATTACCAGCATCTTCGTTGCTGTATTCAAACGACCAACCCAAATTATCAATGGCGGTTAGATTTTCAAATAAATCCCGGAATGATGTTTGCAAAATGGGCACTGAACCATCTGTTAGAAGTCCATTTCTGAGTTTCATCCCCGTTGTGATTGCCTTCATTGACCCGCCGCCATACCCTGAACTTCTCGGGTTAATTTCAGAATCCTGTCTGCCAAACCAATCAGATTTTACCGTTAATCCTGATATAATTTCAGATGTTCGGCTCAGCAATTCATGTACAAGTGATATTCTTGATGTGGTGGATTGTTTCAGCTCTAACTGTGTGACTGAGGCAAAACTTGTTGCTTTTTGCGTTGCTACAATGTCAACATCTAAGGTTGCACCAGATTTTGATAAAACGACATAATAAAGTAGTTTATAAGCATAAGACGGTATATTTACATTTGTTGATGTGTGTGTTGTATTTGTCTGTGTTGATTTTGGAATGTTTACAGACGGATGCGAACCGATGGGATAAAATGTAGTATCATCACCCTCTTTTGTGTATGCCATGCCATGTTGAACCGCTACAGTACCCGTGTGTGTTCCAGACCAAATAAACGACAGGTTAATTGATGCGTTTAAAACTAAACCTGTTTTTTTGTCTATATTTACAAAGAAGAAAGAATCATGTATTCCGCTTTTTATGTTTATTCCCGTATCATCTGTTACTGGCATTTGCAGCTCAGACAAGAGAATGTTGTTAAAAACAACATTAACGGCAGGAGTGTATGCTGCAAATGTATGCGACGTTGAACTATCAGCCGTTATGTTTACTTTTGTTTCGTATTTTATACCCTTTGCAGGTACGGTTATAAGCCTGTTTATGTTGCTATAAGCACTCAAAGCATCCCCATCCAGTGTAGTTAACCTCTCCACATTTACAACCGTTTCGCTCCTATTGTTGAAAATTGTTTCCGTTGTTGATTTTTCACCCACACGGCAACGGCAGCGGCAATCCTTCTCCTCGTAAGTTGACAGGTCAATAATGCCCGAAAATATAAGGCTTACATTCTCTTCTCCATCGCACTGACGAAATACATCTAACAGTAATTCGGTGTCAATATCGGTGTTATAAGCCGATGAAACAATATCAAACGCATCGCCGTAAAATTCCAATGGCTGAACGGAAAGAGAGCGCACAACACCATGATGCTGCGTGCGCTTTAATGTATCGGTAAACGAATCGAAACCAATCGGCTCGCTTATCTCATCACCGTTTATGTAATACCGTATCACCATTCCCCTGTATATTTTTTATTCAGATATTTAGTTGTTGAAATCCCATCAAAAGTACTTATACCGTTTTTGTCAACATTCACCGTGACTGGTTTAGGCGTTGGAATCTTGATGTTGTCAGCGACAGCACGACCCAATTTATTGTAATCAATTTCAGCACCCCGGATATATTTATCTCCAATTCCTGCAATGTTCGGGATATTGAACTGT
>JAKQVC010000171.1 GCA_029571985.1 Bacteroidota bacterium | reverse complement strand
CGACAAATGTCAGCTACTTTCATGCCCTGCTCCTGTTGCGCCAGAATTGCAACAATCTGGCTCTCCGTAAATTTTGACTTTTTCATTTTGGTTCCCGAATTTAGTAGTTTTAATTGATACTGTTTCCGGGGGAGCCTTCATGCTCATCACTTCCAAATGTCATAAATAGGAATTTAAATTTCTTTTCGGATGCTTCTAAATAATGTCCCGCCAACCCAGCTACCTTAATATCCTTAGAAAAATCCTTTTTAACATTATTCTTTATTATTCCATCCCTTCAATCTTTTCTATAATTTGTATAATTACCATACTGGGTGTATGCAAATATCATTGATTGATCCACCTGATAAGCTCCACCATTAATCTGTGACTTGTATCTTGAAGGTAAAAATATATATTTATTTGTACCGGTTATTCTTTTCATTTTTCTACTTTTAATTTTTAAAATAAGATTTTAATAATCAATTGTAGAAATTACGGATGTAAAATAGAATTTGATGGTTCGAGTTATACCTTTATCCATTTCATATAGTATACATTATCTGTGGTAAAAAGTAGCGTATAATAGTAACCATCGGATAATTTGTTAATATCGGTTAACCCATTGAAAAAATCAAGATCAACTTTTTGGTTTTGGTAATTATATGTTTCTATTTTTACTACTTTATTCAAATTGCCATTTATTGAAATTGTATTTGACGCCGGATTTGGATATATGAAATAGTTATTCAATAAATCGTTATTATAATTATATATAGCGGTACCTCCATTTTCAGTTTTAAATATTTCTCCCGCATTAGTACCAAAAAAACATATCCAAGGATCTATACAATCTATTGCAGAAACGGAGGTTGGCAATTCACTAAATTGAGTAATATTCCAGCTAATTCCACCATTTTCAGTTCGATAGATAGCAACACTGTCGTAAGAATGAAAAACTTCACATAAATATCCAACTGAGTCATTTAAAAATTTCATTGCCCTGAATTCACCGTTATAACTCTCATTTGCCATTTTTAATGTTGACCATGACTCACCATTGTTGATTGATTTTAAAAGTTGGAAATAACCAAGTGCATAAATTGATCCATTTGGTTGAATTGAAACATCTCTGCCCTCATTAATAATTCCTTTTTGTGTCCATTCGCCTCCATGATTTTCTGTAAACAGAATAGATCCTGAGCCGTCATTAAATCCAAATTGGTCACCAACTATGCATATGCAAGTATCATAATTCCTACAATCTATCGATGAATAGCAAAATTCTGTAATATCTGGATAAATAATATCAACATTTTCAAAATTTGAATCTATTGCCTGAATATAACCTATTGCGGCACCCCCTACGGTAATTATAGATTCGTTTTGAAAGACAAAAAAGTCGTTGTTTTCCGGCCAATATTCTGAGGATGGCGTTATTAAAATCCACTCATCCCCAGAATTTATAGTTTTAAATGCTATTCCAACCCCGTCACCTAAGGCTTTTAGCGCATAACCGGTATCTGTTCCGGTAAAAGTGATCGACCTTATATCATTCGATCCTACCGGATAAGACTCCCAGGATAAGCCATTCGTACTACTTTTATGAATAAAACCTTTAACTGCCAAATAAAGCGTTTCATCAATGGAAATTTCTATATCATTTATTTCAGGCTCCGCATAATCGAAATCATATATTTTTACCCACTGACAAAAAGCAGAACAATTCAAAGCGATTAATATAGATAAGTTAAGTAGCGCCTTCATAGTTTAATGAACTTAAACTCAAAGATACCCTGTTTAGTTTGTATTTTACCAATATAGTGGGAAGCTGGTAGGTTGCTAATGTCGATTTTCGAGGTCAACTCGGAATTTAAAGTTAGGACCAATTTTCCATAAATGTCATAGATTTCAATTTGAACAACTTCATCTAGATTCATTTCAATTGTTATGGATTCCTCTGAAGGGTTTGGGTAAACATTAATTGAGTTTAATTGCAAATCATCATCCACGTCGGTTAAAATTATAGGCCACAAGTTCCATTCAGTTATATACGAACACGAAGTTTTTTCAATACCACCTGGGTTCAGTGGTGAATAGTAAAAATATTCGTTTGGTTTCCAAACTGGAGCAAATCCCAATTCTTCCCCATCTTCATAAGCCAAAGGACCGGTAGAAATAACATTCCCATCTCCATTGAAATCAAGATCTCCAAAAGATGAGTTAATAATCCATCCAACATAGGTTAAATAAATAATTTCAGCTTCATCATCCATGATCGCAATAAAAGCATTTTTATCTGCCATTAAGTCATTTTGATCAAAGCAATCCTCATCAAAAAAAGTATACGGAAAATCATCGCTTTCATTCAACGTATACCCTAAAAACCAAACTTCGTCCCCAACAGCTTTTATTTCGAAAATTCCGTCATTTTTTTCGCCACCAAATAATGTAGAAAGTAGCCTGTAACGATCGTCATCGAATTTAACGATAAAACCATCCATGGAAAATACCGGTTCATAGTATGTGTACTCCTCCCTTAAATAATCATTTGGATTTGCTTCGTATTCGGAGTAAATGGGAAATTCCATTTCTGTAGCGTAAGAGTCTTTGGTAGTTTCACCAACGAAATAGATATTTCCATTATGATCTGTGGTCAAATCGTAAACGAGATCTGTTCCAGTACCACCATATGTAGTAGCCCATATCACATCCTTATCTTCATCAAACGTTGCGAAATAGATAGATGTTTCCCCAACTGCAAATTCAAATGATTCACCAATTCCGCCGGTTCCTAAGTTTTCCTCTTCGAAGTATGCTCCTCCTAACCACATTCCACCAGCAATATTTAAACGATCAAAAATATCGTATTCTACCGTTTTAGCCATCAAAGCCCAGTAGCGGGTCTTATCGTGAGATAATTTTTAATTTAGCCTCTGTATGTTCTAAAAATGCGTTAGTCTCAGTAAGGTATCCTTGCATTTCATTCATATCATCTCCGCATATATTTTCACTATACTCATGTGCCCGTTGCAACATTTTAATGTATGGAGCAGAATCGCTTTGCCTCGTCAATCTTCTTAATGCACCAATATAATCATCTCTATATACTGTTGGAATAATAATTTTTGATTGACCTTCCTTTACCAATTCACAATTCATCATAACTCGTGCAATTCTTCCATTACCATCAAGAAACGGATGTACTTCACTCAATATAAACATTATGTAAGCTGCTTTTGAAAATGGATGTGATAGTGCTTTGTAGAGATCGAAACTCTGAATTAGCGTACCTTTTACCAGATTAAAATCTACAAATGAAGTATTACCTGCATAGTTGTTTTTTTCCTTGAATTGCCCGGGATTTTTATTTTCTCTTGCACTCAGCAATATTTTATGTCGATAAATAAGCATATTCAGTAATTCACCTGGATTATCAGGAGTAGTAGACATTTCATTTTTGCTGGAAACAATTTGGTACGTTCCTAATACATCGTGGCTATCCTCATTTCTTGCTAGGATAGGTTGTTTTGTTTCAATAATTTGTTTGGCTTCTTCAACTTCAAAAACAGTTCCCTCAATGTAGTTAGAAAAGTAACTTTCAAAAAAGGCAAAGTTCCTAAAGGATTTTGCTGTTGTATTCCTGTCGGGTCGGTTTTTAAATTCTTGTTTTTGCAATTCTCGGAAGAGCTCTTCAAACAATTTCATCCTTACAGGGTCATAAGGAAATCCGAAAGCTCTTGCAATAGCAAGAGGTGAGGAAAGTACTTTTGCAGTATAAGTAGAGAGTAAAGCACTTATCATTTTGTTTAGCCGTTCAAACTCTTTTTCCATTTCGAGTTTTGAAGCAATAACTTTTGCACGGTCTCTTAATTTATTGATTTCTTCTTCACCATTCACCCTGATAATTTGTTCTAACTTCTCTTCAATTTCAGGTATGGTCAAGCATTTTGAAGTTGGTCCTGTCTGCTTTGACAGTTGTAAGTTTTCTAAAAATGCTCTCGGCTTTTGTGAAGCGTATAATTCACCTGAGATTGGATTGTCTCCCTCAATTGGTTTATGACCTTCCAGGAATCGAAGTGTGATACCTGCAAGGTTTACTTTCTTTGTGTAAGTATAAGTCAAAAAAATATGACCATCTTTTGTAGGTTTAAATTCAAATGCTGAACGGTGGCTTAGGATTGCATCCGGATAAAGTTTACCGAGTATCTGAAACAGATTCCTACTTACGATTTCCTCAACTGAATCTATGAGATTAGATGAATAAATTCTAGGGGCTATCTTCCTGATTTTACCCTCTTTTAACCATCTGGAAATCTGTTTGGAAACCTTTGATTCTGATGAACCAAAAATTATCTCCTGGAGGTGTACTGGTAAAATATTTTCCATTATAAGGGTGCTAAATAGCAAATTTAGACATTATTTTCCATTATAATACTGAATATAGAAAATATTTTCCATTATAAAATGATAGTGAAAACGGAAAAAACTTTCCAATATATAGGACAGTTTTGAAAAAATGGGAAAATATTTTCCAGAGTGCGTTACAAAACTGAAAAAATATTCCAAAATAGCAACCTGGTCAAATAGGGAAGTTGCAATTTAATCTCCCGCTCACGACGGCAAGCATCTGATTTATTCAGAAATTCTTCGACAAAAACAACCGACCAATCTTTAGCCTTCGCCGTATATCCGGAATGATCTGATAAATGTTTACGTAACCTCTCCTCGATTAATTCGCAGGTATGACCTATGTAATAGCGGTCAAGAGATGGGGAATATAGAATGTAACAGCAGCACATAATCAACAACACAAAATCGACAAATAAAAAAAGACCGCAATTGCGGTCTTTCTAGTGGGAACACTTGGGCTCGAACCAAGGACCCTCTGCTTGTAAGGCAGATGCTCTGAACCAACTGAGCTATGCTCCCTTCTCAAAAGAGAGTGCAAAGATAATAACTCACCCAATATTTGCAAATACTTAATCTATTTTTTGCGCTGGATTGCCGTTTTATTTGGGTGGTGACAGGGGTTTGGTGCGGATGCTGTATATTTGATGAAACGCATGCCGATGACCCGCCTCCTCCTCTCTTTGGGCCTTGTGACTTGCTTCATTTCAGGGTTCGCTCAGTATAATCTGGTGCCAAATCCGAGTTTTGAAGATGATAATGAATGCCCATTCTTTATTAGTGGTTTTGAGTTTTTGACCGACACCTATTGCAACGATTGGTACTCGGCCGGCGGAGGCTCTTCTGATTATATGCATGGCTGCGGCGGACCGGGGTCAACGGTGGGTGTGCCGGAGAACTTATTCGCTACCGATCAACCTGCACATACCGGTATTGCCTACGGCGGTTTCTGGTGCAACTTATACGATAATAACACCTTCATTTATAGAGAATATACCCAGGCCGAATTGCTCGAACCGCTCGTTGCAGGTCAATGCTATTATGTCGAATTCTGGAGCGCCCCTGCCACTCAGTCTGATTTTTTCGGAGAAGCACACGGCACTACAGATGCGATTGGGGCTTATTTGGGCTTCGACCGGTTGGGCGACCCCGGCGACTACGGTCCACTGGGTGTAGACCCGCAAATTGATAATAACGGAACAGGAAATTATATCGATCCTCCCGGCGAGTGGACAAAAGTATCCGGGTTTTATACCGCTGCGGGTGGTGAAGACTGGATTTGTGTGGGCAACTTCCATCCGGATGATGAGGTTACCTGTGTGCCTTATACCGGCGGACCTGCTGATATTACACCGCTTGTATATCTGTTTGTGGATGACGTCCTGGTAACACCCATCGACTCCATGAGCTACCTGCCGGATACCATTTCCTGCAACCCGGTTGAATTATTTGCACCCGATGGCGCCGACAGCTACCTCTGGAGCACCGGAGAAACTACTTCCGGCATAACCGTGGCTACCACCGGCGAATATTGGGTCGAATTTACCCTCCCATGCGGCGTTTACCGCGATACGGCTTTTGTAGAAATGGTGGCCGATTCTGTCTACACGAATTTCAGCACCACCGAAATCTGCTTTACAGAATTACCTTATACCTTATCCGCCGACCCGGGTTATGAAGCCTATTTCTGGAGCACCGGCGAAACAACAGCATCTATCACCATCACCGATGCCGGCACCTTTATCGTTACCGGATATGCCGATTGTGCAACGTTTATTGATACGCTTGAAGTAACCGTCATCGAACCCATAACACCTGTACCGGATTTAGGTAACGATACACTCATCTGCGAAAATGTGTGGAGCCTCGACCTCATTGCGCCCGATGGCTTCGATACTTATTCCTGGAGCACAGGGGCCACTTCTACCTCCATTACCGTAAATACACCGGGCACCTATAGTGTTGAAGTAACCAGCACCTGCGAATCTTTCACAGATGAAATTACCATCACCACAGACCCATTCCTGAACAGCGATATTGACCTGGGTGAAGACAAGGTGCTCTGTCCTCCTGCCGGCCTCTCCCCTGTCCTGCTGGATGCTGGCAACGAGTTCCCGGAATATACCTGGAACACAGGAGAAACGACCTCTTCGATATCGGTCGACCAGCCTGGTACGTATTTTGTATATTATGAAAGTGCCTGCCGAATCATCGTCGATACGGTGCTGGTTTCGCTTTGTACAGAAATTGGGGTGCCAAATGCCTTCAGTCCGAACGGAGATGGCACTAACGACTTCTTCACCGTCATTGCACCTGACCCATCTGTTGTCATCAGCTTCCAGATTTATAATCGATGGGGAGAATTGCTATTTACCGGGGGTTCAGCCAATTTGAGTTGGGACGGGCGATATAATAATCAGGATCAACCTATCGGCTCGTATGTGTATATTTTGCGGTATACCGACAGCGGACAAGTAGTTACCGAACAAGGAAACTTTACGCTGGTACGGTAATTTACATCCTGTTGGAAACTAAGTAAAGGTTTCCTTGCGTTATCATCCTTAACTTTGACTGTGCAGGAACCAACGCCTATACCTCAACCCCAGGAACAACCGCGCCGAAAAAGGAAAATCTGGAAAATTATCCTGATTGGTTTTGGCATTTTTATCGGTGTGCTGCTGCTATTGGCTGTACTGATACCGCTTCTTTTTGAGGATAAAATCAAAGCACTCTTTGTAGCCGAACTCAATAAAAGCCTGGCCACTCCGGTTACTATCGATGAGGAAAATATTCATGTCAGTTTATTAAAACATTTTCCCGAAGCTTCAGTCATTTTTAATGAGGTGGGCATCCGCGAAAGCTTTCCGAACGCACAGAAAAATTTTCTGGAAGCCAATGAAATTAGCCTGCTCTTCAATTTCTGGGATATAGTGCATGGTAATTACACCATCGAACATATTGTAGTGAAAGACGGTTTTTGTCACCTGATAACCGATAAAAAAGGGAATATCAATTATAAATTCTGGAAAGAAAGTGAAGATACTTCCTCCTCTGCTTTTCAGATGCAATTGGATAAAGTGGATTTACAAAATGTAGATATCCGCTACCTCGATTACGTGTACAATCAGGACATCCAATGTCTCGTAAATACCTGCGCATTCACCGGCAACTTTACGGATGCACAATATACCATGCAGGCTACAGGGAATGTGCTGAGCAAGCGTATTCGCATCGGCAGCGATAGTTATCTGGTGAATAAAGAAACCGATATCGACACAAAATTATTAGTGGATGTAGCACAGGATGCCTATACATTTGAAGGCGGCTCTATCACGGTTGATCAAAATACATTTCTGCTGAATGGCAGTATCAAACTGGCTGGTGATGATTATTATGATTTGCATGTGCAGGGCGATGAAATCAATCTGTCCGGATTATTATTATTGCTGCCGGGCAGTATCTCTTCTAATCTCGAGACACTGAAAACGACGGGCGATATTGATTTCTCGACAAATATTGTGGGCTATTATACCAAAACTAAAAATCCGCAAATCGATATTGATTTTAGTGTGCGGGATGGGAGTATTAAACACCAGAAATTTGGTGGCGAATTGGATGATATGTCGTTTACCGGCAAATTCACCAATGGCGCAAAACAACATGATGCAACCAGCAGTATCCGCATTCAGAATTTTCAAGCTACGCGCGATGGTCAGCCGCTGAGCATGTCGCTTACGTATACCAACTTCAGTAATCCTTATATTGATTTGGCATTAAATGGTCAATTGCCCGCATCCCTCATTATCCCAATGGCAATGCCGGAGGCGAAAAATGTAGAAGGTATGATTGCGCTCAATCAAATTGCCGTGAAAGGCAATATTCGCAGCTTTAATGCTTCTGCATCCGAAGCACCCCCAACAGGAGAAATTGCTTTTAGTGATGTCGCCTTCGAATTACATGATCAACGCGTGGCAATTCCATTTGGTACTGCAATCGTGAGTAACAATACCATTAATCTAAAACAAATTACACTCGAAGCAGCAGGCTCCACTTTATTTACAGATTTGGAAATCAGTAACTGGATTCAACATGTATTTCCTACCACAAATACCCCTGCCCTATTTATTGATGGCACTGTAAAAGCAGATAAATTTGATGTCAACGGATTACTGGCATTAACCGGCTCCTCTGTTGCTGCAAAAACAACTGAAGCTACTGAATCTGCACCATCAACAACAGAAACCTCGGGTGAACCATTAGATGTAAGCGGACGCATTGCACTTACCTGCGGTTCATTGTTGTATGATAATTTAAAACTGGAAAACGTGCGCACCGAAGTGAAACTCGCGCCGGGACTAGTTATCCTCAACGGTATTTCCGGTGGCACAATGGATGGCACATTTGATATGCAGGCCAGCTTCCGCACCTTGCCCAATGGCGATTTTATGCTGCAAACTTCGGGTCAGCTCAATAGCATTGATGTGCAGGAATTATTTCGACAACTGGATAATTTCGAGCAGGATGATTTAACAGATAAACATCTTCGCGGAAAAATAACCGCTAATATTTATGATGTCACCATTCGCTGGGATAAAGGCTATTCGCTGATTGAAAATAGTGTATATGTATTATGTGATATGCGCATTGAAAACGGCGAATTAATTGACTACAAACCATTAGAGTCGCTATCGGCCTTTGTAAAACTGAGCGACCTGAAACATATTACGTTCAATACGCTGGAAAATAAAATAGAAATTAAAGACCGTGTGATCAGTTTACCGGCCATGCAGATTAAATCGAATGCCTTAGACTTATATATGAGCGGCAAACATACATTTGATAATAAACTGGATTATCAGTTCCGTTTGTCGCTGGCCGATTTAATGGTGCGGAAATATCTGGGCGGCAACAAACAAAAAGAAAATTATGAGGAGGATGCCGAAGGTGGCGTAAACATCTACGTCAGCATGACCGGCACGGTAGATGATCCGATAATGGCTTATAATAAACGCGAAGCCAAACAAAAGCTGCAGGAAAGCGGACTCGAAGAACACCGCTTTATCGATATCTTCAAACCTGACCCTGACGAATCGCTCTTTAAAGAAACGGAAACGCCTAAGGATGACAAGCAGGATGAAACTGATCCGGAGGAGTTGGAATTCATCGACTTTGAGGAAGACGAATAATCGGTGTACCTTTAGGCTATAAGATGCAGATTTACGAGCAGAAAAATCGCTGGAAACTGATTCTGATACTCATCGCCCTGGTGATTGTATCTGCAACTTTGTTATATACAAACAGTTTGGCAACTAAACTGGCTGAAGAAGAACGTCAGAAAGTAAGTCAGATTGCAGAAGTATACCGCTATCTCGCTACAGCCGAAGACATTAGCGATTTCGGATTTTTTGTTTCGCTGATTCAGGCCAATAAAACGGTGCCGATTATTTCTACCGATAATAGTGGCGAAATCGTTGCCTTCCTGAATATCGATTCCGTAAAAGTTGCGCATGACTCTACCTATCTGACAAAGCGCCTGAAAGAAATGAAAGATTTTGCCGACCCGATTCAATTTGAAATCAGTGGTGGCATTTACCAGTATATTTATTATCAGCACTCCGATTTATATCAGCAACTGCTGTATTATCCATATGTGCAATTAATGATTATTGCCATATTTTTAATTGTCGCCTATACTTTATTTAATACCGCGCGTCGCTCAGAACAAAATCGCGTGTGGGTGGGCATGGCCAAGGAAACGGCCCACCAGCTCGGCACACCGCTCAGTTCGCTCATGGCGTGGATGGAACTGCTCAAGGACCAAGGCACCGACCCCGGCGCGCTCACCGAAATGCGCAAGGACCTCGATCGGTTGGAAGTGATCACCGAGCGTTTCAGCAAGATCGGGTCGGCACCGGAGCTCACGCAGGAGAAGTTGTACCACACCCTGCGCGCCACGGTGCTCTACCTGCGCCCACGCCTGCCGTCACGCGCCCGCATCGAGGTGGTGCCACCCGCCGATACGGAGTTGAGCGTACCGTTGAACCGTGCGCTCTTCAGC
>JAKQVC010000146.1 GCA_029571985.1 Bacteroidota bacterium | reverse complement strand
AGTAGATTTTGCGAAATTTTACATTGGTAGCTCCGGTTGCAGTATTGTTGCACCAGGCTATATGATTACGGATTCAACTTATTCTGAAGACAGTAGTTTGATATATAGTGGTGAAATCGCTCTTGATAGCTTCCACTTCTTTATCATTCTGGTTGACATTAAAAACCCCATACCTGACTCAGGGCTTGCCCGTGAAACGGTTTTGGTAAATTATCTCGATCACCTCAAATCCAGTTTTAGCATTACCGAGTCGGTCGGTTATGGCAGGGGCCACACCCTCCCTGGGTATGATCAAGCCCTGGGTGTTTTAGATTACTGGAAGGATGAATTTGGCGACAGCTGGTCGGTGAAAGGCTGGACCGATGGCCGGATACTGGCTGTTTTAGGTATTTACGGGCCGGTTCCTTACCCAAACCCTTCAATCGAAAGCGTTTACCTGAACGGGTTTCGCTTTCCCGATATGTAGCGGATTACCCATCGGATTTGTGAGTTAACAATTATTTTACCTACATTAGTAGTATGAAGCACCTCCTCTTTTCCGCGCTTATCGTGTGTACTTTAAGTATGCAGGCTCAATTGGTGATTAATGAAGTAGCACCAAACAATGCCCAACAGTATGATGATGAAGACCATACCTATCCGGATTGGATAGAAATTATGAATACCGGTGCCATCACCATTAACCTCGCCGGTTATGCCCTTACCGATGATTTAGATATCTGGAATCAATGGTTATTGCCCTCCACCAACTTGCTGGCCGGCGATAAGGTGATTGTATTTGCCAGCGCTAAAAACCGCGATTGCCTCGGTTGCGGCGGAACCGTAACGGAAATGCATACCAACTTTAAAATCAGCTATGGAGAAACGGTTGCACTGTTTGATCCAACAGGTATTTTGGTTGATAGCATTTTGATTTCTACCATGCAGGCCGGTCATTCAAGAGCGCGTATTCCGGATGGTGGTGTTTGGTGTTATACCGATAATCCAACACCGGATGCAACCAATACCGGAACCTGTTATAGTGGCTATGCATCAGAACCTTCCTTTAACACGCAACCCGGATTTTATACAGGCAGTGTCAATGTTACTGCCAGCGGTTCAGAGGTGCGATATACAACAGATGGCGATTGGCCCGGATTTGCATCCGCACTTTATACAGGTCCGATATCTGTTACCAATAATACGGTCATTAAAATCACCAATATTGAAGCAGGAAAATTACCCAGCAGAACAGTAACAGGTAGTTTCTTTATCGATGAGCCGACTTTATTACCCGTGGTGAGTATCAGCTCTAACTCATGCGATATGTTTAATGAAGGACCAACCTGCATTGCAGCCTATGATGGAGCTGACGGATGGGAACCTGATAATCCGCAAATTCCGGCTGCCGTTGAATATTTCACGGCCGATAAAGTACAGCAATTTGAAAAACGCATCAAATTTGAAACTGCCGGTAATTCATCTATTTATGTATATCCGCAAAGAGGCATGCAATTTACCTGTGATGAAGATTTCGGAGAGGTAAGTGAATTTGACTATAATATATTTTCACTTACAAAACCGGGATTAGATTCGCTGAATGGCTGGAGGGTGCGCGCTAATAATGACTGGGGCAGTAGCGCTGCGCGGATGAAAGATGTGGTGCATAATCGGATTGCCCTGCCTACACATCTGGTGGTTCCTGCTTATCAGCATGCGGCTACCTTTATCAATGGTGAATATTGGGGTCATTATTCTGCACGTGAAGAATTAGATGCCTACTTCCTGCGCAATAACCTTGGTGTTGACCCGGATAAAGTTGATATTATTCGCTCAGGTGCCGGCGAAGATGTTTGGGATATTGCGGAAAGCGGTACGATTGATGCCTACAACGATTTATCTGCCTTTTTTAATTCCCATAATATGAATAACGCTGAGCATTATGCTGAGGCGCTTACACTTATTGATAAAGAAAACTGGGTAGATCACTTTGCTACACAAATTTTCATCAACAATGATGAAATGGCCTATAATATCCGTTGCTTTAAATCCTATGAACCGAACATGAAATGGAAATTCATTTTGTGGGATACTGGCGCAGGTGGCGAAGGTGAAACGGTAAATAGTATTCAGTCATTACTCAGCTATCCATATTTATGCGATGAAATCAATATGATGAACGACCTGATGGTAAATGATGAATTTGAATTGTATTTCATCAATAGATATGCCGATTTAATGAATTATTATTTCACCTGGCCACGTATTGAATCTATCATAAATGCCAGCAAAGATGAAATTGAGGAAGAAATTCCTGCTCACTTTGCTCGCTGGGGAACACCAAGTGTTTCTGCATTCAATAATGGTGTAGCCGAATTAAAAGGTTTCTTTGATAACCGTGCTACATTTCAGCGAAATGAAATTAATAGTTATTTCGGATTAGGCGGTCAGGTAAACGTAACCCTTGAAGTAGAACCGGAAGGTGCAGGTTATATTCAGATTAGCACGATTATTCCAACTACTTTACCATGGACAGGAATTTATTTCGATGATGCACCGGTTCAGGTTACTGCGATTCCAAATCCGGGTTATACTTTCTCTCATTGGACCGACAATACCTTTATTGATGATGAATCACTCATTGGCTTTTTAGCGGACATCAGTGCTAACACCACCTTTACAGCAAACTTTACCGGCGCTGCAGTTGTGGAAAATCCAATTGTAATCAGTGAAATAAATTTCAATAATGATTCCACTTTAAATGCCGGAGACTGGGTTGAATTACATAATATTTCAGATGTTGACATTTATCTCGGCGGCTATCAATTTGGCAATGAAGTGTTTTACAATAAATATACACTTCCGCAAGGCACCATGATTCCTGCCGATGGATTTTTAGTATTAGCACAAGACACAACTCAATTCAAAAACATACATCCGGATGTCGATAATTTTATTGGACCGTTTGTATTTAGTTTGCAGAATGAAGGCGACTCAATATCCTTAACCAATGTGATCGGAAATGTGATGACGGCATTCCGCTTCGAGGATAAACGCCCATGGCCTTATACCGCAGATGGATTCGGTCGCACGATGGAATTCCCTTATTATTTCCTTGACGAAACGGATCCTGAAAATTGGGAAGCCGGTTGTATAGGTGGTTCGCCGGGAGTTGCATTTAGTCCTTGTATCGAGAATCCGATTGTAGAAGAAATTAATTATAAATCTTCACCTACTGAAGATGCCGGCGATTGGTTTGAATTATACAACTGGTCAGGCTCATTAATGTATTTAAGTTTCTGGAGAGTGCGCGATAAAAATGGAAACACGTTTCAAATTCCATCCGGCACGTATATTCCGGGTGGTGGAAGATTGGTTGTGTATCAGGATAGTTTGAAATTCTTTACGCAGCATCCGGATGTGACCAATGCTATTGGACCAACCGTGTTTGGTTTTGACGGCGAAGGTGATGCCATTGTTTTATACGATGCAACCGGACAAATTACATTCAGCGTAGGTTATGATGATGAACTCCCCTACCCTGCTTCTGCAGATGGTGGTGGAACGGCTCTGCAATTAATTAACGCCTCCCTGAATATTAATGACCCTGACAACTGGACAGAAAGCTGTCCGGAAGGAAGTCCGGGTGAAGAATTCGTAATGCCATGTGCCAATGCCATTGAAGAACCTGAAATCAGTTACCATGTCATTGTATATCCTAACCCGAGTGAAAACATGTTTACGGTAATGGTTCCGGAATTAACAAGCACCGCAGATTTAGTTGTGGTTGATTTAACCGGAAAAATAATTGTGCAACAAACCATTCAACCGCAAACCCAGGAAAGGATTGACCTGAGTGCTTATCCTGCCGGTATGTATCAATTACGTATCGATATGAATGGCAAGATGCAAACAAGCATTCTGGTGAAATTGTAAAAGAATATTCGATAAACGAAAAGCCATCCGGTTACGGATGGCTTTTTTGTTTTCAAAAACCCGTGTCGATGGAGCGACACGGGTTAACCCAATTAAAACCCTAACTATTAGAATCCAACGCAAGCTTCAACTACAACTCCTTTGAAGTTAAGTTCGCTGCGGATATCACTGGTTTTAAAATCAGCATAATCCTGATTTACATATTCCAGTTTAAGTAATAAATTTTCAGTTGGGAACCAACCGGCTGCAATCTGATAGCGACTTACTGAAATATCACCATCGTCATCAGTGTATCCGGCAAGGCGGCCTGTTACAGTGTTATAACGCACACCTACATAAGCCTGTTCGTTTTCGAGGAAGCGATACAATGCGCTTACAGCCATTTGGTTAAAACTGCGGTCGGTTGTATCCGAAGTGCTGGTTAATGAAGAACTACCACTTGCCATTTCGTAAGTTGCAAATACTTCCAAACCCATAAATTTCACAAATGGATTAATCATAATAGCTGTTACGTTAGTTGCGAAACCCGGATCAATGCGACCAGAAAACGCTTTATTGGTTGCTGATACTGCAGTTAATGCCGGTGCCATATAATAAGAACCTTCACCTACCCAGTAATAACGTGAACCGGCGCGGTCGCCGCCATATAAGGTATTGCGTGAAGTACCGCCATTCATGTAAATGGAACCTGTAAGGCGAACACGTAAGTTATCACTCAATTCTTTATCATAACCGAGTTTACCATAAATAGAAGGTTTGCGTCCAACAGTATCACCGTCAACATTAACAAATTCATTCATGGCGCTATTGAGTAGTCCGTTTGATACACCCAACATGGCAATGATACCATTAGCAGGTTTATAATAAAACTCGCCGCCCATTTCAGTAACGAAAGCATCCATAATATTTTCACCAACAAATGGATTCAAAATACCATTGGCATTATCTGTACGATAAAAGTGCGCATCGCCATAATTGTTTTCCATTTGACCAATGCGAATGGTGAAATTATCTGTAAACCATTGCGGACTGCCAAACATTGGCAATTTATCAATCTGGATATAGCCGCCTTTCACCCAAAATTCGTTGTGGTGGCGGGCTGACATATAGTTTTCGAGATTCACATAAATACCGTCGGCTAACTGTGCAGAAATAATCAGGTTAGCTGTTGGCAAGTTAAAGCCGCCCACTAACGGATATAAAGCGTTAATATTAACTGAGTCGCCTGCGGTTGATGTTATGGTATTGTCTTTTAACAGAATGTCCGCATTGTTACTGTGCGACAAACTTTGAAACTGTGTGGTAAATCCACCGCTTAATTTTACCGTAAAACCGGTAAACGGAACTAAGGATTCCTTTGAAGTTTCAAATACGTTAATACCACTTTTGTCATACTGACGGAAGTAATTAATGTCACCATATTGCTGTGCATAGGATGACATGCTGATTAGAACAAAAGCCAGAAATAAACCGGATTTTGTGATGCTTGACTTTCTCATAACATGTTGGTTTTTAGTAATTGGTTTATTGAATAATTATTTCATCTGATAATTTAATTTGAAGCGGATGGTAATATCATCGGCAACCTGCATTGCGCCCATCATTGCTGATGGCGGATCAATTTTAAAATCAGTCATTTTCAGTGCTTTACTGACGTCAATAGAAAGTTTACCGTTTTCTTTAACGTAAACCATACCACTGATATCAATATTTTTAGTAACGCCTGCGATAGTTAAATCGCCGTTAACCTTAACGCTCCAGCCTGTACCGCTTTTTGCAATAGATTTCACGCTAAGCATTTTAAAGGTGATATAAGGATATTTATCCGCTTTGAGTGCATCATAGGTTTTATTGTCCATGATACTACCCTTATCGCTGACGATAGATTTTACAGTTACTTTTAAGGTGAAGGATTTAATTGTAAAAGAGCCATCGGTATTCCAAACAACAGAGGCGTCGCCTGTAGCAGTTTTGGCTGTTTCTTCCCAATCATGCACATTGCTGCTACCGGCAATGGTTATTTTATGATCAGTTGCCAGAGTATATGCATTCTGACCGATGAGTGGTGATTGTGCTGCCATCAGCAAACTCAAAAGAATCAATAGTACCGGTCTCATAATAGTAGGTTTTGATGGTGTGCTTGTATGGTGCAAAGTAATGGCAGGTATCCAACCCAATTGATGATAAGTATGTCCGGCAAAAATGATTTAAGTCACCTTTTAGCGTATGATGGTCATGTTTCTTTGTATCAACTTTTATGAGCAGGTATAACATATTGTTAAAATGCTACAGTGAAGTGCTTTTAATCTAACAAGCTAAAAACATCTATATATGAAAAAGGTGATAACCGCATATGTTACAGCCGTGATTGTTCTGCTGGCCTTCAGTTATCTGGTATTATGGCTTACAATTCGACTTATGCCCGGAATTGCAGAGCAATACTTTGATCCGATGTACTCGGATAGTGCTAAACGCAGTATCCTGTATTTTGTCCATCCATTTATTGTAGCGTTAGCTTTAAAATATTTTTGGCAAAGATTCAGGCATATGTTTAAAGGCAAACCTTTAATGCGTGGCATGGAGGTTGGATTAGTTTACGGATTAATTGCCATACTGCCTGCCATGTGGATCACCTTCAGCGGATTATCCGTGAGTATAACCATAGTTGCCACCTGGATTATTTATGGCACCTTACAAGGTATGATTGCAGGTATGATTTATGCGAAAATAAATCCATGATGATGATGGACTAAAATGGCCTGAAAAAAAAACGAAAGAGCCGCATAATCAAAACTGGTTATGCGGCTCTTTCAATTTCTAACAACAGGCGTTATTTCTGTTTCTCCTTGTATTTTACAACGGTTTCATCATCTGGCAGCGCGGGTAATGATTTCAGGTAATTATATACTGCCTCTATTTCCATATCACTCATTAAACCGATAGCTGTCCATGGCATAAATTTTGGATCCATTTCAACACCTTCAGGTGTGGTGCCACTGCGGAGGGTATTTGTAAATGCAGCCAGATCCCATTTACCGAGATTTCCGCCCGGTGTAATATTAGCCCCCGGAGGCGAAACCGGATCAGGTGATTTAAAACCATTCAGCTGATCGCCATGACAAGATTTGCAGCCGTGAAATCCAACCACATATGCCCCATATTCTGGCGATGTAGACATTTCAGGTGCCGTGCGCGGCGAATAATCCGTTAAATCAATTTCTTCGGCATGATATAAGGCTCCAAACAGGCCGGCTCCTGCCATTACTTTACTCATAAAAGTAAATGTCGGATCAGGCCATGTTTTATCATTCGATGGAACTGTTTGCATATATGCAATCAGCGACATTAAATCGGCATCACTCATTTTGCCCATATCCTTGCTTGGCATGATAAATAATCCATGACTATCAGGCTTAACACCGTAACGGATAGTGCGTATCCAGTCTTTGGTGGTATACGACGCCGTGCGACCACCTTTGGTAATATTCGGTGCAGGTACCTGTGCAATTTTAGGCTCATCGAAAAAAGGAGTGCCGGAAAAATCACCACCATGACAGCCACTGCAAATCGAAGCGGCAATTATAGCCCCTCTGGCAATGGAGGCTGAATCGGTAGGAACAGGAAGTTCAGGCGGATTGGCCGTATAGGTTTTATCAGCCAGCTTATTGTATTTACCGGCAAGAATTAATGCAGCGGCCACTACAATAACGATCAAACATAGCACTACTATGCCGATCCATTTCAGGATTTTTTTCATTGGTGCGGGTTTGGGTTTGTACCGCCATAGCGACGGTCGGGTTCAAATGTGTAAGGAAAGATACGAAGATGATTTTTCTGAAAAGAATATTTTTTTTCTTAAAGTGGTTGGAAAAAGGAATAAGGAATGAGGAATGAGGAATGAGGAGTGAGGAATAAGGAATAAGGAATGAGGAGTAAGGAGTGAGGAAAAAGGAATAAGGAATGGGGAATGAGAGTGCTTGTGTTATAGGAATTTCTGTTAGACTTCTTGCCAGCGCCCTCTATCCCTGGCGTCGGCTGTTTAGCTGATACTCGCACACTTGCACACGCAAATGCGCCGTACGGCGGACCACACTTCCACACTTGCATTCCACGTCGACACGTCGACACGTCGGCACGTCGACACACTTGCATTTCCACCTCAACACCTGAATAAATATTACCTTTGCCGCATGTGGCATGAAAATATTTTGGGGGCGATTGGAAACACACCCCTTGTAAGGCTGAATAGTATTGTTAAAGGCATTGATGCAACCGTATTAGCTAAAGTAGAAACCTTTAATCCGGGCAATTCTATTAAAGATAGAATGGCCCTTAAAATGATTGAGGATGCAGAGAAAGATGGTCGTTTACAGCCCGGCGGAACCATTATTGAAGGCACCTCCGGAAATACCGGAATGGGACTTGCTATTGCGGCTATTATTAAAGGGTATAAATGTATTTTCACCACTACCGATAAACAAAGTATTGAAAAGGTAAATGCACTCAAAGCATTTGGTGCAGATGTAATTGTGTGTCCCACGGATGTTGATCCGGAAGACCCGCGCAGTTATTATAGTGTTTCTTCGCGATTGGTGCGTGAAGTGCCCAATGCGTGGAAACCGAATCAATATGATAATCCTTCCAATGCTACTGCACATTATTTGAGCACGGGTCCTGAAATTTGGGAGCAGACGGAAGGAAAAATTACGCATTTTGTTGCAGGTGTTGGTACAGGTGGAACAATTTGCGGAACCGGTAAATTTCTGAAAGAAAAAAATCCGGGTATCAAAGTATTTGGTATTGATACTTATGGCTCTGTATTCAAAAAATATAAAGAGACCGGTATATTCGATAAGAATGAAATTTATCCATATGTAACAGAAGGCATTGGTGAAGATTTTTTACCGGAGAATGTGGATTTTTCGATTATTGATGCATTCGAAAAAGTTACGGATAAAGATGCGGCCATCATGACCGCACGTATTACGCGTGAAGAAGGTATATTCGTCGGAAACAGCAGTGGCGCTGCTTTACAGGGACTGGTGCAATTAAATCAGCATTTTAAAAAGGGCGATGTAGTAGTCGTGATATTTGTTGATCACGGCACGCG
>JAKQVC010000129.1 GCA_029571985.1 Bacteroidota bacterium | reverse complement strand
ATGCCCCCTACCCTGCAACCGGAAAATGTAATGTGGTTGAAGGGAACGATAACAGATAACGTTTCCGGAGAGCCTGTAGTTGCCGGTATTACGTATACACTAATTGCAAAATCGCAAACGGAAGCGCAAAGCAGCAGTAATGCAGCAGGCCAATATGCGATTATTTTACCGGAACGTGGTGATTATCAACTTATCATTTCAGCAAATGGATATTTGCGCATGGATACACTGATTAATTTGCAGGTGTTGGATGATGATATGGAAGCAGTGCGCAATTTTTCCCTGGTTCCTTTGCAAAAGGGCGTCATTGTGCAGATGCGAAATATTTTATTCAAGGTTAATTCTGATGCCTTAGAAGATACCAGCTTTGCTGAATTAAACAGAATCGCACAATTTTTATTGTTGAATCCCGGTGTATCGGTAGAAATACGCGGACATACCAATGGTGTATGTGGTGATGCGTATTGCCTGCAATTATCTACGCAACGCGCTAAAACCGTAATGAACTATTTGGTTCAACAGGGCGTTCCTGCGAATCGGTTGACACATGCCGGGTATGGAAAATCTTTACCTATTGCCAGCAATAGTACCCCGGAGGGTCGACAAGCAAATCAGCGGGTAGAATTTATGATTACGGATATCAGGTAATTCAGATTTCCTGCATCCAGCCATAAGTATCCGGACGCAATCCTTTACGCAGACTCCACAACTCTTTCTTTAACCAGTTGCTCACTTTGCGGTCTTCAACCGGAGGTAAGGTATACTCCTGGTCTTTATATCCGATAACGCCAATTGGTGCAACAGTAGCAGCTGTTCCGGTACCGAAAGCATCGTGTAAACGACCACTGCGATGGGCATCTATCAGCTCTTCGATGGTAACATCACGTTCTTCCACTTTAAACCCGTTATCGCGCAATAATTGCAAACAGGAATCACGGGTTATACCCTTTAGGATAGTACCTTCTGTTGTAGGAATGGTAATTACTGTATCATCTATCTGTACGAATACGTTCATCGTACCAATTTCCTGCAAACGGTTATGTGTAACACCATCAATCCATAACATCTGATCAAATCCCATTTTACGGGCATGCATCAGAGGCATCATAGTTGCGCCATAATTACCAGCAGCTTTAACACCACCTGTTCCTCCTGGGAACGCGCGGATAAATTCCTGCTGCATATATACCCTTACCGGTTTGGCATAATATCTTGCAACCGGACAACAGAAAATGACAAATTTGAAGGTATCAGAAGGCTTAATGCCTACAAAATCATCTGTAGCAAAAACGAATGGTCTGATATACAGCGATCCATCCTCAGTGTCAGGAATCCAATCCTGATCAAGACGCACCAACGAATGCAGGGCATCCATAAACAACTCTTCCGGAATTTCCGGCATTGCCATACGCACACAGGATTCATTGAGGCGTGCTAAATTGGCATCCGGACGGAATAACATCGGCCTGCCATCAGTTGTTTTAAAGGCTTTCATACCTTCAAATACAGCCTGTCCATAATGCAGGGCACTGGTTGCAGGGTGCAATTCAATTTTAGCCAATGGCTTAATGGCGCAATTGGTCCATTTACCATCGAGGTAATCGGCCTCAAACATATGGTCAGTGAATACCTTACCGAATTGCAATTCGTCAAAGTTCACACTGCTGATATGCGATACTGCAGCCTTTGTGATATCGATGGGATAAGTGCGGTTGATTGTTAAGGTCATGTTGTTGAAAACACTAATGTAAAAGAATGTGTGACGATGTAATTTTACTGCCGGTTAAATGAACAAAATGCCTAAACACATTGCCTTTGACGCTGCCGTACTGGATGAAACGATTTACATTGTCCCTGACGATGCAAAGCTAACAATATCGGCAACAAATGCCAATGATGTTTCCCACCTGATATCCCCAGAAGTTGAAACTGTGGTGGTGATTATGCCTTACGACAAGCAGCAATTGACGGACAAAGGCAAACAGGCTACCGAAAAACTGATAGGCGCACTGAAATTGGAACCAAGGAAGGTGGCGCTCATTTCTTTACCTGAAAACCCCGGATTCAGCTTCCGGCATATGCGGCAGGCCTCACAATTAAAACAGGTAATACTGCTGGGATGTAGCCTGAAAAGACTCGGTGTTCACGTCGATATATTAAGGTATAAACCGTTTATTTTCAATGGTTTAGGAATCATTATATCAGATAGTCTTGAAGTTATATCCGATACCGATAAAAAAGTATTTTGGGTGCGTTTACAACAGATGTTCAAACTGATATGAGAACGCTGGTATTTGCTACAGCCAACCCCAATAAGGTCAAAGAAGTTCAGGCTTTATTACCTGCAGACATCCGGATTATCGGCCTGACAGATATCGGCTGTTTCGAAGAACTACCTGAAACACATGATACCCTTGAGGCTAATAGCCTTGAAAAAGCAGAATATGTGCATACCAAATACGGTTACGACTGCTTTTCGGAAGACACAGGGCTTGAAATTACTGCATTAGGGGGTGAGCCGGGGGTGGATACCGCACATTATGCCGGCACTCGGGATCCTCAGTCAAATATGCAAAAAGTGCTACAGCTTATGAAAGGCGAAAACGACCGTTCGGCGCAGTTCAGAACGGTTTTCACCCTGATACTTGGGGGCGAAATTTTCCAATTTGAAGGATTTGTGACAGGACAAATAGCTGAAAATCAGCGAGGAACACATGGATTTGGTTATGACCCTATTTTTATTCCGGATGGCCACCAGCTTACCTTTGCCGAACTTGACACAAAGGTGAAATACCAGATGAGTCACCGGGCTAAAGCATGCAACTTAATGACAGAATTTCTTACTTCTCAATTGTAAATGCGAATCCATTTTTTTAACTTTCACGGGATTTAGCTTGAATACCTCTATCTATGAAAAGATTTCGACTTACCACGACAGTCTCGGATGATGATCTGATCAGACAATGTACGAAGGGCGACCGTATCGCTCAAAAGCAGCTCTACGACCGCTTTGCGTCGAGGATGCTGGGTGTTTGTTTGCGCTACGCTCAGGATTATCAGTCGGCTGAGGATATTCTGCAGGAGGGGTTTATCAAGGCATTCAGGCATATTGAACGTTTTAGGTTCGAGGGCAGTTTTGAGGGTTGGCTAAGGCGGATTATGGTAAATACGGCTATTGAAGCACACCGTAGAAAAAATAATATGTATCCGATCCTCGACGTAGAACAACAAGAGGTTGAGTTTTACGACGAAGATGCCCTGGATAAGCTGGCAGCAGAGGATTTGATGGCTATGATCAACACGCTTTCTCCAGGCTATAAAACAGTTTTTAGCTTATATGCGATAGAAGGATTTTCACATAAAGAGATAGCCGAGCAACTAAACATCAGTGAAGGCACGTCTAAGAGTCAATTAGCACGCGCACGCTATATCCTGATGGAAATGGTTGAGCAGCGTACCGGAATCACACGCAAAGCAAGTGGAGAATAAAAACCACCATATTGACGAGCTTTTTAAACGCGGCACAGAGCATTATGCAGTGCGGCCCTCAAAGGATTTGTGGGATCGCATCTCTGCAGATTTAGATGCCACGCCGGTTAAAAAACGTTTTAGCGCCCTGACAATGCGCTATGCGGCTGCTATGTTGGTATTTATTGGTTTTTTCATCACACAATCTCCTGTGAGCCAGTCATTCGGACCAATGGCTCAAAATACAGCGGAATCCACCATCAGCACAAATACGCCGGTTGATGCCTTAAGCACCGTTCAGTCTTTACCGGTTGCAGCATTTGTAACATCACCAAGTGTTACACCCAAGCTGAATACCCGGGAGCCGGATGGCAGTTCTGAGGGTATCATGGTGCTTGCCGCCCAACAATCTATCAATACTCCTGCGCAGGAAGAATATATTTACCTGCCTATGGTGCCTGAAGATGAAGCCTTTGTAGCATCTAATATGGATATCTATAGCCAGCTTTTTGATACCGATGATCCGGTTGAGGTGATGGGTTTCGAGGCGTTTGATGAGGATGCGGAAGATTTAGTGGGTGCATTCAAATCGGCTCCAACCTTTAAAGCGCAGTATCGCGAATTGGATATGCGCGGTTTCTACCTGGGTGTTGCAGGAAGTTATAATCAGGTATCTGTTCTGGAATACGGCAACCAATTTCAAGGCACACGTCCTATTCAGCCTTCGCTCAAATTTGGAAGCTCCAGAAGTATCGGAGTTGGCTATAACTTCAATAATTCGTTCGGTGTAGAAGCAGAATATGTGTATAATGCTCAGCAAGGTCAGAACTATGTGATGTCTGAAGATGATGAAATCGTGCAAAAAACTTTGAGCCTCACTTACGACCTGATTCCGGTTGTGGCTAAATTGAAAGTTGGACGCATCAGTCAGCTGACCAATCAACCGGTAGTCATGAATTATATTGCCGGTGTGCAATACGGAATGTTACGTGATGCTCGTCTCCCTCAGGACAAACGTTACGAAGAAACTACTGAAGATCTATTCAAGCATAACGATGTTTCAATGGTTTTAGGTCTCGAATATGACATTCATGTTCAGGATAATATTATCATATCAGCAGGTGCCCGTGGAACATTCTCCAATGATATCAGCACCCATTTGGAGCCACTGGATAATTATGCCAAACGCAACTTCACCTTTGGATTGCGCGCAGGTGTAAGTTACTTATTGCGTTAAGCAATCTGAATTCCTTTTGTATTTTAGCACATCATGTTCAATTTATTGCGTTTTTGTGCGTGTGTGTTTTTGTGTATCAGTGCTGTTCTGCAGGCACAGGTTACCATATCAGGCACTGTTACCGATACGCAAAACGAACCCCTGCCCTACTGCACCATTTTTGTACAGGAAACACAAGCCGTTGCCGTAAGCAATGAATTTGGCTATTATAAACTGCAGGTTTCACCCGGTACGTATACACTTATTTTTCAATACATCGGATATGTAAAAACAGAACAACAGGTTATTGCATCCGACGCCACTACTACGTTGAACATACAACTTGCCGAAGAACTAACTGATCTGGATGTAGTTGTTATTGATGCCAATAAGGAGGATTATGCCTATACCGTTATTCGAAAGGCTATTGAAATGCGGCAAATACATCTCGAAGAAATATCTGGTTACTCTTGCTCTGTTTACATGAAAGGCATGCAAAAACTGGTGGAAGCTCCTGACCAGATTATGGGTATACAATTGAATACCATCTTAGATGTTGATTCCAATAATACAGGGATTGTATATTTATCTGAATCATCAAGCTCCTACTATTTTCACCAGCCAGATAAAACGAAAGAAATCATGCACGCCTCCAAAGTGAGTGGCAGTAATTCTGCATTCAGTTGGAATGATGCTTCCGGTATGCAGATGAATTTCTATGAAAATCTGGAGACATTGGAAGGATTTTCGCAGCGGGGTTTTATATCACCAATTGCAGATAATGCCTTGTTTTTTTATTCTTATCATTTGCTTGGCCAGAGGTATTCAAACGGGCATAGTATCTATAAAATTGAAGTCACCCCAAAAAGAAAAACTGATCCGGCTTACGCAGGCATTATCTATATTACAGATGACGGATATCGTATTTTCGGTTTACAACTGTTGCTGACGAAAGCAAACGGCGTAGAGTTTTTAGATACGTTTCGTGTTGAGCAGGAATATTTTTATCCAGATCCGGAGCACATTGTATTGTTAACCACCCGCTTTAGTTTCACCTATGACTTTTTTTCTGTCAGGGGCAATGGATACTTTCATGCGCACTATAGTAACTACGCATTAAATCCGGAGTTCCCGGATAATTTCTTTACAGGTGAGGTCACAAAAATTGAAGCCGGTGCTAACAAGCAAGATTCGGTATTTTGGGAAAAAACACGCCCAATGCAATTAACCGAAGAGGAACAGCAGGATTATTTTGAAAAAGAAGCCTTAGCCTTGAAAAAAGAAACCAGGGCCTGGCAAGACTCAGCCGATCATGAGTTCAATAAATTTAAGTTTGGACAATTCATCACCGGATATGATTACCGCAATTCACATCTGCATCTCACTGCATCCTCAAATCCGATATTTGATATGCTTCAGTTTAATACCATTGAAGGATATGTAGTGCAACCGCGATTTAATGTGCGATACACGCCAAATGATTCCATAACCTGGGAATATGGCGCAACCGTGCGTTATGGAAGCGCTACCGGTGGATGTCTTTTTTCGGGCAGTATCGGACTCCGGTTTGACCCTTTTCACAAAGGACGGGCCACGCTTCAGGGTGGAAGTAGTTTTCGTCAATTTAATCCGGATGGTATTGTGCCGCTTTTTAATACAGCATACACATTGTTGCTGGAGGAAAACTATTTAAAAGCCTACGGACAAGATTATATTCAGGTAGATGCGGAGCGCGAATTATTTACCAATGGTTTATATATGCAATCAGGTGTTCAATATGCGCATCGTTATCGCTTACAAAATGCACCTGAACTTGAACCGTGGATACAGTATGAAAAAATATTTGCAGATAATAATACCTTTCAAACAGCAGAAGATATATTGCTTTACACGCATCCCATTCCGAATATATTCACGACCTATATTGAAGCGAGGTATATCATTAAACAAACCTATATCGCACATCCTACAGAGAAATTTATTTTATCTCCAAAATACCCCATTCTTCAGGCGCGATTGCAATTTTCTACTTCCCCGGACAGCATAGCGCAATATCATTATGTATTGGCAGATATGCAGGTGGAAGATAACATTTCACTGAAACTAGCCGGTAGTTTACAATTCACCTTCCGGTATGCTCATCAATTTGCCTCAGGCGAAATGGATATCGCAGATCAACTGCATGCTGCCGGTAATGCTACTATTTTTAGTCGACTTACAGAAACAGGATTTCTGGTTTTGCCTTATTACGTAGCAACAACTGACACCTATTTATCGTCAGCGCATGTGCAATGGCATTTAGATGGATTTTTATTCAGAAAGCTGCCTTTGTTTAAGCAATTGCGCTTAGATCCTGTTTTTACAGTGAATGCACTTCACAGTCCGGATATCCCGATGTATATTGAGTGTGCTGCCGGTGTTGAGCATTTATTTAATATCATGCGCGTTGATGCCGCATTTGTGCCATATGCAGGCTCGATTAATGCATTTGTTCCACCGTTTAGATTACTCATAGGATTTGGATTTTAGTGAAATATTGGATTACAGGCATATTATTTTTTATCTGCGTCGGCATGACCCGGCGAATTTGCGATCACAATGTAACTGATTACACCCCCATCACCGATTTAGTAAATCTGACATTTTCAGGTTACACGGGCGGATTATATCCGGATGGAAATGATATTCCTGCTGCACATTTTGCAAACGGGATGACACATGCTGAGCAGATTATCCCGCGCAATGAAACAGGGCAGGCGGATGCGCACGGAAAAATCGGACTGCTGGTATTGGGATACAGTACCGCTGCCATGACCGGTCGCACATTTAGTGAAATGATTCGGTATGCAGGAGTGGATACGGCCTTACAAGTAATTATCGGAGCTCAGGGCGGACAGGATTTACGGGCGATGATAAAACCGGAAACTACGTATTGGGATTCGGTTGATGCCGCCATTCAGAACAAAGGACTTACACGAGAGCAGGTGCAAATCATTTGGATGAGCAGTGGTGATATTGCCGCCTATACCCTACCCTTTACCGAACAAACGCAGCATGGCATTGATGCCTATCAGCAAGTATTATTGCGCATCCGACAATTATTTCCGGCAGTTCAAATTGTATTTATCAGCGACAGACCGTATGCAGGTTTTATTGGCAAGAATGAACAGCCAGGTCCAAAAGAATTAGCAGAACCCAGCGGCTATTATCATAGTTGGACCGTAAAGTGGTTGATAGAAAAACAAATTCAGCAAGTACCAGGCTTTACATATGCCGAATTACCCTTTATTGATTGGGGACCAACACTTTGGACAAATGGAACATTTGGTGACAAAAGAGGATATACCTGGGATTGTTTAGATGCAGGAAAAGGAGGTATACATGCAACATCTAAAGGTAGAATGAAAGAGGCTGCACGATTGTACAACTATTTCACCAAGCATCCGTATACGACTCAATTATTTAGCACAGTTAGTCCGTCATTAAAGTAGGCGGTGCTTCAACTGCGGCTTTCACATCTGCATATTTATAAATGGCAATGCTGATACATACAATTAATACAAGCCAGCACATCATGCGAACGACACTGCCATTTAATTTCAACCACTCTTTAAAGCTCTCGGTTTGTGTGCGCCTGGTATGAATCCATCCTGATGCATAGGCATATAATATGCCGGTAAGCAGTGCAATAAACCCGAGGAAAATAGCCCATTGTGTAAATTCCTGCATAATTAAAAGAATATTCCTGCAATCGCAGCGGTGAAAAAACAGGCAACAGTACCACCTAATAACGCACGCAGACCCAATTGCGATAATGTTGTTTTTTGATTCGGTGCTAAAGCGCCAATACCACCAATTTGAATGCCGATGGAAGCAAAATTTGAAAAACCACACAAGGCATAAGTTGCAATAATGATAGATTTTTCATCCAGTCCGGATTTTAACTCACCTAAACTGGCATAGGCAACAAATTCATTTATAATTGTTTTTTCGCCTAGGAGTTGTCCTACCATCAACATATCAGATGCGGGTGCTCCTAAAAGCCAGGCTACCGGTGCCATTAGTAAGCCGAAAATATAATCTAGCGACAAACCGGAATAAGCATTAGCAGTTGAGGCTGCAATCGTATCATTAATTCCCAGCATATCACCTATACCTAAAAAGATGGAATTAAACATGGCCATAAAAGCTGTAAAGGCCAATAACATGGCACCCACATTTACGGCAAGTTTCAAACCATCTGTAGTACCATTTGCGACAGCTTCAATCGCATTACTACCAATGCGTTCCTTATTTACCTGTAAAGTAGTATCCACCTTTTCTGTTTGGGGAAACAGCATTTTTGAAGCCACAATAGCTGCCGGTGCGCTCATGATGGAGGCACTAAGCAAATGCATGGCAAATTCTTTTTGTTTTTCTATATCATCGCCACCTAAAAAACCAATGTAAGCTGCCATAACACCACCTGCAATAGTGGCCATACCGCCAACCATTACACACAGCACTTCTGATTTAGTCATCTTCTCCAGATAAGGTCTGATGAGCAATGGTGCTTCTGTTTGTCCGAGGAAAATATTGCCCGCTGCATTTAAACTTTCTGCACCACTTAGTCGCATCGTTTTACTCATCACCCAGGCAAATCCATAAACGATTTTTTGCAATATCCCCAGGAAGTAAAGTAAGCTGGTTAATGCGCTAAAGAAAATTACAGTTGGTAATACTTTAAATGCAAAAATATAACCTACAGTAATCAGCTCGCCGGTTAAACCGTCAGACACCTGTGTAACCGATGGCCAATCGCCCAACACAAAGGTGGAGCCTGCGTTTGTATAACTGATTACCAACACAAAGAAATCAGCCATTCCTTTAAAAATCCGCTCTATCCAATCGAAG
Source organism: Bacteroidota bacterium (assembly GCA_029571985.1). Classification (GTDB taxonomy): domain Bacteria; phylum Bacteroidota; class Bacteroidia; order Chitinophagales; family BACL12; genus UBA7236. The sequence continues at coordinate 1,948 of JAKQVC010000129.1, read as the reverse complement.
CGATAGCCTAAATAGTTTTCTGTTAAATCAGGTAATGCGATGATGGCGAATGCAAATGCAAATTGAATGGCTAATCCGGAGATGACCAGTTTCCAATCAATAGATTTTCGATTTTTACTAAACAAATAACACACACCCACTAAAAATACAATACCCAATAAACCGCGACCAATGCTTTCTATCATAAGTTAATGTTTTTTGTCAGGTATGATTATTTAGTGTTTAGCCAGCATAAAACCACCAAAAGTAAGTGCCAGGCCAACAATTATACTGATAAAGATATATAATAAGGCTGAGCCATACAGTCCTTCACGCAGCAATTGCATATTTTCAATTGAGAAGGCAGAAAAGGTTGTAAAACCACCACAGATACCGATAGTCAGGAAACTTTTCCAATTCTCTGTTTCCATCTGTGCGCGATCAAAATACCCATATATGATGCCGATTAGCAGGCAGCCAATCAGATTGATACTCAGGGTTGCATAAGGGAATCCGGCGGGGAAAGCTTTGACAAAAAAAACACCTGAAGTATAGCGTAAAATCGTACCGATAAAACCGCCTAAGCCAATCAAGAGGATTATAGGTAGGGTCATCATCAGCTGCCTTTGCGACGTTCAATTTCATCACGCACCCGGGCTGCCGATTCATAATCTTCCTGGTCTAAAAAATCTTTTAAGCGATCGTTGAGGTCTTTAACAGACATTTCGCTCAAATCATCATGCTGAGTAGCTGCTTCCTGCAGGGCTTCCAGGCTCGATTCCAGTTCGTCATCTTCCTCTTCTTCAGATTCAGGTTCATTAATTATAGCCCCTGCTGAATCGAGTATAAATTCATATGTAAAAATCGGGCAATTAAATCTGACAGCTAATGCGAGTGCATCGCTGGTGCGCGAATCAATTTCTATTTCTTGTCCGTCGCGCTCACAAATCAACTTTGAATAAAAAATACCTTCTTGTAAATTATCGATAAGCACCTCGCGCAAATTAATCTGAAATATGGTGAACATATTCTTGATTAAATCATGCGATAAAGGCCGGTTAATAACTACTTTTTCAATAGCAACAGCAATGGCCTGCGCTTCGAATGCGCCAATTACAATTGGTAATTTACGGTTGCCATGCACTTCACTCAACAATACCGCATAGCTCTGCGATTGAGTAATGGTATGCGATAATCCGGATATTTCAAGTTCGATTTTCTGCATGGCTATTCGCTAAGATACTGATTCCTATATGACATACAAATGAACAGGCATGTCAATTCCGAAATCTATTAACCTGCATTTCGGATTTGCTTAACAGCCTCAGTAATCTTAGGGAGCACTTCAAACGCATCACCTACTATTCCATAGTCAGCAGCCTTAAAGAATGGCGCTTCCGGGTCCTTATTAATCACCACAATCACTTTGCTTTGATTCACGCCGGCCAGGTGCTGTATGGCGCCTGAAATACCAACGGCAATGTATAATGTAGGCTTAATGGTAATACCTGTTTGTCCAACGTGTTCATGATGCGGCCGCCAGCCGATATCAGCAACCGGGCGTGAACATGCCGTTGCAGCGCCTAAAGCCTGAGCGAGATCTTCTACAATTCCCCAATGTTCCGGACCTTTCAACCCACGACCACCTGAAACCACTATTTCTGCTTCCGGCAGCGGCACGTGTCCGCCTGCTTCATCTTCCACACCTGTAATCGCATAATCAAAATCAGCCTCTGTAAATGCCACTGTAAAAGGAGTTACGGTAGCTTCACCTGAACCTGCTTCAGGTTTAAAGCTGTTTGGGTTAAGGGTTATGACTTTCTTACCGCCAGCGATTGTTAAATCGGCAAAGGCCTTGCCTGAAAACACAGCTTTGCGAATGACATCACCGGCAGGCAATGCATTTACGCCCGGATATAAGGAAGCCTGAAAACGGACAGCCACTCTCGGCGCTACCATTTTACCGGTG
>JAKQVC010000105.1 GCA_029571985.1 Bacteroidota bacterium | reverse complement strand
TAATGGTTTGTGGCTAACGTTTGGCGGTATGTGCAAGTTGCCACAGCTTCGTGGTGGCGCGTGTTTTTGCACTCGTGGAGCGATGCAGGGTTATGATTGTTATTACTTAATTCTCGCGTTGGCAAAAACCGTGACACCAGTGGGAGTCCCCGGCCGCAGCCGGGGCGGGCCGCACCGCTTACCACTAAGCGGTCCTCTTTAGCCAGAAAATTCTCGCGGTGCGGAGTGGCAATTGCATATACCGCCTTGTTAGGTGCTGGTTATTTCATTCTTTAATATGTTGGCCTTGCAGGGGAGGGAGTCCCGGTATTTACTTTCTATGCTTTGCGACTTGGGTTTATGATCAACCACTAATTGTCGGCATTATCACACTTGGCAGGCTAAGTGACTATAAAATTGCATGTTATACGTTACTTTATAAACTTGCACCTAACGTTCGGCGGTATGTGGCGTTGGCGCAGAGTCGCGGTGGCGCGCGTTTTTGCACTCGTGGTGCGGTGCAGGATTATGATGGTTATTAGTTAATTCTCGCGATGGCAAAAACCGTGACACCAGGAGGGAGTCCCCCGGCGGTGCCGGGGGCGGCCTGTGCCGCCGGCCACTAAATTGTCCTCTTTAGTCAGAAAGTTCTCGCGGCACAGAAGCCAATGACATATACCGACCTGTTATACACCGTTTTGTTACCACCCATTTTTATCTTCTCGATATGTTACCTTAATTTCAGAGTTACTATTTGTGTTTCTTTCTCTTTCATACCTTGTTGCGAGCAGTATCTCATAAATATTATTATCTGGTTTTGGTCTATTATATGCATAAACATAATCAAAGGAGAAAATTGTAGTGTCAATTTTTTCTGATTGAAAATATCCGTCTCCAACTAATATGGTGACTTTTTTGTTGTCATTAAAAATCAAATACCCACTGAAACCATCGTTTATTCCGGAATATTCTGCCCATATTTTGCCGGGGTATTTTTCTTGTTTGTATTGGTAATAGAATGTGGTTTTTCCACATTCGTCGATTCTTTTAATGGTTATATCAGCATAATTATAGTCAACTTCAGTATGCTGACCACAATAATTGCAAGAAGTTAATACTAAGAGAATGAAGATTTCTATCAAAGAAGCGGAATAGTTACATAATGAGTTAAGGTTCATAAT
>JAKQVC010000116.1 GCA_029571985.1 Bacteroidota bacterium | reverse complement strand
CACCTATACTTTCCCTGAGTGTGTTAAAGGGGCAAAAGCATCTTATATTGCTCCTTTGCGCCATACAAATACTACTCCATGGAACGAGCCAACCTATACAAGCTCAAGTCATATTGTGGTATTTAATGCTGACGCTTCGGTATCGTTTGCTAAGGGCGATATGATAGGCGCCTTCACTAATGATGGCGCTTGCGCCGGCTTGACACTTTGCGATGGTAAAGCTGTTTCGTTGGCTCTCTTTGCCGATGATATTACTACCTCGGTAAAGGATGGTTTTGTTCAGGGCGAATCTCTCACCTTTAAGCTCTATCGTCAGAGTAACGATACTGAGTATATCCTTGTCGTAAGCTACAGCAGTCAGGCTCCAAACTATGATGGTTTGTTCGAGGCCAATGGTCTGTCGGTCATCAACAATGTTACCATGTATGCTACAGGCATCGGTTTTCAAGATTTGACCAGCCTCACAGTCTATCCTAATCCTTCACAAGGTCTTTTCAATGTGTCGGTAGATAACCACTCTCAGGATGTCAACTGGGTAATTACCGATGCTAAGGGGCAGTATGTGATGGAGGGCAGGTTAGCTGATTCCCATCAGATTGATTTACGTACACAACCGAAAGGTATTTACTTCATCAAGTTTACCGGCGACAATGTTCTCCGTGTCGAGAAGCTTATTGTCAGGTAATCGGCGATTAAATATATCACTAAAGCCCTGCCAGTTGGCTGGGCTTTTTTTATGGGTTCAATGTAGTAAATACATAGAAAAAAACTGTTACGTTAGATAATAATAGGCATCGGCAGATCCATATTAAACATTTGACAATCCTTTATCAAGGCTTTGCACAACAAAAGTAATTGTTTAACTTGTTAGAGATTTCTATTGTGTTATTAGAGTTGAATCATTTTTATTAGTTATTAAATATTGTTAATTTTAATAAAAATTTTATAAAATAGTATTCCCATCCTAATTTTTGTAAGCTTTACAATATAATTATAAATCAATTAGTTAGATGTAAACTTATATCCCTACAAGAGGAATAAAATTTTTAAATTGTTCTAAATTGCAATAAAAAAGAAAATAAATTCACTTTAAGTAAAAAAATTAAATTTACTCGTTTTTTAATTTAAAAAGGAGGTTTGTGATCAAATTTTTCATTGTATTAATTTTTATACACCTGTTTAAAGTAGTTCAGAGTATTATTATATTAATATGTTATAAATCAAGAAATTAAATATTTTACTCACTATTATATATTAATTTAATTTAAACGTTTATGAAAAAAGTTACATGTTTATTCGTTGCGTTTGTATTGTCATTAATGATGATACAGATTAATGATGCACGAGGCCAGGTGATAATTGGCGATGGAACCGTTGTTGGGCAATGGTTGCCAATAAATGCTTTTTATGGCTACTCCTATTCGCAGGTTATCTATCTGGCTTCCGAAATTGACGCTTCAGGAGTTATTAATTCTATCTCCTGGAACTTTAAAGGTACCAGTTTAACTAAATCTAATGACTGGACAATTTACCTCGGCCACACTACAAAGACTGCATTTGACAGTAATAGTGATTGGATTCCGATAGGGGAATTAACGCAGGTGTATAGCGGTGAATTTACCAGTCCTACCGGCCCTGGATGGATAACAATACCAATTTCTAATTTTACTTATGATGGGATAAGAAATTTAGTAATTGCTGTGGATGAGAATAAATATGGATTCAATGGTAGTACAGATGATTTTTATTGCACTGCGGTTAGTGGAAATCGTGGTATTATCTATTCCTCTGGTGTTACTAATCCTAACCCTGTATCTCCTCCTCCTACAGGCGCTTACCTAAGAGCATATATTGCCAATGTAACTCTGGGTGGAATACAACAAGCCTGCCCGCGTGTAATTAATCTTACTGCTACTAATATTTCATCCAATAGTGCACTTCTTGGATGGACTCGGCTTGGAAACGAAACTCTGTGGAATATAGAATATGGACCTAAAGGCTTTGAATTAGGTCAAGGAACGCTTGTTAGCGGCGTTACAACTAATCCTTATCTTTTGACAGGGCTATCACATTCTACAGAGTATGAATTTTACGTTCAGGCTGATTGTGGTAGTGGTGAAGTAAGCTTGTTTACCGGACCAAAAGTATTTCAAACAGATTGTGCTCCCTATTCTGTATTCCCATGGAGTGAAAGTTTTGAAACTGTTACCATTCCCGCTCTGCCATTTTGCTGGTATAAAATTGTAAACAGCAAATGGGTTACCACTAATAATAGTAATGGTATTTACGATGCCGATGCAAGAACCGGTACCCAATTTCTTAGAATCCCATCGAGTTCCACTAATGATCATATATGGACTCCCGGCTTTTCAATGGAAGCGGGAACTTCCTATGAGTTTTCATTCTGGTGGGCAGGCGATGGCTATGCCGGCTGGACGGGAGATGTATTTATAAACACTTCTCAGGATCTTACCGGTGCCGTTCAAATTGGAAACTCGTTTGTAACTTCAACTACCATTACTGATAAGATTTATAGGCCGTTTAAGTATAATTTCGTGCCTGATGTGTCAGACGATTATTATTTTGCTATCAGAGTTACATCAACATCCGCACTATGGTACTTAAGCTTCGATGATTTTAATGTACAATACTCCCCAAGTTGTATCTCGCCTAGTGATCTTACCGTTGGTTCTATTACTACCAATAGTGCGCTTCTTGGATGGAGCCCAGGAGCCAACGAGACCGTATGGAATATAGAGTATGGTCCTGTAGGCTTTGAATTAGGTCAAGGGACGTTGATTACTGATATCACTTCCAATCCATACCTTTTAAGCGGCCTAACCTCAGCTACCAAGTATGATTTTTATATACAGTCCGACTGTGGTGGCGGTGAATTAAGTCTCTGGTTTGGACCTGCTTCATTCACCACAGAGTGTGAGATTATGGAGCTGCCATTTTTTCAGAATTTCACAGGCGTAGCTGTTGGTGCAATTCCTGTTTGCTGGACAAGAACACATTTTAATTGGGACGTGCAGTCTAGCAGCAGCGCCGGAGGTAAAAAGCCGGAGATGAGACTTTACTGGTCGCCTTCATTTACAGGTTTAACCTTGCTTAAGTCTCCTGTTTTCAACACTGTTGGCAAGGCAGAATTGTTATTGGAATTTAAACACTATCTCAACCATTATGGTACACCTTATAAATTAGGTGTAAAAACCTCCTCCGATGGCATTACCTGGAACACCGTTTGGCAAGTTTCTCCTTCAGCCCATATTCCTGCGGAGACAAAAGAGGTTATTATCAACAATAGTGATGTTGGTTCGCCTACGTTTCAGTTTGCTTTCTTCTTTGAAGGTAATACTTCCAAAATTAAAAACTGGAACATAGATGATGTTAAGTTATTTGCAAATGAGTATGGTACTCTTAGCGGCTATGTAACAGAGGCTACCCGCGGTGTTATTGAGGGCGCTCGCGTTTTTAGCGGCAGCTACGAAGCCTTTACCGACGCAACGGGCTATTATGAGATTGCCGATATGATAGTAGATGTATATGATGTTACTTGCGAAGCCGATGGTTATGTTTCTGTAACAGAGGTTGGTGTAGAGATTTTTAATAATGAGGTTACCGGGCTTAATTTTCAATTAGGAATTTCTAATATCTCTATTGATCCTGAATTCATCTCAGCAAGTGCAGAGCCAGGCGGTACGACTATTGAAACTCTGACTATCTCTAATCTGGAAGGTATGGCACCTTTGACTTGGAGAGCCAGAGTTAAGATATTGTCGGATCATCAAAGCTTATTACCCATTTTAACTCAGCAGCAGCAGCATAAGATTATTGGTGCAGATGATGTAATTCCGAATCCATCCGGTGTTAAGCCAGATTATACTGATGAAATGCTTGACCTCTTGGCTTATTTCCCGGTGGTTGATGATGATGGTACATACGGTTTTGTTTGCGATGGTGATTTCCTTTATACCGGTAATAGGTATTATAACGGATATGATAAGTACTCGTTAGATGGTGAATTTATTGAGCATTTTGAAATTTCCGGTGCAGGCAAAACCAATGATTTGACTTATGATGGTGAGTATTTCTATGGTTCTCCTGCTAACAATATTATTTATCAGATGGATTTTAAGAACAAGACTCTTGTAAGCATCATAACTGCTGCCGGTAATCAAGTACGTGGTATATCTTATGATCCTGACAATGATGCTTTTTGGATTACTGCTAATAACTTTTCTGGACCTTTCAAACTAATCAGCCGTACAGGAGAGACATTGCAGACTCTAACCACTACTGTTACAGGTATAAGCGGTATTGCTTATGATAATGTATCAGCAGGTGGTCCATTTTTATGGGCTTACACGCCTACTTTAGCAGATCAGCATAAACTTGTTAAGGTGGATCTGACTACCGGAGCAGCTATTCAGACTTTCGATCTAATGCCTTATGGCATTTTTGGTACTGAGTCGCGTTCTGGCGGTCTTGAAATCACAAATGCTGTTGTTCCTGGCAAATGGACATTTATTGGTTGTTCTCAGAATGATATTCTTTTTGTTGTTGAGCTTACCGATGATGCTTCAGCGTGGGTTTCTATTGCTCCAAAGCAAGGTGTTGTTGAGCCGGGTAGTTCCGACCAGATAGAAGTAGGTTTTGATGCTACCAATCTTGAGGAGGGTATTTACTTTGCCAATATTAACATTACTCACAACGGTCAGGAAGTATCTAAGGGCGTTATCACAGTTCCCGTAGAATTATTTGTTGGCGCACTTGCTCCGCCTCAACCGGCTACGTTGATATCACCTGCAAATAATGCCACCTTAGTTTCCTTGCAGCCGGAGTTTACGTGGATTGCCAACTCATCGGCCTTTAATAGGTTGATAATTACCACCGGTACTCCACCAAATACTACCACTATTTACACATCGCCTTGGTTTATTGGCGACTCCTTTGATTTTGCCAGTACAGGATTAATATTGGATAAGAAGAAGAACTATAACTGGCAGGTCAATACTATGAATTCTGCTGGTTCAGTCAATTCTCCAATTTGGAAATTCCAGACTATTGGCTCAGGTATCTTTAAAGGTTTAATTACCGATTCTTATAGCGGTCTGCCGCTTGAAGGAGTAGAGGTAACTACCGATCCGGGCAATTATGTTGCATTTACTGATAATACTGGTAATTATACAATAGAGGATGTGCTTGAAGGCGATTATACCTTAACTGCAAACAAGGATGGCTATAATAGCGCTGAACAGAGCGGCTCAATAACATATAATGTTACTACCTTTGTCAACTTTGAATTGGGTCAGTTCCTTCCACCGCCCTCTAATTTGCATGCAGAGATTGAGAATATTTTTGATGTTCATCTGACGTGGAGCGAGGCCGCTAAGGGGCCTATAACACTTGCAACAGTTGTTGACGATCCTGTAACTTCCAACTTTGGAGGTACTATAACCTTAAGCCCTAACGGTCTTTCTGAGCCTGTTATTTCTGTTCCAACGGTTACCCGTTCGACCCCTGTTTTGTTAGGTTATAATGTATATCGTGATAATACTTTACTTGCTCTGGTTACCGATACTGAGTATTATGATCTTGATCTTGCAGCCGGAACCTATTCATATGAGGTAACTGCAGCATATGATCAGGGCGAGTCAGAGCCGGCCGGTTTTGTATCTGTTTCCATACTTGCCCCTCCTACATTACTTATTGCTGAACAGCAAGGCTCAGAAGTCTTTTTGCAGTGGAAGAGCAACTTTGTTGGTAAAGGTGTATTAGCAGATGGCAGAAACAAGGCAAAAGCCTATCTTGATAGCTATACCGGTAATACCCTTACAGAAGATATGCGGTTACGTCTTTTTGGCGGCTCTTATCAAAGCAATCAGGTTCATAGCGGTATTCGCTGCGAAGTAGAGTGTCCTGCAGGCGCAATAAACGAGTCTGAACTTTGCGGAGAAGAGTTAAACGACGGCTGTAATGCTGTTCCCGAAGTCTTTGAACCCATCGCTATTGGCGATGTAATCTGCGGTACAGCATGGGCTGATAATGGATCTCGCGATACCGACTGGTACGAGTTGATAGTTACCGAACCGAAAACCATTACCTGGAAAGTAACTGCTGAATTTCCTGTTTGTGTATTCATCTTGGATGGTAATAATGGATGCGATGATATTGATATAATAATTTATGTCTTTGCCCAGCCTTGTGAGCCAATAATAGCAATGACTACGGTTATTCCAGGTACTTATTGGTTGTGGGTAGGTAATCAGGATTTTTATGGTAACCCGTGTGGGGAATCTAATAACTATGTTTTCGAACTTACTGCAGAAGATGTATTCCTACCTTACTTTAAGCTCCATCGTAACGATGTTGTTATAGGCAATATTTATAATCTATATCATTATGATGCTATTGTTCCGGGTAATGAATATTGCTACAGTGTAAGTGAGGTTGTATCAGAGGGTATTGAAACAGCCAACTCAAATGAGTTATGTGTAAATATACCTGTTTTTAGCGCCTTAGCTGTAACACCTGGTTCAATTGATGAGAATCATAACGAACCGCCTCAGGTAACCACTAAAACCCTTACTGTAAGTAACATCTGTAATGATCCAATTGAATTTGATGCCGCGATTGTTCTTCTCGGAAAAGACAACCGTGCTTCAGAATTGTGTATTGATAACCTTTATACATCAGGTTGCTACGAATATGGTGATGGCTTAGCAAGCTGGCAATTAGCTAATGTATATCAGGAAATACCTTGTGTGGATGAAAATGATTGGTATCACGACTATACCGATATTGTGCACGAGCTGAAAGCTGGAGAGACTTACGAGCTTACAGTAGAGACCATCTATGATGACACAATGGTTGCTGTATGGATTGATTTTAACGATGATTTGGAATTAACTCCCGATGAGCTTATAGTTGATTTCATTGCAGAATTTGGTGGTTTTACATCTGTTAATGTAACCATTCCTGCAGATTCTCCATCAGGCAATCACGTACTTCGTTTCAGGACTAATTGGGATGATTCGGCTACCGATCCTTGTGATACTTACACTTATGGTAATGCTGCCGACTTTATGGCCACTTTTAATACCCAGTGGATAAGCATAGAGCCATCAGCAGGTATTATTAATGTAGGAGAGTCAATGGATTTAGTTGTAACCTTCAATTCGGCTGATTTGGATTATGGCATTCACAATGCAGATATCTTATTTACAAGTAATAATCCATTTGCTGCTCAACCAGAGGTTACTGTACCGGCGCAATTGACTGTTGGCGAAGTTCCTTCACAGGATATCCTTATTCCTTTGGGCTGGAGCGGATGGTCAGCTTATATTAACATGATGGGCGCTTCGTTCGAAAATGTTGTTGCTCCTGTTGTTAATGATATGGTTATCACACAACACTTTACCGAAATGTTCTGGCCACAATATGGCATTAACACTATGGGTAATTTTACTAACGATCACGGCTACATTTCAAAGATGAGCGCTGAAGCTACTCTAACCTTAGAAGGTATGATGATTGCTCCTACCATCGTTTTGAACGCCGGTTGGAATCTTTTCCCGATCCTTGTTGATTGCAATCTTGATGCTGCTGAGGTATTTGGCGCCATAGAAGGTTTCATCATAGGTTACGAAATTGCCGGAAACGGAATTTATTATCCTGCCGGTAGCATTGCTACTCTTACCACCCTTGTATCCGGTAAGGCATATTGGGTAAAGGTATCTGGAGCTGCCACCTATACTTTCCCTGAGTGTGTTAAAGGGGCAAAAGCATCTTATATTGCTCCTTTGCGTCATACTAATACTACTCCATGGAACGAGCCAACCTATACGAGCTCAAGTCATATTGTGGTATTTAATGCTGATGCTTCGGTATCGTTTGCTAAGGGCGATA
>JAKQVC010000097.1 GCA_029571985.1 Bacteroidota bacterium | reverse complement strand
AAAATCATTGATTTCAACAATGCTTTCAAAAGAGCCTCTGATACCCAATGGGTCATTATATACCTCAATAAAGGAATTGATATAATCAATATCTCCTTTGGTGTCCTTTACCCAAGCGATATTATACTCATCCCATTTCTTTAAATCGCCGGTTTTGTAATAATCTATTAATAATTTCAATGCATACGCCTGCATATCATTTTCACAATACGGCATGGCTTTCTGCAGGTTGTCTACAATATGTATGATCGATTCACTATACCAACCATCTACCTTGTATACCACTTCTACCAAACCTTTGTCTGTTTTAATCATGCGCGAGTTTAATCCATGCGATATAGGTTCAGGGTCATTTAAATCAACACGTGTTGCATAGTAAGCTTCCACATCTTTTTGCGAAACATCCGGTGCATAGAAATTAGTAGCTGATGTCAAAAGCAAATCATCTTTAGGGTCGAGATTCACTTTCTTTGCATCAATAGCCGGATCAAACAGGATATCTATCACCTTTGGATCTATTTGAGCGCCTGTCGATTTTACCAATAACATGAAATATGACTTGGAGCATCCGGGCATAATTTTATCTGTGCTGTAATGATGGTGAATACCATTACTAAACCATACACGTTTTGTATACACCATAAATTCAGCCCACTCAGCCGAAGTTTTATCTCCGGTGTAATGGGTTACGATATGCTCCAGCGCGTTTCTGATTTCCAGATTATAGCGATAATTCTGGTCCCAGATTATATCCCGACCGGCATAACCGGCTTCTGTGAGGTAATACACTAAAATTTTCTGGTTGAGTGTCAGTTTGTCCCAACCCGGAATGGTGTATCTAAGTATACCAATATCAGCAAACTGTTCTGATGTATACGAGAAAGATTCTTCGCGAACTTCCTTGGTTTCAGCCGCGTCCAAATACGGTGCTATCGGCTGTTGTTGCTGCGCAAAACTGGTCATGCAGTACATGCCGGCTATTACGCTGCTCATAAAAAGCTTATTCATGAATAGTAGTTTAAACTACAAATTTGCATAAATCGGGCCGGATTTTCGATATTGAAAAAAAATCATCTCCAATTCCAGCCATCAGATACAGTTGTTTGGATATGTGATTTCCAGTATATTTACCAAAAATTGGAACACATGCAGAAAAAATTCATGCTCGCCGCAGTTGTTGTTGCTACCGGTCTTATATTGACTGCCTATGCCTTTACAACTAAACTTCAGGGTTCAGAAGAGGTCAGCACCGAACAGTTAGCTCCTCCGGCTAATCATTGCGATCCTGCTGATTGCACCACTGAAAAAGCAAAAACATGTCCTTACAGTGAAGCATCGGCCACAGCAAAAAAAGATTGCCCGGCAACTGCTGATTGTCCGCCTTCCACATGTAAACCAAAATCAGAAACACAATCGTTGTAAAATATATTGGAACAGTTTTCCAATGGCGAAGCCGCAGGGGATGACCTTGCGGCTTTTTTTGTGCGTATAATATAAGTCACCATTGTATATGGCTATGCATCATTGAATTAATCGGGGTAAAGTCTTCACTTTGATTAGTAAAATACCAGATTATGAAACGCAATAGATTAGGTTATGTATCAATGATCATCCTTTCGTTCGTTGTCATGAGCGGATGCAGCAAAAATCTTTTTGATGTACAGGAAGAATTTGATGTGCAAACATCCATAACCGTTCAAGGGAATAATGCTGAATTTACAGCTGAACAATTCTTAGATGTCATCAGCGAAAGCGATATGATTAAACAGTATGCGGATAAGCTTAAATCCATTGAGATAATCGGAATTTCATATTATGTAAGTGAGTTCCACGGCACAGCCACACAGCAGATAAATTGGGGCTACCTGCAGATAGCAGATGCGGATGGTAACTACGTACAGGAGTTAGCTTCTGTGCAAAATGTAAACCTGATTAGTGCGACTGTTGAACGCGACCTTGCCTTTCATGCAGATATCGCTGCACAGTTGTCAGATTATATGTTGGAAGCACCTCATACTTGTATGCTTTATTTGACCGGCGAAATAAACGAGGTACCTGCGGATTTTACCGTAGTGATTAAACTCCGCGTAAAGATGGTTGCTGAAGTGTTATAACACTCGGTAATTGTTACATGTTTCATGGGTTTTGAATGAACGCCGGCTTTCGGGTCGGCGTTTTTATGCACCATCTTTATGCCGCCACAAATGGATGCATGCATACGTCCGGTAAGGCGCCCATTTTTTGCTGATGGTTTCCATGCGCATTTTAAACTTACGCTTATCTGTTAGTCGAATACGATATAATTTGCGCATTGCCTGCTGAATACCCAAATCATCAGGTGCAAATACATCCTCACGCCCTAAGGCAAACATCAGCAGCATTTCTACTGTCCAGTTTCCCACACCTTTTATCGAGGTTAAATAGGTTTTGATTTCGTCATTCGACATGGTTTGCAGTTTTTTCGCCTGCATGCCCTCGGTCAATTCGAATCGTGCTACATTTTGCACGTAATGCACCTTTGCGTTTGATAATCCTATAGCCCGAAGCTGTTCAAAAGGCGTATCTGCAATTGCCTGAGCAGAAGGTTTGCGCTTTCCATAAAGGGCCAAAAATCGCTCACGCAAAACATCAGCCACCCGCGTGGATAGTTGCTGACTCATAATACTATAGCACAAATACAAATAAATGTCCTTTTCCTGCTTCAACGAAACCGGACCTTGTGCCTGTATCAGTTGCTGCATGACCGGGTCGGTTGATAAATGACGTGCATATTCCATGTCACGAATATAAATGGCTTATTGTATTTTCGCCCTATGGATAGTGTTGGGGAACGGACTATTTCATCCCGATTATGGTTTTGGGCGCATTTTTTGCTGGTGGTATTGGCCTGGATGGGCCCGTTTCTTGCCGACTGGTATATCCTGGCCTGTGCTTATGGCTTGGTTTTACTGCAGTTCGTCGTGTTTAACCGCTGTTTGATGAATGCACATCACGATTTGGAGGAAGAGGATAACCACAATACATTTTATGCCCAATTATTAGAATCTGTTGGCATTCGGCTGCCCAGAAAGCCGCTTAAAAGGTTTGTGCGCACCTGGTTATATATGCTATTAGGCATATTGGCCTGGGTTATTCAGGTGCCGGGCAGGTACATTCCGCCTATTCATATTCATTTGTAATTACGTTAATCAGTATATGAAAAAAATCACTATTACGCTCACCTGTGTCGGCCTGTCTTTCATGGCTATGGCACAATCTCCACTAACACCTGAAAAACTGTGGAGCCTTGGCAGGGTAGGGGCTGAAACCCTGTCGCCTGACGGTAAATCCTTCATTTATGGTGTCACCAATTATGATCTGGTATCCGGAAAAGGGGAGAGGAACCTGTATTCTGTTAGCCTTGATGGCTCTAACGTGCAGCAAATTACCCAGACCCCTGGTGGTGAAGGTGGGGTATTTGCCTTGCCTAACGGAAAAATGGGGTATCTCTATCAATCTCAAATCTGGCAGGCGGATTGGACTGGTGCCAATGCCATCCAGTTAACTAAATATACAGATGGCCTGGGCAATGTGCGTATTAGTCCGGATGGAAAGAAAATTGCCTTCTCCAAAGATGTTAAACTGCAACAAGTGCTCGCTTCAGAGCAATACAAAGACCTGAGCGGCAGTTCCGTGCGTGTATACGACGATTTGAATTACCGCCACTGGGATACCTGGGAAGATGGAGCTTACAGCCATATTTTCGTGGCTGACTGGAATAATGGCACCATTTCGAATGAGAAAGACATCATGGAGGGGCAGCTTTACGATTGTCCGCAAATGCCTTTTGGCGGCATTGAGGATTTCGTGTGGCATAACGACAGTAAGTTTCTGGTGTATGT
>JAKQVC010000079.1 GCA_029571985.1 Bacteroidota bacterium | reverse complement strand
CTTTCTCATATTAACTATACATTATTAATACTGATTTCATTCCCGGCATAGATGTAAAAGCCATTTTTATGCAAGTCTCTCTTCGGGTGCGGTTACTATTTCACTCTTGTGTGTGTTCATCATGTTGGGATGGAAGCGTTATATACCTGCACGATTTCAGGTTTTACCGGTAGCATTTGGTGTGGTGATCATTGGAACAGGATTAGCATATTTATGTAAACAATTTATTCCCGCGCTTGCCTTGCAGGATGGTCAATATGTACATATTCCGGATCAGGTGCTTAGTCATGTGCAGTTAACCGATTTGAGTTTAATAGCACAGCATAATCAGATCTGGACAAATGCCATTATCATTTGTTTTGTTGCATCTTTAGAAACCTTATTAAGTATTACTGCTGTAGACAAATTAGATACGCGAAACCGCATCACCCCACAGAATACAGAATTAATTGCGCAGGGTAGTGCGAATGTACTGAGTGGATTGTTAGGCGGATTGCCCGTTACAGCTGTGATTGTGCGCAGTTCGGCTAACGTGGAAGCAGGGGCACAAACGAAACTATCGGCTATACTACACGGGCTATGGTTATTTCTGGCTATGGCTTTTGGCGCACTATTATTAAATTACATTCCCTTTTGCGTGCTTGCCGTTTTACTGGTATTTACCGGATTTAATCTCGCTAAACCTGCTTTGTTTTTAACGGTTTACAAACAGGGGAAAGAACAGTTCATTCCTTTTATCGTCACATTTGGTGCCATTTTGGTGACTGATTTATTAATTGGTGTGGGAATTGGTGTTGGCTATGCCATTTATTTTTTAATTAAGCATACCTACCGCGCAGGTTATACACTACAGGAGCATGCGATGGGACACCAGCGACATTTTGTGATGGAACTTGCCTTGAACGTGAGTTTTTTAAACAAGAAGCGAATAATGGATGCCCTCGATAAAATGCCTGCCTATGCCATTGTTGAAATCAAAGGAACCGACAGCGTGTATATCGATCGCGATGTTTTAGAGGTCATAGAAGAATTCAAATCAAAAGCACATTTGAGACATATTCAGTTAATTTTGCATGATATTCCTACGGTAGACATTATGTCGGCACACTAATCTAAGACCACCTTTTCAGGTTATTTGGGTTCTTTATCGGTTTGCCGAACTGATTAACCGTGCAATCAGTTAAATCTATTTCAGCTCATACTTATGCGTATACTCTTTTCTTATTTACGTCCGCACCGATGGCTCGTGTTTATGGTTTTATTGTTGGCGGCATTCAATACAGGATTTTCACTGTTTGACCCCATATTACTCGGTAAACTGGTTAATCTGGCAAATGATTATGCCAAACAGGCCGAAACCTATACCTGGAAAACATACATTGGTTCATTCAACTGGTCGCATCCGGGCGTGCTGATGCTTTTATTAGGTTCAGTTACAGTGGCCATGATCAGCAGGATTGCTAAAAATTTTCAGGATTACTTTCTGAACGTAGTTATTCAAAAATTCGGGGCACGCGTGTTCACGGATGGTTTGCAGCATGCTATGACTTTGCCTTACCAGGATTTTGAAGATCAGCGCAGTGGCGAAACTTTGTCGATTCTGACAAAAGTACGCACGGATGTTGAACGATTCATGAACATGTTTATCAATGTGCTACTGGGCATTCTGGTTGGTGTTGTATTTGTGTTTGTATATGCAGCTATTTATATCCACTGGTATATTCCAGCTGTATATTTTGTCGGGATTATTTTATTAGCCACCATCAGTAATTTGTTGAGTAAAAAAGTAAAAATCATTCAGAAAAACATTGTCGGAAAAACAACTGCACTGGCAGGTGCCACAACCGAATCATTGCGCAATATCGAATTGGTAAAAAGTTTGGGACTGACGCAACAGGAAGTTGACCGATTAAATAAAAACACCTACAAAATATTAGGCCTTGAATTAACGAAAGTTAAACGCATTCGCAGTATCAGTTTTATTCAGGGTACATTTGTGAATACGCTGCGCCAGGTTATTTTATTTGTGTTGATGTGGCTGATTTTTAAAAATGAAATGGATGCCGGCCAATTGGTGACAATGCAGGTATTTTCATTTTTTGTATTTGGTCCGTTGCAGGATATTGGCAATATTATTTTAAGTTATCGCGAGGCGGAGGCTTCACTTCAGAATTTTAGCACACTGATGCACAAAGTTCCCGAATCGAAACCTGCGCAGCCAAAGCATTTAGGTGATATTCAGTCATTGGAATTCCAGTCTGTAAGTTTTAAACACAAAACAGCGCAATCAAAGGCCATTGACCATATCAGTTTTCAGGTAAAAAAAGGTGAAACAATTGCGTTTGTCGGCCCATCCGGCAGCGGTAAAAGTACGCTGATGAAATTGCTGGTTGGATTGTATCGCCCGCAGGAAGGTCGGGTATTATACAACAACATCGATGAACATGAAATTGATTTCAACGACCTGCGCAATCAAATTGGTTTTGTTACACAGGATACACAATTATTTGCAGGCACCATTAAAGAGAATTTATTATTTGTAAATCCCTCAGCGAGTGATGAGCAGTTGTGGGATGTACTCACAAAAGCCAGCTGCACCAATTTACTTTCGCGCGCAGAAAAAGGAATTGATACGGTGATAGGAGAGGGGGGATTAAAACTCTCCGGTGGCGAGAAACAGCGATTGAGTATCGCACGTGCTTTACTCAGACAACCCCGCTTACTCATATTTGATGAAGCAACCAGTGCCTTAGATTCGTTAACGGAAGAAGAAATCAGCAATACCATTCGCGATATTTCAGCTCAGGGCGATCAGATTACAATTTTGATTGCGCACAGGTTGAGTACGATTATGCATGCCGACCGCATTTATGTGCTGGAGCAGGGCGAGTTGGAAGAAACCGGAACGCATGATGATTTGCTGGCTACCAAGGGCCTGTATTATGCCATGTGGCGTCAGCAGGTAGGTGAGCGCAGGCGATTGGTAAGTTGAGGATTTTCGGATGCTTAACGTTAATTAACACTTCAACTGAAACTTTTGCTCAGTTTTTGAGTTTAGGATATTAAGTGTGTTTTCATGGGGATCAGGGGTTGTTCTGCGCTCGCAGGGCGCCCCTGTTTTTGTTTTTTCAGGTTATATTTTTTTACTGCACCGTCATGCAGAAAAAATGTTGAAAACTTGACCATCGGAAACCCTCTGTTTACTTCGGTTTTGCGCTAATTATAGCTACCTTTACAACCTTAAATTTTGCAGGAAAAAGCGCTTAGATTATGGCAGACGGAGGAAGAATAATTCCCATTAACATTGAAGAGGAAATGAAGACCGCCTACATCGATTATTCGATGTCGGTAATTGTAGCTCGTGCCATCCCGGATGTGCGCGACGGACTCAAACCCGTGCACCGCAGGGTGTTGTATGGGATGAAGGATCTTGGATTAGCCTATAATAAACCT
Organism: Bacteroidota bacterium; assembly: GCA_029571985.1. GTDB lineage: Bacteria > Bacteroidota > Bacteroidia > Chitinophagales > BACL12 > UBA7236. The sequence goes on along the minus strand of JAKQVC010000079.1, from coordinate 4,987 downwards.
TATAAGAAATCAGCCCGTATCGTAGGGGAGGTGCTGGGTAAATACCACCCGCATGGTGATAGTTCGGTTTACGATGCTATGGTCCGTATGGCTCAGGATTGGAGTATGCGGTATACGCTTGTCGACGGACAGGGAAACTTTGGTTCGGTGGATGGCGATAGTCCAGCGGCCATGCGATATACCGAAGCACGCTTTTCCAGAATCGCTGAAGAAATTATGGAGGACATCGACAAAGAAACCGTTGATTTTACCAACAATTTCGATGATACCCTCCAGGAGCCTACAGTATTGCCTTCTCGTATCCCGAACCTGCTCATTAATGGTTCCAGTGGTATCGCGGTAGGTATGGCCACGAATATCCTGCCACATAACCTCAGTGAAATATGTGATGGCATGATTGCATATATCCGCAATAAAGACATCACCACCACAGAATTGATGCAGTTTGTCAAAGGACCAGATTTCCCAACAGGTGGTATCATTTATGGGGTTGAAGGCATTGTGGAAGGCTTTGAAACAGGCCGTGGACGAATCGTGGTTCGTGGGGTGGCCAATATTGAAACAACTGCCAATGGTCGCGAACAAATCGTGATTACCGAACTGCCTTACCAGGTGAATAAGGCCCTCCTGATCAGCAAAATCAGTGAGTTGGTGCATGAAAAGAAAATAGATGGCATTGCCGATGCGAATGATTATAGCGACCGTGATGGTATCCGTGTGGTTATCGACCTGAAAAAGGATGCTGTTGGTACGGTGGTTCTGAATCAATTGTTCAAATACACACCGCTGCAAACCTCTTACGGGGTGAATAATATCTGTCTGCACGCCGGCCGTCCTCGTTTGATGAACCTCAAAACGATGATTGGTCACTTTGTCGACTTCCGACATGAAGTTATCGTTCGTCGCACACAGTATGATTTACGTAAAGCTGAAGAGCGGGCACATATTCTCGAAGGCTTGCTGATAGCATTGGATCATTTAGATGCAGTTATAGCATTGATTCGCGGCAGCAAAAATCCGGATGAAGCCAAAGACGGTTTGATGACGCAATTTGGATTAACTGAGATTCAGGCTAAAGCCATCCTGGAAATGCGTTTACAGCGTCTTACAGGCCTTGAAAGGGATAAAATCCGTGATGAGTATACGGAGGTAATGGCGTTGATTGCACGCTTAAAGGAGATTCTGGCCACAGAATCGCTTCGTATGCAAATCATCATCGATGAAACCCTGGAAATCAAAGAAAAGTACGGTGATGCCCGTAAAGCACAAATTGTTGCGGCTGAAGGCGAAATGCGCATTGAAGACCTGATTGAGGAAGAAGATGTTGCAATTACCATCAGTCATATGGGTTATGTAAAACGTACCCCACTTACAGAATATCGCCGTCAGGGCAGGGGAGGAAAGGGTTCTAAAGGAGGTGCAACCCGCGATGAGGACTTTATTGAACACATTTTCATCGCCAGTACGCACGATACCATGTTATTCTTCACCCAGATGGGTAAATGCTTCTGGCTGCCTGTTTACCAGATTCCGGAAGGAACCCGCACCTCTAAAGGTCGCGCGATTCAAAATATGATCAGCCTGCCGCCTGAAGATAAGGTGATGGCCTATATCGATATCCATGATTTGGAGGATGAAGCCTTTATCAACGGGCATTATCTGGTATTCTGCACCAAAAAAGGTACCATCAAGAAAACAACCGTGGAGGCCTTTAGTCGCCCGCGTGCCAATGGAATTGTCGCGATCAATATTGAAGAAGGCGATGAGCTTCTGGAAGTACGACTCACCAACGGCAATTGCGAAATTATGCTCGCAGTGAAAAGCGGTCGCGCCATTCGTTTCCCTGAGGAAAAAGTGCGCCCAATGGGCCGTACAGCCACCGGGGTTATCGGAATTGATCTCGCAAATGATCAGGATGAAGTAGTTGGCATGATTACTGTTGAGAAAGGGGATAAAGAGCAAACGATTTTGGTTGTGAGCGAAAAAGGATATGGAAAACGCAGTCACCTCATCGACCCTGAAACAGGTGAAGATGAGTACCGCATTACCAACAGGGGTGGAAAGGGCGTTACAACCATTAAAATCACGCCTAAAACAGGAAATCTGATTGCGATTAAGGATGTAACGGATCGTGACGACCTGATGATTATCTGTGAAAGCGGTATGACCATCCGCACCGGTGTTGAAGCTTTGCGTGTGATGGGAAGAGCAACCCAGGGTGTGCGTTTGATTGATTTGAGAGGCGATGACCGTATTGCGAGCGTTGCCCGTGTGGAAAAAGATGAAGAGGATGCATCTTTAGAGGGAGAAGCAGGGGAGGAAACAGGTGAAAACACCTCAACTGATACACCAGATAACGAATCATAACTAATTGATATATAAATAATTAACAACAATAATAAGACAATGAAACGTTTAGCACTCGTATTGCTTGCCGGAGTAGTAACTCTCCAGATTTCGGTGGCGCAAAACAGTAAGGTAACCACAGCAGCAAACGCCCAGTATGCAGGTGATTTGTTGAAAGCCAAACAGGCAATTGATGAAGCCGTATTGCACGAAAAAACCGGAAACGAGGCCAATGCCTGGCAGCTGAGGGGAGAAATCCACAATGATATTGCCCGCGATACAACAGGCCAGTATGCTTCAGTGGCAGACCCGCTGGGTACGGCATTAATATCCCTCCAGACGGCATTAACTAAGCCGGATGTAAAGAACTATCGTTTGCGCATCGCCGAACAATTGTTCATCACCTATAACCTGTATTTCACCAAAGGTGCTATAGCCTATAGTGCTGGAGATTTTGAACAGGCTTTTTTGAACTTTTCAAAGGCTAACGAAGCCAATATGGTGCAAATTGAAGCAAATCCGCTGTCGGCTCTCGATACCGGTGTTATATTCAACATGGGCCTGATGGCTGAAAAAACGAATCGTACGGCTGAGGCAATGGCGGCTTTTCAGAAGTTAGTGGATATGAAATACAGCGACCCATATCTGTATTCTCGTTTGCCAACTTATTATCTGGATGCCAACCAACCGGATAAAGCATTAGCTGTTTTGGATGCAGGTCGCAAGAACTTCCCGAACAACAATGACATTATGGTTGCCGAGCTCAACTATTATCTGGGTCAGGGTAAACTGAACGACCTGGTAGGGAAGCTGGAGAATGCCATCAAGCTGGATCCGAATAACGTCGAGTTGTATTTTGTGATGGGTTCGACACATGGCGAATTAATTAAGCTAGACAGCACACATGCAACCGAACACGTTGCTGCTGCAGCTGCGGCTTATGATAAAGCCTTAACCATCGACCCGAATCGTTACGATATCAACCTGAATGCCGGAGCCTTATTTTATAATACCGCCATTGAAATCAACAAAAAGATGAATGCGTTGCCTTATGAGGCTCAGGCGCAATACGATAAACTCAAAGAAGATCGCAACAAGTTGTACAATCAGGCTTTACCGTATTTCGAACGTGCACATCAGATTGATCCGGCTAAAACAGATTGTATGATTGCCTTAAAAGAAATCTATGTACGATTAGGCATGGATTCGAAAGCAGAGGAGATGAAGAAGAAGTTGGGGCAGTAATAAATTGCTCGTCTAAATACATTTAGACATCAGCATATCAAAGGACAGCTCACCATTATTTATGGTAGCTGTCCTTTGTTTATTAGGTAAATCCAACTTGTAGTTTGATGATCATTTATTGCACGATCATAGTAATCGCTTGCGATTGAAATTGATCCGCTATTGAAATGAAATAACACCCTTGTTGCAATTGAGGTAATTCGATTGCATAATTTTCAATATTTCTTGCTTCAGCTTTGAAGACCGGTTTGCAATATTCAACTTAACATAAAGTTTTGTTATGGGTAAGCGGTTTTTCGCTTTTTTCGGTTTTTTAATGTGCCTTATTGACTTCATTAAAAAACCGAAAAAAGCGAAAAAACATGACTCCATTAATCAATTATGCAGTCATGTAGCTTTGACCATAACACTACATTATGTTAACGCAGGTTAGCATTTGTGCGGTCGGAGTAAGCGAGCGGAGCGTAGGGGAGAAAGGCTTTTTCTTAGTTTGAGGCGAATGAGGTTGATTTGCGGAATGTTTTGAAGGAAAGTTTTAGTAAAAGATACTTTTACCATATTGCATACATTTCAATAGCTATACAGATTGCGAGCGTAGTTGCTGCAATTATATATGCTTGCTGTATATAAACGAGAGTATTGAAAATAGTGCGCTTATTGCCGTTCCTGTACTGGTGGGTAAATGATACAACAACAATCCATCCCTTCGTTTAAATTGTAATACATTTCACCACCTTCAACATGAACGTCAGGGTTTGGTACGCAATGACAATCAGCAAGGTGTCCGAGCAGTTGTTCGTAGCTAATCATATATCTTCTTCGCTTGTTATAAAATTCCCCTCAAATATTGGTTGCTGATTAGCATTTCGGTATGTCAAAAGAATATCAAGTGCAATCCTCAATTTGGATATTGCATCTTCTTTTGAAACACCTTCAACGACTGCACCTTTAATGCCTTTAGCAAAAGCGGTATACACATCTCGTGTAACATCGTGAATGATAATAGCTTTCATAATCTCGTCTTTTTGCTTATTACGTTATTTATAACACAACGACAAATTTAAGTAAAAGTTTCAAAGTGTACAAGTGTAAGAACGACAAGGTGTAGTTTGCGAGGGGTGCGGATGCCTGTCGCGCCTGCTTAACATAAAGTTTTGTTATGGGTAAGCGGTTTTTCGCTTTTTAGTTTTGGGTTAAAATCGCGGCGTTGGTGTTTACGCGGCGCGTGAATTTTTTGCATAAAATCACACTATAATAACTTTTTCGCAAAAAAACCAACATTTTTATACCATAAGTATAAATAAATCACATTTTCTTTGTATATTTGCATAGTCTATCACTTGTTGGCATTCCCGACAGCCGAAATGTAGGGTTAATCTTTTCAATTTAACTAAAT
>JAKQVC010000099.1 GCA_029571985.1 Bacteroidota bacterium | reverse complement strand
GCCATATGTACAGTTGGATTATCCCATCGGGAATAGATATATCCCTGCGACGGGTCTTCAAACAAATTAAGCGCATGTTGCATAGAAGTAAAGCCGTAAGCAGTTGTTGCAAACAGCGGTTCGATATGCGCTAATATGTTTTTATCCGGTTTAGCAGGTGTTACCGACAGTGTGCCAAATCCTCTGCTTTTTTTCTTAGATGCCATAACGGTTAGAATTATCCGGTAAAAGTAGAAAATACAGGTTTAAACTGAATGGCATTTTATGTGCGCAAGGCTGACCAAGTAAAAAATATATTTTAGGTTTACCGAACATATTTATGGGCCTGCAGGTTAACTATATAACAAACTCAAAGCCATGACATATCGATATGGCGACAACCGGTTACCTCAAATTGTGATAATAGGTGCCGGATTTGCGGGTCTCGAACTCGTAAAACGCCTGAATAACACACCTTACCGTGTAGTCCTCCTCGATAAGCATAATTATCACACGTTTCAACCTTTATTATATCAGATTGCCTCTGCAGGGTTAACCGCCGAAAGTATTGCCTATCCTTTACGCAGGAAGATTGGCAGTTTCCCAAATGTTATTTTTCGAGTAGCGGAGGTTACTTCGGTAAATACCGAATCAAAAAAAGTGCAAACCAATATCGGGGACTTCGACTACGATTATCTGGTTATTGCAACGGGTGCCACCACAAATTTTTACAGCAACGATCAGCTGGCGAAATTGACATATACGTTGAAGTCAGTTCCGGAAGCTTTAGAAATGCGCTCAGCTATTCTGAAGCAACTGGAAGCTGCGGTGCAGGTGGCAAAGAAGCAGGATGAACATCCTTTAAATTTTGTAATTGTAGGTGGTGGACCAACCGGTGTTGAGTTAGCCGGTGCATTAGCTGAAATCAAGAAAAATGTATTGCCTGCAGATTACCGTGAGCTCGACCCTTCAAAAATGGAGATACATTTAATTGAAGGCGCTCCACGTATATTGCCCACTATGCAGGAAGGCTCTTCTGCAAAGGCAAAGCGCTACCTCGAAAAAATGGGCGTTCAGGTATGGCTGAATGCCATTGTGAAAGATTATACAGGCAAACAATTAGTGCTGGCTAATGATAAAACCATTGCAGCAGACCATGTCATTTGGACCGCCGGCGTGAAAGGCGCTACTTTACCCGGTATACCAGCAGAAACCATAGGAAAAGGCAATAAATACCGAACAAACAGATTCAACCAGCTGATTGGGTTTGAAAACATCTTTGTGTTGGGTGATATTGCCACAATAGAAGGTGATGGAAACTATCCGAACGGACATCCCGGGGTAGCACAGGTTGCATTACAACAGGCCAAACAATTAGCCGGAAATTTCACTCGTTTGCATCAGCAAAAACCTCTGAAACCTTTCGCTTATAAAGATTTAGGCAGTATGGCCACTATTGGCCGACATAAAGCTGTTGTAGAATTACCTTTTATTTCTTTCGGAGGTTACCTGGCCTGGTATGTGTGGATGTTTATCCACCTGATGGCCCTGGTGGGCTTCCGAAACCGGTTTATGGTATTTGTAAACTGGATGTGGAATTACTTTATGTACGACAGAGCACACCGCATCATTTTAAATAATAGCGGGAAGTCCTAATAAAAATACTTCAGTATTAATACACATCCCAAAGCAGGATGCGCGCTCCGGTGTTAAAGTGGAAACTCACACCGAAATTATTGCCAATCCATGGATCATTAACAGGTGTAATCGGCACACCCATTTTTGCTTCCACATACCACCAGAAACGACCTCTGACAGTCCAGTCGATACCCGCACCAATCGGCACGCGCACACTCATATTGGTTCCTTTCAGATTCGTGCCTGAAACAAGACCCCAGGTTGAATCTGCCGGCACAACAGCGGTCACTTTCGTACCCACCATCCATAAGCTTAATCCGGCCAAACCATAAAATGCAAAGTAATCATCCGCATCGCTACCACCGAAATATCTGCGGTAATCTGCATCAATTGTCATCAAACTGGCTACCAGACTGGTTTGTAAAGTATCTACAGGATTGAGGAGGGTGTCAACAAAAACCAAATCTACCCTTGCGCCTGATAAGAAGTTATATCCGTATCCAAAAGTTACCATATTGCGGTCGTAATCACCGTAATGCCAGGCAGCGCGTGCGTTTATGCCACCACCGGTAACGTCTTTAGAGAAGAAAAAACCTCCATCACTCATAAGCCACAACTGGGCCTGAGCCTGTTGAAAGGCCATTAAGGAAAAGATAGTCGCAAAGAGAGTAGCAGTGATTCTTTTCATGTTGAACGGTTTAAACTGAGGTTTTTAAAGCCCTCATCGTGCACAAAATAAAGATATTTTAAGCGCAAAACGAAATTAACGCCCCTCACAGCCGGGGTCAGGGGGTTGAATTATACCTTGTACCCTAAATTTGAGCCTATGGCAACAAAAACAATTTTGATCACAGGTGCTGATGGAGGCCTGGGAACAACCGTGACGAAATCCCTGCTCGAAGCCGGTTATATACTGGCAGCGGCTACCCGCGACGATGCCGCATCCAGGCGCCTGGAAGATGCATTTCCGGATGCTATCGGTAAAACATTGTTTCCGGTGAAAGCCAATCTTTCGGTGGATGAGGAGGTGGCGAGTCTGGTGTCGCAAACAACCGGATTATGCGCGCTGGTGCATTTGGCAGGCGGGTATACGGCAGGGAATCTGGTGAGTGATTATTCCGCTGCCGACTTTGACTACCTGATGCAATTAAATACAAAGCCAACTTTTCTGCTATTAAAATATGCTATGCCCCTGCTCAAACAATCAGGTAATGCCAGCATTATCACTATTGGTGCAAAACCGGCCCCGCATCCTGTTGCTGCTAACAGTGTGTATACGGCAAGTAAGAGTGCGGTGATTGCACTTACCTTAAGTGCCGCAGAAGAAGGTCGTCAGGCTGGGGTGCGGGCTAATTGCATCGTACCGGCTGCTTTGCAAACGCCGGGAAATTTAAGTTGGGCTTCAAATGAAGTGTTCCAGACTTTTACACCTTTGCAGGATGTGGCAGATACCATTGTGTATTTAGTGTCTGACGCCGCAAAAGGAATTACCGGAACCATTATACCTATGTATAATAAAATTTCATCCTAATATTTTTCTCACTTGTTAATCCCTGTAATATGCTAAGAAATATCCAACCTGAAAGTCTGTTCATTTTTGATATTGAAACCGTTTCCGCAGTTAAAGATTTTGACAGCCTGAGTCCTGAATTTCAAAAATTATTTGACGACAAACTCGGCAAATTGCGCAAAGAAGATGAAACACCTCAGGCGTTTTATACTTCACGAGCCGGCATTTATGCGGAATTCGGAAAAATCATTTGCATTTCAGGCGCTTATATAACTATCAAAAATGATGAGCCGCACCTGAAAATAAAAACATTTTACGGGCACGATGAAAAATTGTTGCTGGAAGAGTTTATGCCAACACTCTTAAATGTATCGAAAAACAATAAAATTTTGTGCGGGCATAATATTCGTGAATTTGATGTACCCTGGTTGTGCCGGCGAATGCTCATCAATGGCATGTCGCTGCCACCGGTGCTAGATATTTATGGTAAAAAACCCTGGGAAGTAAACCATCTCGACACACTGGATTTATGGAAATTTGGTGATTACAAACATTACACCTCTTTACACTTGTTATCCTCTATTTTAGGCATTCCCACGCCAAAGGATGACATAGATGGCAGTATGGTTGGCCGTGTGTATTGGGAAGAAGGCGACCTGAAAAGAATTGCCCACTATTGCAGTAAAGATGTAATAGCAGTAGCGCAGGTTATTTTGCGATTAAAAAATATGCCCTTGCTGAAGGATGCACATATTCAAACTGCCGATTAAAATAAACCCCTGCAGTAAGCACTGCAGGGGTGAAATATGCATAAGCACGCAAAACAAATTATCCAACGCTACTTGATTTCTACTTTTTTTGCGTTTACCACTACAGGTTCTTTCTTTGGAATTTCAAGATACAACACGCCATTCTTGTATTCGGCCGCGATTGCATTTTCCTGCACATTTTCTGGTAGTGTAAACATCCGGCTAAAGGCGGATACGCTAAATTCTTTTCTCGTGTACTGTTTCTTCAACTCTTCATGCTTTTCTTCCTTCCTTGCTGAAATTTCCAGCATGCCATCTTTTACTTCAATTTTAAAATCTGCTTTTTCCATTCCCGGAACTGCAACTTCTAAAATAAAAGCTTTCTCCTTTTCAAGGATGTTTACAGCGGGCATGCGCTCTACCTGTAAGAATGCATCATCAAATAATTTGTCTGCATTAAAAAAATCACTGAGGTAAGATCCCGAAAACGGTGAACTCCAACCTTTTTTTACGAGTGTCATAATGATTGATTTAAGGATGAACAATTTGATTATCACTTACGAAATTACACTTGAAATAAAGCGAAAACAGTGACTTTTCTTACACCCGATTCAAACTTGTGTCAATTGTTGTAACAGAAGTATCCTCAATATCACCACAGAAAGGAATATTACCATTTTACCACCTATTTTTGTGCACCGGTCATATGCGCAGATTATTCATGGTCATACTCCTCTCCCTTTGCTGGGCGCACCAACCGGTGTGTGCAACTGTCGACAGTCTGCGCATGACACTACTTACACCGAGGAATGAAAAGGGCCTTAACGATCCGCTGCCACAGGGTGATTTTGATGTGTTGGCCATCCCACTTAAACGGGTGCAGAATTTATACCTGATTGAAGCCAGTATCGACTCTCTGAGAGGCAATTTCATATTAGACACTGGAGCGCCGAGATTGGTGCTCAACAAAACCTATTTCTCTACCGGCAGACCCGCACCGGGTAGCTCACAATACGGTATTACCGGTGGTGCAAACACGGTGTTGAATACAACGGTCGACAGCCTGATCATCAATGAATTATTTTATACAAATGTTGATGCAGATATTGTCAATCTTGGCCATCTTGAAAATGCCCGTGGTGTGCGCATACTCGGTCTTTTGGGTGCGAGTTTGTTCAATCAGATGGAAATGGAACTCGACCTGGCCAATGATTTGTTGTACTTATATAAACTGGATGAAAAAGGAAACCGGATTACAGGGATAGATAGCAGTGTGGCCGATTTAATGCTGCCTATAATTAACTACAACGATATCCTGTTTGTAGAAGGAAAAATTGGCAACAAAAAATTAAAATTTTGCCTCGATACCGGAGCCGAAAAAAATGTGTTGAGCGAATCTGTATCGAATAAAGTGCTCAGTCACTTCACACTTACCAAAAGCGGTAATCTTACCGGCAGCGGTGGAACCGGAACCCTGGTTTTGAATGGTGTGATTGATTCAATCGCCATTGGCACTACGTATTTCAGGGATATGCCTTTTTTGCTGACAAACCTGAGCTATCTCGAACTCGTATATGGCACATCACTCAGTGGTATTTTGGGGTATGATTTTCTGGCAAAAGGAAAAGTGCGCATAAATGTGAAAAAACAAGAAATATCCATGTATTTTTATAAACCGGAACAGGATGAATAACAAAGTACACGCCTCTGGATTACTGTTTGACAGGCGCAGGCCCGGTATCAACAGATTATTATATGCCTTCTTCAGCATGTGTCGACAAGTCTATTGGCTAAACTTCCGGTTAATATTTACCTGTGCCATCGTTTGCATTTCTACCTACACTGCTCATGCTCAACTAAATGGCAGTACTATTCAGGTGAAAGGAGATGAAATCATTGTCAAAATTAATCAGCGCAGTCCTGATTATCAACTGGTACTGAATTATTTCGGCATACAGGAAGACAGTCTGTTTAATGAAGGCAATATTGGTAGTATCTTGGCACAACAGGGCTGGCGACTTATCGAATTAAATAAACGTTCTGCAAAAATCGCCAGACTGATACAACCTTCTGATGGCGATATCTATTGGGGAAGTCAGGCACTTATTTTTGATTTTACCGGAGCTGAACCACTCAGGCCCGGTTATCCGGGAAATGTAGCTTATGGGGTAAATCACCTGTTGGATAACCGTATTATTTATGAAGACGCGCAAGGTGTAACCCATTTCTTTTTACCAGGTAATACCGAAGCAACCAAAGTTATTCTGAGCGGGAACTTTAATGATTGGAGCACTTCAACACCTGAGATGACAAAAACAGATTCCGGTTGGGTGTATTCTATGTCCATCAAACCGGGAAAGTATTTGTATAAATACATCATTGACGGGCGATGGATGCATGACATACATAATGCAGAACTTGAACCTGATGGTCACGATGGATATAATAGCATTTATTTCCGCACCAATCATACTATGCATCTATCCGGCTTTACAAATGTACAAAATATGATGCTGGCCGGCAGTTTTAATAACTGGGACCCCAATGAAATTCAAATGAAAAAAAATAATCAGGGATGGTCGCTGGATATGTATTTACGTGAAGGCACACATACCTACAAATATATTGCTGACGGACAATGGATGCTGGATCCCGAAAATAAAAATGCCTTGCCTGATGGAGAGGGAAATGTAAATTCAGTCATGTCAAAAGGCGACACCAGTATTTTCCAATTAGCCGGCTTTCAGGATGCAAAAGTTGTTATTTTATCAGGTGATTTTAATAATTGGAATACCGCTTCTCATATCATGCAGAAAACAAGTATGGGATGGCAATTGCCAGTTGTGCTCGCACCCGGAAATTATGCATATAAATTTATTGTGGACGGCACCTGGATAACAGACCCGGCAAATCCGATTACAACAGGCTTTGGTCAGGAAATAAATAGTGTGCGCATGATTAAGCCTAATTATGTATTCACGCTTGATCATTATGCCGGCGCCAAAGAAGTATATATCAGTGGTAGTTTTATTAATTGGGCTGAACCCGGTTATAAAATGACCCAGGTACAAGGCATATGGAAAATTCCGGTTTATCTGGAGCCCGGTAAATACACCTATAAATTTATTGTGGATGGCACCTGGATCATCGACCCCGATAATCCACAATGGGAGCAAAATGAATTCGGCTCCGGCAATTCTGTTTTATGGATTGAAAGCGATGCGTATTTCAGGGAATAATCCAACGCATCTGTATTAACCGCGTCATTCCATCAACCCTGATTCTTTTCAGTTCTCAGTTGCATTAATTATCTTGCAACGCCAAGCAGCTATGAATAAGCAGGAACTACTACTCGACGTGCGTAACCTCAGCACTACCTTCACTTCTGAAGGGGTGGTAACGAAAGCCGTTGATGATATTTCGTTTCAAATTTATCGTGGCGAAACGGTGGGCATTGTAGGTGAATCAGGTTCAGGAAAATCGGTTACATCTCTTTCACTCATGCGGCTTATTCCGGAACCTCCCGGAAAAATTACTTCCGGCAATATTTTCTATCACGAAAAAGATAAACCGGTAGTTGACCTGGTAACGGTTTCAGAAAAAAACATGCGGCAGTACAGGGGTAACGCCATCAGCATGGTTTTTCAGGAACCCATGACCAGTTTGAATCCTGTTTTTACCTGTGGGGCGCAGGTTGATGAAGCAATACGTCTGCATCAACATAAACAGGCTGCCGAAGCAAAAGCACAAACATTGGCCCTGTTTGCAAAAGTACAATTACCCGATCCTGAACGTGTTTACCGCGCCTATCCGCATGAATTAAGTGGTGGTCAGAAACAACGTGTCATGATTGCCATGGCCATGAGCTGCAATCCGGATATGCTCATAGCAGACGAACCGACAACGGCATTAGATGTAACGGTTCAAAAAACGATTTTAGAACTTATGCTGGAGTTGAAAAATACAATCAACTCTTCTATTATTTTTATCACCCACGACCTCGGCGTAATTGCAGAAATTGCTGACCGGGTTCTGGTAATGTATAAAGGTCGCATTGTGGAACAAGGCACAGTGCTAGACATTTTTGAAAATCCACAACATCCTTATACCAAAGGATTAATGGCTTGTCGCCCGCCTCTGGAAAAACGTTTGCGCAGACTTCCTGTGATTGCAGATTTCATGTATGAACAGGATGGACAATTACATGAACGGACAGATATTCAGGTTACGCAGGATACGGTAAGTGTAACAGAAACCGAAAACAGATTGCAATCATTATTGCAACAGGAACCAATTCTTCAGGTGCGCAATATTAAAACCTGGTTTCCGGCTGAAAAAAGTTTTTTCGGAAAAACACAAAAATGGGTGAAGGCGGTTGATGATGTTTCTTTCGATGTGTATCCGGGAGAAACACTTGGTTTGGTAGGTGAAAGTGGTTGCGGAAAAACAACGCTGGGCAGAACCATCATTCGACTGGCAGATCCGATTAGCGGAGAGGTGATTTTTAAAGGAAAAAACCTGATGGCATTATCGCAGCGCGAACTGAAACCCATCAGAAAGGAAATACAAATTATTTTCCAGGACCCATATTCCAGTTTGAATCCGCGTATGTCAATCGGCAATGCCATAAAAGAACCTATGCAAGTTCATGGATTATACAGCCACGACAAGGAACGCAAGGAAAAGGTAATAGAACTGCTTGAAAAAACCGGCATGAAAGCCGATCACTTCAACCGGTATCCACATGAATTTTCGGGAGGACAACGCCAACGGGTTTGTATAGCACGTGCACTTGCATTGAATCCGCAGTTTATCATCTGCGATGAAAGTGTTTCTGCCCTCGACGTCAGTGTGCAGGCTCAGGTGTTGAACCTGCTGATTAATCTGCGTCAGGAATTTGGATTTTCTTACATCTTTATCTCCCACGACCTCAGCGTTGTCAAGTTCATGAGCGACCGTATGGTGGTGATGAACAAGGGTGTAATCGAAGAAATGGGGCCTGCGGACACCATCTACCATAACCCGCAAAAAGACTACACCCGTAAGCTTATCAACGCCATCCCCAAGGGCCAGATAGCAGATATCCGCCAGCGGTTCATGCAACTGCACTAAAGTTTTATGTATCTTCACAGCATATGTTTCAACGACCCTCCAGCATACTCCTAGTCCTGGTCGCGCTCATAGGTATCACCTCGTGTAAGCCAGACATAGAAAGTGCCTGGGATACCCGATATCTCGTGCCACTGGTAACCGGCGAACTTGACCTGTACGATCTGGTTCCGGATTCGATAACTGTTATTGGTGAAAATCAGGATGTTACCCTCGTGTACCAAACCGATTTACTCGATTACGATTTGACCGAAGAAGCCATTGAAATTCCGGATACCTCTGTTGAATATTTTGTGTCGCTCGATTCGCTGTCATTAGATGACCAGATTTTATCTATTCCAATTTCACTCGGTCAGTTAGCAGTGGATTTAGGATTTCCTTACGGCACCTTACTTATTGCAGCCAACGGCTCTGAAATTACTTTAGATCCGCTCATCGGTTTATCTACTGACCCTACACCGGTAGATGCGACATCTTTTTTTGAAACAGCAACCTTTTTGTCGGGATGGCTTGATATTTCCATCGCCAATGGATTCCCTGTTGATTTAGATACCGTTGTATTCGAACTCAAAAATTCAGTTGGTGGCGAATTAGTGGTTTATGATACTTTTTACAGTGTGCCTTCTGGCGGTGTACCGATAGTTGAAACGTACGACTTAACAGGCATGACCGTTGAAGGTAATCTGGTTGGACAAATTAAATATTTTAGTACGCCCGGCAGCGAAACCCCGGTACTGATTGATACAAGCGATGTTTTAGTAATTACTATGACGGCATACGACATGGAATTATATGAAGCAACGGCAGTATTCCCGGAACAAAACCTGATTAATAATGCCAATGATGTGCAATATGATATGGGTGGACCCGAATTTACATTGATGGGTATCGAAGAAGGCTATGTAGTGATTTATGTAGAAAATACAATTAACGATACCATTCATATTGTGTATGATATTCCGGGTGCTGTCGATGAATTTGGCAATAATGTACATATCGAAACAGCGGTTGGTCCCGACGAAATCGTTGATCAGGCCTTTGATATTGCAGGATATACCATCGACTTACGCGGCTCCGAAGGCGATGAAGTAAATACTTTCTATCAGGAGTTTAGCGCCCGCATTAATTACACGGGTATTGCATCTGATATCAGTCTGGAAGATTCACTCAAAGTCGTTTATGGACTTGAAGGTATTGTGCCAAATGAGTTACGCGGATATTTAGGTCAATATGACATTGCTATCACGGATACCACTACAGGTGTTGAATTATTTGATCAATTCGAATCCGGTACTATCGAATTTGGTGATATTAATATAGACCTTGAAATTGAAAACGGTTTAGGTGCCGGTGGCGTTGTTACCATCAACTCACTTGGCGGATTAAATTCAGCCACGGGTGAAATGGTCATGTTGAATTGTGCAGATGTAATTGGATTACCCATTCAGGTAAACCGTGCACTCGATAATCCATATATCCCCGGATATACAACAATTACCTTGAATAGCGCCAACTCGAATATCAATGACCTCATCGAAATATTTCCGGATAAATTATTTTATGATGTTTCCATGTCTGTGAATCCGGATGGAAATACTTTCAATTATCAGGACTTTGTTATTAATACAAGTCGGATTAATATCGGATTCAATTTATCTATGCCGCTTGAATTTATGGCAAGCGACCTGACCCTGCGCAACGAATTTCCCATGACCCTGGATGCAGATGCGGGCACGGAAGGTGTGGGTGATATTGACGTGACTTTATATGCAGATAATTCATTTCCATTAAGCGCATCCTTAAAGATTATTTTTTACGATGCTGCTAATATCCCATTAGATTCTATTGATTTCGGCGGATATGTTTTACAAGCTGGTGTATTATCAGACGACTGCCGGGTTCATGTGCCTACCACTACCGAATTACATGATCTGGTAGATGGCACCTTGAAAGATGCAATACTCAATGCCGACCATGCTGAAGCTACAGTCGTGTTTAATACAGAATCTATTCCCACCTGTAGCGATATCGTAAAAATATACAGCGATTACACCATGAAAATTCAACTGGTAGGCGATATCAATTACACATTCTCAACATCTGATTTTTGACCGTGCAGCTGAAGAAAACCCTCTTATTTACTACCCTGACGCTGGTATGCGTATTTGTAAAAGCGCAATCAGATTCTACATCCTCTAACACTTGGGCGTATACCGCACCAACCACTATTTTTGGTATATACGATCCCTTACAGGTGCCCCTGCAGGACAATCGGTTTGCCATTACAGCATATGGTGATTTATATCTGGCCAGTAATTGTTTTAGCGCCAGCTTTTTGCAAAACTTTTTCGGATCAGGTTTTATTACCACCGACATGAAAGATTTTGCAGCATCCAAATTAAAACCCGAAAATACACTTGGGGTAGATGTTGCTGCAGGCGTATGGCTTCAAATGGCCATGAAAAAAAATCCTTCTCTCATTTTTTTAGCTGGTATTGATTATCACCTTGAAGAAAGCAGTCGGTTTACACCTGATTTATTTCATTTAGCCTTTTATGGCAATTACGATTATCAGAATTATACTGCCGATTTAAGTGGTTCAGGATTTAGTCTTACAAATGTAATGGCATACAAAGTGGGTCTGATGAAACGCTTTAATGCGGGCTATAATGATTTTACTTTTGGTGCAACTGTGGGACTGGCTGAAGGATTAAGTGGTTTTGATATGAACATGTCAACCGGCTCGTTATTTACCGCATTTGATGGCCGGTATATTGACCTTGATTATGATATTCGTGTGTTATCAAGTGGAGGCGGTGCGCCGAAATTAGGCTCATTTGCCGGTGCAGGCATAAGTGCAGATGTTTTCTGGAAAGGCTATTTTAAAGGTCCTGAAATTACGATACAGGCTATGGCCAATGATTTAGGTGCCATCTGGTGGAACAATGACCCGGTAAAGTTTTCGGGCGATACAGCTATTCGTTTTGAAGGTATCGAAATTGATAATATATTTTCTGCAAGTGATGAAGCCATTGGTGGCGATGCAGATTCACTTTTTTCCATTATCGGCCTGACGGAAGAAACACAAGAAACATTTTCACAGGCACTTCCGAGTCGAATAAATATCAGTGCAACAAAACTGTTCAGCAATGATATTTATCTGACGCTGGGCGCACAGTATATGCTCAATACGCCCTATAAACCACTTGTATTTATGCAGGTGGCCAAAGCATTTACTCCACAGCAATTTGCTGTTGCCGTGAATGCACATGCAGGTGGTTATGGCACCTTTAATGCAGGAGTAGAATTGTCAAAATCAATCGGCAATATGATCCATCTCCGGGCAGGTACTAATAGTTTGTTGGGACTGGTATTGCCGGATACGTTCACCGGATTGGGTGCGTATGGTGCACTGCATGTCACCTTTTAATCAGCTCCGATTATTTTCGCTTCACAAAAACGGCAACAATTGTTGTTGTAACTATACCCATAACCGGTGTAAACAGTATCGTTTGCTTTACATAATTTGTTAAGCTAAAATAATCCTCTGCCTCTGTTTGCGACATTTTCCCTTCCGACACTGCGTAGTTGATCGCATGCGTAAAAAAATCTGGTGTAATAATGGTTGAGGTAATATATTGTGTAAGCGGAGATAGAATCGTAATAACCAGGGTCATAATCAACCCCGACATAAAGCCCTGCTTATAGGACATATGGCCGCCATAGGCTTTTTCTCTTTTCTGCCGAAGCGCAAATACATACATGGCTATGGCAGGAATCGCCACAAAGTTGGTAATGAGCGGATGCTTATCGATGTGTTCATCATGCAATCCGGCCATGCGTTCGAATACCATCCAAACCAGCATCATAAGGGCAAAATACAGTGCCCATTTTATTTCGTGTGTATAGTTTTTCATATTGTAGGTTGTTTTTCTACGAAGGCTTTAAACTGCTGCATATATACATAGGATTGTTTTTTAAACGCGCCCGGCATCAACCAGCCCATCAGTTTCATGAATCCTTTAAATTCGAATGTGTTTTCTGTGATATATTTTGTTTGGTTTGGTGCAAGTGATTCAAACCGATTTACCACTTTATTATGCACCCCATCTGCATCATAGGTGCCACTAAAAACCGACGGTAAATTTCGTTCCGTAATGGTTTCAATCATTTCAATTCGCCGCTTGCCCATTTGATACACCAGTTTTGATTTTGCCCCTGGCTGGCCGGCTGTTCCACTTATTAATTCAAAGGATTGAAGTCCATTCATCCATTCGTATAAATTGTTCGGATTGTCGAACAAACGCACCACCTCATCTACAGGCCGGTCAATGATAATTTCAGACACATAATACATCGCGATATTTTTTATTGAAGATAAGAAATTAAATAAAGGGGCTAAACCGGCTGTGGTTTTTAACATCCAAACCTGAATAGCAATAAGCACCAGAGCAGCGATTGACTGATATTACACAGCTTCCAATACTTCCTTTTGCCAATTTCAATGCATCTTTGCGGCATGACCACAGTATCTACTGAAGTTTGCATATTAGGCGCCGGTCCCGGTGGTGCGGCAACTGCATTGTTTTTAGCCAAGGAAGGCATTCCCTGTGTTATTGTAGACAAAGCCGTTTTTCCGCGTGATAAAATTTGTGGCGATGCACTCAGTGGTAAGGTGGTGGAGATTCTGAACCGATACGATCGGTCCTTAGTAGAGCGATTAAGCAGGGATGCCATTCAGTTAAATTGCTGGGGGGTAACCTTTGTTGCGCCGAACCTGGAAGAATTGAGCATCCCCTTCCGCAACAAGCCGAAAGACCCTGAGGAAGCACGTGCTATGGCTCCGGGTTTTATTACAAGAAGGATCGATTTTGATGCCTTCATGGTTGACGAACTCAAAAAACATGCATCCATTCAATTATTTGAGGGAGTGGATATGCAAACCTATACACGAACTGCAACAGGGTTTACCTGTACCTCTGCCGATGGTTCTTTAGAAATTAAGTCCAGACTGGTAATTGATGGTTCCGGCGCACATTCGCAATTTGCCAAAAAAATTGGCGGTTTGGAGGTAGAAAAAGAGCATCATTGTGCCGGCTTACGTTGGTATTATGAGGGGGTTACCGGTATTAAAGAAGGCAATTATATCGAACTGCATTTCCTCAAAGACTTTCTGCCCGGATACTTTTGGATTTTCCCCCTGCCAAACGGCCAATGCAATGTGGGTGTGGGGATGCGTTCCGACTATGTGAGTAAAAAGCGCATCAACCTCAAAACCGAGCTGCAGGAAATCATCACCAAGTATCCGCAATTGGCCGAGCGTTTTAAGAACGCCAAACCCGTTGATTCGATAAAAGGTTACGGTTTACCCTTGGGCAGCAAGAAGCGCAAACTCAGTGGCGACCACTACATGCTGATTGGCGACGCAGCCAGCCTCATTGACCCTTTTACGGGTGAAGGTATCGGCAATGCTATCCTAAGCGGTTATACGGCAGCGCAGCAGGCAAAAACGGCTTTAGAGTCGGGCGATTTGTCGGCGGCGGGACTAAAAGGTTACGATTTGGCCATTTACAGGCGTTTAGGCGGCGAATTAAACCTCAGCTACCGCATGCAAAAACTCGTCCGGTTCCCGTGGTTGTTCAATTTTGTTGTGAAGAAGGCAAACCGCAACAAAACCCTGCGCGACACGATCATGGTCATGTTTGAAGATATTGACCTCCGCGACCGGCTCAGAAGGCCTTCATTTTATTTCAAATTGTTATTTTCGGGTAAAAACTAATCGAAATGAAAAAAGTAGCCTACCTCCTGATGCTCGTGGCAGCTGTTAGTCTGGTCCTTTCAAGCTGCAAAAGCAAAGACAAGGAACACAGTGAAGACGATATGGACAGCCTGACCCTGGTAGTTGACACGCATAACCAGGCCTGAACCCTGCGTTTTCATGTCCCCATTTTTTACAAAACTTTAGAACCATTCTACATGGTTTCGGGTTATCTTTGTACTTTAAATTAGAACACATGAAGAAATTTATCCTTCCAATGCTGATTGCCGGCAGTACTTTAATGATGGCTGCCTGCGGTGGCAAAGACAAAGAACATAGCGAAGATGATATGGACAGTCTGACAAAGACCGAATCTCCATTTCAATTAGCCAGCTATACACCTGCCGACAGTGCCAAAACCTTTGGCAAAAAGATAACGGCTGAAGGTGCCACAAATGCCTATAACCTTGCTGCTGATTTGAGCAAAGCAAATGGTTTTACGGGTAAAGTTACCGGAACAGTAACAGGCGTTTGCCAGGCTAAAGGTTGTTGGATGACTTTAGACACCGGCAATGGTAATTCCATGATGGTTACATTTAAAGATTATGGCTTTTTTGTTCCAAAAGATATTACAGGTAAATCTGTTGTGATTGATGGCAAAGCCGAAATCCGCACCGTATCTGTAGATGAACAACGCCACCTTGCAGCAGATGCAGGCAAGTCGCAAGCTGAAATCGACAAAATCACTGAACCAAAAGAAGAGCTGCGTTTTGTAGCAGACGGCGTTCTGGTGAAGTAAAAAATATCAACATCTTTGGAAAGTTTGGCATAGAACCTTATCTTTGCCAAACTTTTTCATTTTAGTCGTAACAGACTAAGCGATTCCGTAGCTCAGCCGGTAGAGCATAACACTTTTAATGTTGGGGTCCTGGGTTCGAGTCCCAGCGGGATCACAGAAAAAAAACCACTTCAAAGCGAGGTGGTTTTTTGTTTCCCACAAATAATCATTGAAATTAAGTGCAGCAGGGACGAGAAGTTTATCCCGTTGATGCGCAACGCAGTGAAGCATGCAACGGGAAGTCCCAGCGGGATCACGAAAGAAAATAAACCATTCCAATCGAAATTGTTTTATTCACGGCTTATCAAATGCCCAAATCCCAATAAGCCCTCCTTAATTGAAAAAGAAGAAAAAGTCCACTACTCAAATATCCTTGCACAGAACTTTCCCATATTCCGACATGACCTTAATGTCGAATTAGATGAATAACAAGAATTATCGCTATTTTTAAATGGAATAATTTACACGGAGCATTCAAACTGCCATGAAAATCTTGTCCACCATATATAAAATCACTATTATCGTAATAAATTTCTATCCTGTTCTTTTGTTCGGGCAAGATTCTGAAAATTTAATATGGAAAAATTGCGCAGAAATCAAAAACCCTGATGTAACTGCTTATGCCTTGTTTGATACGAGTGGAAGGTTCGAAAAAAATGTACTGATATATAGAAGGCAGGGTAATACAGATACAATAAACCTAGAATATTCCATGACACCGGGCTTTATAAATAATTGCCAGTTAGAAAAATTTCAACTGGATGGAAATGGGCCAAAGGAAATAATAATAACATATGGAAATTCTACCAAAACTTATACCAGTGACTTGTTATCATCAATAGAAAAATCATATACTATTAAACAAATTTGGAATATTGATACGCAAAAGCGCTTAATGATATTCACCACAAACTATTATTATCTTCAAATTACTCCCATCTACGGCGGCTCATTTGTAAAAGAAGGGAAAGTATACGCAACACAAACTGGATTCGAGCGCGACAGTTGCATTTATAAATTAAAGTTTAGTATTTCTAAAAAGCGTATAATTAAAATTGAAAAAATAGAGGAAACCGAAAAATGTTATAACAACTGTTTATTTACTATTAATGAGGGTTATTATTACTTTAAAAAAGGCGAGTTGACATATAAGAATTTTAGTGAAGAAGAAACTCAATTTTAATTATTTTTCTCAACTAAATTTCAAGTGAATTGTAATCCCAAGTTCTACTCAGATAAATAAAATCATACACATTAGGGATTTACAGCTGATGGCGCCATCCTGCTCTCGTCGTTTCATGTCTCGCACGCTCAGTTTTGTGAGAGAAAGTTTATTACCTAAATAGTACATAGAAACACCATGAGTATTGGGGATGGCCTTAATCCATCCGGAGGTTGGAAAAGGCGCTTGCTGCACACACTATTTGATTAATAATTTTGATATTCATTAATGCCCTAACTATGCTCCACCGTCACCCTCGAAGTGTTTTTGGGATCATATTTTACGGTGATCATACTTCCCGGTTGAAATTTATATACCGACTGTGCTGCTATTGCTCCTTTCGCTTCACCATAAAAAGGTGTTTGTAAGCCGGGGTATATTTCAAGAAATAACATCACCAGCGGGTTATCGCCATTTACTTTTATATTCAGGTCGTAATAACCAACAACCTTAGCTTCTGCAGAAATACCGGATAGCAAAATTTCTTTATTTTCTTCATCTATCTGTCCGAGTATTTGATGCAAATGCTTTTCATACTCATTCATGGTATAATTTGCATCCCCTGCTACACCGAAAGATTCTATGGCAATTTTTTGCTCATTTTGAGGGTCTACACGCACTGTCACCAACAGACCGGGGCGCACATCCCCCACTTCCAATCTGGAAATAACACGCTTTGTTTTCACCTGATAGGTTTTCCCGTATTTGTCCTTCACTTCCACCAACATACCTACCTGTGGGTTGTTATTTATGGTAACATTCGTATCCCACACTTCCAATATTTTTCCGCTGCGTTGTTCACCGGTTTTTAATAAACGGTTTGTCGTAATCATCGGTCGAATAAAAAACCAATAAACCATAAAAAATATGGAAACAAAAACGATCGCAAAAATTGAACCCTCCTTAGGTTCAGCCATAATGCCTGCCGCCAACCCTACAAGTCCGCCAAGTATGCCAATGGATATGCCAATCCATCCAACTGTGCTCATTTTCATAAGAGGTGATTTTACTGGAAAGATAAAAAATTTGTGTGATTGAAAGCGGAGTTTATGATCTGCTAAATGCAATTAAAAGTGTATAATCTCCTTTATCCGCTGCCCTTAATGCATCAATATATTTTTTCCTGGTACTTCCTGCGGGCGCTAAATCATGCGCACCCCATGAGAACACTTCGCGACCAAATATTTTTTCAACTATCATATCTGCAAGTAATCGGCTATGTCTGCCATTACCATTTGGGAAACAGTGAATGCTTACTAATCGATGCTTGAATCGAATCGTAATTTCATCCGGTTCGTAGGTATCGTGTTCAATCCAATGCCGGGTATCATCTATTAACTTTTTCAATTCAATAGTAATTTGGTTTTTGTCCACGCCAATATTTTTATCTGTCTTTCTAAATTTTCCAGCCCATTCCCAAACATTGCCAAACATTTTTTTGTGTACATGTTTAATAAAGTACTCCGTAAATAGTTCCTCAATTTTAAAATTTTGGCCTAAACTCCATGCAACAGCCTCTTCAATATTTAATTGCTCAAATTCATCCAATTCACCACGGGTAACAATTGAGTCAATCAAAAGCGCATCTTTCTCATCCTCATCTAAAGGTGTTTGCCCGAAAATATAATCAAGCTCTAATCCCATAATATCTTCGGCATTTCATTTTTAATTGCATTTGCTCTTTCCTGAATCGCTTTCTCTAATCTTTCCGTGGAGTTCTGTTGGTCTTCCAACTTCATAGAATTCGATGTGCGCATTACAATTTGCCTGGCTAAGGCTGTAGCTTTCCGCTCAATCAAGTCTTCCAGAGTACCATCAACCGGCACAAAAGCATATACCAATTGCATATCCATTGCCTTTGCCACCTCCTTGAGCGATTTAAGGGTGATGGTTCCATCCTGCTCACGTTGTTCCATCTCCTGCACACTCTGCCTTGTGATAGAAAGCTTTTTACCCAACTGCTGCAAGGACATACCAAGGGCGTTGCGGATGGTCCTAATCCATCCGGAAGGTGGTACAGCCGTTTGCTGTATAGATCCAAAAACTGTCATTTTTCTGCTGAGCTGCTGTATCAGTAAGCTTTTCTTGTTCATATGCAAAGGCATTACGTGATGAATAATGACCAAAAGTAAGGATATAACCTGACATTTTATAACCTTTTGTCAGGTTTATACCTGACAGATATAGCATTTTTGTAAGGTTATAGCCTGACATATCAGATGGTTTAGACAAATGGCTACTTTGCGTTCCAAGCTATTAAAGGAATGCGTAGAAGCAGACACCCCTGAAAAAATCTCTGAATTCGATTGATGTCAACTTTTGGAAATCCTATAAACACCTCAGATGTAATCAATATTCGGAACAATCCATATGCGATTTTTGTGAGGACAAATTGTATCTTTAATAGAATAACTTAGATTTTGCAATATGGCAATTTATAGGTGCCATCTAAAACGAGTGCTTTTCGTATCTGCACAGATAATTATAGCTTAATTCTACAATGAAACATGTTTTTTGCATTATTTACTTGATTACAATCGCGTTAACTTGTTTTGCACAAGCGCCTGCAATCGAATGGCAAAATACTATAGGGGGAAATAATCTTGATGAGGCATATGCCATCCATCCAACGGCGGATAATGGGTTTATTATTGCGGGCAACTCTATGTCCGGAATTTCCGGAGATAAAACCGAAGAATTTTATGGCACCGGGTTTGGCGATTGTTGGGTGTTGAAACTGGATAGCCTCGGTAATATAGAATGGCAAAATACACTTGCGGGCGACACTACAGACTACGCTTCCGCTATTATTCAAACAAGTGATGGAGGATACCTGCTTGGCGGAACATCCTATTCTGATAGCTCCTATGATAAATCTGAAAACGCAATAGGAGACGGATATTATGCCGGTGTCAACCTCTATAATCGATCAGATTATTGGATAATTAAATTAGATGCCAATGGCATAATTGAATGGGAAAATACCATCGGCGGTAATGAATCTGAAGTGTTGACTTGTGTAGTGCAAACTATTGATGGGGGATATCTAATTGGGGGCTGGTCTGATTCGGAAGCTTCCGGCGACAAATCAGCAACAAGCACAAGTACAGATTATTGGATAGTTAAACTAAGCTCCCTTGGCGAAATTGAATGGGACAAAACAATAGGCGGATCAAGTTCAGATTGGTTGTATTCATTTGTACAAACCAATGATTCAGGGTATATACTCGGCGGTACATCCGTATCAGATATTTCCGGAGATAAAACAGCGAATAATTTCGGTAGTGACGATTATTGGATTGTAAAAATTGATAGTATAGGCTATATACAATGGGATCGGGGATTTGGCGGGAATCAGGTTGATCGGCTTTTTTTTAGCGAGGGAGTCAAACAAACAATTGATGGTGGCTATATTTTGGCTGGACATTCTTACTCCGGTTCAAATGGAAATAAAACAGAAAACAATTTCGGATTACGGGATTACTGGGTAGTAAAAATTAATTCGATCGGTGCTATTGAATGGCAGAATGCGTTTGGCGGAAATTCAGACGATATCCTGATGTCCGTCCATCAAACAACCGATACAGGTTTTGTGCTAGGCGGTTATTCAAAATCAGATGTTTCCGGCAATAAGACTGAACCACATTGGGGCGGAGGTGGCGTGATAAATGGCTATGATTATTGGATTGTAAAAATCGATAGTCTTGGTAGTATACAATGGCAGAAAGTAATTGGCGGCACAAATTATGATGAATTTGGCAGTGTAGAACCAACACCTGATAACGGCTATATTATTGGTGGTTCATCCCAATCAGGATTGTCAGGTAATAAAACGGAGGCATCCATGGGTGGACTGGATTTTTGGATTGTAAAACTTGGACCGGATTGCTTGCTAACGCAGGAAATTTGTAATGGCTTTGATGATAATTGTAATGGAATTATTGACGAAGGTTGGCCCATGTTTACGTATTATATTGATGCTGATGGTGATGCTTATGGCAATGCTTTGATTGATACCTTGGGATGTTCAATTATTCCCGGATACGTGGCTGATAGTACAGATTGTAATGATACCAACCCCGATATCTACCCGGGGACAGCTGAAGTATGCAATGGTATAGATGATAATTGCAATGAAATGATTGATGAAGGATTGACATTCTACACCTATTATTTGGATGCTGATGGAGATGAATATGGCTATGCGTTGATAGATACAATTGGATGTACTCCTATTCCAGGTTACGTTACAGATAGCACCGATTGCAACGACAGCAACCCGGATATCAACCCGGGTATCCCGGAAGTATGCAATGGCATGGATGATAATTGCGATGGAAATAGAGACGAAGGATTGCCCTTTGACACATATTATGTAGATGCTGACACAGATAATTATGGTGACGCATTAATTGATTCACTTTGGTGTGCTTCAATTCCTGGTTTTGTCCTTGATAGTACTGATTGCGATGATACCAATCCGGATGTACATCCGGGTGCAACTGAAATATTAGATGGTATTGATAATAATTGTAACGGTTTGGTTGATGAAGGATTTAATTCCATCGAGGCAGTCAATCATATGAGCATTTCGATATACCCAAATCCGGCAGATAATTATCTCACCATAGAAACCCCAGCAAATGAAATGATTCAGGTAATAATACTGAATAATGTGGGAGAAATAATGCTAACCGGTCTTGGAAATCGCCTTAATGTGAGCTATTTACCAGCAGGAATATATTTTGTAAAGGTTGTTGGCGAAAATTTCACTTCAATTAATAAGGTTATTAAAAAATAAGCAATTGAGCATCTAAACTAAAAGTTTGGTGTTTTACCATATTCAACCATATCATGTGCCGGTAACACTTAGCTTAAATACCCTCTCGCTTCATTTCAAACACCAAACGTTTACATCACACACTTTAGGCAAGCTGCACTTATTAACCCATCCACCGCATTTATTTATCACCTGGTATTCAACTCCATGATTCCGTATATTTATCCTGCATAAATCACGCTATCATGAAACAACTCCTCGTTATTCTCCTGCTTATCATGGGCACCCATGCACAAGCACAGTTCACGCTCGAACATACTTACGACAGCGCCGCAACCTATAATTTTTGTCCGGGCCCTGGTTCCAGTCAGCTGATGTATTTAAAACTCGAAGCCAGCGGTGAACGCTACGTGAAAATTAATCGGTGCGGGAAATTGATTTCTCTTTATGATATGGACCACAGTCTGGTGAAGAATATATCGCTGGATATGGTGTACACCGCATCACCCTACTTCACCATCGGATATATAATGTACATCTCTGAACATTTATTTAATCTCGACGACAAACTGGAGTTTATGTACGTTGTTGATTCCGGCACGTATAAAATAACACAGGTATATAATGAAACCGGCGAACTGTTATTTTCAGAACTGGGAAGTCCGGATGTTATTCTGACTATGCACGCCCAGCAATATCCGATTTACAATACCGACAATGGCACTAAACTCATGTTAAGCTATGAAACCGGAGAAGCGAAAGTGTTCGGACTCGGCGGCATGTTAGGCACCGAGATTGATGTTGCCAACACACAATTGGTTTCAACCTATAGCGCCTTATCCAACCCCTACCCTAACCCAGCACAACAAGCCACAACCATCGACTACACCCTCCCGGAAGGCAACACCACCGGCGAAATCATTTTATTTCGCATTACCGGCGAAGAAATTGCACGCTACCCGGTCACCAACGCCTACAGCTCCATCCAAATCCCAACAAACAATTTAATACCCGGCAATTACTTCTACACCCTCCAAACCACTTCCGTAATCACAGAAACCAAACACCTCATCATCATCCAATAACCACTTACCGTCTCCCCGACTTCACGCCTGCGCGCCTCATGGCGTGGCCTCGTTTTAATAGGAATGAGGTATAAGGAATAAGGATTTTTGTTTTGAATGGGCGGGTAGTGAGTAGTGGGTATTGAGTAGTGAGATAAATGCAATAAGGCCTGCGGCCTTTCAATACAGCTTTTTCTTATGATAATATTAACTAAAAGTATAATCTCCTTCTCCACCAAAATCCCTGCATTGTCTCACTACTCAATACCCACTACTCACTACCTTTTTAAAAGGAATAAGGAATAAAGGAAATACAATGATATTCATCAAAAAAAAAAAGCTGCCTCTAATTCAAGAGGCAGCTTTTTAATAATTATAAATTTGTATTTATTCAATAACAATTTGCTGCACGCCAATAGCTGTTCCTGTTTGCAATTGGATGGTGTAAATACCTGCAGGTAATGCAGATACATCCAATTGAATAAATGAACGTCCATTAGCCGCTTCCAGCATCAGGGTTTGTCCGATTTGATTTTGCAACATCAATATACCCTGTGTTGCACCTTCCTGCAATGCAATTGTAATTTGCGCATCGGCAGGATTCGGATAAACCGTAATTACTGATGGATCTTTAGTTGTGATATCAATTGTACCTTCATCAATAGAATTATCACAATCATCATCTACACCATTAAACACCTCAGTAGCACCGGGATTAATAGCAGCGTTAGTATCATCACAATCGGTATTATCGCTTACATAACCAGTTGGTGCACCACCGGCAACATCGATAGAAACGGCAGCATTGCCATACTCATCTCCATCAGCATCTTCATAATAGGTGTTGAGATCTGTTGGATCCATTGGCATTAATACTACATCATCAATATAATATCGGTTTAATCCATCAATCGAATAAAAATCAACCCCACCCATATTACCGGCATATGCCTCAGATAAAATAGTTGTTCCGTTAATTTTAATTTCGATTGTATTGGCATCCATATCAATAATATGTTCAACCAGGAACCACGCATCTGGTGGATAAGTAAATGCAACTTCAGCAGGTACAGATACCTCACCTTCACCCGGTGTGGTTAAACCAAAATATAATTCAGCATTCCATGCCACACCCGGCACTTCTGTTTCCTGAATATTATAATAACCATGTGAACCTGATGGCACATACATTTGCCAGTATAAATTGTATTTACCGGATGATAAATTGCCCAATTTCAAAATGACATCTGTAACGCCACCTTCAGGAATTAAAGCAGAATTTGTTCCGGAATACGCATAATCCATGCTCACAATACCATCTTCAGCACCACCTTCAGTTCCGCTCCATGTTGACCACCAGTCGGCATTTGGTCCTAATGGGCCTTCAGGATAGGTATCCATATTATCACAAAAATCTGCGCCAGGAACATCACAAGGCTCAGCTACTTCCACTTCCGGAATGTATAATACATCATCGAGATAATAGGTATTGGTGCCACTCCATGAATAATAATCTACACCACCTAAATTTCCGGTGTAGGCATCATCCAGTACTAAAGCACCATCGATATATACCTGAATATTATCGGCATCTAAATCAACAATATGCTCTACTAAAAACCATTGATCAACAGGATAACTGAATGTTGGACCAGCAGCCGGTACGGTAAATTCACCTGTACCTTCTGTTACATCTCCGAAATATAATTCCAGATTCCAGGCAACACCCGGTATTTCTGTTTCCTGAATATTATAATAAGCTGTTTTACCTGAAGGCACATACATTTGCCACTCCAAACGCAATTTGCCGGTGGTGGCATCGCCTAATTTCAATACACAATCTGTTGAGCCGGTTCCGGGAATCAGAACAGAATTGGTACCTGAATACGCATACGCATCACTCACCACACCATCTTCTGCACCACCTTCAACTCCGCTCCAGGTTGACCACCATTCGGCATAAGGACCTACCGCGTCACCGGCAGTATACGTGTCGATATTGTCACAGAAAATAGCTCCCGGAATTGCACAAGCCTCAGCAGGCAATACAGGCATTAAAACAACATCATCCATATACATTCTGTTGTTCGCACCTGCTGAATAAAAATCGATAGCACCCAGGCTACCGGCAAATGCATCTGACATGATTGTTGTTCCGTTTAATTTCACCTCAATCGTGTTAGCGTCAAGGTCAACAATATGCTCGATTAAAAACCATTCATCAACAGGATAAGTAAATGCCGGACCAACCGGAACTGTAAATGAACCATCGCCTGAGGTTACATTGCCGAAATATACTTCCATATTCCAGGCTACACCGGGTGTTTCAGATTCCTGAATATTGTAGTAACCCATTTTACCATCAGGCACATACATTTGCCAATAGAGGTTGTATTTTCCTGTTGTCAGGTTTCCGAGTTTTAAAATTACGTCGGCAGAACCTCCTTCAGGTACCACGGCCGAGTTTGCACCGGAATAAGCATAATCAGCGCTGATTAAACCATCCTCAGCACCACCCTCAGTTCCGCTCCAGGTTGTCCACCAGGAAGCGCCCGGACCAAGCGGGTCTCCGGCAGTATAGGCATCAAAATTGTCGCATAAAGCCGCCCCTGGAACCAGGCACGGCGGGTCGATTTGCGCCTGCAAACCTGCTACAGTGCACAAACCTAATAGAGTAATGTAAAATTTCTTCATGATGTTTCGTTTACACTAAGTTAATGAAAAATGAGTAAAAAATTAAAAAATTGGAACATTTTTTGTAGATAACTCCACAGACAGACAAAAAATAAATCCGTGTATCTTACACACGATTTTAGTTAAAACACACGTTTGCTCAAAGAAACATGAAAACATTGTTCATGAAATTGCAGTACAAATTGGCCGGATTACTGTTGTTTTTTAAAGTACATGCAGATGTACAAGCCCAAACCGGTCCTAATAAATTTGATGAAGAAATTAACTTCTATAAGCAGGCAGACACAGCAGCTGCCTTGCCCGAATCACCCATCGTGTTTATCGGATCTTCATCTGTAAAAAACTGGATAGGATTTGATAGTGTATATGCATCCTATGGTGCAATTAATCGCGGGTTTGGTGGTTCAACACTGGTAGATCAGCTTTACTATGCCAATGATATCTTATTAGCACACGAAAACGTGCGACAGTTTGTTATTTATTGTGGTGAAAATGACTTCGCCTCATCTAATGCTGTAACGGTGGATATGGTATTTGACCGCTTTATGGAATTATATCGAACCCTGCGTAGCAAATATCCTACTGTACCTGTGATTGCCATCAGCATGAAACCGAGCCCTTCGAAGGCAGATATGATGCAAAAGATTATCGACTACAATAAACTATTGCAAGATTATAGTCTTATTGATACCTCTTTAATTTACGCAGATATTTATACACCAATGCTTCAGGCAAACGGCATGCCGAATCGATCCTATTTTTTTTCAGACATGCTGCATATGAACAGAAGTGGCTATGCCGTATGGAATAGCGTTGTAGAGCCTTTGTTGATTAAGCCAGAACCTGTTATAGAGGAGACTGCTGAAAAGCAATAATGACGGTTATTACCTACGATTCAAGTTTATAAAAAAAGCTGAATTTCTGTTAAGGCATAACATCCTCAACCGAAATTCAGCTTTCGCTTTTTATGTATACCAGATTATCTGGCTACGATAATTTTTTCTACACTCACCAACACATTATTCTGCATGATATGTACGATATACATACCTTCTGATGCCTGTGATAAATCAAGTGTTTTATTGGCCAGATCTACATCAGCAGCAATCATTTTACCTGATAGATCATAAACCACCAATGTCATGCCTTCCTGCAGAGTAGAAATAGTGAAGACACCTGTGCTTGGATTCGGTGCAATTACCGGAAGCACAACATCTTCTTCACCTTCCAATCGCAAAGGCGTAGAAAAGTTTTTGTTTTTACTGTTTTTCACACCGCCGGGACAGGTGTGGTTTACCTTTAATTTATAGCTTGTTCCGGGCAGTAATCCGGTAAGTGTAATATTACTTACAGGGGTATTGACATTTGTCCATGCACCGCCTGTTGCCGGACGATATTGTACTTTATAAACTGCAACACCTTCATCAATCCAATCGAAGCTTGCGGTAGTACTGGTTATACCTGTTGTGGCGATAGATGGCAACGGACCACAAACTGAATTTACAGTTGCATTATTATCGGTTGTGCAACCGTTTGCATCTGTAACTGTAACAGAATAACCACCTGCTGCTAATCCGCTGATGTCTTGTGTGGTGGCACCGTTACTCCACGCATACGTATAAGGAGCAGTACCAGCACTAACAGTAAGATCGACAGCACCGTTATTAAAACCATATTGAGCATCGGTAACGCTGAGGCTGGAGCTGAAACTCCCGC
Source organism: Bacteroidota bacterium (assembly GCA_029571985.1). Lineage (GTDB taxonomy): Bacteria > Bacteroidota > Bacteroidia > Chitinophagales > BACL12 > UBA7236. The sequence goes on along the minus strand of JAKQVC010000099.1, from coordinate 51,703 downwards.
AATTATCTATCACTTTATAGATCTGTCCTCCGCTCAGCGTTGCGCAGTATAATTCACCATCACTGCCTTCTCCATAGGTAGATACATCATCCAAATCGAAATCAGTTAATGTGGAAATCCATCCACCTACACCGTTAGACACGGTATGCCACCAGTTACCGGTGAGATAATCGCAGAAAATATAATATCCCTGCATACCCGGATAATCACTTCCACGATACACATATCCGCCGGTAATAGCGTATCCACCTATTTCAAAAGAGTGGTTATATGCATAAATCGGAAAATCATAAGATCCCATTGGCAAACATCCTGTAGTATTATATTCAGCATTGCCTTCGTAACAGCGCCATCCCCAGTTTTCGCCACCTGTTGATGTTGATGGTGCAAAATCTACTTCTTCCCATGCACCCTGACCAACATCACCAATCCATAAATCGCCGGTTTCACTATCGAAAGAAAAACGCCAAGGATTGCGTAAACCATATTGCCAGATTTCATCATCACCGGTAATACCAACAAAAGGATTATCAGCAGGAATGCTATATGGTACTGTGCTCACATCTATACGCAACATTTTTCCCAATAATTGATCAGTAATATCCTGTGCGCGATTTCCCGGATCACCACCTGAACCACCATCACCGGTGCCGATATATAAATATCCATCTGGACCAAATTCCAAATTACCACCGTTATGATTAGAAAATGGTTGCACGATTGTCATTAAAATAACTTCACTGGCTACATCAGCGAGGTTTGGATTCACAGCATTGCGCGAATATCTCGCAATAACTGTATTTCCTGTTCCGGAATTGTTGGTATAATTCACATAAAAATATCCATTCTCATCGTAGTTTGGATCAAAGGCTAAACCGAGTAAACCTTGCTCGCCCCCACTGCTTTTCACCTTTGCATCAATGTCTAAAAACAATGAACTGGTGCCATCTGTATTTAATATGCGGATATACCCGGAGCGTTCTACAATAAATAAACGATCATCACCACAATTGGCAATATCAACCGGCGAATTAAATCCCGGCGAGGGTACTAATTGAACCCCTAGTTGAGGTTGAGCGATAGCCGATACATAAAGGCCAATGCCCGCTGTTAGCAGCAAACTGCGTAGTTTTAGATACATAATTTTGTCTTTTAATTGAGTGAATAATCGTGCGTGCAACACGGGTAATGCCTGTATAGACATCTAAAATAAGCTTAGTATATGAAAATTCCTATTTTATCAATTGGATTTTTTTTATCCACGCTCCGTCGGCATCGCGCAATACATATATGCCGGCCGGCAGATGGGCAATATTCATGATGGTTTCTACGCTGCATATCTGTGTGCAAACAATCCTGCCTTCTATGTTGAGCAGATAAACAAGCGTGCCTTCTGTCATACCATCAATATGCAAAACCTGTTGCGCAGGATTGGGGTACACCTGCACTTCCTGCTCGCCTAAGCGCAGAGGATTGGTAATAAAATTTCCATTCGCTGAAAGCATGCCCGGTACGCCGGGGCATTTATGTCGAATACGAAATGAATAAGCTGTGGAAGGCGATAATCCGGTAAGTGTGATAGAGGACACCGGAGTATTCATTTGTGTCCACGCACCGCCACCTGCAGGTTTATACATTACCCTGTAAGCTGTTGCACCCATATCATTCCAATCAATAAATACTGAAGTAGCTGTCGGAGTTGTTACAATGCCTGTAGCGGGAGCACAATTAGCGCCCACAACATAAGATTCTTCGTGCAAACATCCATTCGCATCTGTAACGGTAACAAAATAGGTGCCCGGCAACAATCCGGCAATATCCTGAGTAGTAGCACCGGTATTCCAGACATAGGTAACAGGTGAAGCCGCACCAGCAACCGTTACATCAATTGCACCATTAGCTGTGGCAGGTGTTGATGCGTTCGTAACCGTTGCGCTGACTGAAAAGGCTGAACATTGCTCAACCACCCGAAATATTTTTCCACTTGTATTATCACAGACATATAATTCTCCGGAAACATCTTCACCAAAGCTGGTTACATGATCCAGAATATATCCATGTGGTGTAGTTGTATAACCGCCTGCACCATCCGGTTCCATCGTCCACCATTTTCCGCTGATATAATCACAGAAAATATAATGACCATACAACAATGGATAATTTGTTCCGCGATAAACATATCCGCCCGTTACCGCAAATCCGCCGGAGTCAATATTGTGCGGATATACAAATACAGGAAAATCAAAATCCGGAACAATAGAATCGCAAATAGTACCGGCGCGCAACATAAATCCTTCATAACATTTCCATCCGAAATTCATGAATTCAGCAGTGTCCACTTTAATTACATCAATTTCTTCCCAACTATCTCCGCCCACATCACCGATATATAAATCGCCAGTTAGCCGGTCGAAGCTATTCCTCCAGGGATTACGTAAACCCATCGCAAAAATCTCCTCCGAACCCGGAACACCAACAAAGGGATTATCGGCCGGAATTGCATATGGTGAGCCGCCATCGACATCCAGTCGCAGTATTTTCCCAAACAGGAGACCCAAATCCTGCGACCGGTTATGTCCCGCACCACCGCCATCACCCATAAATACATATAAATATCCATCAGGTCCGAATTTTAAATCGCCCCCATTGTGGTTATTGGCCGGTTGGTCGGCCGTAAATAAGGTCATTTCGGAGTTTACATCAGCCAGATCAGGGTTAATGGCGTCTCTGCTGAACCTGACCACATGTGTATCGCCCAGTGTATCGGTATAATTGGCGTAAAAATATCCGTTTTCAGCATAATCGGGATGAAACACGATGCCTAAAAGTCCCTGTTCACCTGCATCAGAGCCAACCCGCTCCTGAATATCCATAAAAGTGGTTACGGCCCCTCCGGGATGGATAATTTTGATGACACCCAGTCGCTCTGTGATAAAAATACGGTCATCATACGCATGATCAATATCAAGCGGCTCATTAAAACCGGTTGCAAATTCTTCAACGGCTGGTGTAATCTGTGCCTGGGCAAGCAGCGACAGACATACGGTGAGGAGGGCAAACAGTTTTTGCATTGGGTAATTTTAATTGGAAATTAGGTGTTTTCATCAAAATGTCAAAACCTTGACCGATACAACAAAAATCTTCGGGTTTCGTTTTATACTTTTGAAGGAGATTATGCGTGCACCATTACTTGCGATATTGCTTATTGGGTTGATGTCAGCCTGTGAAGTTACAGAAAACATCCAGGACGGTCAGACAGCCTATAATCTGAAAAAGTATCAATTGGCGGCCGAATTACTGCAAAAAGACTTTCAAAAGGCCGAATTGCCCGACGAAAAGGCAAAAATCGCTTTCCAGATTGCCGAAAGCTATGAAGCCAATAACCGATACGACAAAGCTGCTGAGTGGTATTATACAGCCAATGATTTAGGTTATGGGAGCGAGGCCTTGCTTGATTATGCCTATATGTTAAAAGCGCAGGAAAATTATCCTGAAGCACTCAAATATTTTAACCAATATTTAATAGAGGAGCCATTTCGCAGACCTGAGATCACCCTCGAAATTAACGCCTGCAATGAGGCTATCGATTGGATGAATCGACAATTGGATGAGTATCAGCGTGATACTTATGTAACACCGCTCACCACACTCAATTCAACCGATGGCGATTTTCTTGCGGTTTTATATCAAAAAGACCAATTAATTTTCACCTCCTCACGAAGTGAAGCATCAGGAGAAAATACAGATTCCTGGACCGGTGATAAATATTACGATTTATTTGTTGCGCAACGAAAGGGCATTCAGGATTTCGGTTCACCTCAAAAATTTGAAGGGCCTTTTAATGATGCCTTTAATGATGGAACACCCGCATTTAACAGTGATTTTACAGAGGTTTTTTTTACGCGCTGTGGTACTACCGACAAAAAATCAGATGATTACTGTGGTTTATACGTGAGCACTTATCAATTTGAATCCGGCTGGTCAGAACCACAAGCACTCCCATTTTTTGAGGATACTATGAATATCGGCACGCCTTGTTTATCTGCGGATGGCCAAACATTATTTTTTGCTGCAACGCATCCGGATGGATATGGTGGAGCAGATATTTATATGAGTAAACGCACCTCAGAAGGTTGGGATGCAGCCGTTAACGTAGGACAGGTAATCAATACCAAAGGCAATGAAGTGTTTCCATCCTTTGATGCGCAGGGTAATTTTTATTTTTCATCTGACCGGCATCCGGGCATGGGAGGCCTCGATATTTTCAGCGCCACATTTAAAAATGGAAAATTCAGTAATATTAAAAACCTGGAGTATCCAATAAATTCGGGGGGTGATGACTTTGGTTTAGTGCAATTAGATACAAAACAATTTGCAGGTTCTGACACTTTAGCTGCAGGATATTTCAGTTCTAATCGTACCGGCGGAAAAGGAGATGATGATTTATATCTGTATGTAAAAACCAAAAAGAAATTGCCTCCACCAGTTTATGTATTGCATGGCTTAGTGTCGCGCAAGACGTATGAGGTTGAAAATGATGTAAATACAGCGGTGACAGACACCATTCCATTGGAAAAAGCTTTAGCCACGCTTGTTTATCCAGATCAAAAACAAACCTTGGCCACCTTCACCGTTGGTGCCGATGGATTGTTTTCATTGGTAGTTGACAGCACAAAGCAATATAAAATCACCGGTTCTAAAGAAGGTTTTTTTAATAACAGTACTGTTATTGATGTGCGCCAGTATAAAGGCAAGCCAGGTGACACTTTGGATATTTATGCTTCTGTTGTTTTAGATTTAATACCTGTTGCAACAGGCACCACTACCGCAGAAATTCGTCTGGAAAATATTTATTACGATTACGATTCCCCTAACCTGCGTCCTGAATCATTTCCGGAATTAGATAAGCTGATTGCACTCCTCAACGAAAATCCGGGCATGTCTATTCAAATAAATAGTCATACAGATGCACGCGGTAAGGATCCCTACAATGAAAAATTATCAGCAGGACGTGCACAGAGCGTAGTGAATTATCTGGTTGAAAAAGGTATTTCGGTTGACAGACTTACTGCCAAAGGATACGGCGAGAAATCACCAAGCGTAGTAAATAAGGATATCACCTTGCCGGATGGTAAAGTGATTACAAAAGGAACTGTGCTGGAGGAGAAGTTTATTAATACTTTCAAATCGAATAAAGGTGATTTTGAATATTTGCATCAATTAAATCGACGCACCACCTTTAATGTTACCGGCAATATCAATATCGAATCAGAAGATGCCGGAGATGTGCGTATAGATCAGGCAGATTAATCAGGCTTTCTTTTTAGGTGCACGATATGGCTGAAAGGGTATCTGGAGCAGGTTTCCAATAGCCGCATTTTCATGTGGTTCCATATGCGTATCGATGCCATACACAATTTCGTCTGCGGGGAGATATTTATATGTGCCAAATAGCCTATCCCATATCGAAAAAATATTCCCATAATTTGAATCCGTATAGGGTTGTTCATAGTGATGATGCACCTTATGCATATTTGGAGATACGATTATAAAACTCAACCCTCTATCCACAAAAGCCGGCAGCTCAATATTTGCGTGATTAAACTGCGAAAGCACAACAGACATTGATTGATACAACATCACTAACCACATAGGAGCTCCAATAATCAACACGGCAAGTGTAGTAAATACAAAACGAAAAACACTTTCACCGGGATGATGCCTGTTTGCGGTTGTCGCATCTACATAGGTATCTGCATGATGTATCAGATGAAACTTCCACATCCACCTGACCTTATGTTCGACGAGATGTACGGTATATGCACCAATTAAATCGAGGAGTAGTAATCCACTGATTAAAAACACCCATGGCGGGCTCTGCACCAGATACAATAAACCAAAGTGGTGGGCAGATACATACTCGGATGCCTCTAATAAAATAAATGCCAGCAGCACATTTACGAGAATAGTGGTTGCAGTAAAAAAGACATTGACACCGGCATGGTTCAGCTTTTTATATTCAAATCGAATGAGCGGAATGGCATATTCTACAAGATAGAAAAAAACCAAGCCCCCCCACAAAATCAATGTTCTGTGCAGGTCAGGAATGGTTTCAAAATATGTCTGAATTTCGGTAATAAATTGTAATGCCATAGTAGTGAAAGCTTGTCACTAAGATAAGCAATACTGCAAGTAATTCCGGCGCCTATTCTTCAACAACAGCACCGGTACCTACAACCTGATTGAGGTATTTGTGCGAAGGAGAGGGCAGGAACGCACCTAAGCCCAGCTTTTCCCATTTTTGGTCGATGGCAGTAATTGTAGCTGCATCCATTACAATTACATTTGGCCATGGACGATCGAAACCATCCAATTGCTTTGATTTACGCGTGCCATCAAAACCACATATCTGATTGCCATGCAAACCAGGCACTACAAAAGCATCGCGGCGTGCATCCATATTGTTTGCTGTATTCCAGGTTACTACGGCTATATCCGCAGCTTCAACCGTATGATCAACGTAGGCAATGAATTTCACCTGTTGTAAAGCCGGGTCTTGCGACAACTGTTGGTGCAATTGCCGGATATGTCCGGGTTTTGATTTTTTTACAGCAATACACAAACAATTCATGCCCGAATGCAGCAGGGAATCATTTATATAAACGATGTCACCATATCTGCTCATCAAACCCTGAACATCCAAACGGAAGGGTTGAGCAGGTGTATGGGCCGGTGAAATTTCTTCAGGTAATTTCTCAGTAGCATCAATACACATTTTGCCGCCGAAAGCAAATTTACTGCAGGAATGATCCAGCACATCCATAGGACCTGTGCTGAAATAAATATCCTGTGCAGGATCAACATGATTGCTGATGGCTTTTGCTACTGCTGCATAATCATGAATATCTACCCCGGTATCGCAAATCACCAAAATTTTATTAAACATCATCTGACCGGCACCCCACATAGCATTCATTACTTTCTGCGCATGACCGGCATATTCTTTTTTAATTTTTACGATGGTGAGGTTATGAAAAACACCTTCTATTGGTAATTCCATATCTTCCACCTCTGGCAACATGGTAAGTTTAATGGGTGTGAGGAAAATACGTTCAGTTGCTTTGCCAATCCACGCATCTTCCTGAGGGGGAATACCGACAATGGTTGAAGGATAAATGGCATGTTTTTTATGTGTGATGCAAGTGATATGAAACTTAGGATAATAATCTGCAAGTGAATAATATCCGGTATGGTCACCAAACGGACCTTCATAAATAAAATCCTCTTGCGGGTCAACGTATCCTTCTATCACAAAATCGGCATCAGCAGGTACATATAATTCGTTCGTGATGCATTTTACCAATTCTACTTTTCGCTTGCGAATAAATCCTGCCAATAAATATTCATCCACATTTGGCGGAAGCGGTGCTGTTGCGCAATAGGTATATACCGGATCACCGCCTAAAACAACACTCACCGGCATGCGTTTTCCCAATTGCTTGTATTTATTAAAATGACCGGCACTCACTTTATGTTTATGCCAGTGCATGCCTGTTAATTTCGGACCAAACACTTGCATGCGATACATGCCCACGTTGCGAATACCATTTTCAGGATCAATGGTATGAATGACGGGCAAAGTAATAAACGGACCACCATCGGCAGGCCAGCAGGTCATGACCGGTAATTTGGTGATATCGGGGTCTTGCATCACAACTTCCTGACAAGCACCCTTCCCTTTTATTTCTTTCGGCATCCATGAAGCCACTTTTCCGAGTTCGGGGAGCATCATGACTTTATCCAGTAATCCTTGTTTCGGAGAGGTGAATTTCTTAAACAATCCGGCTATATCATCGCCAATAGCATCCAGATGGTCGACACCCAAGGCCATGCACATACGTTTGTAAGAGCCCATGCTATTGATCAGCAGCGGAAATCCGGTGCCTGTATTTTCAAAAAGCAGAGCAGGTTTATCAGATTTGATATATCTGTCGGCTATTTCGGTTATCTCCAGTTTTGGATCAACAAACTCCTTTACCCGCACCAATTCCCCGGCGGCTTCCAGCGCATCAACAAATGCTTGTAAACTTTTGTATTGCATAAGACAAAGGTAGTAACAGGGATGGAGAAAAAGAGTTTAGATGTAGGGGTGAGTGGTGAGTGGTGAGTGGTGAGTGGTGAAAGATGAGTGGTGAGTGGTGAGTGGTGAATGGTGAGTGGTGGGTGGTGAGTGCCTGCTATGAAGTGAAGATTTTCGCAGCGTAGCGGAGAAAAGATTCTACTTCATAGGTGAGTGGGCCTGCCCTGAAGTGAAATTTTACGGAGCGTAGCGGAGGAAAAGTTCTACTTCAGGGAGTAGTGTGACAAATGCAAGAACAGGTAAGGCGGAAAGTCGGTAAGTTTCGGGAAGTCAAAGGCAAGCGAAAATGCACATTATTCCTTATTCCTCTTCAAAAGATGTAGAGACAAATGCAGGAACAGGTTTTATACAAAGAGATAATTCTTGAATTCATCTGCGTAATTCTGCGAAAATCCGCGGGAAACCCTTTTTTTGCCTTAAAGTCGGTGAGGAAAGTCAAAGATTAGCGAAAATGCACATTATTCATTATTCCTTATTCCTCTTTCATCATTCCTCATTCCTTATTCCTCATTCCTCATTCCTTATTCCTTATTCCTCTTTTCCTACTTCCATTTCCAATTGAGATTAGAAACATAAGGCACCTTCCATAGATCGGCGAGGTTTTGGAGATGTGTTTTTACGGCTGCTTCATCTACCTGTTGTTTAGGAATAATGAAGGCCATACTTTGTTGTAATTGTATTAAAAATATATCAGGGAGTTCCTGGACGCTATTTACTTTACTTACCTCTATATTGCCTTCACTCCCATCTTCCCGGGCATGAATACCGGATGGCGTGATGTCCAGTTCGATTTGTTTTTCGGATATTCCGGCTAATTTTTCTTTCAGTGATTTGATATAGTGTTTTTTATAGTATCCCCGCTCATAAATCGGATACAAAAAAAACCAGGCAATGCCAAAAACGGTATACAACAACGCCAAACCATAATTTTCGAGAAACACCATCAGCACAATCGCCAACACAACAAGTCCAACAATTGTCCATTTGGACCTACGGCGTTTTTTTTGAACTAAAGGCGATTGTGACGCATGAAATAACTGGTAGGTTAAAAACGCATCAAATCCAATTGAGAAAGAGAGGTGCATGCAGTATAATTCAAATCAATTCTGGTTGGCTAAGTTAACGCTATTCTCAGGCATGCCAAAATGCAGCGATAAGGCAATGCGCATTAGTCTGCAGTTAGATAGCTGCAACACACAAATGATTTACGCCAATTGCGTACAAAAAATGAGCCCTCCCGAACCACCAGGAGGGCTTGTCTTCACTGACAATCATTAAAACCTAAAACCAAAACTTAACAGGAAATTGTTCAGCGATCTGTTGATCGATGCGCCTTCATTTACGCCTGATCCATTATCGTAGAGATACTCGATATCATACTCATTGGTGGTAGTATGCGAAAATCCGAAATCAATAAAAAATGATTCTTCTTTAATGCCAATTCCTGCGGTATAGGTATTTCTTGAAAAGTCGGCATCCTGTGCAGCAATACCTTCATTAAACGGTGTACTGCTCATGATATATCCGCCTCTGAATCGAAAAACATCATACATCAATTCAGCGCCAAACCGGATATTGCTTGCAGTGCCATATTTTGTATCAATATTAGTATTTACGGTTGATTCATAGGATAAATCACCGGCATCGTAAGTGCGATTGAAATTATAAGCAGCTTCACTGTAATCAACAAATTCATATTCTGCGCTGATAAAACCTATATTTTTCAAGGTAACCGCTGCGCTTCCGCTCACACGCCATGGTGTAACTAACTCATAATTATATTCACCAATGGGTGATTCTGTACTGTAAGTACCACTGGCAACATCACTCGACATAGATGAAAAATATGCATCAGACATACCGTATAAGGTTGGTGTATGCGCTGCTGCTCCTAAACGTAAGTAATCGTTTATCCGATAAATCAATCCAATTTTTGCGTTAATACCTGTTCCATATGTTTCAGATACATCTGTAAGTGCAAAGCTGTTGAAGTTTGGGTGTTCATTCTGCACATCCTCTTCGCTATATACATACGATTGCACATAACGGATATGTGGAATACCAATAGCTCCACCGATATATAGTCTATTACCATAATTACCGGCAAAGGCTATAGAAAATTCATTGATACCGCCATTAGTTGTTATTGATTTTGTTTGTTGCACACGGCCATCTGCAATTTCGCTGAAGTAATGCATACTATCCAGCGGCATAGGATTAATTAAATAAGTATCCCATGCCAGTCCGGCGCCAAATGGATCTGCATCATACACATCACCCGGCGCAGTTCCCGCACCGGCATTCAGATAAGATACGTAAGTATCCAATAAAGAACTATGCTCATTGAAACCTGAATAGGTAACAGCACTATTAAAATCTGCTATATGATTATAGGTAAGTGCAAATGCACCACCCACCCAGGCATTGGTAGCTCTTTCTCGTCCTTTATTTACATTCGCAAATACAAACCCGGCATTGCTTAAGGCAAAATCATATCGATTGTCTGATGTAGTATTGCCATAATACGATGCACTCGCATCGATGCTGAGCAATCTGGTTGAAATGCCAAATTCAGAACTACGATAAATACCCAGACCTGCCGGATTCATAGAGGCAGAACTCATATCTCCGCCCAAGGCGCCGTATGCATTTCCTGATCCAAGCGATCTGGCTGTTCCACCAAATTCAAGCATCGAATACCGAAGTGCATCTGCATCACTTTGTGCATAGGAAAGTGCAGACAAAGCAGTGGCTAAAACCATTGTGAATATCTTACGCATGGTTGCTAATTTTTAATTGTTTAATACATACACCCTTTATTTTCCGCCGCTGCGATTGCGTGAACCAGTGTTAGATGGTCTGTTACCGGATGAACTAGGCTTATTTGAGCTACCGCTGTTATAAGAACCACCTTTGTTGCCTGAACTGCTCTTTGGAGGGTCGTAAGACCTTGGTGCAGGTTCGTATTTAGGCTTGCTCGGTTGTTCGTATGTTTTATTTGGTTTGCTTGGTTGCTCATACGTTTTATTCGGCTTAGTAGCAGGCTGCTCATATACAGGCTTTTTATCAGGTTGTTGATATACAGGCTGCTTTTGATCAGGCTTTGAATAAGTCGGTTTCTGCTGTTCCGGTTTACCATACACAGGTGTCTTTTGTTCAGGACGGTCGAATGTTTTTGGAGCATCCACCGGTTTCTGATTCATATTTACGGCATCTGATTTTACAGGTGTATTTGCCGGTTTATTCGGTTGAACAGTTGTGGTAACAGGCTTATTGGAATAGCTGTTCGGACCACGAGCGCCTCTGTCGTTCATCACTACAGTTGAAGCAACCGGTTCTGAAGCAGGTTTAGAATCTGCACTGTAATATTTAATTACACGCACACCAGCATCATTACGGGTTATATCACTGCCTGTTCCGGTTTGCAGGTCGTTCAGGGCAACAGGTTCATTCAAAGAAACGGCTCCGGGTTTTCCGGCCAATTCACCTTTAATGGTTGAAGAGCCAAGCGTACCGCTTGTAGTGCCAGATTCCATGCCAGGCTTAGTATTCACATCATCTCGTGATACCATCAATTCGCCCTTATCAGTTAATATGTGATTTCCGTCTGTGTTTTCAGCAGCTTTATCGTAACCGGCACTCAATATGGTAGATGACATCACACCGGTATTGGTATTAGAACCGGTTCCTGAATTTGGTCCGTAATAGTAGTTGCTATCATCATAGCCATAATAACCATTGCCATTTCCATAGTAACCACCGTAATATCCATCATAATAGCCATTCCAATAGCCATTATTGTAACCATTCCAGTAGCCGTAGTTGTAGCCCCATGGATCGTAATAGCCATAAGGATATCCCCAGCCGCCCCAGCCGTATGGATTGCCCCAGCCACCATACCATCCGCCCCAGCCATTATTCCAGCCATTGTTCCAGCCCCAGCCGTTATAGCACCAGCCGGCATTATAACCCCAGCCGCCGTACCAGCCATTCCAGCTATTCCAGCCTACATTCCAACCCCAGCCCGGATTCCAGAATGGGTCGTAATAATAAGGTGTGTAGCAGTAGGCATTGTAACCAAAGCCGCTATACGGGTAGTAAAAACGGTAAATGCTCGATGTGTAATAAAAATCATCGTAGTCATTGTCATCGTAATAGTTATTTACGATGTAAGTATTCCCCTCATCATCATAATAGGTTTCAGACTCTCCCAGATCGTCGGCGCCTGTGCGGTAGTCAACGTCTTCCTGAGGAGCTGAATAGCTATATTCCGGAGTGGTTGACGTTCCGGGATACGTGCTGTAGCTTTCTGATGAAGAAATGGTGGTGGTTTCGGTTGTAATGGTCTCCGTAGGCGTTGGATCGCTTGTGGAGAAGTAAATATCGTCAGTTGAAGCACCTCGGGAGGCCGACTGTGTTGAGCAGGATGCTGCCATAAAAGCGCTGGCGGCCAACAGGATCAGGTAGTTCAGTTTCATAATCGATATTTTAATCTGGTTAGTAATCTGTTGCTGCAAAGCCATTGATTAACTTTGCGAAACATATAAATCCAAAATCATACCAAATTTACAATATGGCAGAAAAGATTACAAAAAGAGGTGTTAATTATTCAGAGTGGTATAACGATCTGGTGCTGCAAAGCGGCCTGGCAGAATATGCTGCGGTTAGGGGCTGTATGGTGATAAAACCTTATGGCTGGGCCATTTGGGAGAATATGAAGACCGTTCTGGATGCAAAATTTAAGGAAACCGGACACGTAAACGCCAGCTTCCCCCTATTGATACCAAAAAGTTTTTTGGAACAGGAGGAGGGCCATGCCGAAGGTTTTGCCAAAGAATGCGCCGTGGTAACCCATTACCGACTGAAAACTGACCCCGACAAAAAGGGAAAACTGAAAGTGGATGAAGAGAGCCGACTGGAGGAAGAATTGATTATCCGCCCTACCTCTGAAACGATTATCTGGAACTGCTACAAAGGCTGGATACAGAGCTATCGCGATTTGCCGATTTTAATTAATCAGTGGGCTAACGTAATGCGCTGGGAAATGCGCACGCGCTTGTTTTTACGCACAGCTGAATTCCACTGGCAGGAAGGACATACCGCTCATGCAACCAGCGAAGAAGCCGTTGAAGAAACAGTAAAAATGTTGCACGTGTATGCCGATTTTATGGAAAACTATATGGCCGTACCGGTCATTAAAGGCGTTAAAACGGCAAATGAACGCTTTGCAGGCGCAATAGAAACGTATTGCGTGGAAGGTTTGATGCAGGATGGTAAAGCTTTGCAATGCGGTACCTCACATTTTCTCGGACAAAATTTTGCTAAGGCATTTGATGTGAAGTTTTTGAATCGTGAAGGCAAACAGGAATTTGCCTGGGCTACCAGTTGGGGGGTTAGTACACGCATGATGGGTGCCTTAATTATGGCACACAGTGATGATGACGGATTAGTAATACCACCTCGCCTGGCGCCATTACATGTGGTAATTGTGCCTATTTATAAAACACCGGAACAACTGGCTGCCATTTCCGCCATTGCCGATAACCTGATGCGTGAATTAAAAGCATTACAGATTACGGTAAAATATGACGACAGTGACCAGTCAAAACCAGGCTGGAAATTCGCCGAATATGAATTGCGTGGTGTTCCTGTGCGCATAGCTATTGGCGGCCGCGATGTTGAGAATGGCACCGTTGAAATTGCCCGTCGTGATACCAAGGAAAAATCAACGGTAAAAAATGAGCAGCTTGGACTCTATATCAAACAATTATTGGAAGATATCCAGCAAAATTTATACAATCGCGCGCTGCAATTCCGCGAAAACAATACACATGCAGTCGATACCTGGGATGAATTTAAAACACGTATCGAACAAGGTGGTTTTGTAAGTGCGCATTGGGATGGTTCTTCTGAAACCGAAGAAAAGATAAAGGAAGAAACCAAAGCCACTATCAGGTGTATTCCACTTGATGCCGTTCAGGAATCCGGGACTTGTGTATTTAGTGGTAAACCAAGTTCACAGCGCGTATTATTTGCGAGAGCATATTAATCGAAAAGTACCTACGAAAAAAGCCGTGTTAATCAAGTTGTTTAACACGGCTTTTCCTTTTCAGCTAACCCGGGAATTGAATAACTGCTGTCACCTATATGACAACTGAAACCTGACGAGCAACAACTGATGTGTGTATGCCTACAACTGTCAGACCTTTCAGCATACGATGTGGCGATAGCTTTGTAACTTTAGCTGAAATACAGGGCAGGAAGTATTTATTATGGGGATTACAAACAGGTTGATTGTATGCTTAATCATGGGTGCTTTATGGCAGGCAAGTGCAGTAAAAGCACAGCATCCCCTCGTTATTCCAATTAAACCTTCAGGCGATTATTTACCTACCACGGTATTCTATGTGTTCCGGGATGCCGGAGATATTATGTGGCTGGCAACCAACACAGGTGTGTATCGATACGACGGATATACCTTCGAACATTTCACGAGTGAAGACGGCCTTGGCGATAATGAGATTTTACGTTTGTACCAGGATAAAAAAGGCCGCATCTGGTTTCAGTCCATGAACGGAAATCCCAGTTATTATCTCGATGGTGAAATAAAGAATAAGAGCAATGACAGTTTGCTCGCACAGATGACTTTTACAAAAATGATTCTCAGTGAAGTGGAAAATAGTGCGGGAGATTTATATATAAACGGTAGGCCCAACAATCTGGTTAAAATCGACAAGCATAATCATATAGAATACCTCCAGATTGCAGGATTTGAAAACTATATGTGGGTTGATGAAGCCGGTAAGCTCTATACGGTTCAAAGAGATAAATTAAAAAAAAAATACCCCATTCGTGGAAACAGACTGGGTGATCTGAATTTAGTTTGTCAGGAAAGAGATGTGTTTCAAATAATAGACCCCGATCATATCGAGCCCGTTCTCTCGCTACCTGTTATTAGTGAAGAAATCATTTTCATAAAAATAAAATCGGCTAAAGAAATATTTATCGGCACCCGTAATGGATTATATATCTGGGATAAAACCGGTGAAGACCCGCCTGTGGCAATTATGGAAGGCTATTCCATTTCGAGTGTTGCCTGGGATTTTGAAAACAATTTATGGTTAAGCACACTGGAATCCGGCGCTTTTATGATTCCAAATTTAAATGTACAAATCTGGAATACCAGATATGGATTACCGGAAAATAAAATCACTTGCCTGGAACAAGATCATACCGGTGCGTTGTGGGTTGGAATGGCATCAGATTATTACGCCCAATTTGATACCTCAGGCCAAACGAATATTTACCGATTACCCAAACAATCGCGAATCGATGTGACCAATATTCGCGAATTTGACAATGAGATTTACATTATCGGCAAGGGTGATATTGCGCGGAAAACAGCAAACGGAAATATATATTTCGGCATATATGGAAATGACATATTGTTGAGTAAGTATCAGGGTGTATTTCTGGCACAAGACTATACCTTGCACCTCACCCGCGAACAATTTGACGAAACGATATATGAAATCGTTTTCAATTTGCAACAGCGACGGTCAAATTATGAATTGTTACAGGACCGTACCAATGTGATAAAGGAACATAATGGCATTGTATATATCGGCACCTCGCGTGGCTTATATACCTATTCCAATAATAATCTGCAATATTGGGGTGCGGCACATAAAACATTTACGTATCCGGTTCGGGATCTGGCATTTGACCGCAATAATGGTGATGTGTACCTGGCAACCATGAATGGTTTGCTGGTGTATAAAGATGGTCAGTTACTCAATCAGTTGAACGATGAAGACGGATTGCCGAACAGCGATTGTAATGCGGTTTTTGTGGATGCAAACAATCGCATTTGGGCAGCATTCGGCAATAAAATTGTAGCCTTTAAACGCACAGGCAATCAATTTGAACTGACTAATTACAGTAATCGTTTGAAAATTGTTGCCACACGTATTACAGATATTGACACCTACAAGGGTAAGATGTATATCAGCACGGAAACAGGACTCATCAGTTTCGATCCCGACGCCAGTGAAATATTCAACACCCCTCCCCTTCTGCGGTTTGGTGATATTTTGCTCAACAACAGGCAGGTGAGCACCTCATTCCTGAGCAGCCTGCGCCATGGTGAAAATGATATTGCGATTTCATATACCGGTACGAGTTACCTGTCGGGTGATCAAATTAAATATGCCTATTATTTAAGTGGATATGATAATGAATGGCATGAAACCCGGGAGCGTATTATCCAGTATAAATCGCTTCCTTCGGGCAATTATCGTTTTCTTGTTAAAGCAACAAACTCTGCCGGCATAACGAGTACTGTACTCACATTACCCATTCACATCAAAAAACCGGTTTGGAAAGAATGGTGGTTTATTGTGGCTGTGCTAATCTGGACAGCGGCAGCCATCGGCATTGCATGGAAATGGCGACTACGCAAAATAAAACGCAATTTCGAAAGTGAACAACGCACTATCAGACTGGAAAAAGAAAAAGCAGAATCGGACAAATTAATCAGCGACCTTAATCAACAGGCATTCAGACAGCAGATGAATCCGCATTTTATTTTCAATGCGCTGAATACGATTAAAGGTTACTATGCTGAAAATAATATTAAGGAAGCCAGCGAGTATATTTCTAAATTTAGCCGGCTACTGCGCACGATTCTGGAAAACAGCGAACATGTGGTACCGCTCGAAAAAGAGATTCATGCCTTACAACTCTATATGGATCTGGCAGCGATGCGCTACGAACACAAATTCACCTATAGTGTAAACGTGCATCCCGGATTAAATAGTCAGGATGTATCTATTCCTCCAATGCTTATACAGCCATTTGTGGAGAATGCTATTGTGCACGGCATCGCTCCGTTGCAGGTTAAGGGTCATATTGCCATTGATTTTTCTCAATCTGCTGACCGGCTGGTTTGCACGATTACGGATAATGGTATTGGCCGCTCGGCTGCTGCCGGAAAAACCAGATTAAAAGAACATAGTTCTAAAGCCACTTTATTGATTACAGAATATTTACAGGCGTTAAACACCCGGAGTAAAACAGAGGCATTTACCCTGCACATTCACGATGACATGGATGCGGCAGGAAATCCAACCGGAACACGGGTAACGCTTAGCATGCCACTTATTTATGTCTAATACCAACCATATGCTCAAAACTATTATAATCGACGATGAATCGCGCGCACGCTCGGCACTCAAACAGGAAATTCAATTGAATTGTCCGGATATCGACATCGTTGGAGAAGCGGATAGTATAGCTACAGCCGTTCCGTTAATCAAACAACTATCGCCGGATTTAATTTTTCTGGATATACAGTTATCGGATGGTTTAGGTTTTACAATTTTAGAGCAGTCCGATGGTCAGGATTTTGCGATTGTATTTACAACTGCCTATTCAGAATATGCAATTAAAGCATTTAAAACAAGTGCCGTTGATTACTTACTAAAACCCATTGACAGCAGTGAACTCATACAGGCAATTGAAAAGGTAAAGGTTGCCTTGCAAACCAGACACACAGGAAGTCCGCTGCCTCAGCCTAATGCAGCCAACTTACACACGGTACAGCAAAAGAAAATTATTCTGCATACATCAGAAGGATTGCATGTCATTCAAATTGCCGATATTATACGATGCAATAGTTATGGTAATTACAGCTTTGTATTTCTGCGGGATGGAAGTAAAATATTGCTAGCCAAAATTCTGAAAGAAATTGAAGAAAGCCTGGAAGGTGCAGGTTTCGAGCGCGTGCATCATTCGCATTTAATCAACCTGAATCATGTTAAATCCTTCCGCAATAAGGAAGGCGGCATGGTAATCATGTCGGATGGCAGTGAAGTGCCTGTATCTATGCGAAAAAAGAGTGCTTTTCTCGATCATTTAAATGCTTTAAACGGGGCATCCTGACAGGCACAAAAAAAACGGTCTGCCTCTGCAAACCGTTTACACACTTATTAACGAACGATATTATTTTGAAGCCTTTTCGTCAGGAACGAAATAGGTTATTTCAGATACAAATCTATTGTCGAGCACATTCAATCGCTCTGCTGCACCTGCACTCAATTTGATTAATACTTTCTCCTGCACTTCGCTTTCACTTAATGTGCCAATTACTTTTGCATAAATGGTACGGTTATTCATCAAGTTGCGCACTTTCACAACTGAACCGATTGGCGCACTGTTGTGCAATGCATAATATCTGTCACCTGTAGTTTCAATGCCAGTACTTTCAATCCAGGTTGCAACACCTTTTTCCGACATAGAAATATTTTCGCCATTCAGGTATCCACCATAAATCTGGGCAAAGCTTTTATTTTTATCAACGGGTGCCGAATCTTCAGCCGTACTTAAATCTGTAGTCGACAAGATGGCCTCTGTATTTTCAGTAGATGATGTTGATACCTCCGCAATTTCTTTCGGTGATTCTTCTGTTTTTTGTTCAGCGGGTTTTTCTTCTTTCACCTGTTCCTTTACAACAGTTGTTGAAGCTTTTTGCGGAATAATTTCTTCCCGCGGTTCCGTTTTGACAACCGTAGTGGTTGTTTTGGATGTTGACGTGTTACTCCATGCCGTAGGAACTAAAATTTCCTGACCTGCTTTCAAAGCATCCATGTTCACACCGCTGTTGGCAGCACTTAAATCTTTGTACGGAATACCATACTTACGACTCACCGCATAAGCCGTTTCTCCTGCGCTGATTTTATATACCACAAGGGTTTTTCCATTCACAAGTTTAGTGCCTACCGAGTCGCCCGGAACTACCGGATTAGCCATTACGCTATAAACCCAAAGGCTAAACAGGATGAGGATACAGATTCTCTTCATATTTTTATCCTGTAATACAGTTTTTTTGTTTTGATAGAGTGCTCTCATATATAACTCAATCTAGTGGGTTATTATTGTTTATGCACAATTTATTCACCTGCAAAAGTAAATGCGACGACAATGCGTATTCGATTGATTTCCTACATGTTATACACCGTAACAGGTTTGAGTGTACTGTTATCCACACAGGCCCAAAACGTTGAAAATGTGCATAACCAAAGCACAAAACGGGTATATCAGTTCAGCATTCATGAAGAAATTATGCCGGGAACGGTTCGGCTGGTCGATCGTGCCATAGAGCAGGCTATGGCCATGGACGCTGATTATATCCTGCTGGACCTCGACAGTTACGGGGGCATGCTGGATGCGGGTGATAGCGTACATATCAAATTGCTGCGCTGCCCGATTCCAGTCTTATGCTTTGTCAGCAACAATGCCGCCAGTGCCGGCGCCTTAATTGCTATCAGTTGCGACTCCATCTATATGTCGCCCTACGCCAAAATGGGCGCCGCCAGTGTGGTTGACCAAAATGGACAGATAGTTGACGAAAAATATCAGGCTTATATGCGCGGCATCATGCGCAGTACAGCCGAGGCCAATAACAGGAATCCGGAGATTGCAGAGGCGATGGTACAAGGCGGTGGAGCAGTTGAAGGGGTGATAGATTCCGGACAAATACTCACTTTTACGACCAGCGAAGCCATCAAACATGGGTATTGCGAGGCTGAAGTAAGCGGTATTTCGGATCTTTTAGCGAAAGCAGGTATTGCAAACGCCCAGGTTTCCCAGCATCAAATCAGTGGTATCGATAAGGTTTTAAACTTCCTGCTTAACCCGGTGCTCAGGGGATTATGCATCACTTTTATCTTCCTCGGACTATATTTCGAACTGCAGACCCCCGGCATAGGATTCGCTCTGGGCGTGGCTATTCTTGCTGCATTGCTATATTTCGGACCTTTATATGTGGAAGGTTTAGCCGAGCATTGGGAGGTGCTGCTGTTTATCGTTGGCATTGGCCTGCTGATTGCCGAAATCTTCGTCACGCCCGGTTTTGGAGTTGCGGGCATCAGTGGATTGGTACTCATTTTTATGGGTCTGGTGCTGAGCATGGTGAGTAATACAGGACTGAATTTTGATTTGGCCGGATTTGGCGCCATAATGGAATCAGCGCTGATTGTATTGAGCAGTCTCGTTATCGCACTTGCCGTCATGTTTGCGTTTTTTGGCAGGTTTATGCGCTCTGGCTTCTTTCGGAAACTCACACTTGAAACCAGTGAGGATGCTGTAGCAGGTTACACAACTACCATTTATACCGAACCAGCATCGCTGCCAGGTAAAACAGGAACAGCCGTTACTGATTTACGACCTGCTGGAAAAATTGAAATTGAAGGTGAATGGTATGATGGTCAGAGTGAAGGACCCTATATTCTCAAAGGTGCAAAAGTTAAAGTGCTTGAAGTCAAGAATAATTATGTAATCGTGCGTGAACTCTAATGACAGTTAGGAGACATTAAAACGGTGATAAGCAGATTTTCAACTTCAATTCATGCAACTGCGACCCAATATTATATTTAGCTGATTAACTTCGCACCTATCATGCGCACCTTAGGCATCATACCAGCTCGCTATGCCAGCACACGTTTTCCGGGAAAACCCCTGATAGAAATAAAAGGGATTTCCATGGTGCAACGTGTGTATCAACAAGCGCAATTGGCCGGTATTTTTGAAGATATTATTGTAGCAACGGATGATGAACGCATTTACAACCATGTCCATGCATTTGGCGGACGTGCAGTGATGACCAGCAGCAATCATAAAAGTGGTACCGACCGCTGCGGTGAAGTAATTGGTATGCAGGGCATGGATCACGATGTAGTTTTCAATATTCAGGGAGATGAACCATTTATTCAGCCTGAACAATTGCAATTATTGCACAGTGCCTTTCAACATGCAGATGCAGGCATCGTTACCCTTGTAAAAAAAATTGAGGATCCTCAGGATATTCAAAATCCAAATTGCGTTAAGGCTACATTTTCTTTACAGGGAAAAGCACTTTATTTTTCGAGAAGTCCGATTCCTTATAACAGAAATACAACAGATCGTTACTTCCGACATATAGGCCTGTATGCTTATAGAAGAAATGTATTACAACGTCTCATTCAATTAGCGCCTTCTCCATTAGAACAAGCTGAATCATTGGAACAATTGCGGTGGTTAGAAAATGGTTTCTCCATACACGTATTAGAAACACATCTTGAGACCATTGGCATTGATACACCGGAAGATTTACTGAAAATCAACTAACCTGATAGGGTATTCAGGCCATTACCTCTTTATCAATGTAATTGCTGATAAACCGGATACAAGTGTCTAAATCCGACTGGGTTGTGGGTATGCCAACACTTATTCTGATGGCGCCGCGCATTTTACCAAGGTATTGCATCATGTCCCTAAAATCACCATTATCGCGACTGCTATAATAGCGTGATAATTCTTCAGCTGTAAGACAATTATTTGTTTCATCAATACCGGGATTGCAAAAGCATCCTGAACGAATGGAAATACCCATTTTACTGGCATCCTGTTCAATGTGTTCAAACGGATATTGATTGCCGTGTATATCAAAAATATTCAGGACTATCGTACCTCCACAAGCTGCGCGATTCCGTGGGCCAAAAATATGCAGCAACTCACGGCCATTACTGTGTTGCAGCGCAGTTAAACGGGGAATAAGATAATGCATCAGATTTTCCATCCGAAGATGGATTCTATCCATTCCAATTCCCTCGATAAATTCGAGTCCGGTTGTTACGGCCGGAATATCTAAATAGTTGACAGTTCCGTCTTCAAAACGTTCGTGGTTGCCTGCGAGAAAATGATGAGGCGAAAAGATAGAAACGGCAGTAACCGTTCCACCGGCAAACCAACGTTTATGTAACAAATGAAATTTGTCTTTCCGAACAAGCAGACATCCAATACCGGTTGGGTATCCGAATATTTTATAAAAAGAAACAGATACAAAATCCGGTGTAACTTCTTGCAGATTTAATTGGGTGGTTGGCACAAAGGCTGCTGCATCCAATAATACATCCCAACCCAAAGCCTGAGCTGTTTGAATCCATTTCAAATGATGACGGACACCACTTACATTTGACTGAGCCGGGAAGGCAAACAATTTATGGCGGTATGGTGTATCATCCTCAAGTAACTTTTGCAATACGCCTGCATCAAGCTCTAAATCTTCAAAATGAATGGGACTATAGGCAAATGAGCCGCCTTTAGAGTGACAATACTCACGAATACCATTAACTGAATTATGATTGTCTGCCAGCAGTACAAAACGACCATTTTCTTCGAAGGGATAACATTCGCCCACTATTTTTAACGCCCCGGTTGCATTTGATGTAAATATGCAATAGTAATTATCTGCGTTGAAAAACTCCAGTATTTTTTTTCGGGCATCTTCAACCATTTTAGTACTAACAGCTGATGCCGGATTTAAAGAATGCGGATTGCCGAAAACAGCACCTTGTAAGCGCGCAAAATGTGTTTTAATTTGAGTGGAACTATATTGATTTCCACCTGTGTAATCTAAATACACCTGATGATTTGCATCCAACTGAGGATATTCCTGTTGTCTGAGCGCATTAAAAAAAGTGGAATCTTCAATATCCGAATTTTGGACTACTACATTAGGTACTGTGGTCATATGACTATATTATTGCTGATGGGTCAGCGTTACAGCTCAAAATTACACTATATGGTAATATCGAACCCTAAACAGATATGCACATCCCATCTGTTTTACCTGAGGATGACATGATACGTAACTTAGCATGCCTGGATTTTACGCAAACAATTATCGCCTCAAAAACGCTTTAAAGCATTGCGATCAAACAGCCAGCTGGAAGTGGTCAGCACATCGCCAAATTCCAGCGGATACCAGGGACAAGTTTCGGTATATGCAGGATTTATCAGGATTTGTATTTCCTGTGCCGGCATATAGCTTTGGGCCAGCATAAAACACTTTTTTCCACTCACCGTGTCGATAGCCATATCGACAACAATCACCGCATGTCCGGGTGTACCTCCAAATACAAATACATCACCAATTTGCATTTCTTCTACCGGAACTGCCGGTAATTCGCGCGAAAGGGATAAAGTGCCTGCATAGGTGAAAACAACCTGCAGATATGCCCATAAATCATCATGCGTGTTTGACGGCGAGGCTTTTTGCACCCATGTTGTGGTATTACCGTTTACCGCTAAACGTTTTCCCTGCATCCATTCGCTGTACTGCATTTTAAATCCGTTAGTCAGGTCGAAGGCTATTTCATCAAATCGTTTTTGCTGCCATAAATATTCAGCACGTAAATGCATGACCGCATCAGCGCATTGATGTAAATCTTTTTCACCTATAGGCATATCTACAACAGCACAATAAATATCTGTTGAGTCTTTCGGATAATCATTATATGTGTTTACTAAAGAGCCTGCAGGTTTCAAGGGAAGTGTTGTTAAATACTGCGCAAAAGAGCCGGGCTCAACCGGCAAATGCGTATATCCTTGAAGCGGAATAAATCTGGAACGCAGGGTAGCTGCACTATCTATTGTATAATCGGTTATCGCCTCTGCGGTTTGTTGATTGGATTTATCAGCATCCTGCGTACAGCCTGTTTGAGCATATAAACAGGTGAAACCAAAAATAACATGTATTAAGCCGGAGGTTTTCATAGGCATATAACGTTAAAGGTAATCAAAGCGTATCTATAACTGTCATGTATATACTGATGTTGTAATGACATAATACATTTTGCCATGTGCAAGGATGTTTAGAAATTCTGTAGTTTTAATCATGCTTAGCAGAAAAATCCTTTTGTTCAGTGTGTGCATGTCCTGCATCTCCGCCATGCAAGCGCAACAAGACGCCTGGGATGCCATTAAACCCGGCATCGCACCCGTGTTAGCACCTGCCTACACATCTATTTATAACACCCCGCAGCCACTTCCGCTTGCCGATTATGGCTGGGAAGACGGTTTGCAGGTCTCCTTTGACGGATTGCATCTGTATACTTTATATGCACCGGCTGATTTATTATCCTGGGTGGGCTATTTAGTGAGTAACCCCGACTTACCGATATGTGAAACCTTGGGCTCCGGTAAATTTATCCGCCCTTACGCAGGTGATTATGGCATGGATATGCTCACCAATATTTTTGCCTGCGATACTTTTATGAATTTAGATATTCTGCATGCCGAAAGACCAAGCACGGATGTTCCTTTTGATCATTGGACACTGAGTGATATTGCCAGACCAGGTGCTATCGAAGGTGGCCCATATCCAATTTTTAATGCAGTTGATCCAAATCTTATCGATCATTTTTTATTTACCAGTGCAAGCGATATCTGGATGATTAATAACACCACGGCTAATCCGGATAATATCGAAACCGCTGTTCGATTACCTGCTCCGATTAATCCGCTTACAAATGAGTTTACCGCCGACAACCCGATGTTGCGCAGAATCGGCAGCGATAGTCTGTTATTAGTGTATGAAAAATATATAGACCCGGGTGTGCGTGATTTCATGTACTGTATCAGCGATGATGATGGCGTGAGCTGGTCGACACCCCAAATCATCACCACCATTAATAACGACGCAGGTCATATCGAACATCCAATGGTGTATTTCGACGGCACAGAAATGTGGATGTATTATAGTCGCAATTTCGACATTGTTGCATCCAGACAAACCATCCCGGGAAATTGGGATAGCTGGGGTGATGAGCGTGTTATCATACTAAAAGGCAATGCAGTCGGCATAGGTGAACCATCTCTTTCTGCAAACGGAGATTTATATTTTGTAACGGTTATACTTAATCCAGATAATCCTGACGATGCTGTAGATGCAGATCCCTGGATGGCAAAAATTATTACACCAAATTCAATTGCTGCATCACCAACATTAACCTTCAGCATATCCCCTAATCCGGCAACAGATTTTTGTGTGATAAACCTGCCGGTTGCAGATACATACACTCTGACCGTTTATGCACTTGATGGACGATTAATTGACGCTCAGCAGTTTACTGGTATGACATATAACTTGTCGGTTGAGGATTTAAGTGCGGGACTTTACCAAATATGTATTCGTTCAAAAGCAGGATTGACCGGTCAGGCAAAATGTATTCGACAATAATGCATGCTATTCTGTCTGGCATTACCTTTATTTAACCGGATGCCAAATTTTGGCATCTACAGGCTGTCCGTTTGACAGCGGCAGCATCTGCATAATAAAATCCTCTTTCGTCATTCCCAAATTTGCAATAGTTGTTTCAAGAGCCGCTTCTGAATCTTTCATAACCGCTGATAAATCCAAAGCCCATTTTTTTCTTCCAGTTTTCCTGAATGTAAATGCAAATGGTGTTGCCGTTCCATCTACCTTTAACTGTGCTGTAGCTACATTGCCGCCTATGGTAATCGTTCCAATAGAATTATTTTGCACTTGCTCCTTGCCCACCATTCCATTATCTACCGCATAAATAAAAAGTGAACTCCCGGTAAATGACAATATTTCTTCGCGTGTCGACCTGTGCCTGATTAACAACACCATAAGCTCGTCTAAGAAAGATAAATTGGTTACGGTTGCAGAATCTGCCGTTCTAACTAACTCTGCAATCTGATTATAATAATTTACTGTATTCGTATCCACCTGTTTCAATGCATCTGCGCCACGGTCATTTAATATCGCCTCAGTATATGCATTATAGCAATTCAAAATGGCCTTCACCTCTTTAAATTGTGCCGACAGGAGATTAACCGACATCAAAAGTGAAATAACTAAAACGGATTTTTTAATATGCATGGTTGTGAAATTTAGATGGGACTAACACCACTTTCAATGGTATGTACTTCAAATTTGTTTTGTTTATTGACATACACGTAAATGGCAGAAATACTCGGGTCATAAATATGGACAAAATACCAGGTATCGGGTTTAAATGTTAGAGGACATGCTTTAAAAGTATCCTGATTTATAACACCAAAAAAACCTTCAACCTGTTCTATACTATTGGAGCCTGCAATATACCGATACACAGTACGCTGTCTGCTATTGCTGTTTATTTTCAAGTAATATTTCATGCTATCCATCGACCACTTGTATGGCTCCTGCGGTTTATCGAGCCGGAGTCGCTTTACTGGCCTCTCGGGATAGTTATCACTGCCCGAAACAAAACCTTCAACACGCACGATGGTTTCAGCAGAATCAGGTAGCCCGTTCTCATGAAATGAATGCACCATGAGCTCTTCCATATATACCCCATTGTTCAATTCGCAGGACGACACGCTAACCGCATGCTTATCCATATCAAGTTTACAGGGTCTTAATATGTAGGATAATGCCAATCCGCACCCGCTTATCAGTGGAAACAAGAGGAGAAAATACCAATTTTTAAGCAGGTTCATGGCGGGTAATGGGTTTAGGTAAAACGATGAGAATTAGAGAAATATGATGTGTTTGGCTGAAAGCTATGTTTATGCGAGTCGGCACCCAACCGGTTTAAGCTCGTTATGCCACTAACTGCAAGTTCTCCACAAACATACCCATCATTTGCACATTTCAGGCTATGGCAATGGAGATTTGGGAAAAGCAGACTACCTTTATAGCCCGTTATGAAGAAAGATCAAGCTCGCTATATCTTCGTTACGGGAGGTGTTACCTCATCACTCGGAAAGGGGATTTTTTCAGCCTCACTCGCCAAATTATTACAGGCCAGAGGATTTCGTGTTACCATTCAAAAATTTGACCCGTACATCAACGTTGACCCCGGTACGCTCAACCCATATGAACATGGCGAATGTTATGTAACTGAAGATGGTGCAGAAACCGATTTGGATCTTGGGCATTATGAAAGATTCTTAGGGGTTGAAACTTCTCAGGCGAATAACGTGACCACCGGCGCCGTTTACCTGAGTGTTATTACCCGTGAACGTGAAGGTGAATTTTTAGGTAAAACCGTTCAGGTAATTCCACATATCACCGACGAGATCCAGCGCAGGATGTTGGTTTTGGGTGAAAGTGGCGAATATGATATTGTAATCACTGAAATCGGCGGAACTGTTGGTGATATTGAATCACTACCTTATATAGAGGCAGTTCGTCAGTTAAAATGGAAATTAGGTGACAGCCGATGTATCATCATACATTTAACACTGGTGCCTTATTTAAATTCAGCGCACGAATTAAAAACCAAACCGACACAGCATAGTGTTAAGTTATTACTGGAGAGCGGCTTACAAGCAGATATTTTAGTTTGTCGAACTGAACATCCGCTTCCAAAAGAATTGCGCAGAAAAATTGCGCTGTTCTGCAATGTGAATATCAACTCTGTCATTGAAGCTGCCGATGTTAAAACCATATATGATGTTCCCCTCAATTTATTAGAAGAAGGTGCGGATGATATTGTACTGGCCAAACTTAAATTGCCCAAAAAACACGAACCAGATTTAGCCAATTGGAAAGCATTTTTATCCAGGCTTAAAAATCCAACAAGCTCAGTGCGCATAGGGCTTGTGGGCAAATATGTTGAATTACAGGATGCCTATAAATCTATTCTGGAATCGTTCATTCATGCCGGCGCGGCTAACGAAT
This sequence comes from Bacteroidota bacterium, assembly GCA_029571985.1. Taxonomy (GTDB): domain Bacteria; phylum Bacteroidota; class Bacteroidia; order Chitinophagales; family BACL12; genus UBA7236. The sequence continues at coordinate 24,050 of JAKQVC010000099.1, read as the reverse complement.
GCAAGGTGCAGGTAATCAGTATTCAAAGCGAACATATCAATGACAACAACGTAGCCGAAAAACTGGCTGATTTAGATGGTGTTTTAGTTGCACCCGGGTTTGGCGACAGAGGTATTGAAGGAAAAATTACCGCAATCAAATATGTGCGTGAACATAAAATTCCATTCTTCGGAATTTGTCTGGGTATGCAATGTTGCGTTATTGAATTCGGACGAAATGTGCTTAAATTGAAAGATGCACATTCGACAGAGATGAATCCAAATACCAAACATCCGGTCATTGACATGATGGAAGAGCAAAAGCATGTGACCGAAAAAGGTGGTACTATGCGTTTAGGTTCTTACGATTGTCGATTGTATAAGAAAACAAAAGCTTTTGAAGTTTACCGGTCGCAAAATATTACCGAACGTCACCGCCACCGTTATGAATTTAATAATACCTACCTCAAAGATTATGAGGCTAAGGGCATGATGGCTGCCGGTGTTAATCCGCAACAGAATCTGGTAGAAATTGTCGAATTAAAAGACCACCCTTGGTTTATAGGCGTACAGTTTCACCCCGAACTCAAGTCGACGGTCGAAAATCCGCATCCGCTATTCGTTGCTTTCGTGAAAGCGGCTATGGATTATAAGCACCAGGGATAATTCCTGTAAAAGGCCTGCCCTGTCTAGGTTTTACTGCGTTTTACCGTTTTATAGGGGCTAACAATATTGCCTGACCCTATTCGTCAGGTAATTGATGTAACTTTGCCCCTCAATTTATCTGTCTGATGGATCGTAATACAGTCATAGGTTTCGTGTTGCTCGGCGGCTTGATTATTGCCTTCTTTTTTATGCAAAGCCGTGTTGCCAATGAGGCACGCCTCGAACAAGCGAAAAAACAACATATCGAAGATTCAATAAAGCGTGTTGAACATATTAAAGATTCAATTGCTGAATTGTCAAAACCCAAAGAACTGCCTGCCCAAAACGGCACAGCTATTCAATTAGCCGACAGTGTGACAAAGACATTAAGCCCTGAAGCAGCTGCTAAATTGCAAGACTCGCTCAATCAGGTGCAAAAACAGCAAACACATGGTGCATTTGCGTCAGTAGCTTCAGGAACTGAACGGTTGGATAGTATAGAAAACGATCTGATTAAGCTGGTGTTCACTAACAAAGGCGGAACGATTGTTAAAGCTGAACTCAAATCCTATACAAATTATCACGGCGGTACACTTGATTTAATCAACGGAAAAGAAAATCGCTTTAATTATAATTTCTTCTACGGTGATAAAATGATTAACACCGAAGAACTCTATTTTACACCGGAAAAAAGTAAAGACGGACAATCCATCACTTTTTCCATCCTCACAACAAACGGAGCCAAGTTTGTTCAAAAATATAGCCTGACCAAAACGGATTATCTGGTTGACTATGATCTCGACATGCAGGGTTTCGATCAGATTATTCCCGGTCGCGATCCTGTAATCATTCTGAACTGGCGCAACGTGATGCAGGAACAGGAAAAAAATGTAAAATACGAGCGTCAGTATTCTAAATTATATTTCAGTGAGGTTGATGGTGATGTGGATTATAAAAACACCAATGGCGAACTCAAATTTGAAGAGGATGTAAAATGGGTGAGCTGTCAGCAGCAATTTTTCAATGCAACCTTAATTGCAAAAGAAAATTTCCAGAAAAGCGGTAAAATAAAAGTGTTTGCAGAGGATACATCACATTTTGTAAAAGACTGCACAACTGAATTATACATCAATTTCAACGGAAAAAATCAGTTCAGTTTCCCTATGCAATGGTACCTGGCGCCAAATGAGTATAAGCCGGTTAAAGCATTGGATATTGGTTTAGAAACTATTATCCCAACAGGCTCAGGTTTCATTGGCTGGATTAACAAATGGGCCATCATGCCGCTGTTTAACTGGTTGAGCAGATTCATTAACAGCTATGGTTTGATTATTCTTTTATTGACCATTATTATCAAACTCGCTTTAACACCGCTTACTTACAGCTCTTATTATTCGATGGCTAAAATGCGCGTGTTAAATCCGGAAATGACCGAAATACGCGAAAAATATAAAGATGATCAGGCACGCCTCGGACAAGAACAATTAAAATTATTCCGAAAAGCAGGTGTAAATCCATTGGGTGGATGTATCCCTACCCTCTTATCGATGCCTATCCTGATTGCTGTATTCCGCATGTTCCCCGGAAGTATTCAATTACGTCAGGAATCTTTTCTGTGGGCCAACGACTTGTCTTCTTACGACGACCTGATTAAGTGGGGAACCAGTATTCCGTTAATTGGTAATCACATCAGTATATTTTGTATACTCATGACCATCAGTTCTGTAATGTATATCCGCATGAACATGCAAAATGCGACGCAGTTAACAGGACCGATGAAAACGGTGCAATATATTACACCGATATTTTTCTTCTTCTTCCTGAACAGCTCGCCTGCAGGTCTTACGTATTACTATTTTGTGAGTAACCTCGTAACCTTTTCACAGCAATGGGCTATTCGTAAATTCTTTATCAATGATGATGAGATTCACCGTCGTATTCAGGAAAACAAAGCCAAACCAGAGAAAACCAAATCAGGTTTTGCAAAACGTTTAGAAGACGCCATGAAGCAATCACAACAAATTCGCGACGCGCAACAGCAGAACAACAATAAAAAGAAGAAATAATCCTTACAACAAAGGAATTAACTTGATCAGCGCTTATGTGTCAATACACATGAGCGCTTTTTTTATGCTGAAAAAAAGATGGATTTTAAGCCCTGATATGACTATCTGTCAAACGTCAGTCTGCTGCCCTTAAATTGATCCAGCACCATATTATTTTCCCATACCGGATTACCATTTACAAATGTATGCGTAATCCTTCCGCGCATCGTTTTGCCTTCCAGCGGGCTCCAGCCGCATTTTGCAAGGATGTTCTCTTTACTGATGGTTTGTTGGACGTTGAGGTCCAGTAAAAACATATCTGCATAATATCCTTCACGAATATATCCGCGTTCTGCAATCCTGAAACATGCAGCCACATCGTGACTCATCTTTTGCGCTATTTTTTCCAGGGATATTTTTCCATCAAAAAAGAAGCTCAGCATAACCTGTAAACTATGCTGCACCATGGGCGCGCCGCCTGGACATTTCACATAGTGATTTGCCTTTTCCTCCAGTGTATGTGGCGCGTGATCAGTGGCTAGTACATCAATCACATCATCAACTACCGCCTGCAAAATTTGCGGTTTATGTCGTTTATCTTTTACAGCAGGATTCCATTTAATCCGTGCACCTAAAGTTGCGTAATCATCTGCATCAAAATAAAGATGATGCACACAGGCTTCAGCTGTTATGCGTTTTTGTTCAATTGGCAATGCATTTGAAAACAAGGATAATTCTTCTGCCGTGCTGATATGTAAAATATGTAAACGTGTATTGTATTTACGAGCCAGTTCAACTGCATAGGATGACGACAAATAACAGGCGCGTTCATTGCGAATAATTGGATGCATATACACCGGTATCTGGTCACCATATTCAGCACGTGCCTGTTCCAGGTTGTGTAATATGGTAGATTCATCTTCGCAGTGTGTGGCGATTAATGTTGGTGCCTGACTAAAAATGCGTGTGAGTACTTCTTCATCATCTACAAGCATATTTCCCGTAGATGAACCCATAAATATTTTAATACCGCAAACATTTTTAGGGTCGGTTCGCAGCACCTCATCCGCATTATCATTACTCACCCCCATATAAAATGAATAATTCGCCACACTTTTTTGTGCAGCTATCGCATACCGTTCAGCTAACAACGCCTGAGTTAAACTTGGAGGATTTACATTGGGCATATCCATAAAGGAGGTAACACCGCCTGCAACACAGGCTCTCGGTTCCGTGTATAAATCCGCTTTATGGGTAAGTCCCGGTTCTCTGAAATGCACCTGGTCATCAATAATACCGGGCATTAAATACAATCCGGTGGCATCAATTTCACGCACGTGGCCCTGTGTTTGTATGGTGCCGCCCACACGGTCAATACGCTCATCCCTGATGAGTACATCACCGCTGATAATGCGGCCTTCATTCACAATTAGGGCATTCTTAATTAGCATTTGCATACCGTGAAGATACGGTGCTCAGGAGCAGAAAAACAAACCGGGAACACCGGGATTGGTGTCTGGATTACAGCAAACCGATGACCTTTCCGAACCGGTTATTCTATCCAGTCGGCGACAAATAAATTGGTATCATGCGTGCCTCCACTGTTGCGGTTGCTTGCAAAAACCAATTGCTTGCCATCGTAGCTAAACATAGGGAATGAATCAAAAATCGTATCGTAGGTAATTTGCTCCAAACCGGTGCCATCCAGATTTACCATGTAGATATTAAAAGGCACGCGCTTCGTTTTATGATTACTGCTAAATACAATTTTGTTTCCGGATGGATGAAAAAATGGAGCCCAGTTAGCACCACCTAACTGCGTTATCTGACGCAAATCACTGCCATCCGCATTGCACACAAAGATTTCCATAGCTGTCGGCTTAACAAAATCCTTTGCTAAGAGAGATTTATATTCTGCAACTTCCTCCTCTGTTTTTGGACGGCTGGCTCTGAAAATAATCTGGCTGCCATCCGGAGAAAAGAAGGCACCACCATCATACCCGAGCACATCGGTTATTTGTTTGAGTCCGCTGCCATCCAGATTCATAGTCCATAACTCTAAGTCGCCGCTTCTGTTGCTCGTAAACAGAATTTTATCACCCTTTGGAGAAACCACAGCCTCTGCATCGTAGAACGTATTGTCGGTAAGCTGACGAATAATCTTGCCATTCAAATCTGCTTCGTATATCTCGTAGCTGCCATACACACCCCACAAGTATCCATGACTCTTATCCGGGTCAGCGATGCAGCTGTCGACTGTTTTATGCGTACTCGCGAAAATCACCGATTTGTTGCCCGGCATGAAATAACTGCAGGTGGTTCTGCCTGTTCCGGTGCTTAGCATTTTGTATTCGAAACGGGAATTATCTGTTGGCACCTTGCCATAATAAATCTGATCGCAAGGCAATCCTTCGGCAGTATTTCTGCGCTGAAACACGATATACTCGCTGTTAAAACTCCAGTATCCCTCGGCATTATCACCCCCGAACGTCAGCTGGCGGATATTGCGCAAATGCTTTTCCTCCGGATATCGGTAGAGAGAATCATTACCCACGTGAGCGATAGTAGCCTGTTCGGCAGTCTTTCCGTTTGAACATCCGGATGTTGCCAAAGCAAACACCACAATCACCCCCAAAATATATATAGCAGATTTCATCGTCTTTAAAAATTGCGGCAAAGTTACGGTGTAACGTGCATTTAACGATGGTTTCATACATTAAATAGGGCTTAAACAGTTAATTTTGCATGATGTTATCAAGGAAGTGGATTTTAGCAGGTGCTGTTTTTACGATTGTTGCGGTTGTCGGATTATTTCTGCTCAATAAGTCAGGTTGGATTCAAAACAGGGGTAAATCGGATGTAGAAGCCGATAGTCTCGACATGATTGAAACCGTAACGCCTGAAATTGCCGCTTTATCAGAAAACATCCACAGAAACCCGAAGGATCATGCCTTGTATTATGCGCGGGCCAATGCCTATTATGAATTCGGCAATGTGAAATATGCCCTACTGGATTATCAGGCGGCCTATCAAATGGATTCAACGAATGCAAATTATGCGCTTGGATTCAGCGATTGTTTGTTTGACCTGAATAATGCGGAAGGTGCCATTGCCGTTTTGGAGGATTACCGACTGCATGATGCCAATAATGTGGATGTGCTCGTAACCCTGGCTGTCGATTATTTTAAGTTACCCAAACCGGAAATGCAAAAATCGATTGCCCTGTTGGATGAAGCCATCAAACTCGATGTCCAAAACCCGGATGCTTATTTTTTTAAGGGTATGATTTTTAAGGAAAGTGGTGATACGGCACGCGCTATATCCAGTTTCCAGACAACAGTGGAAGTAGACCCCGATTTCCAGGAAGCCTATATGCAACTAGGTAATTTATATGCCGCCCAAAAAAATAAACTGGCCCTGCAATATTACGATGATGCCATTCGCCTCGATTCCACCGATCGCCAGGCCTCGTATGCAAAAGCGAAATTTTATCAGGATATCGGCTCCTTATCGCAGGCAATTGCTGATTATAAGGCAATGATTGTGAAGGACCCTCAGGATGCAGATGCCATTTACAATCTGGCTACCATTTACTACGGCATCGATAGTATAGCTACAGCCTATAAATATTACGAACTCGCCATTCGGCAGGCACCAGCCAATGCTATCAGCTATTATGGTAAGGGTTTATGCGCTGAAGAATTAAAAAAGCGCGACGAAGCTATTTCATTATACACGCAGGCATTAAATTTAGACCCTGATTTACAGGAGGCTGAAAAACGCCTGAACATTTTAAATGCACAATAAGCAATGATTAAGATTACATTTCCAGACGGAAACGTGCGGGAGTATCAGGAAGGGATTAGCTCCCTGGAGATTGCCAAATCGATCAGTGAAGGTTTGGCCAGAAAGGTATTGAGCGCCGAAGTAAACGGCGAAGTATGGGATTTGAGTCGACCAATTACGACAGACGCTACTTTCAAATTATTTACGTGGGACGATGAGAAGGGAAAATCAACCTTTTGGCATAGCAGCGCGCATTTGATGGCCGAAGCGCTTGAATCCTTATTTCCGGGTGTGAAATTTGGTATTGGTCCGGCTATTGATAACGGTTTCTATTACGATATCGATTTAGGAGGCCGTGTTTTAACCCTCGAAGATCTGCCAAAGATTGAAGAGAAGATGAAGGAACTGGCCAAAAAGAATTCTGCCTATATCCGCAAAGCTGTTTCAAAAGCGGATGCGCTCGCCTACTTTACTGACAAGGGTGATGAATATAAACTCGAACTCATCAACGACCTAGAAGATGGAAGTATAACCTTCTATTCGCAGGGCGATTTTGTGGATTTATGTCGCGGACCTCACATTCCGGAAACAGGACATATCAAAGCCATCAAATTATTAAATATTGCCGGTGCTTACTGGAGAGGCGATGAAAAAAATAAACAGCTTACCCGTATTTACGGTATTACCTTCCCGAAGCAAACCGAGTTGGAAGAGTACCTGAAAATGCTCGAGGAGGCTAAAAAACGCGATCACCGTAAACTGGGTCGCGAACTAGAAATTTATACGACAGATGATGATGTGGGTCAGGGTCTCATTTTGTGGATGCCAAATGGTGCGGCCATCATCGAGCAATTAGAAAAACTGGCTAAGAAAAAAGAAGATGAAGCCGGTTATTTACGTGTGAAAACACCGCATATTGCCAAAGAAAACCTGTATTTAACCAGCGGGCACCTCCCCTATTATGCAGATAGTATGTATCCGCCAATGGAATTGGAGGGGGTGAAGTATTACCTCAAATCGATGAACTGTCCGCATCACCATAAAATTTTCTCGGCGGCACCACGCAGCTACCGCGATTTACCGATGCGACTGGCAGAATACGGCACTTGTTACCGGTATGAGGAGAGCGGGGCTTTGTTTGGGTTGATGCGCGTGCGGGGTATGAACATGAATGATGCGCATATTTATTGCACCGAAGAGCAATTCGAAAGCGAGTTCAAAGCGGTAAATGCGATGTATTTGAACTATTTCAGAATCTTTGGAATTGAAAAATATGTGATGCGCTTCAGCACACACGAACCAACGAAACTGGGTCAGAAATATTTAGACAATCCCGAATTATGGAAACGCACCGAAGATATGGTGCGCAAGGTGCTCATTCAATCAGGCATCACCTACATTGAAGTGCCGGATGAAGCGGCATTCTACGGCCCGAAAATCGATATTCAGATCTATTCTGCGATAGGTCGCGAGTTTACCCTGGCTACCAATCAGGTAGATTTCGGACAGCCTTTACGATTCAATTTGTCGTATATCGACAAGGATAATACCGCCAAAACCCCGATTATTATTCACCGGGCGCCATTAAGCACCCATGAGCGGTTTATTGGCTTCCTGCTTGAGCACTATGCAGGAAACCTGCCTGCATGGCTGGCTCCGGTTCAAGTGGCTGTATTGCCAATCAGTGATAAATTTCTGGAATATGCCGAAGGGATTATACAAGTGCTGAAAAAACACGAAATTCGCACTTCCCTCGACACAAGGGCAGAAAAAATCGGCCGGAAAATCCGCGACGCAGAAATGAAGAAAGTGCCGTGGATGCTGATTATCGGCGAACAGGAAATGCAAAACGGAACGGTAAGTCTGCGCAAACACGGCGAAGGCGACCAGGGCAGCATGTCGGCCGATGCTTTTGCTGGTATGATAATTGAGGAGGTAAAAGCAGTATTTAATTAATTTAACATCATTATTTAACCTAATCTATAAGTTTGAAGACATTTAGTTATAAACGGAACGACGAACGCAGCAACTACCGCATCGGACGCGATATCCGATACCCAAAAGTCCGTGTGGTAGGCGAAAACATCACCACCGGTATTTACCCCACGCAGGACGCACTGCGAATGGCTGAAGAGCTTGGTCTGGAGTTGGTAGAAATTACCCCAAATGCCGATCCGCCGGTATGTAGAATTGTCGATTTCCAAAAATTCGTTTACGAGAAGAAGAAAAAAGACAAAGAACTCAAAGCCAAGAGCAAGAAGCAGGAAATGAAAGAAATCCGCTTCACGCCGCATACGGATGACCACGATTTCGAATTCAAGAGCAAACATGCTGAGAAATTTCTGGTTGAGGGCAACAAGGTGCGCGCTTATGTGATGTTCAGAGGTCGCTCTATCGTATTTAAGGAACAAGGCGAGATGCTCCTGCTCAAATTTGCCCAAAGGCTGGAAGAGGTTGGCGTGCCCGACCAGATGCCAAAAATGGAAGGCAAAAGGATGTATATCACCTTTGTACCAAAAGCACCCGGCACTAAAAAGAAAGAAACCCCTGCCGGATAAGGGTTTAACTAACATTTCACCTGGCAAAGAAAGAAGTTGCCTCTGAGTTTTGAAGTTTCAGGGGTAAATCCTATCTTTGCGCTCCCGAAGTTTCGGGGAAGTAAACAAAAACGCGAGTCCATATGCCGAAGATGAAGACCAACAGCAGCGCGAAGAAGCGCTTCAAGGTGACCGGTAGCGGTAAAATAAAACGCGCTAAAGCGTTTAAACGCCATATCCTCACCAAAAAGAGTAACAAGCGTAAAACCCGCCTGACTGCTCCAGGCCTCGTTAGCGAAGCGGATTCAGCTAATATCAAGCGTTTACTTGCCATCTGATAAAACTGTAGAATATGCCAAGGTCAGTACCTAAAGTCGCGTCGCGCAATCGCAGGAAAAAAATGTTGAAGCTTGCTAAAGGCTATTGGGGCCGTCGCAAGAACGTTTTAACGGTAGCTAAAAACGCCGTTGATAAAGCCATGGGCTATGCCTACGTTGGCCGTAAGGATAAGAAACCATTATATCGCCAGATCTGGATTACCCGTATCAATGCAGCTGTGCGCCCTCATGGCCTTACTTACAGCACCTTCATGCACAAACTCAAAACAAATAATATCGATATCAACCGCAAGGTTTTAGCTGATTTAGCTATGAATAACCCTGAAGCGTTTGATGCTATCGTGAAAAAAGTGATGTAAAATCACTTGCATATCATTTAAATCCCTCCGCATACCGGGGGGATTTTTTATTGATAGATACTCACCAATAAACGTCGGTTACCTCCCCGGTTTCTGAACTCACACAAGTAAATCCCCTGCCACGTGCCAAGGGCCAGTTGCCCATGCACAATCGGAATACTTACTGAATGACCTGTTAACACGCTTTTAATATGCGCCGGCATATCATCATCACCTTCAAGGGTATGTGCATAATACGACTGCCCCTCGGGAACCAATCGGTCGAAAACCGAATTAAAATCTTGTAAAACAGTCGGGTCAGCGTTTTCATTGATACAAATACCTGCAGAGGTATGTTGAATGAACACATGCAACAATCCGTTGTTGGGTAAAGCACCAACCGCCTGCAGTATATGCGCATCAATCAAATGAAATCCGCGCGGAAAGGCCGGCAAAACCACCTGAACATGTGTTACCATACCTGTAAAATTAAAATCTTTACTTAACAAAATCGTCAGTATACTTGTCCCGTATAAGTTGCTCTTCCAATTTATCCGCTCACCACCCGTTACATGTCTGAACCATCACAATCAAAACGCATTACCCGCAAAAGTGCACAGGTTGCGTTGCGTATTTTACGCTATCTGAAACCTTACCGCACACAATTTATTATCGGTATTATTTTTTTATTGCTTTCCAGTTTTACCACCATGCTGTTTCCGTGGCTGATGGGAAAGCTGATTGATTCAGCTAAACATACCAACCCGATTCCCTGGATGCAGGATACCAATACACTGGCTTTGATTTTAGCTGCTGTATTACTCGTTCAGGCGGTATTTAGTTTTTTTCGTGTGTACCTGTTTGCAACAGCATCCGAAAAAGCAATGGCTGATGTCAGAATGCATTTTTTTAATCAGTTGCTTACGCTCAAACTGGCATTTTTCGAGCAACACCGCGTAGGCGAACTGACCAGCAGATCAACCAATGATGTAGATCAACTGCAAGATATGCTAAGTGCCACATTGCCCGAATTTGTGCGGCAAATGGTGACCATCGTTTTCGGTATTGGTTTTATATTTTATATCTCCCCCCAACTTACCCTGCTCATGTTATGCTCCTTTCCGGTGCTGGTTTTAGTTGCGGTTTTATATGGAAAATTTATTCGCAAACTTTCTAAATTCAGACAAGATGCATTGGCATCCAGCAATGTTGTGGTAGAAGAAACACTGCAAAACGTAGCAACTGTAAAAGCATTTACTAACGAAAATTACGAAGCCAGTCGCTATCGGAGTTTTTTGCAAAAAGTAGTGGAAACAGGTATACGCGGCGCTGTAAATCGCGGCGGATTTACTACGTTTTTAATTCTTGGATTATTTGGCAGCTTCGTTCTGGTCATCTGGTATGGCACTACCCTACTTGCCCAAGGCACAATTCAGGAGGGTGATTTATTTTCATTTGTGTTATATACCGGATTTATCGGAGGTGCCGTTGGTGGTTTGGGTGATTTGTTTGGTCGACTGCAAAAAACTGTTGGTGCCACTGAACGTATTTTTGAAATTCTGGATGAGGAAGGTGAATTAGATTTAAACCAAATACCAGATGCGAAACAACGATTAAACGGACGCATTTTTCTCAGGCAGATTTATTTCAGCTATCCGACACGGCCTGATATTCAGGTATTGAACGGAATTGATTTGGAAATTGATGCCGGAAAAAAAATTGCCCTTGCCGGATATAGTGGTGCCGGTAAATCAACAATTGCGCAACTTATTTTGCAATTATATCAGCCGAATACGGGTAAACTTTTTTTCGATGGTATAGATGCCGTTCAATTTGAGCCGAGGCAGTTAAGGCATAATATGGCTTTTGTACCACAGGAAGTCCTTTTATTTGGCGGATCTATTCGCGAAAATATTGCGTACGGTAAACCGGGTGCCTCAGAAGCGGAAATTATTGAAGCCGCACGTCAGGCCAATGCCTGGGAATTTATTCGTCAGTTTCCGGAGCAACTTGAAACAGTGGTTGGTGAGCGCGGTGTGAAACTATCCGGTGGTCAGCGACAGCGCATTGCCATTGCTCGGGCGATTTTAAAAAATCCTGCCATTTTAATATTAGATGAAGCCACCAGTTCGTTAGATGCAGAAAGTGAAAAATTAGTGCAGGATGCCTTAGAGAAACTAATGGAAGGACGCACAACCATCATTATCGCGCACCGGTTGTCAACCATCCGCAATGTAGACCGCATATTTGTTTTAGCTGAAGGCCGGATAGCCGAACAAGGCACTTATACTGAACTGGCATCACAGGAAAACAGTGTATTCAGAAATCTCCTGAAATTGCAATTACAACATTAAGCGAGGTTTATTATGTACACATCTTCACAGGTAATATCTTTGCAGCATGGATAATTTCCTGTATTTCATCCTGATAGGCGCAATTGCCGGATGGGTAAGCGCAAAACTGATTAAAGGTGAGAGCTTCGGCCTTATCGGAAATATTATCGTTGGCGTTGTAGGTGCAGTGCTGGGCGGCTGGATTTTCGAACAACTGGGTATCGTTGAAGAAAACGTATTATATGCATTAGCTGCAGCCGTTGTTGGCTCTGTTGCATTCCTGCTGGTTATTGGTATGCTGAAACGCAAATAGGATCAGCCCTTTTTAATACATGGGCATACCACCCGGAAATTCTGAATCGCCGGTAGGTTCCCACAATTCGATTTTGTTTCCTTCCGGGTCTACAATCCACGCAAACTTACCGTAGCTGAATTCCTGTATCTCACCGGCAATGGTAACACCTTCATTGCGTAAGGTTTCTATTAGGGTACTCAAATCTTCAACGCGCATATTAAACATAAATTGTTGTTCAGGCGAGCCGAAATAATTGGAGTCTGATTTAAAAATACTGAATACAGTACCGCCGGTGCGTTCAGGTGCTTCCATTGCACGCCATTGCCAATAAGGATATCCGCCTGAGCTTTTGTAATCTATCCCTAAATGATGTTCATACCAGGCATTCAGTGAAGCTACATCACCTTTAGCCTTAAAAAATACACCGCCGATGCCGGTTACACGTCGTTTCATATATGGTTATGTTTACAGATTTACACTCCATTGCAAAGTAAAGGATCTTGGAGGATCATATTTTGCCGGACGCAGGGCATACATCCTGTTACTTACATTCTTCACTAAGAAACGCAGCTGCATATCATCGGTGAGTTTATAGCCCACGCGACCATCCACTATCCAATCGCCCTGCATATGCCCTTCTCGATACTCAACAATGCCGGGAATAAAGCTAATGTAAATGGCATCCAGATTTTCCATGAGGCTGTAATAATTCACATCAAATCCAAACGACCATCTTTTCATTTCGTACTGCATATTCATGCGTGCCATATGCCTGAACCTATAGGTGAGCACAGATGCTAAAAAGCTTGAATCGCTGCTGCTTGCTGAAAATCCTTCTAAAAAATTTCCGGCAAAAGTAGCCATATCTAAATTCGAAGAATCACCGGTAATATTGGCCGGATAAATATAATTATAGCCACCAAGCCAGCTTAAAGTATTTCCAAATACTTCTGATTCTCCTTTCAACGTAACTTCCAATCCACCGATGCGGGCCCGGGAATTATTGAGCGATTTAAATCCCGGACCCAAGCCCGGATAAAAATTAAATGTAAACTCAGTCATGTCGAAATACTCGGTGAGGTATACAGCCACATCCACATAACCATAAAAATTATCCCTTCTGATATTCCGCATAACACCTAATTCGGTATTCCAACCATATTCAGGTAACAAATCCGGATTTGGGAAAATAGATAATGCACCTAATTTACTATTCGCAAATCGCTCAACCAGGCTCGGAAAGCGATAACCTTGTCCAAATGATAAACGAATATTCGTTAGCCGACCGGCAGCATAATTCAAACCTGTTTTAAAAATCGGCACAGCCGCACCGGCCGTTGTATCTAATTTATAAAACTCTTCACGCACACCGAGATTCAAATTTAACCGATGCCAGATTTCTTTTTCAATCTGCGCAAATACGCCGGCACTAATACCTGCATGCTGACCCACATCATAATCATCCACATCAAAATAATATCCTTGTGCGCCCGCAGTAAAAACGCCTCCTCTGGAGAAACTGCGCTTATATTGATAATCCAGATTTAAAAGCCAGGCATCACCATCCGTTGAATCAGAATATATCACATCACTTCCATAATAGCGCATTTTAAAATAATGCATATTGCCCTTATCATCGAAATAATTCAACCACGGATCAATTGTTAACCATGCATATTGCCAGTTGAGCAAGGTTGAAGTAACTGTATCCAGATATCCCTGGAATGGTTTATATCCACCGGAATCTGCATCTTCCCATAAGAAAAAAAGACCTTCCCTATCCGACATCAGGTTACCGTTTACACCCCAGGAAATGCCATTTGCCTGTTCTGGATGAAACCGTGTTTTCCAGGTCATGCGTGCACGAGAACTATATTGTCCTAATAAATGCGATGCGTGCTCCTGCACATTACCACCCAACACCAAATCCATTTTATCAAATTTTTGCAGATGGCTAAACTGAATACCTGATTGGGTTGGCGCATGGTCCCACCAGGTGGCTTCCGCCAGCGATGGTTTATCGATGCGGGTATGATAAACCTGAACAGTGGTTTGCGGTTTTGCTGTCGGCCATGCGGTGCGTACAGCAATTACGCCATTTAAGGCACTGCTGCCGTATAAAACAGAAGAAGCGCCTTTAATTACTTCCACCTGTTGCACTAATTCTAAGGGAACGAAATTCCATTTTGCATCACCACGGTCTGCTGCCAATAAAATCTGATCATCAACCACTAACATCACCCTGCTACCTGCTCCATACGTAAATCCTGTACCTCCCCGGATATTGGCCTGCTCATCCATCATATACACGCCGGGTGCTTTTAATAAAACATCACTTAAACTCGTGGCATTTGTTTGCTCAATAATGCGCTGCGAAACCACCACCATACTCACACTTTCTTCTGACAGTCGCTTTTCATATAAACTACCGCTGATTACCACGGGATCCATTTCAGACATATTACTCATTAATCTGATTTGCAGCAATTGCGCTGATAATGTATCCCCATTCAAAGGCACCAACATACTTTCATAACCAATAAAACTAAATACCAACAACTGCAAACCCGGTTTAATTTGCATGGAAAAATATCCATCCATATCAGTTGTACTGATAATTTCAGCATTACGAGCAGCAAAGGAAATATCCTCTCCCGTCGAATCAACCACAAATTGATTTCTGATAGTAACTCCCGGTAACACCTCACCCGTTTCTGCATCCATCACAAAACCTGAAACAGATTGTGCATGTGCATGATACATGCATAGGGTAAAAAAAGATGCCAATAAAATGAATCTCAAGGATTGGGTTTTGATTAAACTAAGGTAATCAATTTTGCCATGAGTGCCAGATGATTTGACCTGTAAACCGATGCCTGCCTGAACAGCCTGCTGTATTATTGCACGCCATATTCACTCAGATACCAGCACATCATAGCCATTACCGCTGCGCCCATATGTAATTCACGAATATGCACCTGTTCAAATACATCATTTTCGGTATGATGCAAATCCATATAGCGTTGCGAATCAGGCACCAACCCAATTAAATGCGTTCCGGCTTTTTCAAGCGGACCAATATCTGTGCCGCCATGACCTTCCGAAAATTGATAGACACCATATTGTTCCATCATTTTTATTAATGGCTGAATATTGGCTGCATGCAACAATGCACTATCCATACTGAATCCTCGCGGTGAAAATCCGCCTGCATCACTTTCCAGTGCTGCTATATGTTTTTCTGTTTTTGAGCGTTCTGCATATTTGCCATAAGTTTTGCCACCCATGTTGCCATTTTCTTCATTCATATATAAAATACAACGAATGGTTCTTTTAGGCTGAATACCGGCTGCTTTTAATGTGCGCAGTACTTCAACACTTTGCATACATCCTGCACCATCATCATGGG
The DNA here is from genome assembly GCA_029571985.1 of Bacteroidota bacterium. Classification (GTDB taxonomy): domain Bacteria; phylum Bacteroidota; class Bacteroidia; order Chitinophagales; family BACL12; genus UBA7236. The sequence goes on along the minus strand of JAKQVC010000099.1, from coordinate 8,346 downwards.
CGCCTTCACCCACATCCCAACTATCCAGATGACCACCCACCACAATAATTTCATTTGGAAACTGAGACCCACGCATTTCAGCAATCACATTATAAGATTGCACGGAGTCCAACATCTTGCAATTTAATATCATCTTAAACAGGGTGTTTGTATTTCCCTGCAAGGTTGCACTTAATAGATCGGCATCAATAGCACTTAAAGCAGCACATGGAATTTTGGGCACACCAGATGCAAACGTGGTGCTACCGGTATGTGCAAAATCATCATGTGCCGAACCCACGCTTCTGATTAAAACAGCTTTTGCGCCCATAGCACTGGCATCACTCGGGCCATGCCATCTGTAAGGACCTGCTTCGCCATAGCCTTCGAAACTATTCACCACATTTTGCGGAAAAGGATAATTAAAAAATACAATCTTGCCTTTAATCTTTTCCGGACCCAGTTCTTTTAAATGGTCAAAATCGCGCACTTCAATAACCTCTTCTGTGATGCCATCCACCGGGGTAGAAATACTGCCACCAAGTGCGAGAATGTTCACCTTTGCAACATTGAGTATTTCGCCATACTCCTTTTCGCCACGCACCCAATGGGGAACAGTTACCGGATGGAGCCATACAGAGTCAAATCCATAGGTTTGCAACAAGGCAAAGCTCCAACGAACAGCCATATCAGCCTGCGGAGACCCTGCCAAACGGTGACCGATTTGTTTACACAACACATGCAGGTTGTCGTAGGCCTCGCCATTATTCATTGTTTCATCGAAAATACGATCGAGCGTTTTTTCGTCGGAAGTCTGCGCCTGCAGCGAAACCGCACAAAACAACATAAGTGCGGGTACTGTAAATCTTAAGCCCATCATCAATTGCATTTATCAGCGAAAATAGTGAACCTATTTGTAAACTACAGGTTATGTTTAGGGTGAGGTATTTGGAACATTGGCGGGGATTCAGCAAACTTGCAGTACTAAAAAGCATATATGCGATATACATTATTAGGCCGTAGCGGTCTCAGGGTTTCGGAAATTTGTTTAGGCACCATGACCTTTGGTGAAGAATGGGGATGGGGAGCGGGTTTTGAGGAAAGCAGCAAACAATTTCACGCCTTCCTGGAAGCTGGAGGAAACTTCATAGATACAGCCAACCGATACACAGAGGGCACCAGTGAGCGATTTTTAGGTGAGCTCATCAAACAAAGCGGACGACGGGATGATTTGGTCATAGCCACAAAATATGCCCTGGTTACGCATGAGCGCGGATTAAATCTCGCTGGAAACCACAGAAAAAATATGGTGCAGTCTGTTGAAGGAAGTTTGCGCAGATTACAAGTAGATCACATCGATATTTTATATCTCCATGCATGGGATTTTACCACACAAGCCGAAGAAGTTTTACGTGCCTTGCATGATTTAGTGCAGCAGGGAAAAATATTTTATGTAGCTATTTCCGATACACCTGCATGGATTGTAAGTCGCGCAAATGCTATTGCTGATTTACGCGGATGGGATCCATTTATTGCTTTACAAATTGAATACAGTTTAATCCAACGCACTGTTGAGCGCGATTTAATTCCGATGGCCGAGGCACTCGAATTAGGCGTAGTTGCCTGGGCACCAATTGCGGGCGGTGCATTAACCGGAAAATATTTGCAGGATAACGGCGACCCAAAAAGATTACAGGCAAACAGTGTTCGCTTAAATGAGCGCAACAGAAAAATAGCACAGGAAGTCGTAAACATTGCCACAGAAACCGGATGCAGTCCTGCACAAGTGGCTATAAAATGGGTTATGCTGCAGGGACAAAACATCATTCCGATTGTTGGAGCACGCAACGTTGAGCAACTCAAAGACAGTATCGGCGCCACGCAGATTAGCCTGAGTGCAGAACATTTGAAAAGATTGCATGAAGTGAGTGCCATCGAATTAGGATTTCCACACGATTTTTTAAGAGGTGATGGCGTGCGGGATATTTTGTTTGGCGGACAATTAGGTGCACTCAATATACCGAAACGCAGGTGCTGATAACATCCCTTTAAGTCTGATACCGATAAGTATATTCGTATGATTGGCAATCGCTTCTCTCAATTTAAAGAACCTGAGAAAAACATATTCGACACCTTGTTTGAATTGTTGCAGGAATTACTGGTGTACACCAGTGGTGATGTGGATGAAGCGCTCGCCTGGCTTAATCAATTAGATAAGCAATATCAAATTACCACGCCCGAATATGGCATGGGCGATTTTATCCAGGAATTAAAAGACCGTGGTTTTCTAAAAGAAGATGAACCTGAATCCGGAAAAATGCAGATAACCGGTAAAATGGAACAGAGCATCCGAAAATCTTCTCTGGATCAAATTTTTGGCAAACTCAAAAAGAGCTCACCGGGTAATCATAAAACAACCCATACCGGTTCCGGTGATGAATTAACTTCTGATAAACGCGATTACCGATATGGTGACGCGCCGGATCAAATTGACTTTAATGAATCGCTGAAAAATGCATACATCCATCATGGCATACAGGACTTTCACTTAGATGAAAGCGATATGGTGGTGACCGAAAAATCACATACTGCACAAACCTCTACTGTGCTGATGATTGATATTTCGCATTCCATGATTTTATATGGGGAAGATCGAATAACACCTGCCAAAAAAGTGGCGATGGCGCTCAGTGAACTCATTAAAACAAAATATCCGAAGGACACCCTCGATATCATTGTATTTGGTAATGATGCCTGGCAAATAGAAATGAAAGATATTCCTTATTTGCAGGTTGGTCCGTATCATACGAATACCGTTGCCGGACTTGAATTAGCCATGGATATTTTGCGCAGAAGGAAAAATCCCAATAAGCAGATTTTTATGATTACAGATGGAAAACCCACTTGTATCATACGCAATGGCAAATATTATAAAAACAGTTTCGGGTTAGATACGATAATTGTAAACAAAACACTTAACCTCGCCGCACAATGTCGAAAATTGGGTATTCGCATTACCACTTTTATGATTGCACGCGATAGTTATTTGCAGCAATTTGTTGAAGAGTTTACTGAAATCAATCAGGGCAAAGCCTTTTATACCAGTTTAAAAGGATTAGGCGATTTTATATTTGAAGATTATGAACGCAACCGCAGGCGCAATGTGCGGTAATTATTATGGAAAAACAACCAACAATTAAAACACTTGGTGAATTAAAAGCCTCAGGATACACACCCGTTTCTGTGAAGGAAGAATTGCGGAGAAATCTCATCAGCAAATTAAAAAGCGGTAAGCCGGTATTTGCAGGTGTTTACGGATTTGAACATACCGTAATTCCGGATTTGGAGCGCGCTATTTTATCCAGACATAATATGATTTTGCTTGGATTACGCGGACAGGCAAAAACACGTATCGCCAGACTTATGACCGGCCTGTTAGATACGTATATTCCCTATGTTGCCGGCAGCGAATTACACGATGACCCTATGCAACCCATTTCCTGGTTTGCCAAACATACGATTGCAGAAATGGGAGATGAAACTCCTGTTGAATGGCTGCATCGCGACGAGCGCTATACCGAAAAATTAGCCACGCCCGATGTGAGTATTGCCGATCTTATTGGCGACCTGGATCCGATAAAGGCTGCGCATTTGAAATTGCATTATAATGATGAGCGTGTTATACATCACGGATTAATTCCACGTGCCCATCGCGGCATTTTCGTAATCAATGAATTACCTGATTTACAGGCAAGAATTCAGGTAGCCTTATTTAATATTTTACAGGAAGGGGATATGCAAATCAGGGGATTCAAATTGCGTTTACCACTTGATATTCAATTTGTTTTTACTGCAAATCCCGAAGATTATACCAACCGGGGATCAATTGTTACACCATTAAAAGACCGTATTGAAAGTCAGATCCTCACACATTATCCCAAAGACCTTCATGTTTCAAAAAAAATCACACGTCAGGAAGCAGGTATACACCGCGACCAGGAAGCTGCTGTGCATGTGTTCGATTTAGCCTATGATTTAGTTGAACAAATCGCTTTTGAAGCAAGACAAAGTGAATTTGTCGACCAAAAATCAGGTGTAAGTGCGCGTATGACAATCACGGCATTAGAAAATCTGGTTTCTGCATCGGAGCGTCGTGCATTGAGAAACAATGAATCCAAAACATATGTGCGCATTGGAGATTTCAGCGGATTAATTCCAAGCATCACCGGAAAAATTGAATTGGTGTATGAAGGCGAACAGGAAGGTCCATATATCGTTGCACTCAATTTAATTGGCAAAGCCATCCGTTCTCAATTCGTGCATTATTTTCCTGCGCCTGAAAAAGCAAAGAAAACCGGAAATCGAAAACAAAGCGAAAAAGAATCTGCCGGAGGAGGCGCATATCAAACCATCATCCAGTGGTTTAATGACGGGCATACCATCGACCTGCTCAATGAATTATCGCAAAAGGAATATGCCCTTGCCCTACAGTCTGTTCCCGGGTTGCAGAAATTAGTCGACAAACAGCATCCAAAGGCCAGTGCCGAGGAAAAGTTGTTTTTGATGGAATTTGTGCTGCATGGATTGGCCGAATATAGCCTCCTGAGTAAACATCAGCTGCAGGCCGGCACACAGTTCTCCGACCTGTTTTCGAGCATGTTTAATGATTCCTCTTTAGATCTGCTCGACCAGTTTGATGAGAACGACGAGGAGGATGACCTGTAACTTTAGGCCTGTTTCAGCCGTTATATGTATGGAAAACAGCACAGTGGGCAGGTTAACATAAGTTAAATCTGCTGTTTTGCACATGGCGCGGTTTTTGTATTTCAAAAAGAATCATTGTATCTTAGCCAACAAGGATCACAGCCTATGCGAAAACTTTACACATTGTTACTGGTCTCTGCGACAGTTACCGGTGCATATGGAGCGCTGCCTACGGGGGTTTTACCCGAGGGAGAGCCCTGTGTAATTACCTCTGCACAAGCGGTTTCAGACTTCTCTTTCTTTATAGATAGCGATGATGAACCGACAGTATCCATTAACCCAAATCCGGTTAAAAGCTACGCTACCATTAGCTTTAGCTACGAACACGTCGACAAAATCAGCATTCTGAACATTGTTGGACGCGAAATCAAGGTCATTATTCCTGAACCCGGTAAAGATGAAGTGAAGGTCAGCCTGGCTGATTTGCAACCCGGTGTTTACTTTCTGGCAGCCAGCTACCAGGGGAATACCCTTATCACGAAGAAATTTCTCAAGGAAGAATAATTTAAAATTTTGTTAAAGAAAGCGGCTCTCAGGCCGCTTTTTTTGTGTCTGGTGCCCAAATTGGGGGCTTAAGCCGTAACTTCGCCGAACCAAATCTTATACAATAATCTGAATATGATAAGTCGTACTTTAACCAAGATGATGGTAGCCTTAGCGATAGCTTTTGTAACCATCCTGCAGCCGGTGCGCGCAGCCGTTAACCCTGATGAAGGGATGTGGCTGGCAAACCTGGTTCGCCAGTTGAACTTTGATTATCTGCACCAACTCGGCCTTAAGCTGTCGGCAGATGAAATCTACAACACAGAAAACCCAAGTCTCAAAGACGCTATTGTGCAAATGACCAACAGCGGAAGCGGCTTCTGTACAGGCGAACTGGTTTCTCAAAACGGTTTGCTCTTTACGAACCACCACTGCGGTTATGATGCTATTGCCTCTGTATCTTCAACAGAACATAATTATCTGGATGACGGATTCTGGGCTAAATCTTATAGCGAAGAATTACCGATTCCAGGACTGGGCATTCGCATTTTACAAAATGCCTTTGATGTAACCGACTCTATCGTTCCAAAACTGGAAGGTTTAGATATGGCTGCACGTCGCGCAAAAGTTTCTGAAATTGAAGCCCGACTGGTTAGCCGCTATGCACAAAATGGTCTGGAAGCTGAATTGAAAGCCATGTTTTATGGCAATCAGTATTTCATCTATGTGTATCAGATATTTAATGATGTGCGCCTCGTAGGTACACCACCATCTTCTGTAGGTAAATTTGGTGGAGATACTGACAACTGGATGTGGCCACGTCATACCGGTGACTTTAGTATTTTCCGTGTGTATGCCGATCAGGATAATAACCCTGCTGAATACAGCGCAAATAACAAACCTTATACACCGAAAAAATTCTTAACCATCTCTCTCGATGGCTATAAAGAAGGCGATTTCACCATGATTATGGGCTATCCCGGATCAACCGAACGTTATCTGACTTCTTATGGCATGACTGAGGTAATTAATGAAAGTAATCCTGCACAGATTGCTGTTTTTGAAACAGTAACAGATGTTATGAAAGCAGATATGGATAAGAGCGAAGCCGTTCGTATCCAGTTAGCCAGCGATTACGCTTCATTGATGAACGCATTGAAATTGTGGGAAACACAAATTGATGGTATGAAACGCATGGACGCTGAAGCCATTAAAAAAGATTTCGAAAAAACGTTCATGCAGTGGGCTAAAGCACAAGGTGCATCTACAGAAGAGAAGTATAAGGAAATGTTTAACAATTTCCAGAAGCAATACGCTACACTTTCTACGGCAAACACAGAATTTTATTTGAAAATATATTCTGTAGTATTGATGCCTTCAGGAAATTTCGCCTTATCATTAAACGATATCGAAAACCTGTTTGGTGATGAAAAACCAAGCGCTGAAGAACGTCAGGCTATTATTGATGGTGTAGCTGCTGCGGGTGATGAAATGTGGAAGACTTACGTGTACGACACAGAGATTAAAAAACTGGCTGCCTTATTAACGATGTTGCACAACAAATTACCAGCTGAAAGTCAGCCTCAGGTAATTACCGATATATTAGCAAAAACAAAAGGTGCTACTGCAGAAGAGAAGTTTATGACCTGGAGTAAATCTGCATTTGCAAAATCAGTATTTACTTCACCAGAAAAACTGGATGCTTATCTGAAAGCACCAAACGAGAAAAAGTTGAAGAAAGATCCGTTATACGATTTTTATATTCAATTGTATATCGATGCACAATCAGCAGGTAGTGTATTCCGCGCAGCAAATGGTGAAATCAACCGATTGGAGCGCGAATATGTTGGAGGTGTTTTGAAGCAACAAAATGGTAAATTCATTTATCCTGATGCCAACTTCACCTTGCGTTTAACTTATGGTACTGTGCAGGATTATAACGCCCGTGATGCAGTTTTCTATCACTGGCAAACCAACCTCAACGGTATTATGGAAAAACGCGATAATACTGACGAAGAATTTATGGTTCCGGACAAATTATATGAACTCTGGAAAAATAAAGACTACGGTCGTTATGCCGATAAAAACGGCACTGTTCCGGTTTGTTTCATTTCTGATAACGACATTACCGGTGGTAACAGCGGTAGTCCTATCATGAACGGCAAAGGCGAATTACTCGGCTTAGCATTCGATGGCAACTACGAAGGCACACCGGGCGATTATATTTTCGACCCTGCCATGAACCGAACAATTAGTGTAGATATCCGCTACGTATTATTCATCATCGACAAATACGCAGGCGCCCAAAACCTCATCAGCGAATTAAAAATCGCGAAATAAGGTTAGCATAAATATTTTAAAAAAAGGCTGTCATTTTATGACGGCCTTTTTTTATGGGTTTTGAGGTTGGATGGTGGTGTTTCAAATGTGTTGTATTTTGGAATTGAGTTTGAGTTGCAGTGGGGTTTAATTTGGGGGTAGTTTTAAAAGGTAGATTGGGTGTTGGTATTGGATATGGATCTGTTGGTGGAGATTGATTCTTGTAATTACTTTCCGCTTTTACGCTGCCTCACCCCTCCCCACACCTCGTTCCTCGGAGCGGCAGGCTCTCCCCACTCCTCATTCTTCGGAGCGGCAAGCCTCCTGACGTCATGGAGAGGGCGATGCCCTTTACTGTTTAAGTGAAGTACCGGTTGAATCGTAGTTGAGGTTTCCTTTGTTCATTAGTATAACACGAACACATGAACACCTGAACACATCTGTATTTATATCGGCCAATGCCGAGTACTCGGGACTTCGCTGCGCTACGTCGGCAATCAAATAATTCTGCATTCCTCGCCTAATCGGCTAATTGGCTAATCATCCACACTCGCACACGGCATTTCGCCGCCAGGCGAACATCCACCGTACGGCGGACACACTCGCCTACTCGTCGGCACCTGCATTTCTACCCCACCCCCTGCCCCTCCCCGTCTCCTTTCAGTCGGCGGAGAGGGGAGTGCATTAATTTTGTTAAATGGAATTTGGGGGGTTAATAAATTTACCTGATTTAAACGAGCAGGCATTCACTCTTCCATCTGTCGTGCGGTGGACATATCTGCACGTTTAAAATCAATAATA
>JAKQVC010000270.1 GCA_029571985.1 Bacteroidota bacterium | reverse complement strand
ACATCAACAGCAGAACTAAGCGTTTCATTCACTTTATGCTCATTAAAGGTAAGCAATATCAAACGATCTGGTTGCATCCGGAAGATGATACCATCGTACAATTAATTGATCAACGCTGGTTGCCGCATAAAATTGTAATCGCTGATATACATTCGGTGGATGAGATGTGCGTTGCTATTCGGGATATGTGGGTACGAGGTGCGCCATTAATCGGTGCTGCAGCAGGGTGGGGGATGTATCTCGCCGCCTGCGAAGTACCGGCCAGTTGCGCACGTGATTTTTTTTTCGAAGAGGCCTATGGCAAATTATTGAAAACCCGTCCAACTGCCGTTAATTTAAGATGGGCTTTAAATGAAATGCTGCATGCCCTCACCGGAAATGATTCTATCGCCGAATCTAAATGGTACGCCCGTGTCAGAGCACAAGGAATCTGTGAAATAGATATAGAGGCAAATACGGCAATTGGTAATTATGGTTTTTCACTCATTGAGGAAATTGCCAAACGAAAACAAGGGGAACCGGTCAATATTATGACGCATTGCAATGCGGGTTGGCTGGCAACAGTTGATCGTGGAACAGCAACCGCTCCTATTTATGCAGCGGCGGAGCGTCACATACCTGTGCATATATATGTAAGCGAAACCCGACCAAGAAATCAGGGCGCACAATTAACAGCGTGGGAATTGGGTGAAAACGGTATTCCCTATACCCTGATTGCTGATAATGCAGCAGGCTATCTGATGCAACAGGGAAAAGTGGATATTGTATTGGTTGGCACGGACAGAACCACTGCAAAAGGCGATGTCATCAACAAAATTGGCACCTACCTGAAAGCATTAGCGGCACACGAACATCACATTCCTTTTTATGTGGCTGCACCTTCTTCCAGTATCGATTTCACGATGCAGGATGCGCTCACTGAGGCAGTGATTGAGGAAAGAAGTGCTGAAGAAGTACTGTATATTCAGGGGTTACACGCAGGTAATATACAGCAAGTACTTGTGGCTCCGGCTGATGCACATGCCGTTAACCCTGCTTTTGATATTACGCCATCACGCTATGTTACCGGATTAATTACTGAACGTGGTATTTGCGCCGCAGAACCAGAGGCGATCGCACGATTGTTTCCTCATCGTTGATTCCGCTGTTTATTCTTTTAATGTCTGAATTTCCACTATATCACCAACCATACAAATGGACGCGCCACCTGTTAGTGTATAGGTGATATAAATGTCTTTACCTTCGGCAAGTTGCACCGGAAATGTGTCGAGATTAATAGGCTCCAGTATTTTGCCGTTTTCAATTTCTAAGACCCATCCGCATCCGTCCAGCCCGGTGTAATTATGCAAAGTAGCCAACGTTTCGTCTGTATCAATTTGATCTGAACAGGCAAAAAAGCTTATGCTGGTAAGCAGCATCACAAATCCGATTTTTGGAAACATCTTGTCGCGTTTACTCAGCTAACGATAAAAGGACTCAATTAGTATCCATCCTCTTTTTTTTCTGCCTATATGTGCATCATCTATTTACAATTGGTTATGCGTACTTTTGCCATATGTCAATTCATGACGAAGGTTATATCAAATTTACCTGCCGGTTTACAGAAAGAGATTTGCCCGTGCCGGTTCCTGACATTTTACTGGCATATAGAGATCAGCTCTATTCCATGCAATTAATCGGCATGTATCCCGATGGTATTGGCTATGGAAATATATCCATGCGCTCAGGTGATGGCATCCAATTTTTGATTTCTGGTACTCAAACAGGCAACAAGTATCCTATACATGCAGCCCATTTTTGTCTTGTAACGGAAGTAGACATAGATAAAAACACGGTGTACGGAACAGGCAATATCCAGGCATCATCAGAAACTATGACGCATGCTGCTTGCTATATGGCCAACGCACATGTGCATATGGTCATGCATATCCATCATGCGGGCATGTGGCAATATTATCTGAACAAGCTGCCCACTGTATCTAACCAGATTACCTATGGAACCCCGGAAATGGCTAGAGCAGTCATGTCCCTCATCGAACCACATCAAACCAGCGGATGCATCATCTCAGCCGGACACGCAGAAGGTTTATTTATTTATGGAAATACACCTGAGGATGCCATGCAATTATGTCAACAGTTATTTCATAACTGGTCGGCAAATAACGGATAACGTAAACCGGCAATCAGTTTTTTATCCATCGCAACGGCATATAAATTTTCAATAGCCATTTTTCCTTCATCGCCCAGTTGAATACTGAAATCATTCACATATAAGGAGATATGTTGCTGCATGACTTCCGGCGACATCTCCTGTGCGTGTGCACATACATATGTTTTCGACATATCAGGATTTTCCATTGCATACAGCACGCTGCGATTTACCACCCTGTTTATTTTGGCAATGGTTGCTGCGCCGAGTTCGCGTTTTACCGCAATGCCACCAAGTGGTATCGGCATGTGATATTTATTTTCCCACCATTCGCCTAAATCCATGATTTTGCGCAATCCTTTTTGCTGATACGTAAATCGATTTTCATGAATAATTAAACCAATATCAATCTGATCGCTTAACAGGGCGTGTTCGATATCAGAAAACACCATTTCTTTTTTAGTAGCTGCTTCCGGAAAAGCAAGCATACATAAAAAATTTGCAGTTGTATGTCTGCCCGGTATACCAATTAAACAGAATTCAATTTTTGAGCGCGGAATTTCATCTTTTGAAATTAACAGTGGTCCGCAACCGCGCCCTAATGCCGCTCCTGAAGTAAGCAGTGCATAAGCCTGACTTACATAAGCATAAGCGTGAAAACTGAGTTTGGTGATATCATAGGTTTCATCAAATGCATGATTGTTAAGCGTTTCAACATCCGCATGTGTTACTGTAAAGGTGAGTCCTTCTGTATCGATTCGATTGTGCACGATGGCATCAAACATGAATGTATCATTCGGACAGGGTGAATAGGCTAAGGTCAGGTTCATGCGAGTTGAGCTTGAAGAAATTCAATAAGTAAAGCGTTCAAATGTGTAACCGCATCCGGAATATTCCAGTTCGCTGTATTGCGTTTTTCAATATAGTTAGAAATGGTGCGCACTTGCAGGGCAGGAATATGCATCTGTGCAGCTACAAAAAAACAGGCCGCTCCTTCCATACTTTCAACTGCAGGCTGATACAAGGCAAATCGTTCGTTGCGTGTTTTTTCGGTTCCGGTTACTAAATCTGCTGTGATACCATCAACGCGGGGTAGCATCGGAAAATATGCCTGGTCTGCCATGCCATCTATCCATCCATCCCGGAAGGGAAATGCATTTGGATCAGCCAGGCCCATCTCAAACACGTCAGCAAAGCGATCTCCAAGTTCTGCCCCTAAACCGGCAAAACGATCGCGTTTAACCAGCACAGCTGAACCTTTTTCATAGAGCGTTTGGTAGCTGCCTGCGATACCGGCCTGCACAATTAAATCAGGTTTTATGTCATGCAACAACATCGTCAGGTTGAACACGGTTGATGCAATACCAACACCGGTAACAAGAACATGAAACGCCTTCCTGTCGGGGAAATGGCACAAAAAATGCCCGGAAGCCACTCCAGTGTATGAACAAGCGTCTAATAACGGTTGAATTTCCTTCTGTGTAGCAGAAACCACTAATATTTCCACGGCGCTAAGGTAAAATGAAATTACGGTGGAATGGGCATGAGATTTGCTGTTCCTACATAAAATTGGCAATTTTGCGCATTATGAAAGGAGCAATTGGCTTGTGTTTCATGTTTGTTATTGGCCTGCTATCTGTGGATGCACAAAGCGCCCGTATGGATATGCCGGCTGATTCTTTGTTTACATTCAAAGATTCACGGGATAGTCGCGAGTATACAGCCTTTCGCCTGAATGGCATTGACTGGATGGGCGAAAACCTGCGTTTCAAAACCAAGGACAGTTATTGCTACGATGCACAAGGGATGGGTTGTAAGGATTTTGGCAGACTTTATACCTGGGACGACGCTGTAACAGCCTGTCCTGCCGGATGGAGGTTACCAACTAATGTTGAATGGGACAGCTTAATTGCCTGGACCGGAGGTGAAAAAAAAGCGGGCTATGTATTAGCCTACGGTGATAGTTTAGGGTTTAAAATACAATTTGGATTTCCGCCAAATATCAACGGAAGGTACAGCGGTAATAACATTCAGGCCAGTTATTGGTCGGCAGATGCCTATAACGCTTCTACAGCCTGGGTATATTATTTTTTGAAAGACAAACTTCCGCTCACCTACACGAATTATTTCTCCAAAAACTACGGCATGTCGTGCAGATGTGTTCGGGTTGCAGCTGACGAAAGCGCGGCAGAAGATAAAAAGTAATCCTGGTTTGTCGTGTTCCTGTGATGTGTGTCACATTATGCTGTGATGCAGGTCATTTTTTTCTCAGGTGTATCACGTGTACTTTGTTATCAACCAAAGTTCACAATTATGAGAAAGAATATACTTACACTCTGTATGGTGTTTTACATCATTGGAGTTCACGCGCAAACTGCAGGAGGTGTTTTTGAACCCGGTCCTCCTATGCAAACTTCACGCATAGCAACAGCCATTGGAGCAACTGCATCAGGCGAATTCCTTTTTTTCGGAGGTAGAAGTTATGGTTTTGTATCCTCTGCATTTGCCGATGTTTTCAACCCGGAAACAATGGTATTTACAAATGTAAATATGCTTTACCCGCATGATAATGCTGTCGTAATTAAAACAGAGGATGGCCGATTTTTCATTGCTGGTGGCGGATACAATTTAGGTGTTCCGGCTTATAATACAGCCGAATGGTATGATCCTGAAACACGCACATTTTCTGATGCAGGAACCATGCTCTATTCACGTATGCAGGGCACCGGTATTCAATTGACCGATGGTCGCTTGTTAATTGTTGGTGGTTGGTACGATCCTACCGCTGCGGTGCAGACTGAATTGTATGATCCTGCTTCAGGTACATCAACCGCTGCAGGCTCGCTGATACAGGCAAGAAGCAGTGCATTGGTATTACCTTGCGATGATGGCGGTGCAGTTGTGTTTGGCGGCTATCCTACATATGGCGGAAACTATTTGGCAGGCGTTGAGTATTTTGATCCGGTAACCAATACATTCAGTGTTTTGCAAGACGAATTGATTGCTGATGAACCTGGATATTATACTGCCTATGACAATGCCAATAAAGAAGAACCTTCTTTATTTCAATTGGCAGATGGTCGTTATGTTTTTTTAGCGTGGCGCACAGACCCTGTTATAGAATATATTCTAGTGTCCTTTGATCCCGCAACCAAGGCATTCGAACGCATCCACTTAAACACACCTTTGAAATCTGATTTAACTGATGGCGGTTTTGTGGAAATGACAATTAATATTGAAGAACATCTCGCTTATTTATTAGCAGCAGATGCGGAAGCTGCCGGTGCGGGGTTGTCATTAGTAACAGTCGATTTAAATACCGGTAATGTATATCAACCATCCATCAATCAATATTTTCCTGACTATACCTGGCTGGTATTTGGCAATATGGTATACGTACCGCAATTGGAGAAGATTTTATTTGTTGGTGTTTCTACATCAGGAACAGATTATTTTAATGCAACAACCGGCACTTATTTAATTACTCCGGATTATACTGTAGATATCAACGAGCCTGTGTATCAACCTAAATGTGAAGTGTATCCAAATCCATCACAAGGTATTTTGGAAGTATATCTGGAAGTGAAAGAGCCTTCATCCTTCACCTTTACTATTACCGATATGGCAGGCAGAAAAATGTGTAATGAAATCAGGCATGCCGCCATTGAGAGTAATTATAAATGGAGATTAGATCTTCAGGATTTTCCTGCAGGTACTTATAATTTGCTGATAATGGGTAACGACATTCAAATAACTAAACGCATCATTATTGTGGATTAGCCACACTGGTGAATAACGAGGCGATAACCGGAACATCCTATGCTGATGTTCCGGTTTCGTTTTTATTTAATCTGGTGCTTGCAGAAAAAACAAAACCCGCCGAAGCGGGTTTGAGGTCGGAAGCGGATTCGAACCGCTGTACAAGCTTTTGCAGAGCCTTGCCTAGCCACTCGGCCATCCGACCATGAGGTGCAAAATTATAAAAAATAGCGATACCACCTAAACTTCTGCATTCGTGAGCTCTATAATCACCCGATCAACAGGCCCATCGAGCGGCGGATTAATCTTTGCAATCCGCACCGTGCAGTCTGCATCCTGCATACCTGATTTTCGTAGGTTCAGGATAATATCCGTAGCAGCAGTTTCCAGCAATTGATAACGGTTTTGCATAACGGCTGCAACCGCCTGATACGCCAGCGCATAATCAATTGTTTGCCTCAGATTGTCAGACATAGACCTGATGGCCGGATCACTTATTTCAAGGTCTACAACAATGTCGTTCCCTTCTGCCTGCTCAAAGTCATAAACGCCAATAAAGGCCCTGAACCGCATGCCCTCCAGAATTATTTTTGCCATAGAACAAAGGTATCATTTCCGTGTTTGAAGATGTGGAATCTATCAGGATTCCTTAACTTTGCTCAAATTTTTTTCAAATGCCAAACGATTTATTTGAAGGAGTTGACTATTACCAGATAGACGACTTACTCACCACCGAGCATAAACTGATTCGGGATACAGTAAGACAATACGTTAAACAGGAAATCAGCCCCATCATTGAAGAATACGCTCAAAAAGCGGAAACCCCCAAGCAACTCATTAAAGGTTTGGCTGAAATTGGTGCCTTCGGTCCTTCTATTCCTGCTGAGTATGGCGGCGGCGGACTCGATAATATTTCCTATGGTTTAATAATGCAGGAAATAGAGCGCGGCGATAGCGGTATACGGTCATTGGTGAGTGTGCAGGGAAGTTTGGTTATGTACCCGATTTATACCTTCGGCACAGAAGAACAAAAACGCAAATACCTCCCAAAATTAGGCGCTGGCGAATTAATTGGTTGCTTCGGACTCACTGAACCTGATCATGGTTCTAATCCGGGCGGCATGATTACAAATATTAAAGACAAAGGCGATCACGTTGTATTAAATGGTGCAAAAATGTGGATCAGCAACGCACCTTTTGCGGATATTGCAGTTGTGTGGGCAAAGGATGAAGAAGGGAAAATCAGAGGGTTGATTGTTGAACGTGGTATGGAAGGATTCACAACTCCTGAAACACACGGCAAATGGTCGCTCAGAGCCAGTCAAACCGGCGAACTGGTGTTCGATAATGTGAAAGTGCCTAAGGAAAATCTGTTTCCTGATATCAGAGGCTTGAAAGGTCCGTTAATGTGCCTGTCAACCGCACGATACGGTA
Source organism: Bacteroidota bacterium (assembly GCA_029571985.1). Lineage (GTDB taxonomy): Bacteria > Bacteroidota > Bacteroidia > Chitinophagales > BACL12 > UBA7236. The sequence continues at coordinate 3,926 of JAKQVC010000270.1, read as the reverse complement.
TCGCCTGGGGCGCAATTGGTGCTGCAATGGATTGCTATGATACTGCCTTGCGTTATAGCCAGCAACGCGTGCAGTTTGGAAAACCAATTGGCGGATTTCAGCTTACACAAAAGAAACTGGCTGAAATGGTTACCGAAATTACTAAAGCCCAACTATTAGCATGGCGATTAGGTGTGCTCAAAAATGAAGGCAAAGCAACACCGGCACAAATTTCTATGGCGAAACGCAATAATGTGAAAATCGCTGTCGATATTGCACGTGAAGCACGTCAGATTTTAGGTGGTATGGGTATCACCGGTGAATATAGTATTATGCGCCATATGATGAACCTCGAAAGTGTTATAACATATGAGGGCACACACGATATTCATTTATTAATTACAGGTGCTGATATCACCGGTATCGACGCTTTTAAATAAGAGCAAAAAGAATATTTAATTGCAAACGCGTCACGATTAACTTGACGCGTTTTTTTTTACCAGTATGCTTTTGTATCTTTAAAAACATGCACCCGTTTTTAGTCAGGCTGTTAACAGAACAATCGAAGAGAAGAAAAAATAATCCCAACGACCAGATTTCGGATTACGTGTTAATGCGTGAATTTAAACGCTTGCGCCTTCGTAGTCTGCAATTGCTGAAAAGCACCGTGATGCTGGTTTTGGGCGTTGGTTCCGCATCTATTGGTCTCTTAGGGTTTTTATTGCCGAATGATGTTGTTGATGGAGGTGCTGTAGGTATCGCACTGCTTACGGCTCAGGTAACAAAATGGTCTTTTCCGATTTTATTTTTTCTGATTTCACTCCCGTTTTTATTTTTGGGATATCGCCTTATCGGAAAAAGTTTTACCATTAAAGCGGCAGTGAGCATTGTTTTATTATCGCTGTCTGTGGCTATAGTGGACATGCCGGTGATTACAGAAGATAAACTTTTGGTATCTGTTTTCGGTGGATTTTTTTTAGGACTTGGCATCGGTCTGGTGATGCGTGGAGGTGGGGTGTTAGATGGCACAGAAATTCTTGCACTTACCTTAACGCGAAAATTGGGAATAACCGTTGGCGATATGATTCTCGTTTTTAATGTGGTCATATTTAGCGTCGCCGCTTATTTATTGTCCATTGAAACTGCTTTGTATTCCATGCTGACCTATCTCGCCGCCAGTAGAACGGTGGATTTTATTTTGGAGGGAATTGAAGAATATACCGGAATTACCATCATCTCCCCAAAATCGGAGGAAATTCGTGAAATGATTACATCAAAATTAGGTCATGGTGTTACGGTTTATCGGGGTAAACGAGGGTTTGGCAGTCACGGCCATCGTCAAACAGAAATTGATATTTTATATTCAGTTGTTACCCGTTTGGAAATTAGTCGTATAACAGCCGAAATTCAATTAATTGATAAAGATGCATTTGTGATGATGCAAAGCGTGAAAGATACGCGCGGCGGTATGATTAAAAAACGCGCACATCAACATATGTAATGATTACCGGTGATTAGGCCTTTTTCTAGTTGTGGGGGGGGGGAGATGACTATGTTTTTGGCTAAAATGTTTTGCTTCGTGTACCCTGCGTGCAAATGAGTGCACATATAGCTTCAAAGAGGCCGGAATTTAAATATATTGTGCATTGACTTTTATTCCTGTTGATTGTATGTTGTGGTACATTGTACCGGTTGTTTTCAGGGTAATTTTATCCTGAAATACATTTTATGAAACAATTCATTACGATTTGCCTGTTAATGCCTTCTCTTTGGGTTACAGCGCAAAACACTCCGTTGCCTGCAAGTGTTGCAGATGATATATACCATTTAATTTGTGAAGAAAAGCTGGCAAGAGATGTGTATCAATTTGCTGCAGAGAAATATCAAATGCCTGTGTTTGCCCATAAAGTAGTGGCAGAAGAAAATCACCGCACCTTGTTAACGGGCCTGTTGGATACCCTGCCTCCAATATCCTATGTCTATGGAGAATTTCCGGCAGGTGAGTGGTCTCAACTTTTTCAGACCTTGAAGGCTGAAGCTGGCCTTTCACTCGATAAAGCGCTTTCTACAGGCGCCTGGATAGAAGAAAAAGATATATATGACCTGGAGCAAGGAAAACTGGCTACCACAGACACGGTTTGTATGCATGTGTATGAAGTGCTCATTGCAGCGTCAGAACAACACTTGCGCAGTTTTTTAGCGCAATTGCAATCGCGCAGCATTTCCTATACACCAAAATACCTGAGTCCTGCACGTATGAGCGAGATTCAGAACCAGGCTTCCGGTTGCGATTCTCCGGGTAAGCCGGAAAAAGGCTGCTGCGACCACGGCAACTAATACTGGTCAGCGGACATTCAAACGGATGTAATGCACATGTCCAGGTGTGGACAAAACGTGAGAAACTATTTTTTTTCTTTGTATATTACAGAGAAATAGGGCTTTTTATCGTTCATAAAGTAACGATTTAATGTGCATTAATTTTTATGGTTAAATAGTTGTCCAATGGCGCATAACCTGACTACTTTTGGCCTCCCGCAACACTCGTGAACGGCGGGTAACAAAACATCGATCCGAACCAGCATCATGGCAGAATTTGACCCGAATAAAACCAATCAACGCACACCTGGAAATGTGCGCAATCGCCGACCTCAAGCCGATTTGTCATCGGTTGTTTATGGTAAGGTGCCACCACAGGCTTCAGATTTGGAGGAAGCGGTGTTGGGTGCGTTTATGATTGACCGGGATGCCGTTACAAATGCCATTGAGATTCTGCGTGCCGACAGCTTCTACGACGACAGGCACCGGCTTATTTTTACTGCTATTCGTCGACTGTTCGAGAAAACGCAACCTATCGACCTGCTGACCGTAACAGAAGAATTGCGGAGAATGGGACAGCTGGAAGAGGCCGGTGGTCCTTTCTACATCACGTCACTGACAAACAGGGTTGCTTCTGCCGCGCATATTGAACACCATGCACGTATAGTAGCACAGAAGTTCATTCAGCGTGAATTAATTCGCATATCTTCCGAAATAGTGCACGATGCCTACGAGGATACAACCGACGTATTCGAATTGTTGGATAAAGCTGAACAAAATCTGTTCAACATTGCCGACAAAAACTTACGTACCAGTTTTAGTGATATTAATAACCTCTTAAGTGTTACAATTAAAGAAATTGACGAAGCCCGGAAACATGAAGATGCATTAACAGGTTGCCCATCAGGATTTTCTGCACTTGATCGCGTTACAGGCGGCTGGCAACGCTCTGATTTGATTATCGTAGCCGCCCGCCCAGCCATGGGTAAAACAGCTTTTACGCTCTCTTTAGCCAGAAATGCTGCTGTCGACTTTAAAAAAGGTGTTGCCGTATTCTCGCTGGAGATGAGTTCGCAACAAATTGTTAAACGTCTCATTTCTGCTGAAACAGAAATTCCTGCTGAAAAAATCATCAAAGGAAACCTGGCTGAACATGAAATGGTGCAACTGGTGAAATTAAGCGGACGTTTAAGTGAAGCACCTATCTTTATTGATGATACACCGGCTATCAATATATTTGAATTACGTGCAAAATGCCGCCGCTTAAAAATGCAGCACGATATTCAGTTGGTGGTAATCGATTATTTACAATTGATGACTGCCGGAGATTCCAACAAAGGCGGTAACCGTGAACAGGAAATTTCACAAATTTCACGTTCATTAAAGTCCATTGCGAAAGAATTAAATATTCCAATCATTGCGCTGTCGCAGTTAAGTCGTAAGGTGGAAGACCGCGGTGGTACCAAACGACCTATGCTCTCCGACTTACGTGAATCCGGTGCCATCGAACAGGATGCCGATATCGTTTGCTTCCTGTATCGTCCCGAATATTACGGTCTGGATACCGACGAAAGTGGAAACCCAACCAAAGGTGTTGCAGAGGTGATTATTGCAAAGCACAGAAATGGTTC
>JAKQVC010000266.1 GCA_029571985.1 Bacteroidota bacterium | reverse complement strand
TCTGATGTATATCATGCCTGTAGAATATCAGCTCAATGGTAATCAAACGTATTATGATGTATTTGGCTTGTATACCACGGATGGCGGTACTACCTGGAGCGAACCTGTTAATTTAACCTATACCACACATCTCGATCATGAAAATGCTTTTCCGGTTGCATATCCGCGCGTGATGTTTGGAAAAATTCATATGCTGTGGCAACAGGATAATGAACCGGGCACAACGCAGGATTCACCTGCTGATGAAATTGCGATGAATAATATTCGCTATGTAGCTTTCGACCCTTCGCGATTTGACCCATATAATCCAACAGTAGATTTTACATACACGCTTACACCTGTTGGTGCATCATGGAGTGCAGCATTTTCAAATCTTTCTGTGGATGCAGAATCCTATTATTGGACATTTGGTGATGGCGGTACTTCCACATTGGAAAATCCAACACATACGTATGCAACCGGCACTTACGAAGTATGTTTAACCGGATACAATGTGTATGGTGAAACAACAGTTTGTCAAACGATAGTAGCTGTGAATGAACCTGTTGCGGATTTTACTTACATAGGAGATCCAGAAGTTGCGTTTATTGATTTATCAACCGGCAGTCCGGATACCTGGTTCTGGAATTTTGGTGATGGATTTAATTCAACTGAATCAGACCCTGTGCATACATTTACAACCAACGGCACCTTCAATGTATGCCTAACCGTTGAAAATCTTGCGGGCGCTGACACCTATTGCGAAAATGTCATTATCGACAGTTATGTTGCTCCTACAGCATATTGGATTTATAGTGGTGATCCGACAGTTACATTTACTGATTTAAGTATTGGTTCACCAACTTCCTGGAGCTGGGATTTTGATGATGGATTTACATCTACTATACCAAGTCCTGTTCACACGTATACTGAAAACGGCACCTATTATGTTTGCTTAACCGTAAGCAATGGTGTTGGATCTAATACCTCTTGTCAGAATATTTTAATAGACAGTTATTTATCTCCTGTTGTCGATTTTACTTTCACAGGAGATCCAACCGTTACATTTACTGATTTATCTACCAATGCACCCTTCGCATGGGATTGGGATTTTGGTGATGGAGGCAGCAGCACCTTACAAAATCCGGTACACACATTCCCAACAAATGGCAGCTATGATGTTTGCTTAACGGCAACAAATGCAACAGGTTCATCAACAGATTGCCAGGTAGTGGTTATAAATGGATACCTCGCTCCGGTGGCTGCATTTGATTTTACCGGTGATCCGGTTGTCAGCTTTACCGATTTAAGCAGCGGTGCGCCAACATCGTGGTTCTGGGATTTTGATGATGGTAGTTTCAGCACCAGCGAAAATCCATCGCATACTTTTATTGAAACTGGTATTTATAATGTCTGCTTAACTGTAACCGGTCCCGGCGGTGTTGATACCGGATGCGAAGATGTTGTCATCAATAATGGCACCAGCGCACCGGAAGCATTGTTCACCTATGCATCTAGCGGACCACTTACAGTGGTGTTCACAGATCTGAGCACAAATGATCCTAACGATTGGGCTTGGGATTTTGGTGATGGCACTATTTCCGGTATTCAAAATCCGAGTCACACTTATGCCAATACCGGCGACTACAATGTATGCTTAACTGCGATAAATGATATTGGTGAAGATGTATATTGCGAAGTAGTAAATGTGACAAATGCCATTAATGGTATTGTGGATATGCCATTACAAGTATATCCAAATCCGGCTGTGGATTATGTAATGATTAATTTACCACAGAACCTCGTTCAAATCCAATCGCAGCAGGTATATAATATAGTTGGCGAAATGGTGCCGATTACCATTGAACAAGTATCTCAAACACAATACAGATTACAAATAGAAAAACTTCCTGCCGGTATTTATCAATTCGTGATGATTGCAGATGATGTGCGGTATGCAGGTCAGTTTGTAAAAAATTAAATAAATCGAATCTGCTAATATGAGAGGTATAATATAAGGTGGTGATTTGCCATCTTATATTATACCTCTTTTTTTTTATAGTACTAATTCTGATTATCAGATTTTTCGAGGCCGGGAAGAAGGGAAGACGGGAAGTTTAATTCTTATTCCTTATTCCTCATTCCTTATTCCTTAAAAAATTTCACAACGCAAATCGAATCGGCAAGGTCATTTCGAAGGCTGCCGGTTTGTTGTCTTTGGTGCCGGGGGTCCAGTCGGGCATGGCGTTTATTACGCGCGTGG
>JAKQVC010000259.1 GCA_029571985.1 Bacteroidota bacterium | reverse complement strand
CTTCCCTGTCCTATGGTCAAACATTTACCATAGGCGCAAACAACGGTACGAACGGAACAACTGCGTACCCAACTCCTTTCGGAGATTATTACAAAACACAAAGAGCTCAGTATTTATATCTGGCCTCTGAGTTAACAGCAGCCGGTATGAGTGCAGGAGACATTACGGCTGTTGCGTTTACAGTTGGTTTACCGTATGTTATTACTGATGTTGACGGTGGTGTAACAGAAAACTATACCGTTAAAATTCTGAGCACAGGCGTTTCAAGCCTTTCTGCAACTGGTTGGGAATCAGGCGCTACCACTGTTTGGGGCCCTGCTAACTACATCCCTGTTGAAGGTGTAAACACCTTTACTCTGGATGTACCTTTTAACTGGGATGGTTCATCAAACCTCATTATCGAAGTTTGCGGTGGTTTACCTGCCGGCGAATGGGAAGAATGTGGTCAGGTAATCTGGACTACCGGTCTTGGATTTAACGGCTCACGTACCTATCGTTCTGATACCGAACCAGATGCTTGCGGTTATGCAGGAACTGGTTTTTCAGGTACAGCAACTAACCGTCCACAAGTTATCCTTACTGCTACTGCAGCTACTGATTGCACCGGCACACCAGTTGTAGGCGCTGCATCATCAACTGCATCTTCTGTTTGTATCGATGAAGCATTTACCGTTTCTGTAGATCCAGTTGAAGGTGGTGGTATTACTTATCAGTGGGCTTCTTCACCTGACGGTTTATCTTATACCGACATCATCGGTGCAACTTCACCATCTTATGTGGCTATGCAGACTTCTGCTACATATTATATGTGTACCGTAACATGTACAGCTTCCGGTGAATCTGCTTCATCTTCGTCTGTTTATGTTATGATGAACGCACCACTTGATTGTTACTGCGAACCTGTTTACACAACGGGTACCGGTTTCGGTGATTACATTGAAAACGTAACCTTAGGTGCAATTAACAGCACAACAGGTGCAGGCGCTGCTCCATACTATATTTATTATGAAGGTGTGAGCACTGATCTTGAACTTGAAAATACGTATACATTATATGTAACCGTTGGTACTTATACATTTAATGACGTAGCTGCATGGATTGATTACAACATGGATGGTTCATTTGATGAGGTAACTGAAAAATTAGGAGAGCTTGATAACCTGCCTGCTTCTGGTGTTGCCGAAATCACCTTTACTGTTCCTGCAACTGCCATGTTGGGTACTGCTCGTTTACGTATTCGTGAGGCTGACCAAGGTGATGTTATTACCTCTTGCGAAGCACTTACTTACGGTGAAACTGAAGATTATGATGTAAACATTATTCCTTCAACCTGCCCTCTGGTTTCTGATTTGTATGTAGATGGTATTACAGATAACGACGCTGTATTACACTTTACCGGTATCGATGGTGCTGACCAATATCGTGTTAGCCTTTGGAATACCGCTACTGGTTTCCTCGCCACAAGAGGTATCTATACTACAAGTTATGAATTAACGGATATCCTTGAGCCGCTGACTACTTATGCTGTTCGTGTGAAAACTGTATGCTACGATGAGGAAACAATTTCTAATCCTACAGAATGGGTATACTGGACTACACTTGGTCGTGTTGGCGAAATCTCTAATGGTTCTGCTTCTTTATATCCAAACCCATCAAATGGTATGTTTACACTCCAATTGAACAATATGGAAAGTGCTTCTTATACCTTGCATGTGGTTGATGCACTCGGTAATGATGTTATGATGAAAACAATTGAAGTAGGTGGTGATCAATACACTGAACAAATTGATTTGACTAACTTATCTGCCGGTATGTATCAGATTCAGGTATATAATGGTTCATTCAACATGAGCTACCCTGCAGTAATTCAGAAATAATATGCATCTGAATACATAATAAAAAACCCGGCACTTGTGCCGGGTTTTTTATTTATGGAATATCTAAATATTTATGCGTTTGTAAACTGATTCGCCATTGCGGATGCTTTTTTACATAGTCAACAATCGCCGGCATCATACGTTCGCGGTTGCTCCATTCTGGTTGCAGATACAATTGGCAATCCTTACCCACCTGTTGAGCGTGTTGTTCTGCAAATACAAAATCGGATAGATGATAAATCACGATTTTTAATTCATGCGCAGCTTGAGCTACCTCAGGTAATCCGGATTTGAATTTTTTTGGCGAATAGGTAATCCAATCCCAGCTTCCGGATAAGGGATGTGCTCCGCTTGTTTCTATATGCGTGGTAAATCCTGCTTTATGAAAGGACTCAGTAAGTGTATCCAGTGGATGCATAAGAGGTTCGCCACCGGTTATGACAACCATGCGTGCAGGCGATGCGGATGCTGCTTCCACTAATTTGTTGATTTCAATTAACGGATGTTTCTGTGCATCCCAACTATCTTTCACATCACACCATACGCAGCCAACATCGCAACCACCTAATCGGATAAAATACGCAGCCCGCCCCTGATGAGCGCCCTCACCCTGGATGGTATAAAAATGTTCCATTACCGGAAGTTGCTGCATATAAAATGTATGTCGGGAAATTTTATGTTGAACTTGATTTAATTACCATTCAGCTTAAGTAGAATGACATGCACCCTTAACTTATGCATGCCCTTTCGTTGATTTTCCTGCAGCCTGCATCGTATTCAGTAATAACGAAGCAACGGTCATCAATCCTACACCTCCCGGAACAGGTGAAATGGCACTGCACTTAGGAGCAACAGAGGCAAAATCAACATCGCCCATAATGGCATGACCTTTTTCATTGTCGGCTTGCACACGTGAAATACCTACATCAATTACTACCGCCCCCGGTTTCACCATATCTGCCGTAACAAAACCCGGCTTTCCTAATGCTGCTATAAGGATGTCTGCCGACCGGCACATGTCTGCAATATTACTTGTTTTACTATGACACAAGGTAACGGTGCAATTACCCGGATTTGTGTTTCGCGACAATAAAATACTCATGGGTGTGCCAACGATATTACTTCTGCCAATTACAACACAATGTTTTCCGGTTGTTTCAATCTGATACCGCTTAAGCATGGTCATAATGCCGGCTGGCGTTGCAGAGATGAACGCCGGCAGGCCAAGCTGCATGCGACCTAAATTTATGGGATGAAAACCATCTACATCTTTATCCGGTGAAATAGATTCTACTATTTTATTTTCATTGATATGCTTTGGTAGTGGCAACTGCACAATAAATCCATCTACATCCGGATTGGTATTTAAATCCTCAACAAACCTGAGTAATTCTGCCTCTGATATGGTATCATCCAAATGAATAAAGGTGCTCTGCATGCCAACTGCAGTGCATAATCTGATTTTACTATTTACATATGTGGTACTGGCACCATCATTACCAACCAATACGGCAGCAAGATGCGGTATTTTTTTTCCGGATTGCCTCAGGGCATCAATCTCTGTCCTGATTTCTTCCTGTATTTGCAGGGATAATTTTTTTCCGTCGAGTATCAGGGTCATGATCAGGATATCTTAATAAGCACTATTGACTATCAATGTTTCTGTTAGATTACAATATATTATTGAGGTAAACATAATCATCCACATAAGCGCCAAATGCATCAATCATTCAGTTTCAACACAGCTAAAAACGCTTCCTGAGGCACTTCTACAGTACCTATCTGGCGCATGCGTTTCTTACCCTTTTTCTGTTTTTCTAACAATTTTCGTTTACGGGAAATATCACCACCATAACATTTGGCTGTTACATCCTTACGCATGGCACTGATGGTTTCACGCGCAATAATCTTAGCTCCAATAGCAGCCTGTATGGCAATCACGAATTGTTGTCGCGGCAATAAATCTTTTAATTTCTGACACAGGCGACTACCAAAATCATATGCTTTATCTCTATGAATAAGCGCTGAAAAGGCATCTACCTGTTCGCCGTTTAATTTAATATCTAATTTCACTAAATCGCCTTCACGATAGTCGATGAGTTCATAATCGAAACTGGCGTATCCGCGACTGATGGATTTTAATTTATCGTAAAAATCAAATACGATTTCTGTAAGCGGCATTTCCCAAACCAGTTCAACCCGATTGGTGGTCAGGTAAATTTGGTTTTTAAGGATACCGCGTTTTTCCATACATAATTTCATAATCGCCCCGATATAATCAGGCGAAGTGATAATTTGTGCGCGAATATAAGGTTCTTCAATACGATCGATAGAGCCGGGATCAGGCATGTCTGTCGGGTTGTGAACGACAATCTTTTCATTTCTGGTCGTAAACAAATCAAAAGAAACGTTTGGTACGGTGATAATCACATTCTGATCAAATTCACGCTCAAGACGTTCCTGAACAATTTCGAGATGTAATAATCCAAGAAATCCGCATCTGAAACCAAAGCCCAGGGCTACTGAACTTTCAGGTTCGAACACCAGACTGGCATCATTTAATTGCAGTTTTTCCAGAGAATCGCGTAAATCGGCAAAGTCGTCATTATCAATAGGATATATACCTGCAAATACCATCGGCTTCACATCCATAAATCCAGACACTTCATTTGAACACGGATTTTCTTTGAGGGTGATCGTATCGCCAACTTTAATTTCTTTGGCTTCTTTTATACCTGTAATTACATATCCAACATCACCTGCTTTTACTTCTGTGCGGGGTTCGTAGGTCAAGCGCAAAATGCCCACTTCATTGGCGTCGTAGTTGGTTTTCGTATTTACGAATTGAATTTTATCTCCTTTACGGATAGTGCCCTGAAAAATTCGATAATAGGCAACCACACCGCGATAAGCATTAAAAACGGAGTCAAATATTAATGCCTGAACAGGCGCTTCAGGGTCGCCTTTCGGAGCGGGGATGCGATTAATAATGGCATCAAAAATTCCATCAACACCTATGCCGGTTTTACCACTGGCCTCTAATATTTCTTCACGCTTGCATCCAATCAGGTCAACAATCTGGTCTTTAACCTCTTCTACCATGGCGCCATCCATGTCAATTTTATTCACAATCGGAATAATTTCCAGGTCGTGTTCTATGGCGAGGTATAAGTTGGAAATGGTTTGGGCCTGTATACCCTGAGTAGCATCCACCAGTAATAAAGCACCTTCACAAGCGGCAATACTGCGTGATACTTCGTAGCTAAAGTCGACGTGTCCAGGAGTATCAATCAAATTGAGCACATATGCTTTTCCTTTGTATTGAAAATCCATTTGGATAGCATGACTCTTGATGGTGATGCCGCGTTCGCGTTCAATATCCATATCGTCTAATACCTGTGCCTGTGCATCGCGCTCAGATACGGTCTTCGTAACCTCTAAAAGGCGGTCTGCCAGCGTGCTCTTCCCATGATCGATATGGGCAATAATGCAAAAATTTCTAATATGATCCATGTCCTTTCTGCTCCGGAGGTGCAAAGTTACGAAATCAGCGCCCCATACTGAAACCACCGCCCTAACCTGCAGGTGCTTAGATGTGCGTAAACGTGATTACCAACTGTTAATTATGGTTATATTTGTGCTTTAATCTGAGGAGCATGACACACAACTATCAAACGGCAGCCCCTGCCAGACGCATTATTGCCTTTTTAATTGATACCTTAATACTAGGCATGGTTACTGTCGCCTTTTTGTTTATAACAATGGGCAAAACACCGGCTAAAATCCAATCCTCCGGCGATGAGGGCAGACCAAGTCTGATGGATAAGTATCAGTTTTTCGCGTATTTCGAGCCAATTGCGCTTGATGAACGACGCGATATTTACATTGAGAACTTTTTACGGAAATTCAGCATGGAAGCCACTGTTGGTTTTCTGATTATTCCATTTCTGTACTTTGTATTGCTGGAAGGCATGTCGGGGGCAACCATCGGCAAACGCTTAACAGGCATTCGGGTGCGCAGGAAGGATGGTGGAAAAATCAGTTACGGAACTGCCGCAATTCGTCATTTTGGTCGCATTATTTCGACCCTGATTTTCATGTTAGGCTATTTGCTGGCATTTATCGATAGCAAGCGTCAGGCGCTGCATGATAAAGTTGCAAATACGATGGTGCTCAACAAAGGCACCGGTATCTGATTACCACTTAATTCTCATTTGCAGTTTGGCATCACTTCTGGTGAAGCCGGGGAAAGCGTCGTTGCCTGAGCCAACGGGTTCGTCTTGACTATACCATGTATTGGCTATCCGTGCCCAGATATCCAACCAGCCAAATGGTGAATAGGTAAACATCAGATAGGCACGTGTACCTCTTCCACTTAAACCGATGATACTATAGGCATACAATACCTCTGTTTCATATGCATAAATCCTGGCATCATAAGATTCAGTGTTGAATACAGCAAATCGTGTTGCAAATCCATATGGTTTTCCGAGCGGACGATAATTGAAATCCTGGAACACAAGATATCCATGCTCAACTATTGCGCCCGGCTCATCAAATACACTCATTTCAATGCGTGTTTTAACAGTTAATGATTTGCTGACATCATAATCTGCATGCCATCTTAAACTCGATTTACCTAAACGAACAACCTCGTTGACAAGCGGAATTTCTTCCTCAGGTGTATCCCAATAAATATCATCACTCGCATTGCGATCGCTATTTTCTGTTTTATACCGGATATAGGTATTAAACGCGCGGGAGGGCGACCATTGTAATTGCATTAATACATCTGTGCCAGTTGATGGTTTATCTGCTTGAAACATCAGCCATTGATGTGCATACATATCTAAATATCCACTGAATTTCCATGCCCTTACCGGTTTTAATTCGAAACCTGCATACATGCCACTTTCATTTTGTGGGAGAGCTCCTTCTGAAAAAGTGGCAGCATATAAAGTCTGATAACCGGGAGCAAAATATCGGTACAATAAGGCTAAATCTAATTTTGGATCCACCGGCATAATAAGACCATTCAGGGTAGCAGCTTTGCCGTTATTGCTGAAAGATGTTTCTCCAAAAAATAATAAATTGCGCCACAAATAATTGTAATGCACACTGGCATTAAGTAACCTGCTACCGGTAAAATCAAAATATTCATAAGGAGATAATTCCGGCGATAACGCTGCCGAATATTGATAGCCGATTGCGGCTACACCAAATTGCATTTGATTGCCATACCAGGTAGCATCAAAACCACCCATGAATTCTTTAATGGCATCCTTGCGCAACAATTCATTTTCTGTGCGATGGAGACCACTTTCGTCAATAGCTGAAAATGTTACTACTTCATCTTCAAGTGTATCTGTTAATGAAACATTGGCATCAATAGACTTATAAGAAATAAAAGGAGTAACCTGCCATTTTCCATAAGCCAGCGTAACACCGGCACCACGCAAAAATCTATTTTCATTATTGGAAGTGTAACTATCTAAAACAGGACCTGCTCTGCGAATAGATAAAGGAAATACGCTTTTGCCAAATCCAAATCCACTCCACATCATCAATCCCTGGCCAATGCGCAATTCATAATCGCCAAGGGCAAGTGCGCGCATAGTGCCATAACCTTTTTTGAAAAAGTGCGCCGAATAATAATCAAATCCATATGGTTGTGTTGGCCCAAAAATGGCTTCTCCGGCATCTTTTTCTGCAGTAAATCCGTAGGATAATCTGTTCTGGTAATTGTACCTGAATCGCGTATACACACGCATATTGTTTCCGGCGTATGCAGCAACCCCTGTGCTATCATCTACATATCCTTCCTGTGTTTCCAGATACCTGCTGAAACGTGTAAACAGCTGATAATCTCCATCATATAATTGTGTACCCAAGGGCGTATCTGATGATTTATCGCCTGCCAGTGTAACAAATGGTAAAACCCTTCGGATATCCTCTAATGAAAAAGAGGGGATGGTTTGTAATTCATGTATATCCAATAGTGGACCATACGCTTCAATATGCCTTTGTAAATCACGAATTTGTACTTCAGTAAAGAGTGTGCTGTTGCGCAAATCGCCATATTCTGCTTTATTCAGGTTTATTTTATTGCGCAGTAAATAACTTAAATTTTCCTGATAAGTATCAATATTGATATCACTATTATCAGTGCGCTCAACAGCACCTTCAATAATATCATTTTCTAACATGCGTCCGTCAAGTTTTGTTTCCTGACCAACTGCAAGCAGCGTGTTCAGCAGGCACGCAATTATTATGACATATTTGGGGAATGTATGCATGCTGATTATTCAAATGTGTAACGTAAACCAACACCCGGAGAGGCACCTAACTGCTGGTGAAACTGCACGCTGGCATCTAATTGAAATGTTTTTAATTGCACACCTAATCCCGTGCAGAACATAGATGGATTACTGATATATCCGCCACGCAGAAACAACGCATCAATGATATGATATTCAATTCCTGATTTTAATCTTAAGGCATGGTCCATTTCCTGTTCTCCTTCTGCACAGATGATTACCTTTTCAGATAATTTCCAGGATAAACCGGCGTTAATTAATGCCGGAAGAGGTTCCGGATTTTCCATTCCGTTATCTGCACGAATCGGGTTAAAAGCTTTTGCACCAATTGTCACGTATTTTGTTGGCTTATAAACCACGCCAATATCAAAAGTAAATGCCTGTCCCGAACCGATTTCAGAAATTTGCGTGCCCACATAATCCAGTTGTAGTCCCACAGAAATTACGTCGGCCAGTTTTCTTCCGTAACCTATTCCAATTTTTGTCTGGTTGAATGTGGCATCTCCTGTATAATGCAAACTCATGCCTAATACACCCGATTTTTTTGTGGGTAATATACCAGTGCCATAAACAGCATTGAGCCCGCCTTCAACCATAAAATAACTTTGGGTACTTAACCCGATGCCAGCCTGTTCTGACATGCCCATAGCCGCAGGATTATTTTGAATACTAAACACATCCGTAAATGTAACGGCGGCATTGCCCATTGCCTGCGCACGACTTCCTGCATCCACATATCCGGTTTGTGCATGTGCGGTAATAGTTAAGCTGAACAGGGCAGTGATGAGTCCCGAAAATTTGTTCATGTAGGTAAAGATAAATCAATTCCGCAAGCTGTAATCCACATGGCAGGTTAATTTTAGGTTCAGAATGTGGAAGTCAATCCGTATTTTAGCACCAACTCTAAAACCAATTAAAACAGCTATTATATGGATGTAAACATGATTTTATACGCGATACCTGTACTGGGGGTAATTGCGTTGCTCTTTACGTATGTGAAAAGTTCCTGGGTAAGCAAGCAGGATGCCGGCGACGAAAAGATGTCCGGTATTGCTGATGCCATTGCTCAAGGCGCTATGGCCTTTTTAAAGGCTGAGTACCGCGTTTTGGCCATTTTTGTGGTAATTGTTGCTGTTCTGCTCGGACTGTCAGGCGCAAGTGAAGAAAACTCATCACCATTGGTTGGTTTATCCTTTGTGGTTGGTGCTTTGTGTTCTGCATTGGCCGGATTTATCGGTATGCGGGTTGCAACTAAGGCAAATGTGCGCACAGCAAACGCCGCACGCACCGGTTTAGGTAAAGCACTCGAAATTGCCTTTAGCGGCGGGTCTGTTATGGGTATGGGAGTTGTTGGTTTAGGCATACTTGGTTTGGGAGGATTACTTCTCATGTATTCCAATATGTATGGCTTTGAAGGTCAAGCAGCTGCCATAAAAGTGATTAACGTGGTAACCGGATTTTCTTTTGGTGCATCCTCAATCGCCTTATTTGCACGCGTAGGTGGTGGTATTTATACCAAGGCCGCTGACGTGGGCGCCGATTTAGTTGGTAAAGTTGAAGCCGGCATTCCTGAAGATCATCCGCTCAATCCTGCAACTATTGCGGATAACGTAGGTGATAATGTGGGTGATGTTGCCGGTATGGGTGCCGATTTATTTGAAAGTTATGTGGGCTCTATCGTGGGTACCATGGTATTGGGAACGGCATTTATGACTGTGGCCGGCACACAACCAAGTATTTTAGATGATGGTTTTGGTGGACTTTCTGCTGTTTTATTGCCATTGGTTTTAGGTGGTGTCGGAATTCTTACTTCTATTGTGGGTACCTTTTTCGTTCGTGTAAAAGAAGGCGGTAATCCTCAAAAAGCATTAAATGGTGGTGCCATAGGTTCTTCTATTGCCATGGTGGTATTATCGTATTTTATCATCAACTGGATGCTGCCATCTTCATTTGTATTTAGCGATACATTATATGGAGGTAAAGAAAGAGAGATAACAGCACTCAATATATTTATTGCAACAGTAGTTGGATTAATAGCCGGAACGGCCATTGGTTTTATTACTGAATATTATACAGGCACCGGAAAGAAACCGGTTATGAAAATTGTAGAACAATCTTCAACAGGTTCTGCTACTAATATTATTGCCGGGTTGAGTGTAGGTATGATGTCTACGGCTGCACCTGTTTTAATTTTGGCTGCCTCTATTATCATTTCGTTCGCCTGTGGTGGATTATATGGTATCGCTATTGCTGCAGTTGGTATGTTAGCGAATACCGGTATTCAATTAGCGGTTGATGCTTATGGACCTATTTCTGATAATGCCGGTGGTATTGCTCAGATGGCTGATTTGCCAAAAGAGGTAAGACATCGCACAGATAAACTCGATGCTGTTGGTAATACAACTGCGGCTATCGGTAAAGGATTTGCCATTGGTTCAGCCGCACTGACTGCCTTGGCTTTATTTGGTGCATTTATGCAGGTTACAGGGCTTACCAAAATTGATATTTCGCAGGCACATGTTATTGCCGGACTTTTTGTTGGTGCCATGCTGCCTTTTCTTTTTTCTGCTATGGCCATGCAGAGTGTTGGTAAAGCAGCCATGAGTATGATTTATGAAGTGCGTCGACAGTTTACAGAGATACCGGCTTTAAAAGCTGCGCTCGAAGTAATGAAGCGTAATGAAGATAAAGAGATGAAAGATTGGAGCAGAGCTGATCAGGAAACCTTTGAAGCTGCAAATGGCAAAGCGGAATATGCAAAATGTGTTGAAATTTCAACAAATGCTGCCGTTAAAGAAATGGTTATTCCAGGTTTGATGGCCGTAATCGTTCCGGTAATTGTTGGATTTGCTCCAAAAGTTTTGGGACTTAATACAGGCGAAAATGCGTTAATGGGTCCTGAGATGTTGGGTGGTCTTTTAGCAGGCGTAACCGTGAGTGGTGTGTTGATGGCTATATTCCAGGCCAATGCCGGTGGTGCATGGGACAATGCTAAAAAAATGTTTGAAGAAGGCGTTGATATTAAAGGCAAAACCTATTACAAAGGCAGCGAACCACACAAAGCTGCCGTAGTAGGAGATACAGTTGGCGATCCTTTTAAAGATACTTCAGGCCCTTCCATTAATATCCTGATTAAATTAATGAGCGTAGTGAGTTTGGTACTTGCTTCGTTGATGGTTTGATAGGACAGGGAAATTTTTATTCAGACCGGCAATGTTCAATTGCCGGTCTTTTTTTGTGCAAATAGTCGTACATTAGATGATGAAAACAATTCTACTATCTCTGTTCATCAGCTTATGCACCTTGCAAACATTTGCGCAATTGGATACGGTTGTATTTACAGAAGAAGGTGCATTTTTGTTTGATCATGTTTTGCCGTATTCGGCTTACAGCTCCTGGATGCATAGAGATGGAGAGCCCGTGTTGTACGCAGCCTGCAGGGAATTGGGATTAGTAACCTTTTCTATTGCAGATATCTCTGCACCCTATCCAACCGACACAATTCCAATTGGGGCATTCCACAATCTTAATCCGACTAATGTTTCTCAATTCGAGGACTATTTGTTTGTTTCGCTCGGTGGATATAATTTATTTTCCCAACGTGCAGGACTGGCTATTCTGGAGTTATCAGATCCTGAACATCCGGTTGTGGTAGATGTATGGGATTCAATTGCATTTAATCAGGGAGCAGCAATAGCCATTAGTGATGGCCATTATGCCTATATCGGCGCCATGGATGCTGGCGTTATTATTTTAGATGTGTCCGATAAATCTGATATCCAATTTGTCAGCAGTATTTTACCAGACCCCAATTTCCCGGAAATACCGGATTTGTTTTCTGTACCGAACGCGCGTGGATTAGGTTTATACGGGGCTGATACCCTCATGGTAACCTATGATGCAGGAGGGTTGCGTATGATTGATATTGTTGATCGTTATGCACCGGTTGAGATTGGAAAATTTGCGGACACCGAAATTGAATCTATTGCACAATCTGCCTACAACAATATTGTGATACGCGATCATTATGCCTATGTGCCAGTAGATATGTGCGGACTTTTGGTAATAGATATATCCTCATCGGATATGCATACCGTTACATGGCTAAATCCATGGGATTGTGATACAACGAATTGGGCGGGAAGGCCGGGACATACTAATGAAGTGAGATTTTCAACAGGTGATGCATTTAATCCGGATCTCCTGTTTTTGTCGGCAGCTGATATTGAGGTGATTGCTTATTCGATAGCAGATCCAGCGCATCCTGTTGAAGTAGGCTCATTCGGTGTCCCTGGCGATAGTGCTGCATCCTGGAGTATGGATGTAATGAACAACCTGGTATCCGTTGCATTGGTAGATAATCAGATAGTAGGTGTTCCGTATTATTCTGATTTAGGTGGAATTCGGCTCTTGTCATTTGAGGCTTCTTATTTGAATATAGAAACTACGATGCCAACTTCGGCTATTTCTGTATTTCCTAACCCGGCATCGCAGGAGTTACATATAGTTCGGAATGCTTCTGGTAGCGGTGTCTTACAACTTTATGATATACGCGGTAAATTAATCGATATAATTCCTGCTACGACAGAAACAGTGGATATCAATCGGCTACCCGCCGGGTTATATTATTTATTTGGGAACGATGGATACAGTGATATACATGTATCCTGGATAAAGCAATAAGCGGGCACAAAAAAACCCCGACTATTTCAAGTCGGGGCCTCCACATCAAAATACATAAAACCTTTTGCAGGTATCGTACAGCGGTTTTATGCAAAGTCTTTTCTAACGGCTGTAAATGTGTTTAGCGAAAGTACAACCAATATTGTCATATTCCACACATCAAAACCGGAATTAGCAAACCTTAATGTTAATTAACAAAAAGCCCCGATGGATATCCATCGGGGCTTTTAAGACTATCGTTTAAATCAGATTACTTGCTAACAGTAATTTGACGTGAAGTATAGTTACCATTTTCAGTAGCTACGCGAACGATATAGTTACCTGCTGCGAGGTTAGTTACATCGAAAGAAACGTTACCATTGAATGAAGTGGTATTGATTACGCGTTCACCGATATTGTTGTAAACTTCAGCGAAAAGAACACCGAAGTTACCATCTACCTGAATGTTTACATTGCTGGTAGCAGGTGAAGGGTAAACAGATAATGCCTGACCTAAAGCGTAATCTACAACACCTACATTGATGTTGATGATTTTACAAGTGTTGTCATCATCATATTTGTTAATAGCGAGGAGACAAACGTTGTAATCGCCTGAAGTTGTAAATACGTGGGCAGGGTTTTTAGATGTTGATGAACCACCATCACCAAAATCCCAGCTGTATGAATCAGC
>JAKQVC010000254.1 GCA_029571985.1 Bacteroidota bacterium | reverse complement strand
CAGGCTATAGCCTCATTTTTTGGGCATTAGGTTTTGGATTCCTGCATATTATTTACGGCTCGATAATGTATTTCCGCTACGAGAGATGATTGGAGGATTAAATAAAGAATTTGACCATCGTGTGCGCCTTGGTATTATGAGCATCCTCATGGTAAATAAGGATGTTGATTTTAATACCGTTAAAAACCTGTTGCAATTAACTGATGGCAATCTGGCCAGTCATATTACAGCGCTTGAAAAAGCGGGTTTTGTTGCCGTTGATAAAGCCTTCGTGGGCAAAAAACCACGTACAACGTACAGGGCAACCGACACAGGTAAAAAAGCGTTTGCCGAACATTTAGATGCTCTTGAAAAAATTATTTCCCTGCGTGATGGTGGCAAGTCGTAAGTTCCTCTACCATGCTACTTGGCTGCGCACCTGCCATCCTGGTTTTGTTGCTGGAACATCCATGCAAAGTCCGTGATTACAGCGTTGACAGGCAAATATACGTTGCGCCGATGCCTGAGTTGGGACTAATCACTGCCCACACCCACCACTCTAATTTCGATCAATTCAAAAAGAATCATCATTTTTACTTTGAATTTCAAAGTGAATGTGTAATTTTGTGTCATGAGCCGTAAAAAAGAGCATCCTATCCAACAGTATGGAAAAATTGCCTTGCGCTGGGTTGATATGTATACAGGCCGCTTTGTGATAGGTATACTTTTAATTGTAGCCTCCATTATCATGGTTACGGAACCGGCATGGTTTGTATCGATGATTGATGCACTGCGCATTCCTTATGCCGTATTTTTAGTGGCATTTATTATGTTCTTTTTTCTTCGCGGAAATTATGCGCTGGCTACAGCTGGCGGTATTGCTTTTGCGATAATAGCCCCCGGACTATGGCGATATTGGAAACCGGCCAATGAAACACCTGCTGCCATGCACGCAGATAAGCATGAAATAATCAATTCAGATTTTACAGTATTGCATTTTAATGTGAAGGAAAAAAATAAACATATCGCCTCAGTGGCAGAAGCGGCATTGGAAGCGAATGCCACAATAGTCTCCTTACAGGAATTACGCCCAGAATCTTTTCCCGTAGTTGACAGCATGTTGCGCAAAGCATATCCATACAGTTTTGTAAGCTTAAAATATCCGGGATATGGCATTGCCTTGTATGCGCAGGTTCCGTTTACAGATACGATTACGCTGGTATCCAATAATTTTCCTGTTCTGCGTGGTACGGTGCGGGTAAAAGACACAGACATACACATTTTTGCTGCCACTACCAGTACGCCAACAAATGAAAAAGATTATAAGCGACAAGCGCAGGAATTTTCATTTATTACCGATCAAATTCTACTCATACAAAAACCCTGTATGCTCATGGGCGATTTAAATGCCGTACCATGGAGCGAACAGATTGAAAAGCTTTTACAGGCAACCGAATTGAGGGATAGTCGCAAAGATTTAGCCGGCACCTATCCGGCACAATCGCCGATGCAAATTCCGATAGATTATATTTTTCACAGCAAACACATTCGGTGCGCAGAATTTACCACCGTTGGCGGAACAACGAGTAACCATTTAGGTTTGTTAGGCGCATATACATTAGCCCCTGAAAAAAAATCGCCCCGTGAGCCATAAAACATCCTTTATAAAAAGTCTCAGTGATGCATTGCGCGGCATACGCGTTTTAATTGCGGCTGAACCTCATGCGCGATTTCATGCAAGCGTAGCTATTGTGGTATGTATCGCAGGATGCATTTTCCATATTACCTCCATTGAGTGGATGCTAATTGTTTTTGCTATTGCCTTAGTAATTGCGGCTGAAGCATTTAATACAGCGATAGAACACCTGAGTGATGTAGTTCAACCGGAACGGGACGAGCGCATTCGCACAATAAAAGATATTGCTGCCGGTGCAGTACTGATGTGTACATTGGCGGCTATTACCATTGGACTGCTGGTTTTTATTCCATACATTTTTTAGTTTGCTTATAATGAACATGCAACATAAAGAAAGAAATTACCTGCTCATCTGGACAGGCTTTTGCATTGCGCTTTTAACTGCACGCATGATATATACTGAATCCTTTGAATTCAGGTTTATGGCCTTTAATTTATTACTCGGCTGGATTCCCTATTGGGCAGCTATTGCAACACAGAAATTGAGAAAAAGCCGGTTGCGTTTATTTGTTCCGGTTTCGGCTTTTATCTGGTTAATATTTCTGCCGAATGCACCATATATGATAACGGATATTTTTCACTTACATAAATATCCCAGCATGCCCATGTGGTTTGATTTAATCATGTTGTTATCCTTTGCATTTACCGGATTGTTGCTTGGATTTTTGTCACTGCTCAAAATGATTCAGGTATTTCGAAAATACCCGGTGATGGCAAAACCAATCAGTATATTCCTGTTATTTACGGTATGCGGTGCAGGCATATATTTGGGGAGATATCAGCGCTGGAACAGTTGGGAAATCATTACGCAACCGCAGACACTGGTAAGTGAGATGATACAAATATTACAACAACCCAATCTGCTTGCACAGATGTGTTTGCTGAGTGTATTGTTCGCAGCTTTTTTTACGCTACTCTACTTAGCCTTTTACCGACCGGCAGAGGGTGCAGAAAAATAAATGTAGATTCGCCCAATCCAAATAAATCAGGCTTCATCATGTAAACACAATAATGCCTGTTCAATGTCTGCGATTAACACATCAGCTTCCTCAAGACCAGCATAAAACCGAACATACCCGACGGGCAGCTCACTGTTTTCTTTAATACTGGCAGGCACCACCAGCGATTCATATCCACCCCAGCTAACTGCCAGCAAAAATCGTTGCAGACGGTTGCAAAAAGCTTCTGTTTTCAGGTAATCACCGGTTCGCAAAACCATGGCAAATAAACCGCTGCCACGCACCATTTGTTTTTTAGCCAGCTCGTATTGCGGATGTGAAGGGTGATAAGGATAAATTATTTCCTGAATATCCGGATGCTTTTCATAGTGTTGAATAATACGCTCTGCATTCTCAGCGCTTTTCTGTAAACGCAAAGGCAATGTGCGCAATCCCCTCAACAACAACCAACTATCATGCGGTGAAGGCACTGCCCCAAAGGCCATAAATATTTCGCGGAATAATACATCCATATGCGCCTGCTTACCACATACAGCACCTGCAACCACATCACTATGTCCGGCCAGATATTTAGTTGCAGTATGAATAATAAAATCAACACCCATGGTATGCGCCTGCTGATATAAACCACCGGAGTAGCTATTGTCAATTGCCGTAAAAATTTGTTTTGACTGTGCGAATCGACAGATTGCTGATAAATCCTGGAGTTCGAATGCAAAAGTATTTGGACTCTCCAGATAAATAAGTTTTGTATTTGGCTTGACGGCTGCTTCGATTAAGGATGTATCGCGGCCATCAACAAAGGTAGTTTCAACCTGAAATCTGGTAAATATTTGTGTGAGCAGGAAATGCGTCCAGCTATATGGGCTGCGCACACAAACAACATGATCACCACTTTTCAGGGTGTATAATAATACGGAAGATATGGCTGCAGCGCCGCTACTGAATATCAAACAGTCTTCAGCACCTTCGAGAGCCGCAATTTTTTTTCGGACAATTTCTGTGGTGGGATTATTTCCTCTGGTATATAAATGTGCGTTTTTTTCCTGTGCAATGGCAGCCTTGAAATCAGCAACTGTTTTAAATGCAAAATTGCTGGTTTGCACAATGGGAGGTGTAACCGCATCAAAATAGTCAGAGCGTTCTTCACCAAGGATGTTAAGGATGTAAGAAATGTCCATATCACAAATATAGAAATTGTGAGTGGTGAGTGGTGAGTGGTGAGGGCCTGCCCCGAAGTGAAATTTTACGTAGCGCAGCGGAGGAAAATTTCTACTTCAGGGGTGAGTGGTGAGTGGTGAGTGGTGAGTGGTGAGTGGTGAGTGATGAGTGGTGAGTGGTGAGACAAATACAATGAGGCCTGCGGCTTTAGAATAAAGTCTTTTCATTCGAATTTTAATAACCGAGAGAATAATCTCATGCTCCACTAAAATCCTTGCATTGTCCCACTACTCAATACCCACTACCCACTACCAATCAGCTTACCTAAAATTCAATAGCCCCGCCGAAGGCGGGCAGGCGGTAAGACTGGAAGCCGGGAAGTTGGAAAGAAGGTTGTGGTTGGTTATTGTTTGTCTTTTGGCCTGACAAAGTCTTTTAGAATCATAAAGATCAATGCTGCCAAAACGATGATATACAAAATATCAATCGCGGGATCTTCGAGTGTTCGGTTTTTAATATCGATATCCTTCCATAAGGTCAGGCCGATGGTGAAGGCGATTACCGCGAAAAAAAAGTTGATGCCTCTTTTAGGTTGCATGTGGTGATGTTTAAATAAGTGATTCAATAATCACCACAATAATAAAAGGTTTACAATATAAACGAAAACAGCCCACCGGGCGGCGGGCTATTTTTTCAGGCATACTCAAAGAAAAGACAACCGTATGGCACGATTGCTCGTGT
Source organism: Bacteroidota bacterium (assembly GCA_029571985.1). Classification (GTDB taxonomy): domain Bacteria; phylum Bacteroidota; class Bacteroidia; order Chitinophagales; family BACL12; genus UBA7236. Next base: position 39,506 of record JAKQVC010000254.1, on the reverse strand, counting down.
CATGCGTCGTTTTAACAGAACGATGAATTACGACGCAGAAGCTTTTTTACCTTTCATCATTGCCTTAACTGGGCACCAGCCCAATATTGCAGTTAAGAAAATGCCCATTGCTAATGGCGTTAACCAATAAGCATGCATTACACCTAATACAATACCTACACCGATGAGTAAGGCATATCGAACAATAATTTCGTCAAATTTGAGATTCGGATTGAAGTCCATATACATTGTGATTTATGTAGGTAAAGATCACATGTACCGAAAGTGGAATGTATGACTTGGGTCAGGAAAAGCGGTGATTTTAATCAATCGGCGAGCGCTAACATTTTTCAGGCAAGTCTGATGTTTGCCATCAGAGTACTGATGGCGGTAGGTGGCAGTGTTTGCCCTGAAACGACATCCCGGAGGGCATTAGAGAGAAGTTCTGTGTATTGGGGATGGCTGGTAATTATTTGTAATAATCCGTCATGCAGGGCTTCCCTGAACCACTTTTCTCGCTGTTCGGTTCTGCGCGATTGCAGGTATCCGGAGGCAGTTGTTTCCTGAAAATAGTGTTCTATTTGCTGCCAAACCGTATCCAGACCAAGTCCGGTGGTGGCAGATATATTCAGTACCCAGGTGGGTAATCCGGAAGGCTTTGCCTGAAACAAATGCACGGCTCTTTCCACCTCAACCTTTGCCAATTGTGCTCTTTCCTGATTTGAACCGTCAGATTTATTAATCAAAATACCATCCGCCATTTCCATTATACCGCGTTTGATACCCTGTAATTCATCCCCTGCTCCCGGAATTAATAACAACAAAAAAATATCGGTGATATCATACACATCCGTTTCGCTCTGACCAACGCCTACTGTTTCTACCAAAATGGTATTGAAGCCTGCTGCTTCCAATAAAATAATACTTTCTCTGGTAGCTGCTGCAACTCCGCCTAAATGGTTGCCACTTGCTGAGGGCCTGATAAATACATTTGGCATGCGTGATAATTGCTGCATGCGGGTTTTATCACCCAGAATACTCCCTTTACTCATGCGACTGCTCGGATCAACCGCCAGTACACCAATCTGTTTTTGTGACAGGGGTGGAAACATACCCAATGCCTCGATGAAAGTACTCTTGCCTGCACCGGGTGAACCGGTTATACCGATGCGCATGCTGTTACCACTAAACGGGTATGCAGCCGTAAGCAGGTCGATGGCTTTTTTTCTATGGTCCGGTCGCTTGCTTTCTGTTAAGGTAATAGCACGTGCAAGTGACACACGATCGCCACTTCTGATGGCTGAAAGCATCTCCTGAACCGGTAAATCAACAAAATCTTTCATGGTGGTGCGACCTAAAAATACAGAACCCTTCGCAGGGTTTGCGAAGGGTTCTCAACATATTTTGTCGTTACTTAAAACGGATTAAAGGAAACACCAACTGTAAGCGGTGTACCGGAAGGACCTTTTCCATCTTCAAAAATACCGGCTAAACCATAGTATGCCTGAATATTTACCTTACCATATCCAACCCGTAAAGTGGGGCCGTATTGTAACGTGCTCACATTCTTAATGCGATATTGTTTGTACTTGATTTGATCGGAGCTACCGGTCAGATAATCTTCACCAACAAATTTTGTATGGTTAGAAAGCATATATCCACCTTTGAAACCAACAGCTACCTTAAACCGGTTACCTGAATTATTTTCCTTTGTGCGGAATCGGAATTCTACCGGCACTTCAAAATAACTGATTACAAATTTATTCTTGTCATAACCAATGGTGTCCTCATCAGTCAACGGGTCGATATAAGTTGTTGTGCTGTCGTAGGCAAACAAGGCATTATTATAATAATTTGACCAGCTAAATCCGGCACCAATGGCAAAACTTACCTTATCACTACCCAGTGGAATATCATAGAGTGAATGAATACCTAAACCGCTGGAAAGTCCTTTAACCTTGAGCGAATCCGGAGCACCCATCCAGCCATCCCAATGAAAACTGATTAAAAACCGATCGCGTGACTGGTCTTCATTCAACGTAGTAGGCAGGTTTAAGGATGATGTAGAATCCGTTTGGGCAAAAGCACTGACAGCAGCTGACATCAGTACCAATGAGAAGAGCCTTTTTAACATATGGTCTTTGTTTATTGAATTACAGGCTCAAAATTAGGATATTATTCCCTAACAATCTCCTAAATACGAGCCAACACCCCGAATAACGAAAACAGGGGCATATTATTGGACATTCCCTTGGCCTGTATCTGCGGATAAATGTATTTTTGAGTCTATAATCTGAACATCAAACCCGGCACCTTATGAAGAAATCACCTGTTGTACCCATATTACTGGCGACACTTTGGATTAGCATTCACGAATTTCTCAGAAATCAATTATTATTAAAAGACGCCTGGGTGTCGCATTATGCCGATATGGGACTTACATTTCCTGCTGCGCCGGTGAACGGAGCGATATGGGGGGTGTGGTCGTTGGCCCTTGCCAGTATCATCTATATCCTTTCTAAAAAACACTCCCTCACCGAAACCTGTATCCTTGCCTGGATTAACGGATTTCTGTTGATGTGGATAGTTATTGGAAATTTATCCGTATTACCTTTTTCGATTTTACCATATGCCATTCCGTGGAGTGCGCTAGAAGTGTATGGTGCTGCCAGAATCGCCTTTGCCTGGAAACATCGAAAGGCCTGATTGATTATCCTGTTCTATTTTTAACATAATGTTGTATAAAACCTGTATGCCTCTCAAATCTATCAAGGTTATTTTTTTCATTGTTGTATGTTGTTTTTCAACTTCATCCTTTGGCAAATCGAAACCGTATGCTTTCATTACTTCAGATATTGATCATTTTTGGGAAGCCTACGATTCATTAGCCTATGCGCAAACCTATACAGATAGTGTAGATGTTATACAAAGACTTTATATCGACCGCGCATCAGCAGCATTTCAGGATTTCATAGATAAAAGAGCGCTCAATGCAAAAAGATATGTTCAGGTAATTCACGCTTGTCCGAAATTTTGGCAATCCATACGCGCAAATACCAACCTGATTGAAACGTTAAAACCACAAATCGATTCGGTGTTTGCGCGTTTAGAAAAAAATATTCCCGGTTACAAACAACCTGATGTATGTTTTGCGATAGGCTGTTTAAATACAGGAGGCACAACAACAAAAAACACCCTGCTGATTGGCAGTGAAATTGTACTGGCCGACTATACAACTGATAAAAGTGAACTCAACGATTGGTTGCGCAGCGTTATGGATAGCGTACCTAATGTACCAGGCTACATTGGCCATGAAACAGTGCATACCTTACAAACCGGAATCCCATTTTGGGAATTGCCCAGTCTCATCCGGAATAAATCACTTTCCCTTTTGAATATGTCGATCTTAGAAGGTGTAGCTGATTTTATTACGGTAGAATTTCTGGACATGAATATCAATGATCAGATACACAGTTATGGTGATGCACATTATGATTCTCTGTGCATAGCTTTACAACAAGATATTGATGCAGCTCCTTTTGCGCTTGACAACTGGCTGTACAATGGTTCACAAACGAATGGCGTTCCGGCAGATTTAGGGTATTATATGGGTTACCGGTTTGCCAAAGCCTATTATGATTCAAGCAGCAACAAAAAAAAGGCGATACGTGTCATGCTTAAACGCGGGCAATATAAAAAGGTAGCAGCTGCAAGTAACTGCTTACAATTGCATTAATATGTTTTCAGGATCGCAACCATACAACTTTTTCCTGCATTCCACCGCGTTTTCCTTCTGCAACAGGCATTGAATAATTACCGACATACAGCATACCCAAACATTGATCTTGCGCTTCAAGTTGCATAAACGTGCGCATGTCAGGATGATAAGTCATACCACCGGTACTCCAATAAGCACCAACGCCATAGGCATGTGCTGTAAGCAACATATTTTGTACGGCGCAGGAAACAGCAGCCACTTCTTCAACTTCAGGCAGTTTTTGGGTAGACTGACGCTTCATGCCTATTAAAATAAGGTGAGAAGCTTTAACCGGACCGCTTAACATTTTATCATATTTAATCTGATTAAATGTTTCCGGTGGTGTCGTCGATTTATATAACCCGGCCTGAAAGTGCGCAAACTTTTTTAATCCGGCACCCGTGCACACAACAAATCGCCAGGGTTCTGTGCGGGCATGCGTTGGCGCCCATTGTGCGTTTTCCAGCATGGCGGCAATGATATCGTCGTTTACCGGTTCGTTGGTATAGGATTCCGGTTTAACTGACCTTCTGGTCCGTATAATGGTTTCTAACATATGAATTCCCTGCATAACAGTACCTTTGTTGTAGAATGAAAGGGCGAAATTACATTTTCCTGCTGGCAGGTACATGGTTTGGATTATCTGTAAGTTGCAAACATGAAGAAGCCGGCACTCAGGAAGTGAACAATCAGTCTTCCGGTGAGCGAAAAGTATATGACGAATGGCTCATTGACCTTGAAAAGGTAGAGGATGGGTGCGAACGTCTGGATTGTATCAAATCCATTGACGATCCAGTATTTATATCAGCAGACCGTGTTGACTTTCTGCAAGACGATGATTTAATTATCGGTGTAAGAATGGGTGATGAGTTACATGCATATCCGCACAATATTTTAAACTGGCATGAAATCGTAAATGATTTTATGGACGACACCTATCTGTCGATAAATTATTGTCCGCTCACAGGATCAGGCATGGCATGGAACAGAACCATCAACGGTAAACTAACAGAATTCGGCGTTTCCGGTTTATTGTATAACAGTAATGTGATTCCGTACGATCGCACAACACGTTCGGCATGGAGTCAGATGAAACAAGTATGTGTGAATGGAGAATTGTATGAAAAAAAAGCACAAACTTTTCAGGTAATAGAAACCTCCTGGGCAACCTGGAAAACCATGTTCCCAGACAGCAAAGTGGTAAGCACCGAAACCGGTATGCAACGCGATTATAGCAGTTATCCATACGGCACCTATCGCGAGGATAAAGAAATCTATTTTGAAGTTGATCAGGAAAATGACACCTTACATCCAAAAGAAAGGCTTTACGGCATTGTTTCCGGCGATGAAGCTCGTTGCTATCGATTTGCCAATTTTAAGAATGGCCTGCGCATTCTTTCGGATACCGCCTTCGGAAAAAACATTATCGTAGTGGGCAGTGAACGAGATAATTATATTACTGCTTTTCAGAATCCTTCAAATTTAATCTTCACGCCAAATACAGGTCAAATGCCCGGTATCATGCGTGATGCTGAAGGAAATGTATATGATGTATTCGGATACTGCATTTCCGGCAATAAAAAAGGGAGTCGATTGACTCCCATGAATGGTTTTACGGCTTATTGGTTTGCGTGGTATGCGTTTTATATCAAGGTTCTCTTTAAGTAATTCCTATCAGCCTAACGAATGCAATATTGACAATGTATGTGTCAAAATGCTTAATAATAAAAAATTGATTAATTTAGATGCTCAATCTCTAACCATATGAAAGCATCAAGCATCAAGCATCAAGCATCAAGCATCTGAGCTACGTGCCCTTATTAGGGGTATAACTGTAAATTGTTTCAACTCATGCCGAAGATTGCTAATTCCCTCCCTTTGCATAATCTTTATATGCACTTCTTCTAAAGTATATTGCCAAATAGACTCGAGCGAGCTTGATTCATATATAATAAAAGCCGATACGCTTTTTGACTATGTAAATGGGTTAGATAGCATTTTTAGTTTGGACTATGACACTTTAGCCGTGGATTCAATAGATTTAAGAATACTAGGCAAAATTCCATATACGAATAATAATACCACCTATTCAAAGGTTTTCAATCACCCCATGGAAACAGGCATAATTCTAGGGTCCATATCTAAGGAAGTAAATGATGGGCTTTTTGGCATACATATTGGAAGCCTGTTTAGTCCTGGCGCAATACCCTATTATGAAGAATCTAGCGACGACGCAATTCAATGGCTTATAGAACTAGCACCAAAATCGCTTCGATTCCCAGCAGGTGGGACAACCAAATTTATGCACTTACGCCCTTATAGAAACATTGATGGTGTTCCAGGTCTCGACCCCATAAAGGGTTATGGATATGATATTGAAGAAATTATTCGTTTTTATGACGTAACAGATAATAAGATAGATATTGTTACAGCTGCGGATATATCATCGGTTTTGAGTGACCTTACTGCTGATTACATTTGTGACAATTGTGTATTATGGATGAATGCTGATAATTTTAAGGAAGACTTTCAAGGTTTCTATAGAAAATGGTCGAATCAAGAGGAGATACCGGCAGGTGAACCATCAGCCATCGAGCAATTTGTTAGTCTTGTAAATGACATTCAAACTCTAAACCCTGGGCTAACTGTTGACATCATCTTATGCTTGAATATTTTTAGTGAAACTGCAACTAGGTGTAAAAACATTGTTACCTTTTTAGAAAATCAATCAGAAAATGCCGTTGCTAATCTGAACGTTGTAGGTGTGGAAATTGGAAATGAAAATTACTATAAATCGAGCACTGACATGTTAGGAATGAAATCTTTTATTGATTACTGGACATACATAAATGGTGGCGAATCAGATTCAGAATGGTGGGATGAATATGCAAATCATGTATTTTCGTCAGGAATGAAAATTGACCACAACTATATAGATGCCTTTAAATTGGACCCTACTGTTTCTTGTAAAATTGGCATACCAGCAAGGAATATTGACGCCCTCGGCTATGCATAAAGGGAATCTAGCGAACTTGAAGGCCTTGAAGATCCAGAGGATGATTGGAACGCTCAACTTCGAAGCTATTATAACGCAAAGGCTGAGCCCGGTGGACCATTTGCATTTGATGCAATAATCATTCACCCCTATTATGCTGCTAAAGACAATTATCAAGATATTGCAATGATGTATAATGATTTCTATTCATGCCCAATTTTTGATTACTCAAGCTATGACACTAATTTGCAACCTGCTTTCGATGGCATCCTAGGAAAATCTGACATTCCTTTATATGGAAACTTTAGAGATTTCATTAAAACTCGGTTTCTAGAATCGTACGACTATCACAATTCCATATTGAATTTTAATCTTAACTCCGCTAACAGAAAAGAACTATGGACAACTGAATGGAACATATTGGATGAATATACACCAATACCCACAGAAACTAATGTAATGGAACGCATGAATATATTTAATAATTCTTTTGTAAGCGCCTTTATCCTGCAGGAATGGTGGTTACAAAATGTAAAAATAAATTATGAAGGTGAATACAGAAGCAATTTTTTCACTTATGCGCATTTTCATAACTACCACGGCACTGAATATCAAAATACTTTGTTGTTAGATGCTGATTGCGCAGATAGGAAAAGACATGGGTTGATACCTGATGTAAGTGAATCACAACGTGTTTACCTACGACGCACGAATTACTACGTTATGAAGCACCTATCTCCAATTTCAAGGCAAGATCTCAAATACATTCGCAACAACCAATATATCTCTTGGAATAATCCAAACTTGCAGGTAAGCACGTTTATAACACGATTGCACGATACTATTTATGTTTATTATTCAAATATACTTTCTGTCGAGTAACATCAAATCTTGAACGGAGAAAATCTACAAGCATTGTACCCTGACCACCCTATTTACGGAGCGCCAATTGGCGTCCAATTTGGTGAGGCAACCATAAATTGCATTGATGCACTTCAGCCATATAGCACATCAGGTTTGAGCACCAAATACGATCTTAACTATTGCTATGACTGTCATGGCACTCCAGATTTGTGGCACCCATTTGAAATCAGAGCTGAAAATCCAGATGCTATTCGTACCTTTACCAATATTCCGAGTTGCTACACTATGCCTAATATTAATGAGACATGCATTTCATTGCCGGCGTACTCAGTAGGTTATTACAAAGTACCTGTAAGCGCAGTTTATGCAACACCAAAAACTTCAACCCATAATGAAAACTCCGAACTCAGCTTATACCCTAATCCAGCAACCGAACAGATTAAATACATTAGTCATTATTCTTCACAATTTGAATTAATTACTATTTCAGATATGACTGGAAAAGTAATTTCGCAAACAACGCCAGATTTTTCGCAAACAATTGACATTAGTTATTTACCTAGTGGGCTTTATTTATTTACAATTTCAGGAAAATCCATTTCGTTTTCCGAATCATTTATAAAACTATGACAATGTACCATAATAAAAAATTGGTACAATACTCACTCCTTGCAAGCAGCTTCTTGCTAACGAGAAAAGTGCAGTCAGAAGTACTATATACAGACATCAACCCGGATATAGTACTCAATGAATTTAATTCATCGATTTTACTAGATCTTAATGAAGACGGAATAAATGATTTTCATTTTCTTAACTGGAACAAGCAGTTCAGGTCATATAATTCATATGGAGAACCTATGGATTATTTTGATTTATTTGTACAATGGGTTGGCCCGGCATATTTAGGGAACAATCGAATAGCAGCACAAACCTACTTTGATTATAACTATGGAATTGGGATTTTCGTATACTATTACCCCTTTGCGCTAGAATCGGGTGCATCTATCTCCCCTGACCTTAATTTTAACCCATCTTGGTTATATCAAAGCATGGCCAAAAAAACATATACTGATGCCAGTAGTATGCCCCGATTATTTGACATAGAAGGATATTGGGCACCTGGTGCTGATGAAAAATTTCTGGGCATTTACTTTGAAGACAGTGAATACAATATGCATTATGGTTGGATCAGGTGCTCAATAATAGATTCTGCAGAGGGAATAATCATTCATGATTTTGCCTACGAAACTGAACCAGAGAAGTCCATTTTAGCCGGAGCTACGTTTAGCGACCCAGAACCCTTAATCGAAAGTAATTTTACTCTTTATGCGCACAATAATGTTTTGTTTTTGTATGCCAATGTTGACACATTAGCTGGGGTATTTCTGGATGTTTTTGACGTGCAGGGTAATATGGTATTTACAAAAGGCATAACCAACCACTTTAATCAGATACCGCTAGACTTACCGCCAGCTACTTATATCACCAGGTTGAGGGTGAATGGACACATAGTAAAGTCGGCCAAAATATTATTTTAGACTTTTCAACCCTACGAAAATGAAATCCATTTAATAGAATGAATGTCTTATTTCTAGTATAAACTATTAAACCATTAAAAAATATCTTAATAAGGGCTTCATTAACTGAGCAGCCATTTACTTATTCCCTACCTATTAATCAAAGGTTAACTGATCAAAATGATTTCACGTTAAATAAGCCTCGCGTAAATGGTTTCATCATAGATTCCGAAGGCCTAGGCATATCATTGATTTACCTGAAGGTCCAAAGCCAATTATCAGCCTGGTCATCATTCAATAGTTCTACCACCGGCTTCCTTCGTATTCACTGTGGTATTATTAATTTTCTCCATATTCACTTCGAGGTAAGCATAAATGCTTTCAGGTGTGCTTTTCCACTCGCGACCAGCATAATCTACGATACCTGAGCGCCCATCCCAAGATTTAGCCATTAAGGTGTAACGTCCACCGTAATCGCTATTGGCACCAAAACGCAAGAAACTGCCATCCGCATCGAAACTCACCAAAAACGTATCCCGGTTTTCAGCCTGGATAATAATGCCTGGCGTACCTGATTTAATGAGCACTTGTTCTACTTTCCTGCCATCTACAATTTTAATCTCGCCACTGGTGATTTCCGTTTCGCTTGCCGCCAGTTCGCGGTTCAAAACAATATCTCCATGCAAATAAAACTGCACCTGCTTTAATTGTGTTTCATCAAAATTCGTTTGTGATTGCGTAGCAGATGTATACGGGCTCAAAAGAGTCGTACAGGATGACAGAAACAGGGTTAGACCCGCAAATCCGAGTACAAATGTGTTTTTCATTATGCCGTTTTTACTTTATGTAGCAAGAAATATGCCAGTCGTGTTGCAAACTTATGCAATCGCCTTGAGAATAGCCTCTGCCGCCAATCTTCCTGTTTCTGCTGCCCCGTTCATAAATCCCTGAAATTCGAAGCTGCAATGCTCGCCGGCAAAGAATAAACGTCCTTCACGGGCCGATTGTGCACCCTCCAAGGTGGTATACTGACCGGGTTTAAAACAGACGTAACTCGCTTTGGAAAATTTATAATCCGGCCAGTAAAAACGACTATAAACCTGATTAGCTGTATCCGCCATACCCGGATATACTGCATTTAAAACTGGCATACACAGGTTTGCAAAGGCTTCATTATTACGGGCTTGCATCTCTTTACTGGCAACACCACCTGTAAAAACGGTAAATCCTGCTCCCGACCCAGTTTGCAACTGCGTATGATCCCATGCATTTTGCACAATCGTATCACTGAACATAAATCCGGTAGCTCCCTGTTCACGCCACACCTTTTTATTAAATCCCATAAAGAATTTTGCATTCTGCCCGTAGCCCAATTCCTGTATGGCCTTTTTCTTTGCAGCACTCAAAGGATATTGAATATCCACTTGCCTCAAAATGGTAAATGGAATGGTGATGATAACATAATCAGCCACTACATGCTGCACTCCCCCTCCTGCCGATGTAAAACGTAAATGCACTTTATCACCTTCGTTTTGCTGCGAAATGGCTGTTAATGATTTATCCGTAAAAATCTGACCTTCAAGTAAATCAGCCAGACTATCTGTGAGTGATTGGTTGCCGCTTACAATTTTGTATCGCTCATCGCTATATCCTGAATACTTAAATCGTTTTTCCATTCTGGGATTAATCAGCATCAGGAAATTAATGCAGGATTGTTCTGCAATATCCAGACCGTACTCAGTCGTATAAGCAACGTCGATCAATGTATACAGCACACCGCTGATGCCAATTTCCTGCAAATACGCATCCAGCGACAAATTGTCTAATCGTTGATCATGTTCGGTTGAGTTTTGATAATTAAAATCATCACTAAAGGCTTCAATATCCTGTTCAATCCTGGACACAAAAGGAGTAAATGCTGCCAGAATATCTGCATCTGAAACAAGCTTGCCTTCAATAAAATATCTGGCAGGCTCCATTCCCGATTCCTCAACGGTCTGGGTATCCAATAAAGACAAATTAAAATCATCCGCCAATCGCAAAATGTCGGCATGTGTGCTATCGATAAACTCAGCGCCTAATTCAGTATGTGTGCCAACACCCATAACATTGCGGGCTGTAAAAATGCGTCCTCCTGTGCGGTCAGATGCCTCATAAATTTGTGCTGTATAACCTGCATTGCGCAAAATATATCCCGCATACAGACCTGCCATTCCGGCGCCAACGATGGCTATTACCGGTGGATTTTTTTTGGTACAGGAAGCGAGAAATGCCGAGCCGCCTAATGCAGTTAAAGCCGTTGCGGATGCAGTGGTTTTAATGAATTTGCGTCGTGAATCGGCAAATGGATTGTTTTTACTGTTTACAGGCTTTTTTTGCGCGGATAATGCTTTATGATAAGCCTTTTGCAAAGCCCGCATGAGAGGTGATTTAGCGTTCGCCATATTGATTATTTTACATGGGATGAAAATACAATTAGATATTTCGCAATTCATTCAGGGCAACGGTTTAACCATTACCAGCTACTTCCGCCACCGCCGCCACCGGTGCTGCCACCGCCAAATCCGCCACCGCCGCCACCACTGAAACCACCACCTCCGCTTGAACTGCTGGAGCGGGTTAACTTAGCGATCGTATATTGTTCCTGTTTCTGATATTGACACGCTTTGCATGAAAATGTTTTTTCACCAACACCGGTACTGGTATACGTTGCGCTCACCAGTGTTTTATTTTTTGTCATACAATATGCCTTACTCGAACAACTTGGGCAGGGCTTATACTTGCTGAAGAAATTTTCAAAGCGAAATATTTTCTTTTCCTGCGTAATTGGGTTCTGCCAGACATCGTAGTCAATACTCTTGATTTTTTCTTCCACTAATTGATAACTTTCTAAGAAGGTATCATCCGTTTTTTCATCCATCAATGTCATAGGTGTAACACCATCTGCCGACAGAGGCGCGGCATACCTGAATTTTCGGATGCGCAATCTGTTGAAGATATCATACAATAAAAAAGGCATGGGAAAGAAAATTGTTGCGGCTAACCATCCTTTACTATGCGAGCGGCGCATCGCCATATAGGTTTCCTGAGGTTCCTGCTGCTCGTTTTCGCGGCGGATATAGGTATTTAACCGGATGCGTTTTTCCAATAATAATGCTGCAAGTAATCCATAAAACCCTAATATAAATTCCCCGGTCCGCAGATGACCGGTAACTTCCTGCCATCCGTATAAGCCTAGTGGCAACAATATGTTCAGTGCCATAAATTTCGATTGCACGTATCCATCACTATATTGATGCTTGATATAGTCTGGCGCTTTCTCAAGCGATTTTTTCCTGGACCTGAAACCGCCAAATGCAAATAACATATACAAGGCACCCACGATAATCAGTAATGCGGGCTCGGCCGGCCGACGCCATACCGACATATTCGTATTTGACTGTGCGTCGGAATATATTTCCTGACGATAAGCGGAATCTGTGAGCACATGAATAACGGCATCAACTCCATCAGCTACAGATTTGCTGTAATTTCCCTCCTTTGCCGGCGGAATCATGTACAGTTCCTGCAACCTGACGCATAAGATATCGGGTAAAATACCTTCCAATCCGTATCCGGTGATAAACTCGACGCGGCGCTGATCAATCACCATCAGGATTAGCAGGCCGTTGTCATTATCTTCCTGACCAACCCCCCAAAGCCGAAATAATTCGATGCCAAAATCGCGGGGCACTTCCTCTCCGATTGATTGTACTACTACCACAGCTACCTGACTGGTGGTTGTATCCTCCAACAATTGCAACCGTCGGTTAACATAGGCTTCAGTAGATGCATCGATGATGCCATCCGGATTACTTACATAACTGTTTGGTGGCTGAGGTTTCGGAATATCTTCAAGCGTATAGGCGGCCTTTGCCTCAAACAAAACAAGGGTCAAAAGGACAGTCGGGAGGTAAAACATCCATTTCATGCGACTTAAATATCCGAAAATATTATGAAGAATTCCGGATCAGAAGCTGAAAGGTGCTTATTCCTGAGGCGCTACATCTACCTGAATACGCGCATCCTGGTTAGCCAGCAGCCAGAGTGTATGAAAAACGAGCCTGGTGCGCTCAGTGGTGAGCGGGAAATTAATTTTTTCGATATCATCCGTAGGTTGATGATAATCGGCATGCGTGCCACTGAAATAGAAAATACTCGGCACATTATTTTTAGCGAAATTATAGTGATCGCTTCTATAGTAATATCGATTCGGGTCGGTAGTTGTGTTGTACCGATAATCTAGTTTAATAGATGAGTAATTTTTAGCCGCCGCCTCATTGATGGCGTGTAAGCCCGTACTTAAAAAATCAGAACCAATGATGTAGATGTAGCTGCTGTCCTTTTGATGTGCATCATCCACACGACCAATCATATCAATATTTAAATCTGCCACTGTTTTCTCAAAAGGAATAATGGGATTCATAGCATATGCTTTTGAGCCCAATAAACCCTTTTCTTCACCGGAAAATGCAATAATCATTACACTTCTCCGCGGGCCTTCTCCGACTTTTTTGGCCATAAACAATGCTTCCGCTATTTCCAGCAATGCGGCAGTACCGGTGCCATTATCATCTGCCCCGTTGTACACAACAGTATCTGATTTGCCGAGGTGATCGAAATGCGCACTTACCACAATTACTTCATCCTTTAAATCAGTGCCCTCGACATATGCAACCACATTTTCAGCAAATATTCTGTTCTCCAATTTATTGATCGTAATTACCGTTCGCTGTTTAATGGCAAAATTGACAGATAATCCGGTTTCATTTATTTTATTAACAGATTTCTGCATGAGTTTGGCGCGTTTGCCCAATAATTGGTCGGCCATTTCTGGCGTAATCATCAAATTATTAGTGTACTCAGGTGCTATGTACTCTGATTCCAGTTTCATGAGGGTGCTGTTTAGGAAATGCACCCAACTTGGATTTTGCAGGTATTGCGGAATATTCGGATCAATAACCAGCAAACAGGCTACCCCATTTTTTGTAGCTGCGTCTGCTTTTTTTCTCCAATCTTTCGACCAATCACTTTTAGTAGTGGTGCGGGTCAACCAATAAACAGAATCATGTTTAGGTTCTCCTGCGGCAACGATTACAATTTTACCTTGAACGTTTACTCCTCTGTAGTCACTATATAACGAGTCGTCGATTCCATAGCCCAGAAAAACAACCTGATCAGCGCTGAAATTCATTTGCTTATTCGCAGAAGCGTATCCGATAAAATCTTCCATTAGGTTAAACACATGTTTATCCGTTGAAATAGTTGAACTGTTTAGTCCAAACTCGATCAATGGATATTCCTGATAATAGCCGCCAATTTTTTTCCAGGGTGGAATGCCAGACATTTGATATTGCTTGCTGATGTATTCGGCAGCACGTGCTAAACCTCGCGTGCCAGTTTCACGACCTTCGAGTATATCGCTGGCCAGGTAGCTAACATGTTGTTGCAGTTCAGTTTCGGTGATGGTATTGGCATATTTCACACCTAAATCCTGCTGAGCCATCAGAGAGACTCCACACAACAGGAAAACAATACAAATCAGATTGCGCATGATGATTGATTAAAATTGCGTCATTTTGTTTACCCGGTTTGCATGACGTCCGCCCTCAAATTGGGTATGTAAAAAAACATCTGTGCAGCGGATGGCATCTTCTAAAGAAATAAAACGTGCCGGCAAGCAAATGACATTCGCATTATTATGTTGTCTTGCTAATGCTGCAATATCTTCCTGCCAAACTAAAGCAGCCCGGATGCCCTGATGTTTATTGGCCGTCATGCACACGCCATTACCACTGCCACAAATCAAAACGCCGAATACCGCTTTTTGCGATTCAACATCAGAAGCAACAGGATGCACAAAATCCGGGTAGTCGACAGAATCAAGTCCATGAGTACCATGATCTATTACGGCATAACCTTTACTTTCGAGATAAGCAATAATACCTTCCTTATAGGGAAAACCTGCGTGATCGCAACCGATAGCAATTGTTAGAGATGACATCCTACAAAGATAGTGCTAATCGCAGGAATTCGGATGGCTGAATACGTATGTGAAAAACCGTATAGCGTTACTGCATGGCCTCTTTGTTGCGGCGTCGTTCCACCATCATGACGACCACTATACTGACTTCATATAAAATCCATAAGGGTGTGGCTACCAGCAATAAGCTGAACACATCGCCGGAAGGGGTAATAATCGCTGCTAAAACCAGTGAAACAACAAATGCATATTTGCGGTTATTAGCTAAAAAATCGCGGCCCAGCAATCCGACTTTAGCGAGGAAATAGGCAATCATCGGAATTTCAAATATTACGCCGGTCCACAACACCATTCCGGTTAAAATGCCCAGATAGGAATCAAAAGTAAACTGGTTTTCTATTTGCGTACTCAATGTAAATTGAGCGAGAAAATTGATAGAAAACGGAGCCAATAAAAAATAACCGAACAATGCGCCAAAATAAAACAGACCGGTTGCAATCAGAATAATCCCCCCGAGACTGCTCTTTTCTTTATCCAATAAAGCAGGTTTAACAAAGCGCCATACTTCCCACAGTATATAAGGAAAAGCAAAAATCAAGCCCGCCATGAATGCGATTTTGATATACAATAAAAAGGGGGATGACAAATTGAGATAAAACAACTTATAATCCAGTGTTTCCACACAAATTCCGGAAATATGGTATCGCTCACCTAAACTGCAAAACATCCGGTAGGTAATAAAATCCGGATTTTTGGGTGCCAGGATAATCTGGTCGAACACAAACTGCGGATATATTAAAAACACAATGGAAATTAATACAACAACAACAACGATACGTACAATATGCCAACGCAACTCCTCGAGATGCTCCATAAAGGTCATCTCATCCGTATTCTTTCTAATGGCAGCCATGAAGTACTAAAAAAAATTACTTGTTTTCAATCAGCTTATACAGTGCATCCAGATTTGGACTCAGAATAATTTCTGTACGCCTGTTTCGCGATTTGCCCTCTGTTGTTGTGTTATCGGCAACCGGGAAGTATTCGCCACGGCCTTCTGCTATTACGCGTTTTGCATCAACACCATTTTCCTGTGTTAAAATTTTCACGATGCTGGTGGCACGCAATACAGATAAATCCCAGTTGTCTTTTGGAAAGTTATTGCTCTTCAATGGAACATTATCTGTATGACCTTCAATTTCAACTGTAATATCGGGGTTGGCATTTAACACTTCAGCCAGTTTCTTGATAGCATCTTTACCTTTTGGATCAACTACAGTGCTGCCGGAAGCAAATAATAATTTTTCGCTGAGTGAAACATACACTTTACCATTTTTGCGTTCAACGGTGAGGTCACTGCTGCTGAAACCTGATAATGCCTTGTCGATGGTATTTTTCAAATCAATAACGGTTTGCTGTTGCTGATTTAAAATACCTTCCAACTCTGCCACGCGTTTCGATCTATTCTCCAAATCTGCGGTAAGTTCATCTATACTTTTTTGTTGTGCTTCCAGGGTAGAAGCTTTCAGATTCAATTCTTTCTCTTTTGCGAACAACTCGTCAGATTTTTTTTGCAAATCTTCGCGCAGCTGCTGGTTCTCATTAGCCGACAGTGCAAGCAACTGATTGATGCGATTATTTAACACATCTTCAATGGCACGCAATTGTTCGTTTGCTTCCACCATTTGTTCATATCGGTTATGAATATCCATGCTGTCTTTGCGCATCATGTTAATGGTGGCATACACATCGTTAAGTTGCTTGGTGAGCGCATCTAATTCTTTATCTTTCATACGCAATTCGCTGCGCAGTGCTGCTGTATCCTGCATACAGGCATCACGCTGCGTAACGGCGTCCTGGTATTGACGTTGGGGAACACAGGCAGACAGGAGTCCGGCTAACAAAACGCATATAGCTAGTTGTTTCATCGTAGTCATGTTTATGGTGCGAAATAACGGCTTTTTCGTGATTTAAGACGGAGGTTTATCAACGTTTGGTCAGTATACCGAGCAATCCACGCTCCAATACCTTGAAAACAGTGCGTGTAATCTGATGCTGGGTTGTTCGGTCGATAAGCGGCTTTTCTTTGGTTCCACGGGTAGTTTTTTCCTTGACTTTACGTTCCCGCTCCTCGAGTTTTTGCCGTTTTTCGGCCTCTTTTAACTCTTTTTCGCGTTCTGCCTCTTTTGCAGATGATTCCAGCTTTTTCGACAGCATCTCATAGGCACTTTCGCGGTCAACTTCTGCATTGTATTGCTTCACAAGTGCAGATCCGTTTACAATGCCCTGCATTTCTTCAGGTGTTAAAACATCCATACGCGATTGCGGTGCAACCAATAAGGTATGTGCGAGCGGTGCAGGTGCGCCCTTTTCATTGAGTGCGGTGATGATGGCCTCCCCTATCCCTAAGTGGGTCAATAAATCATCCGTTTTATAAAAATCGGTAAGCGGATAATTTTCAGCAGTCAGCTTAATTGCTTTTCTGTCGTTGGCTGTAAAAGCACGCAGCGCATGTTGTACTTTTAGTCCTAATTGCGATAACACTTCTGGCGGTATATCAGTAGGCAATTGGGTACAGAAGAAAATACCGACACCTTTGGAGCGAATGAGTTTAACAATAGTTTGAATTTGTTCAAGCAGACTCTTGCTGGCTTCATTAAATATCAGGTGCGCTTCATCGATAATAATCACCAGTTTCGGATCTTCCTTATCGCCAATTTCAGGAAAAGTGCTGTAAACCTCGGCCAGCAAGCACAACATAAAGGTGCTAAACAACTTCGGTTTGCTCTGAATATCTGTTAAACGCAAAATATTAATATAGGCTTGTCCGCGATCATTGATACGGCAAAGGTCCTGCACATCAAAACTCTTCTCGCCAAAAAATAAATCTGCACCCTGTTCTTCAATTTCGATTACTTTTCTCAGGATAGTTCCTGCACTCGATGTGCTGATTTTTCCATATTCACTTTCAATCTCCTCTTTGCCTTCATTTGTTAAATAATTCAGCGTTTTTCTAAAATCCTTTAAATCCAGCAAAGGCATCTGATGGTCGTCGCAATATTTAAAAACTAAAGAAACCACCCCTTCCTGAATATCATTTAATTCGAGAATCTTGCTGAATAGTACCGGACCAAATTCTGACACCGTAGCACGCAGGCGAACCCCATTTTCTTTACTGATGCTCATCAGCTCCACCGGATAGCCCGTACCTTTCCATTCTTTGCCAATCATCTGCATCCGCTCTTCAATTTTCGGGTTAGCAGTACCCGGCATGGCAATTCCACTTACATCACCCTTTATGTCCATGATGAGCACGCCAACTCCATTATCGCTCAGTTGCTCAACAATGCCCTGAAGGGTTTTTGTTTTGCCGGTTCCGGTTGCTCCAGCCACCAGCCCATGACGATTCATCATGCGCAGGGGCACCTTTACATGCGTTTGCGGTAAGGCAGTATTATCCAGCATGGCAGTGCCTAAAATGATGGATGTACCCTGAAAGTTGTACCCTTCAGTGATAACCTGACGGAATTGTTCGGTGCGGTCCACAAAAAATGATTTAATTTGCGGCAAAGATACGCTATATCAGGCGTGTCAGGAATCTATGGCCAATAAAGCAAAAACAGCCTTTTTCTGCCAAAACTGTGGTTTTGAGTCATCGAAATGGATGGGCAAATGCCCCACCTGCGATCAATGGAATACGTTTACAGAGGAGGTGATTGAGCGCCCGGCAGAAGCAGCAGTGTGGAAGGAAGAAAAAAAAGAAAAGCGGGTTCATGGGCCGGTATTGATTGATGAAATTACCGCTGGGAATACACACAGAATAGTTACGGCCGATTTAGAACTCAACCGAACACTGGGAGGAGGTATTGTTCCCGGGAGTTTAGTATTAATTGGCGGTGAACCCGGTATCGGGAAATCCACCCTGCTCTTACAACTCGCTCTTGAGTTAAAAGGCCATAAAATTTTATACGTTTCAGGTGAAGAAAGTGAGCAGCAAATTAAAATGCGTGCCGAACGCCTGAACGGAAAAAATGGAGAACTTTTTGTGAGCACAGAAATCTCCATTGGCAAGTTGTTTACACAAATAAAACAACTCAAGCCGGAACTGGTTGTTATAGATTCTATACAAACTTTAATGTCTGATTTTGTGGATGCTACCGCCGGCAGTATTGCACAAATAAAAGAATGTGCAGGGCAACTTCAGCGATACGCTAAAGAAAGTAATGTTCCGGTATTTATTATTGGTCATATCAATAAGGAAGGATATATCGCAGGACCGAAAATTTTGGAACACATGGTTGATACCGTGTTACAATTTGAGGGTGACAGAAATTACACGCATCGCATTTTACGCACCATTAAAAATCGATTTGGCTCAACGAGTGAAATAGGTATTTATAAAATGGAAGGTGATGGATTGCGTCAAGTAAATAATCCAAGCGAGTTATTGATAACCGAAAAAGACGAACCGCTCAGTGGCGTAGCCGTTGCCGCTACCATGGAAGGCTTAAGGCCTATGTTGATTGAAGTGCAGGCACTTGTAAGTCCGGCTGTATATGGCAATCCGCAACGCACGGCAACCGGATTTGATTTACGTCGCTTAAATATGCTTTTGGCCGTTCTTGAAAAACGGGGTGGATTTGCTTACGGCAATAAAGATGTGTTTTTAAATATGGCCGGCGGATTGCGCGTTGAAGACCCGGCTATTGATTTAAGTATTGCATGTGCACTGCTTTCATCCCTGACAGATATGGCACTGCCAATGAATGCCTGTTTTGCCGCTGAAATCGGATTGAGTGGCGAATTACGAGGTGTGGCACGCATCGAACAACGAATTTCAGAAGCTGAGAAATTAGGCTTCGAAAAAATATTTATCTCCAAACACAATATGAAATCGCTTAAGCAGCAGAAATATCAAATTGAACTTAAGCCAGCATCCAAACTGGAAGAAATTTATAAGCAATTATTTGTTTAAGGCATAGATTTACTGCTCTGCATAGGCAACCGCCGCTATACTCACCTTTGTGTGAGGTTGCGCAATTAATTGCATAGCACATGCCTCTAATGTTGATCCTGTTGTAATCACATCATCAATAAGCAGGATATGTTTATGGATAACCAGATCAGGTTCACTAACTTCAAATACTTCTCTTACATTTTCCCATCGTTCGAGACGTGATTTTTTGGTTTGTGTTGAGGTGAATTGTTTCCGCACTAAGGCATGATTGAGAATAGGCAGCTGTAAAATCTGTTGCACACCTTCTGCTATCACATCGCATTGATTATATCCCCGAATTGCCAATTTATCTGCGTGAAGCGGCACTGTGCTGATGCAATCTGCGCGTGTAAACAACTGATGCTGGCGAATATAATTTCCCAGAAAATTGCCTAACAAAACACCTACATCTTTTCTATTTCGGTATTTCAAGGCGTGCATCATAGATTGCACCTTACTGCCTTTATGAAAATGCAACATGGCTACTGCTCCTTCAACAGGAATTTTTCCCCAAAACTTTTTCGCCACCGGATTATCCGGCCAGGCACCAAAATCAGTCCTGGGTAAGGTCACCCTGCACTTCAGACAAATAATCTGCTCATGTTGCAATAAAGGCATATGGCATGCCACACAAATTCTCGGGAACAACAAATCACCAACATCCCGCAAAACCCTCCACGTCTTCATGGGAAAAAGTTACCTACTTTCCTGCATGAAAACAGACACAATTGTTCAAACTCTGTCGATTAAAACGCTTATAACCGAATATGGAATCTTATCAGCAAGAATATCAAAGCGAAGTCGAAAATACACTTGTGGATATTTATTTTCTGCCAATAACAGAAAACCAGTGTTCCATGCCGCCAAAACCTTTGTAGTATCGGGCAAGACCCGGTTGCATACTTCCTTCAAAATCGAAAAAAATATTAGCATTGGCATGCTGATGAAAAATATCATCCAGCAGAAATGTCATAGCATGTTGATCTTTTCCCAAATCAGTAGAAACAGCCGACAGATAAATCATGCACCGGTCATTCGACAATAAAAAAATACCTGCGCACAATTTACCTGCTGCATCTTGCACACCAACAATTTTACCTTGTTGATGATCGATTGCAGCCTGCATAATGCGTCCCAACCGAAGTGTATCAGCTTCTTTTTGATTACCTTGTTTAATCACATGCGACAAAAAATTTCTACGCATGTGTAACAGGTCATCCGGCTGAACGTTGTGTACAATGCTGAGTTGATATTGCCGCGCATTTTTCAGATTGCGTTTAATTTGAGTGCTATATTGTTTAATCAGCTCGTCGTACGATGGATTCAGGTTGAGGTGATGCGTAACCCTTTTTTTGATGATGTATTTCTCCGGAGGGAGATTGTCTGTATTCAAATGCAGCTGAATGCGTTTATGCCGTGCGAAAAGTTCATCTAACATCGCGGGGAGCAATTGTGCATCGGCAATATCCTTATAAAACAAACCCAATTGCTGCAGAAAAAACGGTTGATACGCTTTTTTGAAAAATAGTTGCCCTTTCACCGGAACAGGCAGTACGGCCTGATAGGCGCCTAACACAAGTGCATCCCAGCTCTGATCTGTTGCGGCATCGAGATACCAGCTCATGGCATAGGGCAAACGATTCACGGATTGCTGCACGCAGGCATCCCATTGCTGCATATCCAATTCGGCATGTTTCAGATAGTGTATTTGGGCAGACATTCAGCTAAATCGTTCAATACTAGGTTAACCATTACCTTTGCAGGGAATATCAGCAAATATAACAGAACCCATCTCAATAATTTTCCAGAGGGAGCCGGTTAATCAACATGTCGCATAAACCTACCATAAAACCAAACGAAACAGAGCGTTGCATCTTAGTGGGCCTGGTTACTAAAGACCAAACCCTTGAACAGTTGAACGAGTTCTTAGACGAGCTGCAATTTCTGGCAGAAACAGCCGGTGCGGTTACGGTAGAGAAGTTCTATCAAAAACTGCAGCATCCCGATACGCGCACCTACGTTGGCAAGGGCAAGCTCATGGAGATCAAGCAATTTATAGAAGCGGAAGAAATTGACATTGTGGTTTTTGATGATGAAATAACACCTTCGCAACTACGCAATATTGAAGAAGAACTCAAGGTAAAAGTGCTGGACCGCTCGATGCTGATACTGGATATTTTTGCCACCCGTGCACAAACCGTTCAGGCAAAGACACAGGTTGAGTTGGCACAGACCCAGTATATGCTGCCCCGGTTGAAAGGTTTATGGGGTCACTTAGACCGTATCAAAGGGGGTATCGGTATGCGTGGTGCCGGTGAAAAAGAAATTGAAACCGACAGGAGGGTTGCACAACAGCGTATTTCATTGTTGAAAGAACAACTGCGCAAAATCGGTCAACAAAACGAAACTCAACGCAAAAACAGGGGTGAACTGATACGTGTTTCATTAGTAGGATACACCAACGTAGGCAAAAGCACGCTGATGAATTTACTGAGCAAGAGCGAAGTATTTGCCGAAAATAAATTATTTGCCACGCTCGACACCACCGTGCGCAAAGTGGTATTAGACAGAACTCCGTTTTTGCTGAGTGATACTGTTGGGTTTATCCGCAAATTACCACATCACCTAATCGAAAGTTTTAAATCGACACTAGATGAAGTGCGTGAAAGCGATATCTTATTGCATGTGGTAGATATTAGTCACCCCGCTTTCGAAGATCATATTAAAGTAGTAAGTGAAACGTTGAAAGAATTAAACGCTCTCGAGAAGCCAACAATTCTGGTTTTCAATAAAATGGATTTATATGAAGAGCGGAATTTCGACAAATACCTATCCAGTGATGTAAAGCGAGATATATTAGCCGAATTAGAAAACACCTGGATGCAACGAGCAAATGCAACATGTGTATTTATTTCCGCAACACAACGCGATAATATTGAACTACTCCGCAATATGCTCACCGATTTAGTTAAGGAGCAATATCAAATCCGGTATCCTTACAAAACAGAATTCTTTTGACAGGATTTTTGCGATGGCTGCGATTGAACACAAATATGGGGTGTATTTGAATACAGTTGATGTGTGTGCTTAAATACAAAGGGTGAGATGAAATGTAAATGTTAAGTGTGTGTAATCATGGCTTGGGATTGAATTTTTTGATTGCGAGGCGATTGAAGTGGAGGCTGGGTTCACCGAAGTTGATGCGGATGGCAACTTTAAGGTTGTATGCTTTCAGGTAATTGATGGCTTGAGCAATGTGGAGGTCTTCCATTACCGGTCGTGCTTTCAGTTCTACTGAAATCAAATCTTCTACAAGAAAATCAACGAGCCCATTACCGATGTGTTCATCACGATAAACCACATCTATTTCAAATTCACGGTTAAAGTGCATTCACACCATCCGAGACCTAATTGCTAATGCTCTCTGATAAATTAATTCAGGAAATCCATTCCCCAAAAACCCATGCACTATCATAGCACGATGGAAAAATATTCTATGGTTCGGGTCATAGAAAAAGAACTTCGGTCCGCTTTTTGAAGTTAAATCCGCAAAACATCGCCAATCCGGACAGATGTGCCTTCCATCCCTTGCGTGACATATGGATGCAATTTTCTACCAGCAATTATCAATGCCCATCGAAAACCCCCATTATAGTCACAAGCCATGACATTGTTAAACCCTAACCCAAGGTGCTCGACCAGTCCAATCGCTCTGGCATGTCATTTTCAAGTTGAAGTCAGGTGGAGGCGGCCACCACAATAATTCCGTGCATTATGCAATTCCAAATTATCACTAAAAACCCTCCTCCTGGAATTTATTTCTTTATTATGTATATTTGTATAAGTGCGGTTTGTTCAATTGCCAAATCGCACGATTAGTTTAATCCAAACAAACAGCAAACTGAATAAACCCCAGAATCAACAATATGGATTACACAATAATACTTTTTTGCGTCAAGTATGATTGCTAAATATTTAATGTATTATAATCTCCTGTGAATGCGGCTATTAAACACTTTGAGGTTTACCGAAAGGAATAAAGATATAGATTTATTGAACATAATTATGAACAAGTTTCTGCTTATATTATTTTCTATGGCATCCTCATTTTCATATGGCCAAGATTGGGATTTATTCCCATATGAGCAGAAATCATATTATGGCGACGATTTTTTCCAAGAAGCATTTTATACCTTAACTGATTCAGTTAAATCAAGCGGTGACACAACTATTTATTACGCCTTTGCGCACTCCCTTTTATCAGATACTGTGTTATGCCGGTCGACCTTAGATTCCATTGCATTTGAAACCAGCACTCAAAGTCTGGTGCGAAGATGGAAACGCATTAGCAATACACTTTACTTTAGCGAGCACCCTGAGATTGAAAATCCCATTTATATTTCTTTGGACTCAATGCCGGGTTCCTCATGGCCAATATATTCAACTTTGACAGACACAGATATCGACCACTTTCAGATTGCCTATGATTCAATCGGTTATGGCATGGTTGGCAACGTGTTTGATAGCTTGCGTTATTACTCCATACAAATTGATACAATTTGGGAAGGTGACCATAACCTTGATGATCAGTATTTAATATTAAGCAAGCACTATGGTCTGGTTCACTATCCTAACCCGGACGCATTAAATCGAATGGAAAACAACATATACAATGCACATTATTATGGCAATTCAATTTTACAAGGTTGCATAAAAGATGGCGATACAGTTGGCGCAGTAGTCCCCTCTTTTGCAAATTGGATAGGACTGCAACCCGGCGATATTCTAAAATATAAATTAACCACTAGCTATACTACTACCGCTTCCTATTTTATTAGGACCGTCGCAAGTGTAGAAAGGGATGATGAAAAGATTACAATTAATTTTATTGAAACCGAATACGGCCAAACCTTCTACAAAAAAGCACTTGAAACAGCAGTAAATTACTTTGGTAATGGCTATATATTAAGTCCTGAATTACCTGAATCAAACGACATATCATTTCATGATCCTGACGGCTATGTATTGGGAGCTAGGGCATTATTTTTCGACACAATTTGTGGAGCTGATTGTGTTTCCTATCAGGTAAGTATTTTGCCTGAATTTGTTCTACTTGACGATTGCGAAATTGGCGAAATTATGTGCGGGCCCAGCCAATTTATGATAGACCTTTATCGTGGACTAACATTTTATGGTGAAGGGTGCTATGATGACTACCAATACAGCAGCCTAGTTGGTTCTATTGTTTCAGGTTATGCAACAGGAAACTACTGGCCGGTTACAATTGATGAACAATATGGCTCACAAGGTTTGACGGTATATCCGAATCCCGCAAATGAATTGCTGCATATCCAATCCCCTTTGGTTCAGCAAGCAAATTATAGCATCTTTACTATTTCAGGTCAATTGATTTCACAATCGAATGCTGAAAATGGTTATATCTATGTGAGCAAATTGCCAGCAGGAGCATATCTTATTGTAGAAGAATTTAATGGCAATAATCGTTGGGGCACATGGATTAAAAATTAAAAACTGTTCAGGAAACTTTCGTTGCAATCTCCTTTGCATTCCTACTCCATTCACTCCAGGAGCCCACATACAATTTAGGTAATTCCAATCCGGCATAAGACATTGCGAGCAAGGTGTGACAAGCCGTTACACCTGAACCACAGTGCACAATAATATGATCAGTAGATTTCCCCTCTGTAATTTGGGCGTATCCTTCTTTCAATACATCGGGCTGCAGAAATAAACCAGCAGCATCCAGATTTTCGGTGAATGGAATATTTTCAGCGCCTGGAATATGACCGGCTATCAAATCGATTGGCTCTGATTCACCGTTGTAGCGATAGGCATCACGCACATCTATGACCAAATAATCATTCTTTTGAGACACCTGTTCTACTTCATCCATTTGTGCAATTGGAAGCAGCCACTGCTGCATCGGATAATTTTCAGCAGCAGGTACAGGAATATTAATTCCTGTTTGCATCGGAAATCCAAATTGCTCTGCAGCTTGTATGCCCCCGTTCAAAACCTGCACCTTGTCGTGACCCACCGCTTTTAACATCCACCAAAAACGCGCCGCTGCATTGGCCCCCTTACTGTCATCGTACACTATAACATGACTTGTGGATGATATCCCGAGTATCCTTAATGTAGTAGAAAAGTCTGCAATTGTCGGCAATGGGTGTCGGCCACCAACAGCTACATCCGGTTGAATATCGGCTAACTGTGTATTGATATCTACAAAAAATGCACCCTGTAAATGTTTGTGTGCATATTGTTCGCGTGCATGTTTATGATTACTTGCATCAAAAATTAAAACCTCCGGCTTGTTGCAGATTTCTTTGAGTTCGCCGATGGATATAATGGGTGCAATTGACATCATCGTAAATTAACTGCCTGTTACAGACAGATTACCAGGCATACAATGGAAACGCAGAGGCGAATGCTTTCACCTCATTTCCCACAGTTGCAATAACATGTGCGTCATCCGGTGCCATAACCAATCGGTCAATCCAATCCACAATCTTTTGCATATCCGCTTCTTTCATACCACGCGTTGTGATAGCAGGTGTTCCGATGCGAATGCCGGAAGTTACAAATGGTGATTTATCATCAAACGGCACCATATTTTTATTCACGGTAATATGCGCTTCACCTAAAAGTGCTTCAGTTTTTTTACCGGAAATATTTTTATTGCGCAAATCAATCAACATCAGGTGATTGTCGGTGCCGCCGCTAATAATCTTATATCCTTTATCTACAAATGCTTTGGCCATTGCTTGCGCATTTGCAATTACCTGTTTACCATAAGTAATATAATCGGCATGTAAATCTTCGCCAAAAGCAACGGCTTTCGCAGCAATCACATGTTCGAGCGGACCACCTTGTGTTCCAGGAAAAACAGCACCATCCAATACGGCGCTCATCATTTTCACTTCACCTTTTGGTGTGGTTTGTCCCCATGGATTTGGAAAATCTTTTCCCATCATTATCATACCACCACGTGGCCCACGTAATGTTTTATGCGTAGTTGTGGTAACGATATGACAATGCGGCATAGGGTCATTTAACAATTTGGCTGCAATTAATCCCGCAGGATGTGAAATATCAGCCAACAAAATAGCACCAACTTGATCAGCTATGGAACGAAAGCGCGCATAATCCCAATCACGGGCATAAGCACTGGCGCCGCAGATAATTAATTTTGGTTTTTCTGCTAATGCAATGGCTTCCACTTTATCCATATCAATGCGACCGGTTTCTTCTTCAACAGAATAAAAAGTTGGTCGATATAACTTGCCGCTGAAATTCACCGGACTACCGTGTGTCAGGTGACCGCCATGAGATAAATTAAATCCTAGCAAAGTATCACCAGGCTGAATACATGCCAACATGACTGCAGCATTTGCCTGTGCGCCGCTATGTGGTTGAACATTTGCATATTCGGCGCCAAATAATTTTTTTGCACGTTCGATGGCTAATGTTTCTGTTTGATCAACAAATTCACAACCGCCGTAATATCTTTTTCCGGGATAGCCTTCTGCATATTTATTGGTCATGCAACTGCCCATCGCTTCCAGCACTTCATTGCTCACATAATTTTCGCTGGCAATTAATTCGATGCCTTCTGTCTGGCGTATGAGTTCTTTCTGAATAATATCAAAAACTTCCGTATCTCGGCGCATATTAAGTTGTTTGCGACAAAATTACTGAATAGAAGGGAAAGGTGGTTGAGTAGATTTGGCTTTCGGACAATCCCTACGCCCACGTATGATGGGACAGCCTGCCTGTGCGGGTGCAGGGATATTGATGCACAAAGAAAATGGCTGATACTACCATCCAGTCAGATGCTGGATTTATAGATTTCTTTAGATTGAAACATTCACTTATTGCGCACTCAGCAGTTGAGGCGTTATCTGCTGAATTAAAATATAATATCGCCCCGCAGGCACAACCCGAATATTACCTACAAAAAAAGAGGCTGTTTTTATCAAACAGCCTCTTGCAAACATTTTAAAATTTGTCATTACTCCTTAATAAACAGGGCATGATACATAGCATCCTGAGTAGATATCAGCACCTGATAGGTACCGGCAGGGAGCGATTGCACATGCAACGCAGTTATTGTCCCTGCTTGTGTAGAATTAACCTGCACAAAGCGGCCCTGCAAATCGATCACGCGTATTTGCGCATCGACAGGCACATTTGGAATATATACTAAATCACTTGTTGGGTTCGGATAGATATCCAGATGGGTCTGTTGTGTATTTTGAATGCCAACAAACACTTCCAAATCTTTACAGGCATTTTCGCTATCGCCCCAGCCGTTGGTTGCGGTAAGGCAGATTGTAAATTGGCCTGCGTCTTCATACGTATGTGATGGATTTTGAATACCTGAAATTTCTCCATCACCAAAATCCCATAACCAATCTGTTGGGTCGTTGGTAGACAGGTCAGTAAAATCAATTGAAAGCTCATCGATTACGTATGAAAAATCTGCAACTGGAGCAGCACCATAATATGCAATAGTTACATCCTGACAGCTAGTATTCAAACCACCGGGACCTGAAACTGTAAGGCAAACAGAATACACGCCATTTGCCAGATAGGTATGTGATGGATTTTGATCACCACTTAAACCACCATCGCCAAATTCCCAGAACCAGGAATCAGGGTCATTCGTACTTAAGTCAGTAAAATCTACCGTCGGATCACCGGTATAACTAAAGTCGGCCAATGGTGTCGGATAGCCGTTTACAACAACATTTTCGCATACATTGTCAGAACCGGTAACATTCGTAACGGTTAAGCACACGGTATATGTTCCATTTGCAATATAGGTATGTTCCGGATTTTGGTCAGTGGAAGTAAATCCATCACCAAAATCCCATGTCCATGTTTCAGGGTCATTGGCTGTCATATCCGTAAATAAAAATGTTGGATCACCGGTATAGGTAAATGCAGCAGCAGGAGGTAAGTAAGAACTGATAATTACATCCTGACAATTGGTATTTTCACCTAGTCCGGAGGCAACGGTAAGACATACTGAATAGGTGCCGTTCATGGTATACAGGTGAGTAGGATTAACTTCAGTAGACACACCGCCATCTCCAAAAGTCCAACTCCAGCTTAACGGTTCACCCGTTGACAAGTCAGTGAAAGTTACATTCGGATCACCGGCGAATGTGAAGGCTGCTACTGGTGGTTCGCCTGATAAAATCTGAACATTATAATCTTCAGCTTCACCATATTCATATCCGCCGCAAGGCAAAATACCTGCAACATTATAGACATCGCGCACACGCATACGAGTTTGGCCTACAACTGCCCAGGCTGGAACAACAAATGTATAACTAGTAGATGAATAGGCTGTCATTGCAGTAGTTTCGCCCAATTTCTCACTTGCTGAGAAAGTGCCATCTCTGTCAAAATCAATCCAGGCTGCCATGCAGTTGTTTAATTCATATTCACCACAGGAAATAGTCAATGTATAGCTTTGACCTTTTGTGATATCAGTACTGAGATCTTCGTAATAAATATAGTACGGAGAAAGTTCTGCACCTGTTGGATTTGCAATATCACCCAAAGAAACATTGCTCACAAAATCGCCTTCCTGTGTACCCAAAACATAAGATGGTTCGCAATAACATTCTGTTTCCGGTTTCATGGTAATATAAGCCGGAATTGAGTTTGAATTATCTCCACTGAAAGTACAGGTAACTGTACATCGATAATAGGATGTATCTGTTTGTGAATATGACAAAGAAGGTCCGGTTGCGCCAGGAATAAGTGTCCAGCTTACGCCATTTGGTGAACTATACCAGGCGTATTCAATACCCAATTCAGCGATGGATGCAATAGATAAAATAAATGTTTCACCTGCGCACACTTCAGTTGAGGATGCATCTGTTGGTCCGATAATCGGGAGATCGGCGCAATTCACTGCTTCAATCATTCCAAAGGTAGCCTGTGGGCGATAATCAGCTCCACCTGTTACAGCGTCTTCAAATTCTGTTCCTGTATAACCACAAGGATCCGTATCTGTATCACTGGCATAGGTTCGGGATGCATTAAATCCAAGTGGACCTGTCCAGGTTGTGCGCACGTTTTTAGTATATTCAATATTATCATCACCTCCACAAACTTCTACAATGATATTATCCGTACCATTCCAATAGAAAGGATTATCAAGTGTAAATAAATTAGTGCCCACAACTGCGTTGTAATCAGCGGGCCCCCAAACGAGGGATGCGCCAGACTCCCAGCCTGTAATACTCAGCGAGGAAACAGCAGTCGACAACATTTTAATGGTGTAGTTTTCGGTAGCATTTGTTCCTGCCGGAATTACAGTCACATTCCAGCTTAATTCATCAATAAATCCCGGTGTCATACCTGCGGCTGTTAATTCGGACGCCAGATATAAATATTGCGAACGGGAAGTTTTGAAATAATCAAAAATAGGCGCCGGATAAGAAGTAGCTGCATTTGCTCCATTGTTGGCACCAACTACAAACTGGGCATTAGCTTCTGAAAGCGCATAGGTGCATACCCATAGCATCAGCAAAAAACGTAACATGTTTTTCATCAATATGTGTGTTAAAAATGTAAAATCCGTTCAGGGATTGTGTGCATATACTTTCATGGGAGCTCGTTATCTTGGATAACCAGACAAACATATTTGGGGAATATGTTTAGTTATTGTTGAGGATAATGGGCAACAAGTAATGAACAACAATTCAAAAATCGGATAAACTCGGATATAAAAATACAGCTTATTCGCTCATTTCCAAATGGAAAAACAAATTATAAGTAACTATTTGTTTTCGGCTGCTTCCTTTTACATAAGCGGTTTTCAGAGAACTGCATGTTGTGACAGGCAAATTTTAACACATAGCTGAGCGTATGTTTGGCAAAGATTTAATTTAATCAGCCCTGGCTGCCTGACAGTCGTGCCTTGCAGGATTTTTTTACATAACTCAACGCAACGCATCCTTATGCATTAAACAATTAAAAATGTGAAACTACCATTGGGTAAAAAAAAGGGTTGTTTGCCCTAAGACAAACAACCCTGAATAGATTTAAAGCAGGCTTATCTCGCAATAACCACCCGCTCAGTAATGGCTGAAGCGCCGGCAGTTAAACGAATCATATACATGCCATCCGCGAGGTTATATCCGGAAAGGTCAAGTTGCACCACATGATTACCCTGAGCACCACTTAAGGAAGCTGAATTACTCAAATCAGCCACCAATTGCCCTGTAGAGGTAAATACCTGTAATTGCATATTATCAGTTTGTGCGCTCAGGCCGTAATGCACCTGAACGGGACCATTCGTAATAGATGGAACGGCTGTCATAGTCAGATCCAGACCATTCTCACTTATCGAATTTAACATTCTGAAATGTGCCACTGCATTTTCAAGATCACTGATAGCAAAGAATACATCTGTTGCAAACGGATCAGGGTTGGCAATATGATTATCCAATTGCCAATAATCAAATACAAATCCCGCATTTGGCACAGCGGTCAGGTCGATAAATGTTCCACTGGTATAGGTGGTTGCATAAGGATATAATCCTGGAAACAATCCTTCAACCGAAGCAGTACCGGAAACCGGAGGGAATACATCCAGCACAAAATCATAGGCCGGTAGTGCATATGTGGTAAACCATGCGGTAATGGTATCAGGTGAAGTTAAGGAAACGGTTACTGAATCATCTGTAATACTTGGAGCCGGTGTATGATTCTGGAATTCCCAGTGGTCAAACAAAAAAGCAGGATCCGCAATGGCTTCAAAATTGAGTGTGGTGCCGCTATAGTAAGTACCGGCGAAAGGATAATAATCAGGAATGATGGTTGATATTTTCACATCATTAGGAGAACCTGCAGGCTCAACCTGAATAACCAAACCATATCCGGTTACATCAAAACAATCTTCTACACCGGTAACTAAATAGCCGCAACGTTCTTCAATAAAATCGCGTAATTCATCGAAATTATCACTCCATCCGGAGTAGGTTCCACCCCATTTATCTGTGTGCCGTTCCATTTCGCCATCAATTACAGCGCGAATACTATCTAATCTTGGCAAAATTACTTCGCAATCGAAGGTGGTATTTAATAAATCGGCAAACCGGTTAATATATAATGATTCAAAATCCGGATTATCCATTAAAGCATTCGCAATATCGATATGACCGTTTGGATCAACGCCTCCTAATGTAAGCGGGTCGCAAGGATCTGCTGTTGGTGAATCATCCGGAATACCGGTATAATTAATATAATGTCCGAAAGTGGCATCTTCATCCCATAGCACATATCGCCAGGTTAAATTAGACCCCGACGGGTCATAACCACGCCACCAGGCTGTGTTCCAATTTAACCAGTCGGAACACACACTAAATGTGTTTAATAAAATATAATCAATGAGACTCAGCACATTAAAATTATCTGTTACATAATCGTAATTGGCTGGAATGGTCATATCATTTGTGGTTACAAATGTTACGAAAGGCGACCACGGAGCCATTGTACCATATTCGGCCCAGGTGCCGCCCCAGCATTTGATATAATCCATTTCGTATTCACCCTGATCGTAGTAATAATCTGTATAATCATTATCATCAGCCTTCTCACGTGTATCATATACACCCCAGTATTCACCATTGAGGAACATGATATTAAAGAAAGTAGAACGTTCATCTAATTCCAGATCATCAAGTTGTGCGATATGATGCATAAAAGCATCGCGCACATGTGCTCCGTCGGCCGATGGGTAATTATCATTGGCACCTGCTTTAGAAATTAAGCGCTGGTAACCAACACGATCTGTTACATCGCCAAAAAATTCGTGGTCGATATCATTATCATAGCCAAACTGATCGCGCACAATAAAGTCGTAACCGCGTTGGTCATACGCCCATGAATCATTTCCGTGCTCATTAAAATCACCTACTGCTTCATCTACCAGATTAAAATCCGCATCAAATAATTCAAATGATCCTATTGGTTCGATGCCCCAACCGGTAGCATTTAATAAATCGTCAATCTCCTCACCTGCCAGTGAAATAATTGGCAATGTGGTTGTTTCGTCAATAAAATAGGTATTTGTAGAGCAGAAGCTATTTAATGTATCGCTTGATGATGAGAAAGCTACGGTGCGTAAAACAGTTGTTTCCGTAATTGTAATGGGTCCGGAATAAATAGTTGAAGCCGCAGTAGGTAAAGCACCGTTGGTGGTATAGCGGATGGTCATGGTTGGTTCCGGAGAAGTAATCGTAACTGTAACGGAACCGGCATAATTACCCGCATTAGGTTCCATATCCGGTTTTTCGGCATAGGCTATTTTAGGCGCAGTGGTATTAGATGCATTTGGTGTAGGATCTGTAAAAATGCGCCAATCTGCACCACCATTCGGGTATCTACCCCAGCTATGGTTTGTCTGGTTTGGATTATCGAGTTCACGACTATCCAAAATAGCACCTGCAGCGTCTGCAAAAACTACGGTTTCAGCACCGGTAGTCTGGGTTAATTTGAAATTTGTGTGATAATTGGTTCCAACGGCTGTATTTCGGCTGGAGCACCAAAAACGCAAATAGCCACCAGCAGAAATACTTACACCGGCAGGAATGGCATATTTGGTCGGCTCATCATCGCGGTCGCTTAAATGGTAACCCGAAAGGTCGACCGCCGTTGCGCCGGCATTATACAATTCAATCCAATCTTCGTATTCGCCATAGTTATCGGCAATGTCGGTCCAGTTTGCTGCAGAATACTCGTTAATAACAACCTGAGCAAACATAGAGGTTACTGCAATTCCAGTAATTGTCGCAGTGAGGAGTAATTTTTTTACCATAGATTAAGAATAGGTTAAAGTAAGCCCTACTTATTCAGCCTATAAAAATACGAAACAATCTGATATTCAGGATTTGCGTAGGCCGAAATATGTAAAGAAATCGTCATTTTGAGCATCAGGACATGTCACAAGTAGGCTGGTTTCGGGAGAAATTCTTTGTGCAAAAACGCCTAAAAGTCCGCATTGTTCAGGCTTAAACTGAAACAAAAATCAGCTAAAAGCCATCATATACGGCCTTTCAGCCCAAAATTGGCCATTATAGCCTGGTCACAAAAAACCTGGAAAATGGAAAATCCGGCTGATTGGTGTCAAAGGCGGGCAATCTCTACCTTTGCGACATGAAAGTGATTATTCCGGTGGCCGGGGTTGGCACACGTCTTCGCCCACACACCTACTCACAGCCTAAACCATTAATTCCGGTTGCCGGTAAGCCTATTTTAGGATTTATCATCGACCGCATGGTAAAAGCAGGGTTTACCGAATTTGTGTTTGTGATTGGTTATCTGGGTGAAAAAATTGAAGCCTTTGTGCATGAAAATTATCCAGAATTACGCGCGCAATTTGTTATTCAAAATAAACGTGAGGGATTAGGGCACGCCATTTATTTAACCCGTAATCTGGTACAGGCAAACGAAGAAATTTATATTGTTTTGGGTGATACCATTTTCGATGCAGATATCGAATCGGTGATGTCACTGCCTGAATCTGCATTAGGATTAAAACGCGTTGATGATCCGCGCGATTTTGGTGTCGCAGAAGTTGATGACGATATGCGGATAGTACGTGTAATAGAAAAACCGAGTATCCCGAAATCCAATCTCGCCTTAGTTGGTATTTATAAAATTCGCGAAAGCAGTCTACTGTTTTCTGCACTCGAACAAATAATAACACACGGATATAAAACACAGGGTGAGTATCATTTAACCGATGCCTTAATGTTGATGATACAGGACGGTGTTGTGTTTCGCGGATTTAAAATTCAAAATTGGTACGACTGCGGTAAAAAGGAAATTTTATTAGAAACAAATGCCATCTTATTAAAGAAATTACATCCCCTCGGACATCACGGAAACGCTTACCCCAACACGATTATCATCGAACCGGTGTCCATTGCTTCAGGATGCGATATCAGCAATTCCATCATTGGGCCAAATGTTACTTTAGGCGATCATACAACTGTAAAATACAGCATTATTCGTCAGTCCATTATCGGTAATGACGCAACCATCGAAGATGTTGTTTTACAGGAAAGCGTTATCGGTTCAGATACCACTATTAAGGGTATGAGTCAGAGTTTAAATATTGGCGACAATACAGAAATTGATTTGTCAAAAGCAAATTAAAATGTGTAGTGATGAGGTGTCATTTACGCAATTAATTTTCTAATAATACATTCGATAAAATCCGGCATTCATGGAAAATAGAATCACTCAATTAATGCACATTCAATATCCGATAATTCAGGCCGGGATGATTTGGTGTTCGGGATGGGAATTAGCGGCGGCAGTTTCTAATGCCGGTGGATTAGGATTAATTGGCAGTGGCAGTATGTACCCGGATCAATTGCGTACACATATCCGGAAATGTAAAGCGGCAACACAAAAACCATTTGGCGTAAATGTGCCATTATTATATCCCGATATTGAGCAACATATGCAAATCATTATCGAGGAAGAAGTGCCTATTGTATTTACCTCTGCCGGCAGTCCTAAAACCTGGACTCCCCTGCTCAAACAGCATGGCATAACCGTAGTACATGTGGTAAGCAGCACGGCATTTGCCATTAAATGTCAGGATGCGGGCGTTGATGCCATAGTTGCCGAAGGATTTGAGGCAGGAGGGCATAACGGTCGGGAGGAAACGACCACCTTATGTTTAATACCAGCCGTTGCCGATGCAGTGAGCATTCCGGTTATAGCCGCGGGGGGTATTGGTGATGGTCGGGCGATGCTGGCCTGTATGGCCTTGGGTGCTTCGGGTGTCCAAATTGGCAGTCGCTTCGTAGCGAGCCTCGAAAGTTCAGCCCATGCTCACTTTAAAGAGGCAGTACTCAAGTCGAATGAAGGCAGCACCGTACTCACACTCAAAGAAATCACTCCGGTACGGCTAATCAAGAATGCTTTTTACTCCGAATTATCTGCGGCTTACGCACGCTGTGCCACACCTGAAGAGCTGCGGGCCTTACTGGGCCGGGGTCGGGCGAAAAAAGGCATGTTTGAGGGGGATCTGGATGCGGGTGAACTAGAAATAGGACAGGTAAGCGCAATGATTAAGGAAATTTTACCTGCAGGAGAGATCCTGACGCAGATATGGAATGGATATCTGGAAGCAAAGACCCGCTTACAGCCTTGATTTCAATAGCATTCCGCTTTCACATTATTTACCTGTAATTGCCCTTGGTTAAGCCAGTCATTATGTCACATAATGACCTTTTTAATGACATAATATTATAAATAATCAGCAATTAGTAAGAGATTCGCCCTGTAATCTCATTTTATAACAGCTAATATGCATGTCACATTTTATTAATTCCTGTATATACATAAGGAATGTGGAAATGTATATCTTAGTATTTCAAGGTTCAAGAATATGAAGCGACAGACAATTTTTTTAGCCGTACTAGCTCTAGTACTTTTCGGTTTTTCTTCCTGCTACAGCACAGAAACACCGGATACAAACAAGATCACGTACATCGTTACCGGAACAACGTTTGATGTGATTTACCAAAACCCGAATGGCGATTATGAATATGTTTATGATCGCGAAGGGGTATTCAAGGTATATCAGGAAGACGCTGTTGGCGACCCGGTATTTTTGCTGGCGAAAGGCAGCGATGATGTTGTTGTACACATTCGTATTAAGGATGGTGTAGACACCGTGCGCAAAGCCAAACCGCTCGGACTGGATTTAGTGTATATTGATTTAAATTCAGTAGACAGCAGAGATTAAATGTATTGCTGAATAGCCTATGTAATCCCGGTCAGTCGACCGGGATTTTTTTTGTTTATGGAAATCCGGGGCAATCTGCATCATAGTGACATTCATTCATTTCACTAAATGCAAAAACTATGTCAACCTGGATGTACGCTGCCGGAGCAGCAATATTAAGTTTTGGTGCCTGGATAGGCATTTCCCGCTCAGAATCCGATGCAATCATTTTTGATGGCACCGGCACGCTGGAAGGATACGTTATTGATGCCATAACACAAACGCCCATTGAAGGTGCGAATATTCAATTTCATGACGCTGTATGGTTCAACACAGATTCTATCGGCGCATTCAAAATTGAATCTTTAGCCTCCGGAACTTATTATGTTTCCGTTTCGGCTCCGGGTTATAGTAGCTATACGGAAGAAATCTCCATTGAAGATAACAGCACGATTCAACGCATATTTCAACTAAGCCTGGCATCAATCAGTATAGCAGATACGATGATAATTAAAAAAGATGCAGAGGTCATGGAGGAAGTAACTGCAGATTATGTTGAAATGGAGAGCACAAATCGTTTCAGGTTGAAAACAGAAGGCAAGGCTGATAAGAGTTATATGGCAAGCCCTATGACCATACAAGGTTATTCCATGCATGATAGTGATGAAGAATTTTACAACCCCAATTATAATACGGAAAGCTATTCGACAATTACTGAAAATGGATTCAAGCAACCCTTATCAGATCCATTGTCAACTTTCTCGATAGATGTAGACAATGCATCTTATGCGAATATCCGTCGTTTTATACAATATGGACAGCAAATACCGAAAGATGCCGTTCGTATTGAAGAGATGGTTAACTATTTCGATTACACCTATGTACAACCAAAGAATAACGAACCATTTGCAGTGCATTATGAACTAAGCGATTGTCCGTGGAATCCAGAATCACAAATTCTCATGATTGGGTTACAGGGAAAAGATATTGATTACAGCAAAGCTGCACCATCAAACCTCGTGTTTCTGATAGACGTTAGCGGTAGCATGGGTCAGGAAAATAAATTGCCGCTGGTAAAATCTTCATTGAATTATTTAGTTGACCAGTTGCGTCCTACCGATCGCGTGGCATTAGTAGTGTATGCAGGTGCTGCAGGAGAAGTGCTCCCTTCGACACCGGCCAGTGATAAAGAAAAAATCAAACAGGCGATTCAAAACCTCGAATCCGGTGGATCAACGGCAGGCGGCGCAGGCATTCAACTGGCCTATGATATTGCGCAAAAGAATATGATTGACGACGGTAATAACCGGGTGATTTTATGCACCGATGGCGACTTTAATATTGGTTCAAGCAGTGATGCCGAAATGACCAGGTTAATTGAGGATAAGCGTAAATCAGGTGTCTTTATAACCGTATGCGGATTTGGCATGGGTAATTACAAAGACAGCAAAATGGAATCTATTGCAGATAATGGCAATGGCTCCTATTATTACATCGACACAAAAAAAGAGGCAGAAAAAGTGTTTGGCACTGATATGCGTGGCACATTATTTACCATCGCGAAAGACGTAAAAATTCAAATTGAATTTAATCCTGCTCTTGTGGAAAGTTATCGCTTAATTGGGTATGAAAATCGCGTGTTGAATAAAGAAGATTTCAACGACGACACCAAAGATGCCGGTGAATTAGGCGCCGGCCACCGCGTTACGGCGCTGTATGAAATCAAGCGCACCAAAAACAGCTATCAACCCAATGGCATGTCATCGACACCGCAAACGCAACAATTAAAATACCAATCGAGCACCATTGATCCTTCAGCTTATAACACACAGGAATTAATGACATTGCAATTGCGCTATAAAGACCCCAAAAGCAGCACAAGCAAATTAATTGAAAAAGCCGTTTATAATTCGCCTGTTTCTTTTGCAGGCACCAGTGATAATTTCAGATTTGCATGTGCGGTTACTGAGTTTGGCATGGTGCTGCGTGACTCAGAATTCAAAGGTGATGCAACTTTAACTGAAATATTACAACTCGCCTCAGGCGCGAAAGGCAATGATGCACTTGGATACAGAACTGAATTTATTGATTTGGTTAAGCAATACTCCGGCGTTGCTTCGATAAAATAAAAATCAACATTTTTGTACATGCCTCACCTTTTGGGTGGGGCATGTTCTATTTGTTGCACTGCAGCCTCTATGGTCGGAAAATCAAAACGATAACCGGCATTTTCCAATTTTGCAGACGATACATGTTGTGAGATTAATACAGCATCAGCCATTTCGCCCAGGACCAATCGCAATCCGAACGCAGGAGCCGGTGCATAAATATATAGCCCGCCTTTAGTTGCACCTATTGTTTGCATAAGCTTTTTTTGATGTATCGGATTGGGGGCTACTGCGTTAAATGTGCCCGAAATCCCCTGTTCGATGGCAAACAAAAAGATTTTGGCAACATCCTGAATATGAATCCACGGATACACTTGTTTTCCATTTCCCAACACGGGTAATATCCGCATACCGGCTGTTTGCGTTAATTCCCGATAAGCGCCGCCTTTGCGCGACAACACGACACCAATCCTCAG
>JAKQVC010000231.1 GCA_029571985.1 Bacteroidota bacterium | reverse complement strand
ATCATTTGTTTCCACACCCGGCTTAATCAGGCCTTTGCTTTCTAATAATGGTTTTTGCAAACTCGCGAGGCCAATCATAGTACCAAATGCTTCATGATAACCTCTGTTTGCTCCGGTGCGCAATACCATCGGCACATCCGGATTTGAATAACTCATGTAGTAATAAATATGTCCAAGTTCATGCAATACCGTGCTCCACCATTCAGTATTTGCTTCCACACTCATCAACGAGCGCACATCGTTATTCAAATCTATATGCCATGCACTAGCGTGATTATTTTTTGAATATCCCGCATCAGCCGACACCGGATATAATGAGGATTTTTCATAAAAAGATGCAGGCAATGCATCAAATCCTAAACTCATCCAAAAAGCTTCGCCCTGTTTTACAATCCATTCAGGGCCGTTTGCTTTTAATGCCGGATCAATATCTAAACCCTCCACATTCACCAGAGCTGTCCAGTCTTGTCCCCAGCGGTTTGGCAACCATTCAGCAGGTAAATATTCGGGAACAGGCTGGTTATATTTTTTTGCAAGTTCGTATCGAGCCCAGGTATGTAATTCGCGATATAATGGCCAAACATCCGAAATAAAACTGCGTGTTAATTCAATCATTTCTTCGCTGGTCATATTGTACTCACTGGCCATGTAAGCAAAATAATCTTTGTAGCCCAAAGGCGTTACACTGCTATTGCGTAATTGCTGTAATTCCGCAAGACCATCTTTTAATGTAGCTCCAACTTCTTTGCTGGCTACCCATGCCGCTTCCCGCTCTTTCATATTTACGGAAGTGCGCAATATTTCATCGATAGCATTAGGCGAAATCGGTTTTTTATTCATGGTATAGGTGAAACCATACAATGCTTCCACCTGTTTGTTGGTGGCGTCAATGCGTTTTTTCACAACATCTCCGGCTGTTTCCGGATTATTTCCAGCCAAATACAGGATGTATTCCAATTGTTTTACCTGAAGCGGTGTAAGCTTTGCTTCATCCTTCAGATATTTCTGAGCTGTTTCAATATTGGTTTTACTGCCGGTAAATTTGGCATAAGCTTCATCAGCTATTGCAGCAAGGTGACTAGCCATGGTGTCGTCCTTAACAATATGCGTCTGCATTGTCCACTGGCCTTCAGAAGAAGCGGTTACCAGCTTTTGGTATTCTGCATTATAACTATCCAGGTAAGCCTGCACTTCATTTTGTAAAGCGCTGTTATCGGCCTCCTTTTTTTCTGTTTTACAGGCTGTAAGTCCTAGCAGCCCTAACAGGGTAATCATCATCAGGTTTCTCATGTATAAGGTATTTGACTACGAAGTTACAATCTGTAAGTGCGGGTTCACAATGCCTTAACAAACCTTAGCAGACAGGATTTTTTGCACAAAGTGTGCACAAACCCCGGCGCGACCATAAATTCGGTTGGGAAATCTTTAGTTTCGCAGATGCTTCCTTTATGTAGGAAAGCCCTGTTTATTAATCCTTAAAAACAATCAAAAATCATGGCAGAAGTAACAAACGACAAAGCGAAAGCCCTGGGACTGGCAGTTGACAGTCTGAACAAATTGTATGGCAAGGGCACAGTAATGAAATTAGGCGATAGCACTGTAGCGGCGGAGGAGGTAATTCCAACCGGCTCTATTGGTGTGGATTTAGCATTAGGCATTGGTGGTGTTCCACGTGGACGTGTCATCGAAATTTACGGACCTGAATCTTCAGGTAAAACAACTTTAGCGATTCACATCATTGCAGAGGCTCAAAAGAAAGGCGGCATTTGCGCCATTATCGATGCAGAGCATGCTTTCGATAAAGTATATGCCGAAAAATTAGGTGTAGATGTAGAGAACCTGCTTATCTCTCAACCGGATTACGGCGAACAGGCATTAGAAATTGCCGATCATTTAATTCGCTCCGGCGCGTTAGATGTGGTGGTAATTGACTCCGTTGCTGCATTAGTACCTAAAGGCGAGTTAGAAGGTGAAATGGGCGATAGCAAAATGGGTTTACAGGCGCGATTAATGAGTCAGGCCCTGCGTAAACTTACCGGTACTATAAATAAAACCGGTTGCTGCTGTATTTTCATCAACCAACTCCGCGAAAAAATCGGTATCATGTTCGGAAATCCTGAAACAACTACCGGTGGTAACGCACTTAAATTTTACGCATCCGTGCGTATCGATATTCGTCGCATTGGTCAATTAAAAGACAAAGAAGAAATTATCGGTAACCGCGTGAAAGTAAAAATTGTAAAAAATAAAGTTGCACCTCCATTCCGCCAAGCTGAATTTGATATTATATACGGTGAAGGCATCAGCAAAATCGGCGAGATTGTCGATCTGGGTGCAGAAACTGGTGTCGTACAAAAATCAGGCAGCTGGTATAGTTACGAAGGAACCAAGTTAGGACAAGGTCGTGAGGGAGTGAAAGAACTCCTGAAAGACAACCCTGAATTAGCGATAGAGATTGAAAAGAAAATCAAAGCGAAATTGGCAGGGGTCACCACTAAAGAAGATTAATGCACAAAAAAAAAGAGGCGTGAAGCCTCTTTTTTTTTGGGTAGTGAGTAGTGGGTAGTGAGTAGTGGGACTTTTTTTTGGAGGAATGAGGATTTTTGGTTTGAAATGGCGGGTAGTGAGTAGTGAGTAGTGAGAAGTGAGTAGTGGGTAGTGAGACAAATACAATAAGGCCTACGGCCTTAGAATACAGCTTTTTCTTATGATAATAACAACCGAAAGTAAAATCTCCTGCTCCACTAAAATCCCTGTATTGTCCCACTACTCACTACCCACTACTCACTACCTGCTTATAGGAATAAGGAATGACTAATGAGGAAATGCAATTGTTGATAGGCGTGATGTGATGTGTGATTATGAAAGTAATGGCATTTTAGTTGAACCTCACCCCCCGCCCCCACCCCTCCTTTGTCGGTGCGGCAGGCCTCCTTGCTGGAGAGGGAGCTGATTTTCAGGTTATTAGTGGCTGTTAATTTGTGAGGGTGTTTTTTGTTCTTAAGTGCAATTTGCATTTTCACTCGCACACTTCCATTCGCCGTACTGCGGACACATTTGCATTTCATCGGCTAATCCCGAGTACTCGGGACTCCGCTGCGCTGGTTAGTCGGCTTTATCCTTGCCTCACCCCTCCCTCTCCCCACACCTCCGTCCTCGGAGCGGCAAGCCTCCTGACGTCGCATAGAGGGCGATACTTTATTCTATTTAATAGGAACTACAGGTTGAATCGTAAGCAATCTTGCATTTGAACACTTACACACAAATCCGCCGAACGGCGGACACACTTGCATGCACATCGACACGTCGACACGTCGGCACGTCGACACATTTGCATTTCCATCGGCTAATTGGCTAATTGGCTATTCGGCTAATCATTTTAAATATTTCAGTTTTATCACCTCCCTTTCAGTAAGATGTCTCCATCTTCCGCGGGGTAGGTCGCGTTTGGTGAGGCCGGCGTAGAGGGTGCGGTCGAGGCGGATGACGTCGTAGCCGAGGTGTTCGAATATGCGTCGCACGATGCGGTTTTTTCCGATATGCAGAGATACACCTACCACATTCTTTTTAACCGGATGTGCGTAGTCGATTCCATCTACTGTTGCCAATCCATCTTCTAATTCGACACCATTGGCAATGGCTGTTAAATCATCAGGTTTTACTTGTTTATTTAATTCTACCTCGTAGATTTTTTGTGCGCCGAAACTGGGGTGACTTAATTTCTGCGCCAGCTCACCATCATTGGTGAGTAATAATAATCCGGTGGTGTTTCTGTCTAATCTGCCTACGGGATATACACGCTCCTGAGTAGCACCGGCAATAAGTTCCATTACCGTTTGTCTTCCGCGTTCATCTTCAACCGTGGTAATATAATCTTTGGGTTTATTCAGCAGGATGTACACATAATTTACCGGCTTAATGAGTTTGCCTTTGTATGTTACTTTATCATCCGGTTGCAGGCGGTGACCCATTTCTGTTACAACTACACCATTCACTTTTACTAATCCCTGTGCAATTAATTCATCGCATTTTCTTCGCGCAGCAACACCTGCATTCGCTAAATATTTATTTAAGCGAACGGTGTTATCCTTTCTTGCAGGAGTCGCTTTCTTTGATGGTGTGTGAACGGGTGCTTTTTCTTTTTTTTCGGTACGCTTAGTTAAGCGAGTGTGCAATTTCGATTCCTGTTGTGCATCCATTTCTTCATCGCCATGGGTGCGCTTTTTAGTAAAGAAAATAGCACGCTGTAAACGCTCCGTTTTTCGATTCGGATTGCGGTCGGTTTGAAAAGGCTTTGAAGAATCACCTCCAAATCTTTTGCCTGAACTTTTTTGGGTTCTTTTAGCAGGAAAAGGCTTTTCTTCAGAACGATCCCTGTCCTGAAAACGATTATTCCTGTTCTTCCCGGTTGGATATGGTTTCTCCGTCGGCTGATCCATCTCC
Organism: Bacteroidota bacterium; assembly: GCA_029571985.1. Taxonomy (GTDB): domain Bacteria; phylum Bacteroidota; class Bacteroidia; order Chitinophagales; family BACL12; genus UBA7236. Next base: position 2,015 of record JAKQVC010000231.1, on the reverse strand, counting down.
TGAAAGCGATTGTTCCTCGTTTTCTTCGGTGGAAATGGTTTCGGATTGCGCTGAGGTTTCCGGGAGTTCGTCTCCTGATTCCGTGTTCCCGGACGTTGATTCCGGTTGTTCGATTTCTTCATGTTCTGCATTTTGGGCGTCTTCCCGACGCTCTTGGTTTAATTGCACTTTGCTATATACTTCGTCATCGGTCATGCCTTCCATAATATCGGATGGCGAGCCGATGGTTAAGTCTTTTTGTTCAAACTCTTTCAGCTTCGGCAATTCATCCAGTGTATTGATACCGAAGTAATCCATAAAATACTGGGTAGTGCCATACAATAGAGGGCGTCCTGCTGTTTCTGCACGTCCTGTTATGCGAATTAAATCGCGTTCCATCAGTTTCTGGATGGTGTGATCGCAATTTACGCCACGAATTTGCTCAATATCCGTTTTTGTAACCGGCTGGGCATAGGCGATAATGCTCAAACACTCCAGTGCAGCAACCGACAATTTGCGTTTTGAGCGATGCTGCAACAAAACGGTTATCACCTTGTGATAATATGGTTTCGACAAAAACTGAAAGCCTCCGCCGGTGCGGATAATCTCATATACATGCTCATCACTCTCGTACTTCAGCATAAGCTGCTCCACATGCTCCTGAATCGCCTCCAGGCTAATCTCCTCTCCGGAATAGGTAAACAGCACCGTTTGCAGGTCGGCGGCTGAAATCGGCTGTTCACTGCTAAAAATGAGGGCTTCTATAAGTTTCTGCAAATCGTTCATTGGGCTGCAAATCTAACGAATTGGCGCTGTTTGGCAGTAGGAATTTGGAGAGATTTTTGCAGGTAATTACCCGATTAACCTACCTTTGAACCTATGCAGCGCCTGATAACAGCCTTTTTAGCCTTTTTGGGAGGTATTTCCCTCGTTTTTGCTCAAAATATCGACTTCCTGCCCATGTCGCCGGAAGAAGCCATGAAGCGCTCGACGATAGAGCAAAAACCTGTTATGTTCATGGCTTATCAGAAAACATGCGGCCATTGCGAAAAAATGCTCAATGAAGTGTTTACGGATACTGCTGTCAGCCATTTTTACAATACGCATTTCCTGAACGTTAAAATTGATATGCTCGACCAGGAGATGGCTAAAATGTATATACCGAAATATAGCATCAGCTCTTTTCCAACTTTTATCATTCTGAATGATAAGGGAGATGTATTGGCGCAATATGTCGGAGAATTTAAAGCAGATGAGTTTATAAATCAGGGCAAACTCTCGCTCGACCCGGAAAAACAATTGCCTTATTTACGAGCGAATTTCGAAAAAAATAAGGCCGATAGCACTGCTACTTACGAATACCTTTTAGGATTGGCACGAGGACGACTAAGCACACAACAAGTAGCTAATCAATATTTCGCAGCCAATAACCACACATTGGAAACAAACGCATATAACTGGAAAATTGTCAGCATGAGTGTGAGCGATATGAGCTCGCTGGTTTTTCAATTTATGGTTGCGCATAAAGATGCATTTGCGACTGCTACTTCACTCAAAAAAGTGGAACGCAAATTCTATTTAACGGCTGCTTATAATCTGCAGGTGGCCATCAGTCAGAACGACACAGCCAGATATAACACACAGCGAAACTTAGCCAAACAACTGAAACTCAACACAGTCGACTCACTGGTCTTTGTAAGTGACCTCAATATTTTTGAGAAAAATAAAATGTGGCCACAATATGTCGCATCAGCTAAAAATGGTGCGGAACAATTTGTATGGTATGATGTGAATTTATTGCGCCGCATAGCCGAAAATATTTACGAACACAGCGACGACGCATCCACGCTGCAAAAGGGCGCCAATTATGCAGTGCGTAGTGCCGAACTAAAATCTGATTATTTCAATAACCTCGCCGCCGCCCGGATTTATGAAAAACTGGGCTATACTGATCTCGCAAAAAAATATGCTCAACGTGCGGTTGATGAAGGGGTAAAGAAAAATATGAATGTATCAGAGGCTGCGAGAATTGCAGC
>JAKQVC010000166.1 GCA_029571985.1 Bacteroidota bacterium | reverse complement strand
TTCCACGTTCAGGAAACCATGTGCCACGGCGCTTCCGGTATCACCGGATGTGGCCACTAAGATATTTACTTCTTTGTCATTATTGCGCAAAAAGTAACCCATCAATCTACCCATAAAACGGGCACCGAAATCTTTGAATGCTAAAGTTGGTCCATTGTATAATTCCAATACCGAATAATCGCCGACTTCAATTAATGGTGCATCAAAATCATACGCTTCCTGAATAATCTTATTCAACTCTGCAGACGGAATATAATCGCCGATAAAATTATGCGCGATATGATAGGCCATTTCACAAAATGTGTAACTGTCCAGATTGTCCCAGAATTTCTGTGGCAACGGATGAATTTCGTAAGGCATATACAAACCGTTATCCGGTGGAAGTCCTTTTAAAACGGCTTCTTTCAGGTCTACGTCCGGTGAAATATGTTTAGTGGAATATAGTTTCATTTTAATTAATTATCGAATTGTTGAGTTGTTGAATTATAGAATAGAAAACCATTATCTATCTTCTCTGTTTCGTTTGATGGCTTTATAAACGATTACAAACATCAGTCCACCGATGATTAAGGGTGTAAAATATTTGGTAATGGTATCTACAAGTAACAGTGTATTTTCTGACTTTATGATACCTGAATTAATAATCAGATAAGGTAAATAAATAATCAGTACGATTGCCAATGCAATCTTAACTTCTGTTTTATATGTGGTGAGAAATTCTTTCATTGTGTTATTTGATTTTCTTCCTAAGTCTATCGTGCCACGAACATCATGTCTCGAAACGCTTTTATCGTGCCACGAACATCGTGTCACGAAGCGCTATTCACTTAATGGCAATACTTTTGGTCCTTGATTATTCACTTTGCTTACATACACATCGGCACCAATATTCATATCGGTCATCACTTGTTTCATTGCTTCACCTGCTTTGTGTGCAATCTCTTTACCGTGACATAAGGCAAACACACTTGGACCTGAACCGCTGATGCTGCCGCCTAAGGCACCTGCTGCTTTAGCTGCGTTTTTCATTTCATAAAAACCAGGAATCAATTTGCTTCTGTAGGGCTCTGCGATATAATCCACCAGACTTCTGCCAATCAAATCGTAATCACCGCGCAGCAAACCGACCATCATACCGCCAACATTGGCACTCTGACGCAATGAATGCGCCAACGGAATTTCTTTTGGTAAAATTTCTCGTGCGTCTTTCGTCAGTACAATCACATGCGGATTGATGACGGCACACCATAAATCTTCCGGCACCGGAATTTGCAAAATATCTAACGGCTCGTAACTTCTAACCAGAATAAAACCACCAAATAAACTCGCTGCTACGTTATCTGCAATGGCTGCATCGCAGGCTGCTTTTTCTGCATTCAACAAAAACGGCATTAATTCCTGTTTGCTTAATTTTTCATTGCACAACATATTAATGGCATACACACCAGCCACCGCACTTGCCGCGCTACTGCCTAAACCACTGCCGCTTGGCATCATTTTCTTCAACCAGATTTTACAACCAAAATCTGCGTTTATAAAATCTAAATAATCTTGTATTGCAACCGTAGCGGAATTCTTTTTAGCATCACGTGGCAACACGCCACCATCTCCTTCAATATCTACAATTACGACGCCTTTTTCTGCTGTAATTTCCATTACCAGTTCATCACCGGGTTTATCGATGGCAAAACCGAGCACGTCAAAGCCACACGCTACATTGGCCACCGTTGCCGGTGCGAATACTTTTATTTTATCACCTACTTTCATACTTTCTTTTGTCTGAATCGCTGATTGAAAAGATTAAAAGATTTCGCTGATTTTTATTCAATCTGTGTAATCTCAAAATCCGCTTAATCCGTGTTTCAAAATATTTCTAATTCGCCATATAATTTCCAATGCTGATAATCTCCGCAAATACACCTGCAGCGGTTACTTCTGCACCTGCACCTGGTCCTTTAATCACCAAAGGATTGTTTTTAT
>JAKQVC010000153.1 GCA_029571985.1 Bacteroidota bacterium | reverse complement strand
TGGTGAATGATACCGACGGTTACTATCATGCATTTAAAGTGGGCAACTGCGAATTTTTTATGATAGACGTGCGCAGCTGCAATACAGGTGGCTGGAACAATTTAAAATACAATGCAGGCTTAAATCTATGGACGTTCAACGGAAACAGTCCGACGCAATCTATGTTAAACCAGCCGCAGTTGGACTGGCTGTTGAGTGGTTTGAGAAATTCTACGGCAACGTGGAAGTTTATTGTTTCCGGTGTGCCTTTTAACAGAAATATACAGCCATTGGTGGAGCTGCCTTTACTGATACAAGGCATGCAGTTTAATATCGCAGGTTATCCCGGAACGGGTTTCCGTTTGTCGTATAGTTTTTCGGATTACTTTGGTGCATATGCCTACGAGCGCGAAAAAATTCTGAATTATATCAAGAGCAACAACATTAAAAATGTGATGGTGATTAGTGGTGATACACATGGTTGTGCCATTGACGACGGAACGAATGCAGGCTTGCCGGAAATGAATGCCAGCGGATTGAGCGTGAGTTCTACGGAATTGTATTTTCAGTTTAATGAAGTGTTGCGCCAGATTGGTTTTGATTTGAATAAATGGTTGTGGAACAAAGGCGGTTTAGGCATCGGCAATAACAACATTAAAAATGCCTTTGGTAAAATGGAAGTATTTGGCAATGATTCCGTGCAGTTGTGTATCATAGATGAAGACAACACCACGATAGCCTGCCACACCGTAAAGAATAACAGCATTATTTCAGGTATCAATAATGTACGGGTGCTGAATGATTTGGTGACGGTATATCCGAATCCGGCGCAAGATAAAATACGACTGGAATGGAACCAGAAATACGGATTAGAGAAAATTCAGCAGATAAAAATTGTGGATGTAAGCGGTAAAGAAATGTATTTAGACAAAACCTTGCTTAGTTCGTCCTTGATAGAAATACCCATTCAGCAATTGCCAGGCGGTGTATATTTGTTATCTGTGGAGACGGAGCTGTCTTTTTCCGTGCAGAAGTTTGTGAAGGAGTAGGACTTAAGCAAAATATGCAAGTTCAAAAAATGAAACCATAAAGAATCCAATTATAAAGAAGAACACTTCGACTAGGAAACCACAGAATAGTGTCCACAAGAATTGTCTTTTTAATTTCTTTATATTTTTAT
>JAKQVC010000148.1 GCA_029571985.1 Bacteroidota bacterium | reverse complement strand
AACGAAAAATTAATACACGGAAAATCCGGAATAAATCCGCGCAAATCCGCGCTCCCGCTGAGCCGGGATCCGCGTCATCAGCGTGCCATTTATTTTTAAGGTCATTTGCGCCTCGCTATGCTCGGCGCGTCATTCAGTAGTCATTCGATGGTCATTTTCGCTTCGCTCCCTCCTTTTTCCTACTGCTGCTAAATGATATGCTAAATTTAAAAAACGAAAAATTAATACACGGAAAATCCGGAATAAATCCGCGCAAATCCGCGCTCCCGCTGAGCCGGGATCCGCGTCATCAGCGTGCCATTTATTTTTAAAGTCATTTGCGCCTCGCTGTGCTCGGCGCGTCATTCAATGGTCATTCGATGGTCATTGCGTTTCGCTTATTCCCTGCACAGTCGGTAACGCAAACCCTTTAAAATGTTCACCACGAACCCGGAAACTATACCTTTCGATTATCTAAAAAATTTCTCCATTCATTTACATATAAATTCAATTCGTCAAAAAAATTTGACTTTGGTTGATTTGATTAGTAAATTAGCTATGTAATTTTACATCAGACGATTGTATAATCTCAGGCTTCCCGGCCGGGGATTACAATTAAATATTGGTTCCCTCCGCCGCCAAGCCCCCAAAAAACATATTTAAGTCATGAAAACAAGGTTTATTCTTTCAGCGATTCTAACTCTGATCTCTGTGCTCTGTGCCCTGAGCAACCTTGAGGCACAGGTGCCTCAAGGTTTCAACTATCAGGCCATCGCCCGCGATGCCTCCGGAAACCCCATTGTAAACACTGCCATGCCTGTGCGCATCACCATACAGAGTGAACAAACAGGCGGTACAATCTTCTGGCAGGAGTTGCACTCATCGGTAACAACCAACGACTTTGGCATGCTTACCCTTGTTGTCGGAAAGGGAACCAGACAGGCCGGTACTGCAGCAACTTTTGCCGATATTGACTGGAGTGTTACTCCGAAATACATTAAAACCGAGATAGATTACGGCGGATGGAAGGATATGGGAGTTAGTCCGTTGTGGTCGGTGCCGTATGCCCAGGTGGCAAAAAGTTCGGAACAGTGGACCTCATCCGATAGCACTATTTACAGACTTAAAGGTAAAGTGGGAATAGGAACAAATTCTCCATTATTCAAACTTGACGTGACTGGTGATGCAAGAATAACAGGTGTATTTAGACCTAACTGGATAGAAGTTTCAGCAGATGCAACAGGAAACAGGTATTCAGGGATTGATTTCCATGGCGATGATACATATAGTGATTACTCTTTAAGGATCTACAGATACAATACAGGTCCGGATGCTTACTCAAGGATCTGGCATCGGGGTCTGGGACCTTTGCAGTTATTTACAAATGAAGCGGCACCAATAGATTTTTATACTTCAGGAAGTCATAGATTACGTATTGCTGATAATGGTAATATAGGTATCGGAACTTCAACTCCGGCATATAAACTTGATGTTAACGGAGAAGTCGCAACACGTACTGCCAATGGATTTAGATTAAGGAACACATCATACAGTACGTTGCTGCGTAATGATGATAATAATTTCTGGCTTTTACTTACAGATAAAAATAATC
>JAKQVC010000139.1 GCA_029571985.1 Bacteroidota bacterium | reverse complement strand
GCAGGCAGAGCGGTAAAGGTGCCGCCGGGTGTTCCTGTAATGGATGGTAAAGCGGTGCCATCAGTGCAATAAAAGGCATCGTAGTTAAAGCTTGGGTTGATATCTTCAACATAAACCGTGATATCTGCTGTATAATCAATACCTGCGCAGGCGCTCAAAAAAGCAGTATAGGTTGTAGTTACAGTTGGGCTAACTATGAGTGTATCGCCATATCCGACAATTGCTCCTGCGGGATCATACCAGATAATACCACTTGGCACAAAACGTGTACTCTCATTTGAGGTAGTCCAGGCAGTAGAATTACGTCCCGGTGCCGTAAATGCAACTAATCCCCCTGGTCCGTGAACACCCTGGGTAGCGGTACCACCAGCCCATCCCGGACAATTGGGTTTGTTTGTCAGGTGGTTATCAATGATATTGGTAGTTTCATTGAGTACGATTTGAAATTTACCTAGCAGCCAGGTGCAGCTAAACATAGGTACGTTATCCCAGCTAACCACAAATTTCCGGTTAGGGGCAGTGCCAATCGTTTGATATTTCACACAGCTGCCTACAGGTGCGCAAAGGCCAGGATGCCAGTCCTGCCAAGGTCCCATAATACAATTCTTAGGCACGCCCGCTGCAACAGAAGGAATGGTAGCAGAGGTATATGTTGTAGTCAATGCGCCCGGACCGCCAAAGCTCAACCAGCCGTTAGAGCCAATATAGGCCTGTGTATATTCGTTTCCAAGAAAACAAAAAGTAAAACCAATAGGTGTAGCGTTGCTATAGCTGTCATCCGTTAACCCGGGCGTAGCTGCTGTTCCGGCGTAGACTTCCGGCGCATAGGGAACAGTTTCAAAGGTATAGCTGGAAGTGCCGTACGAAGGTGCAGAAATCACCGCCAATGTGGCCGTTCCGCCCAAACATATTGCTGTATCAGGCGTTACTACGAGCTGACCATAGGATGAAACTGAACCTAGTGTAACAGCTAAAACCAGTGCTTTTATTCTTAAATGTTGCATGCTCCAGAAAGGTGCCGCAAGTTACTTAAATTTTTATCTCTGTAAAAGGCCGGGCAGGTGATAAAAAAACCCCGAAGAAGACTTCTCCGGGGTCAGCTCCCCAACCTGGGCTCGAACCAGGGACCTACTGATTAACAGTCAGTCGCTCTAACCAGCTGAGCTATTGAGGAGTGTTTCGTTTGAAACGGGATGCAAATTTACAATGTTTTATATGTTCTGCAAAACCAGGGGCATTTTTTTGTTTGAAATTATACGAAGATGAGCGGGCAGGTTCATAACAGGATATCATTTGTTTGTGGTTACTTTGCGGCCAAATATTCATCACATGAGTTTATTAGTTGTGGGCACTGTAGCTTTTGATGCTATTGAAACACCATTTGGAAAAAGAGATAAAATCATCGGCGGTTCTGCCACTTACATCAGTTTATCGGCATCTAATTTTTATAAACCGATTCATATTGTTTCTGTTGTTGGGAGCGATTTCCCTAAAAAAACACTGTCTGATTTTAATAAGCGGGGCATCACAACAGAAGGTATTCAGATAAAAAAGGGTGAAAAATCTTTTTTCTGGGCGGGTAAATATCATATGGATATGAATAGCCGCGATACCTTGCGTACGGATCTGAATGTACTGGCTGATTTTAATCCGGTATTACCTGAAAAGATGCGCAAGCCTAATATGTTATTACTGGGAAACATTGATCCCAACCTTCAGATTCGTGTAATTGAACAATTAAAGACCAGGCCCAAATTAATAGCCATGGATACCATGAATTTCTGGATGGATATTGCAAGGCCGGCACTGGATAAGGTGTTAACGATGGTTGATGTGCTGATTGTAAATGATGAGGAGGCGCGACAGCTGACCGGTGAATATGGCATTGTAAAAGCTGCGAAAAAAATATTGAAATCAGGACCTAAAACAGTTATTATTAAGAAGGGTGAACATGGTGCGCTGTTGTTTCAGGGCGACCAGGTGTTTTTTGCTCCGGCCCTCCCTTTGGAAGAGGTGTTTGATCCAACTGGCGCAGGCGACTCCTTTGCAGGCGGATTTATGGGCTATCTCAGCAAAACGGGTTCTTTAAGTTTCACAAATATGAAGCGGGCCATTATTTATGGCAGTGCAATGGCGTCTTTTTGTGTGGAGGAATTTGGCCCTGAAAAATTATTATCGCTTAAAAAACCGCAACTCAAAAAACGGGTTCAGCAGTTTAAGGACTTGTCGCGCGTGTCGATTACCCTATAAGTTTTCCTACAACCGGAAACTTGCTGAGTACGGCCTCTGTATGCGGTGCGTCGGCTAATTCGTGCGTAAGGTCCTGGCCTGCAAAATGTTCGTAATGCATGCCGGCACGCCACAATCGCGATTCTGTTACATCGTAAATAACACCTTTATAAGCGATCCATATTTCACTGCGGTCGCTTCCGTTACGCAAGGCTAACTGGAATTTGGTATAGGTATTATCCGATGTTTCCATTTCTGTTGTTGAAGGTTATGTTGCTGTTGCAGGAACCGGGCAAATGTATGTGTTTGGTTATGGTCTGACCCGGACAACTGAATCAATTGTATGCCACGCGGCACATTTTAAGGTGTGAAATTAAACAGTATTTTTACTGCGTGGATTCTTTTATGTTGCAAATTGATGAATTGCTTAAGCGCTATCAACAGCATACTGCTGTTAATGGCATTTCTTTACGCATTGCCAAAGGGGAGTTTTATGGTTTATTAGGTCCTAATGGTGCCGGGAAAACAACCACAATTACCATGATCAGCGGCATTTTGCCTCCTGATTCCGGATCTATTCATGTGCATGGACAAAATGTATATCAGTCAGGACCGGCTGTTAAGCAACATATGGGCATAGTGCCGCAGGAAATTGCTTTGTATGACGATTTAAATGCGTTGGATAATTTACTGTTTTGGGGAAAATTATATGGCGTATCCGGAACAACGGCAAAAGAAAGAGCTGCACATTTATTGAACTGGATTGGTTTAGATGATCGTAAGCACGACTTAGTAAAAACATACAGTGGTGGTATGAAACGCAGGGTGAATATTGCAGCTTCACTTATGCATAATCCTGAATTTGTTTTGATGGATGAGCCTACTGTTGGTATTGATCCTCAAAGCCGGAATAAAATATATGAACTTTTAGCTGATTTACATGCACAGGGGAAAACCATTTTATATACTACTCATTACATGCAGGAAGCTGAAGCCATGTGCAGTAAAATTGGCATCATTGATAAAGGTAAAATAATTGCAGAAGGCACCCTGTCTGAATTAAAGCAAAAGCATGTGCAGATGGAAAAAATAGTTATCCGGTATCAGGGTGACAGGCCGAACGACATCAATGGATATGCCTGCACCTTAGATGAAGAGGCGCAAACCATTTCATGTGTTGTGCAACATACCGGAGCTGCGCTGCATGATATTGTACAACAGTTGCAGCATTCAAAAGCAGATGTGGCGCATATAGATATTCAACATGCCGGATTAGAATCCATTTTTTTACAATTAACCGGACGTCAGTTACGCGATTAATATGATTAAAATTGCACTTAAAGATTTAAAAATATTTTTTTCCGATAAACGCGCGGTAGTACTTTCTTTATTATTGCCTATTGGATTGATTACACTATTTGCACTGGCATTTGGTGGTATTGTTTCCGATGATGAAGAAGGAGGAAATCCTATCAGGGTGTTGTGTAGCGACTACGATCTTTCACCTGTATCTCATGATATTATTTCGGCACTTGATTCCATTCCGGGTATGGAAATTGTCATGCAGAAAAAAGAAGATGCCATTGCAGCAATACGAAAGGGTGACGAAATTGCTGCATTAGTAATTGATTCCGGATTTACTGCTGCGCTCAATCAGGGCAATGATTTACCATTGACTTTATATTTTGACCAGAGCAGAGAAATGGAGGTTGGTATTTTGCAAAATTTATTAATCAGCCGACTTTCAGCCATCAAAGGCTCCATCGATGCACAAAAAGGTGTTGATCGCGTGATGGAAAAATTATTTTCACAATTACCTGCAACTATGCAGGATTCTGTGAGACGCGAACTGACTGCTGGTTTACAGGAGGAGTCGAAACCCGAACAAATTGTGCGGATGTCAGGTGTGGTAGGAGATGAAGAAAGTAATTGGGGTCTTATACAGGCTGTTGCCGGAACAGCCATTATGATGTTGTTGTTCAGTGTCGGGGCAATCGGTAAAAGTATGCTGGAGGAAAAAGAGAGTGGTGTGTTAAAAAAACTCATGCAATCTCCCATTCATCGAAATGAAATTTTATTCGGTAAAATGCTCACAGGCGTTATTATGGGTATTTTCCAGCTGACTGTTATGTTCCTATACGCCTGGCTGGTATTAGGTTTAGATATTTTGATTGATATACCGGCATTGGTGTGCATGATTTTGGCGACCTCTTTAGCATGTGCAGCATTTGGTGTTTTGCTTGCGAGTATTGTTACAACAAAAAAGCAGGCCGATTCATTGGGCACCATATTAATTTTGTTCATGAGCGGAATAGGAGGGAGTATGATACCATTGTATATCATGCCCTCGTTTATGCAAAATGCGGCTGTGATTTCTGTTAATTATTGGAGCATTCAGGGCTTCTACGATATCTTCTGGCGCAAAGCCGCATTTGTTGATGTTTTGGATAACGCATGCATACTTATTGGCATTGCGGCAGGTATTTTATCTGTCAGTTTGTTTTTCTTCAGGAAGAACATTCTTCGTATCATGTAATTTGTATACAAATCGTTTTGCAGTAACTTTATGGCTATGTTGCTTAAATTGTCTTCTCCGGTACGTCAGTTATTGGCGTTAACATTTGGATGTATGCCTCTTCTGGTAAATGCTCAGGCGGGTGCTCTAGATATGAGTTTCAGCGGCGATGGCATTGTAACGGTAGATGTAGGTGGAAATGATGTATTACAGGCGATTACGCTTGACGAAGATCAAAATATTTACGCAGCCGGTTATGCAGTTGTTGGCGCCGGGCCGTATAAAGATATTTGTGTAGCCAAGTTTACACCCGATGGCGTTTTGGACCCGGTATTTGGAGGTGATGGTATCGTAACTACTGATTTGGGCGCCAATTTTGATGATCTGGCATATGCCATTGCTATGCAACCGGATGGAAAAATTGTTGTTGCAGGAAGTTCATACGATGGAACAGGCAATAAGATGTGTATACTTCGATATCGCGCAGATGGCAGCCTTGATCCGGCATTTAGCAGTGACGGAAAATTAATTATTGATTTTGGTGGCCCTGATGATGCTGCCCGCGGTATTATCATTATGAACGATGGCTCAATTTATGTAGGTGGTTATAGAATGGAGGAAGTTACGGCAACAATGTTTCGTCGAAATTTTGCTGCAGTTCGGGTAACAACAACCGGCGAATTTGATGCCGCATTTGGTGGTGATGGAAAAGTGGCAACATTATTTTCAGAAGACAGACATGCGAGTGGATTTTCAATGGGGGTGCAGTCAGATGGAAAAGTTATTATGGCCGGTTATAGTTACGTAGGAACAAGCGCAAATTATCAATATGCCTTAGTGCGCTATAATACGGATGGTAGTTTAGATAATACTTTTGATGGTGATGGGATGGTTTTAGTGCCAACCGGTACTTCACTCGGTGAAGCATATGGTATCCAGATACAGATTGATAATAAAATTGTCATCGCCGGAAAAGCATATGAAGGTTTTGATACTGATTTTTCATTAATTCGTTTTAATGAAAATGGTAGTCTCGATAATACTTTCGGCACAGGCGGTGTTACGCAAATAACTTATGGCACGGGTGAGGAAGAATCATTTACCAGTTTAGCTATGGAGTGGGATGGAGGTATTGTTGCTGCCGGCTATAAAGGAAATGGAACGGATCGCGAAACGGTAATCATGCGATTTTTATCTAACGGCACATTGGATCCTGCATTTGGAACAGGTGGTAAAGTGAATTCTAACTTCAGTCCGGAAGCCGATCAGGGTTATGCTGTTATTGTTCAGCCGGATGGTAAATTTTTAGTAGCCGGATTTTCTGACGGAGGAGTTGATAATGACCTTGCCGTTATGCGTTATTTATCAGATCCGGGAAGCAGTATTCAAAACTTTGAAACCAAGCCTTTAGAAGTAGCACCTAATCCGTGCAGCAGTTATATCACCTGTACCGTTCCGGTATCAGGAAGTCTGATGGTTTATGATGTTACCGGTAAGCTTTTACAGGTGGAGACCGTTCAACCCGGAAATGTTACCTTATCATTCATTGATATGCCTGTTGGTGTGTATACGTTGAAATTGGAATCAGCTGCAGGCGTTTATACGCAGCAACTCATCAAACGATAAACTTCGTTACTCGTCTGTTTTTTTCACATCATATTTTGGTAAAGCGAAAAGAAAGCCAAATGCTTCTCCGTGCTCTTTACCTAGATTTTTATGGTGCACTTTATGTGCGCGCATGATACGTTGCATGTATTTACTTACCGGCTTGTATTTATGTTTGAGGCGACGGTGTACAATTACATCGTGAAAACCAAAATAGCATATGCCATAGGCAGAAATGCCCGTGCCAATCCAAAATACCCAATCATAGGCAGGGGAGCCAATCCACATTAAATAAATGGCCGGTGCTGCGAATACAATCGCATAAACATCATTTAATTCAAAGCGACCATGACGAGGTTCGTGATGCGACTTGTGTAAAAACCAGCCGATACCATGCATGACATATTTATGCATTGCCCAGGCAAAGGCTTCCATAAAGGCAAATGCACCCAAAAATGCTGCTATGTTGATGAGTATGTTCATTTAAAGATTAAACAGGATTTATGTAACAAAGTTCGGCCATTTGCTTGATTTAAGCAGCATTTTGCTTTCTGGATTTAAAGTATTCGAGCAAAGTAATGTTCATCAGCATCAGACTCAGGCTATATAAAGTGTCTTCAACCGGAATCGTACCGATTCGAATGCCCAGGTTTTCCTGGTTGTTATACCACACCACTTCATTCGCAATACCTGTACCTGTCAGGATGCCATTTACAATGAAAAATGGAATTAAATGCCAGAGGTAAAACCGGTAGAACTGACCCATGTATTTACCTTTTATCCAGAATAGCTGCAAGGCCAGTAAAACAATGGCGTAGCCACAATTAAGAGCAGTATATGCCCTGTCGTAGTGCATAATCATCACCAAGGATGCAATGATCAGGATGCCGATAGATATTTGTTTTTGGTAACGGTCGAATACGCCCGCATGTGGCCAAAATCGATTTACAAATGCATAAATAAAGATGCTTGCATAGGGCACGGTAATAAAGAAGAGTATTTCTTCCAGAGGCAACACTCCAAGTTTAATACCTGTCGTATACGTTTCGCTAAAGCCCCAAACGCCCCAAATAGTAAAGAAATGATCCCAAAGTAAAAATAGGGATGCCGTTAGGAGGAATGCAGGAATTAAATACTTCCACCAGGTATAGTAAGCAACTCTTTTTTCAAAACTGAAAATGAAAGGAAACAGGATGGTACCTATATTGATAATCAGGTATAGATACTGACTACTCATGGTGCGTAGATTCCCAGCATATTAGAGCGAACGTATAAAGATGCCCAGAGACTAATTTTAGCAGGGTCTGACACGCGGATTCTGGTTTGCATGACCTTCTCCGGTTCAGTTTTTCTGATTTTCTCAAATAATTTCACATAGTACTTGTAGGCGAGATACACACCAAACTTAGCTGTTACTGGTAATTCAAGTATGCCTTTGTATGCTTCATCGAAATCATTTTGAATTTCCTTTTCGATTGCATCTTTCTGACGTGTACAAAAGTTTTCAAAATCTACATTTGGAAAGTACACTCTGCCGCGGGCTTTGTAATCATCCTGAAGATCGCGCAGGAAATTAACCTTTTGAAAAGCTGCACCCAGATAGCGGGCCGGTTCTTCTAATTTAGCGTAGAGTGCTTTATCCTGCTCACAAAAAACATGTAAACACATTAACCCTACAACTTCAGCGCTGCCATAAATATATTCTTCATAATGCGCCTGTTTGTAGTTGCTCATGTATAAGTCCATCTCCATACTATGCAGAAAGGCCTCAATCAGTTTATGATCGATTTGATAAGTATGTACTGTTTTCTGAAAAGCGTGCAGAATGGGATTCAGAGAAATTTTTTCTTCAATCGCTTTCCAGGTATCCCCCTTAAACCGGTCGAGCAACTCTTTTTTGTCCCAGTCGTGGAAGGTATCTACAATTTCATCTGCAAAACGCACAAAGCCATAGATACCATAAATGGCATCATGGTATTTTTGATGTAGTGCCTTGATACCGAGGGTAAATGAGGTACTATATAATTCCGTTACCTTCCGGCTACAGGCAAAAGATGAGGTATCGAAGATTTCGAGCATGACTGAGGTTGAGCTAAAGTAACAATAAATTGTTCGAATTGTTCATATGAAACCTTACCCCAAAATGCGATTCATTTCACCGGCGGCTACATAACCGGAAATGAGACTGGGCGGCACTCCCGGCCCCGGAACCGTCAGTTGTCCGGCATAGAGCAGATTTTTCAGATGTTTGTTGCGCATTTTGGGTTTAAAAATGGCCGTTTGGCGCAGGGTATTAGCCAAACCATAAGCATTTCCTTTACAGGCGTTATAGCGATTCACAAAATCGACAGGTGCAAAAGAGCGCTTAAACACCACGCGATTTCGGATATCTTCTCCACAAAAGGCTTCAAGTCGATCCATTACCTTTTGATAATAGTGGTTCCTGATTTCAGGTGTATCCTGTAATCCGGCGGCGACTGGAATGAGTATAAACAGATTTTCATCGCCTGCAGGTGCAACGGTTGGGTCTGTTTTGGATGGTGCCGATACATAAAACAGGGGTTCTTCAGGCCATTTTGGGTCGCGATAAATTTCATCGGCAAACTGTTCGAAACTCTGGTCGAAGAATAAATTATGGTGCAAGAGTTTATTTACCCGGCCGGAAACGCCCAGATAAAAAATGATGGAACTCGGTGCGAACACTTTTTTATCCCAGTAGGAGGCATCATAATTGCGATGTTCCGGATTCAGCAGATGCTGATCAACGTGGTGATAATCGGCAGCAGCAATTACGCCATCCGCTGTATACTGTTTGCCGTTGGCTATGACACCTGTTGTTGTGTTTCCGTTTGTTGTTATTTTATCTACTGCAGTATGATACTCGAATTTTACACCTAATTGTTCAGCCACATGAACCATGCCTTCAATAATTTTATACATACCACCTTGCGGATACCAGGTGCCTAAAGCAAGGTCAGCATAATTTAAAATGGAATACAGCGCAGGCGTATTTGATGGAAGTGCACCTAAAAAGTAAACCGGAAATTCCAATATCTTGCGAATGCGGTCATCTTTAAATTTACTGTATACCTCCCTTCGCAGTGAAGTAAATAATTGCATGGTAAACAAGGCCTTCACCATGCGCAAATCGGCAAATTCCCAAACGTGATTGCATGGGCGAAACACTAAGTCCTGCATGCCAACCTTATATTTATATGCAGCATCATCCAGAAATTTTTTCAGTTGTGTAGCTGAACCTGGTTCGAGTGATTCGAACAGTGCATATAATTCATCGAGTGAAGCAGGAATATCAATAACCTCACCCTTGCCAAAATTTATACGATAAGAGGGATTGAGTCTGGTGAGGTGATAGTGTTTGTCGACAGTATCGCCATAAGTTTCAAAAAACCATTCAAACACATCCGGCATCCAGTACCAGCTTGGGCCCATATCAAACACAAATCCATCTTGTTTAAAAACACTGCATCGGCCGCCGGCGGCTTCATTTTTTTCTAACACCGTAACCCGATAACCTTGTTTGGCTAATGCGCAAGCCGCTGAAATACCGCTGAATCCCGATCCTATGACTATAATATGTTTTTGCATGTAGTGGTAAATAGGTAAAACGCCCTAAAGCGCATTTTGTTTAGTGAAGTATTAAACGTGTCGCTATGTTACAGCCTCTTTTGCTGTGTAAGCGGATGATGTCCATACCACATCAACAGGAGAGCGCAGCAGAAAGCTTAATCTGTGGCACATATAGCCAGGCAATTACAGGATTTCCATCAGGGTGCGAAAGGCAATAAAGTCATTTCCGAATTTTTCGCTGTGATCTTTCTGTAAGGCTGGAGCAGCTTTAATCTTGTAGGCCAGAAAATCGTCTATGGTATTGCAGGTGTATTGGATGGCGAATGTAATCCCTTCCAGATCACCCTCGTCAACCAGCCGGCAAATCCGATGTTCGGTAAAATATTGCGTGGCCATAACTTCCGGAATATGCTTTTCACGCATCCAGGTTAGCCATTCATCTGCACGGTTAATATCTATTTTAATGGTAACGTTATACAGATACATTTTCAATTACTTAAGGTAAACAGATGGGTAAAGCTACTTTAAAGGACGGAAAAACCTGTTATACTGCACAAATACCATCAGCATGCAGAAACGGAGTGTTAACCACCCAGCACATCACCGCGCAAGGCACGGAAGCGTTTTCTTGCTTCAGTCACAAAGAGGGAATCTTTATAATTCAGAATAATCTGCTCGTAACACAACTTGGCTTTTTCTACATCTTTATACTGATATTGATAGAGCTCGCCTAATTTAAAAATGGCGTCATCACCCAACAAATCAAAGGCGTATTCCTGTCTTATTTTTTCGAGCAGGGCAACCGCTTCATCTGTTTTTTGCAGTTTGAGTGCAATTTGTGCTTTTGCAAATAAAATATCGTCAGTCAGTTTGTGTCCGGGAAAGGCTGTTTCGAGTGAATCAAGTGTTGCAATTGCTTTGGGGATGTCATTCTGAAAAATAAGTAAATCAGCACGTGCAAACATCAGCATTGGTGCTGCAACAGAATCCAATCCAAGGTTGTCTGTGATAAACACGCTGAGTTGCATGGCATCGTTTGCAACCAGTTCGCTGGTAGATGCTTTGAGTACATCTAACAGCCCTTGTGCATAGCTGAAGTCGCCCCTGTAATAAGCCAGTTTAGCATTTTTAAAACGTGCTTCTTCACCCAGCGGCGCATCTTTCATTGCCTTGTCGACTTGCGAATACAATAGTGTTGCCTCCCATACATCGCCGCTGATTAAATAGAAATCACCAAGATCCAGTTTGTATTTTGAACGGTCTGCTTCCGTAAGCAATGCCCAGTCAATAACAGGTTCAATTAATTCGATAGCGCGTTGAATATTGGATGCATAAAAAGCTTCCAGTCTGGCAAGGTCACTTATAACAGCGGCTGCACGGCCATCTTTTCGGCTGTAATCCAGTAAGAATGTTTCGTAGTTGGTACGCAGCGCATTAACATCTGCTATGGTATAAGTGCCGAGTTTAAATATTTTGTCTTTGTGACAGTTTAATACTCCATTACGTGCGTTGAAATAAAATGGATAGTCGCGACCCTTTGCAATAATATAGTCGTAGGCTTGAATAGCGGCATCGTAGGCGCCTTCCGTGCGGGCTGTTTCAGCGATTTCTAATACGCGTTCTCCGTTTTCTTTATTGCGCTTATCCAGTGCTTTCGCCTGTATAATGGCACCATCAAAATCTTTTAATTGAATATAATCCCAAATGAGCAGTTCAGTATATAATAGTTCGTTTTTCCCATTTTGAATTCTGATGAATAATTTTTCCTGCAGCAGCTGATGATCCTGATCTTCATCAAACATTTGCCGCAATGCGGAAGTGGTTCTGTTAAAAGCATTTTCATCACCCTCGATGTAATAATTCAGGTAGGTATCGATAGATAAATCAAAATCACCATTTCGATTATACAAACCGGCTAATTCGTAATTAAATGAATAGTCGGTAGCAATTTTTGCCGCTTGCTGATAGGTTTTAATGGCAAAATCAAGTCGGTCAATGCCTATAAAAGCATTCGCCAGCTGAGTTGCCTGCGATCGGTTGTCACTCAGTTTTTGAATAGCGGCCTCATATTGTTTTTGGGCTTCTTTGTCGTTTTGTTGTTTTTCGTAGGTTTTCCCTAAATCAACATAATAGGTCAGATTAGTCGGATTTTTTTTGATTTGCTTGTCAATGATCCGGTTAATCTCTTTGTAGTCTTCCAGAATCATTAAGCAGTTGAAATACGATTTATAGTACCCATTTTGATTTTCTGCAAACAACTTTTTGTATACATCGGCTGCTTTATCATATTCTCCGTTCGACATATACTGTTGCGCCAGGTTTGCATCAGTTTGTGCAAACGCTGAAGCTGTGCGTATCAGCAGTATTATAAGGATAAGAAACCTGTTCATCTGTTTCTGACTAATGAGCGTTTGAAGTTAATGCAAATATTCATGTCCGGTTACTGAAAGCCAAAAGTGATAGGTAAGGCAACTAAAGTAGGAACCGGTTTGTCGCCTTGCCTGCCGGGCTTCCAATTTTTCATATTCTCTACAATCCGGATAGCCTCCTGGTCGCATCCGCCGCCAATTCCCTGTTTAATTTTCACATCGGTAACGGAACCATCTTCCCGAATAACGAATAAAACCACTACAGTACCATGAATATTATTTTCACGTGCCACTTGCGGGTATTTCAGGTTTGTAGATAAATATTTTTTAAGCGCTTTATCTCCGCCTATATATTGTGCTTTTACTTCCGGATTATTATATACTGTATTACCTTGTCCATTCAGGAGCGACTGATTATTATCTCCTTCGGCGCTTGTTCCTGTGGATGTGGAGTCTCCTTTATTTTCCTGTTGGTCGAATTCGGTTTGTTTAACCTCCGTATCTTTTTTCACTTCAATTTCCTGAATCACATCATTCATTTTGGGAGCTGCGGCAGGGGGTACGGCAGGCGGTAATTGTTCCAGCAGGGGAGGTGGTTCAGTGAGGGAGATGGTTTCAATTGTATATTCGGGTATGTCGGTATCTTCCATGTTATTCAACACCTTGTACAGGATTCTGACACCGAGGATTAAAGTAATAGTGGCCGCAATCAGAATTAAGCCGGTATAGGTATGGAAGGGGATGGCAGAACGCAGGTTATACGCACCATATTTTCGGTTTCGGCCTTCAAATATGATGTCGTCAAACGTTTGGTGCAGGTATGCTTCCTTTTGATCCATGGTTACCTAACACATGCAAGCATTATGCCGCAGGATGTTTTTTGCGCTTCGAAATTACTAAAATGATGCCCACTGCCAGCAAACAACCGAGGCTATCGGCCAGCACATCATAGATGTCGAATGAACGAGTAGGCAGCCAAAGTTGTATACATTCGATGCAAAATCCGTACAAAATGCATAGCAAAGCTGCAGTTATAACATTATTTAAGGGTATTTTGTGCGGACGTCGGGGTTGGATCAGCATAAAAACCAAACCCGTCAAAATGGCATAAAACAGGGCATGAAAAACCTTATCAGGCTCCCACATATGCAAATCCGGGAGCTCTTCGGAAGGGATTACAGAAACAACGAGTATAGCAGCGGCCCAACCAAAGGTGAGGTAAGGCACCAGGCGGTTCAACGCATGCATATCAGGCACCAACCAACTGCTGGTATTCTTCAGCGCTTAGGAGTGCGTCGGTTTCTGACAAATCAGACAGGTTTACCTTAATCATCCAGCCAGCACCGTATGGGTCCTGGTTAACAGATTCGGGGGCAGATTCAAGACCTGCATTCACCTCAGTAATAGTACCTGAAACCGGCATGAATAATTCTGATACCGTTTTAACAGCTTCAACTGTTCCGAAAACGGATTCGCGAGACATATGCTCGCCTGCGCCTTCTATTTCAACATACACGATATCACCCAATTCACGCTGGGCAAAATCTGTAATACCAATTGTTCCGGTATTACCTTCAATTAATATCCATTCGTGGTCCTTCGTGTATTTGAGATGAGCAGGAAATTGCATGGTGTTAGATTTTCCCCAAAAATACAATATCCCCGCATATCCGTCAAGAATAAATTGGTGTGGTTTGTTACACATGCTGACTGTGCAAGTGGAAGTCGCCAAGTTTTTCCCGGTAGGTAAACTGCTTATTCCGCAAGGCTGAACCGAACGCGCACGCCGGCGTTGGTTGAGGTAATCGGGAATGCGGTTGAGATTTTAGGAATGGTCTGCATCCTGTCGAAATACAATTGCACATTGAAGCGGTCGTTTACCACATAATCAATGGTTGGTGCAATTGTAATGGCCAACATACCACCGGTTGGTTCATTTAAATCTTGATCCAAACGGAAGTTAGTGGTGATATCATCCCTGAAACTGAAGTCAAATTTAAAGGTCAGGTCGTTTTCCAGATTTGGACGCTTGCCTTTGATTTTGAATGGAAGTGTAAATCCACTCATTTTATACCCCATACCAATTGTGAATTCTGTCGAGTTGATCTGCGTGAGCTGATAATCGATAAAGCTCATGGTTAAGGTTCTTGATTTCTTAAAATCAAATTTTGAAGTAATACCATTTGTCCAGGTAACATCAAAGCCGATAAGTGGTGCAAGTGATTCCGTTAAAATAATATTAGGAATCTCATACAGTGAAACAAAGTTACCGGTGAGCGTATCAACCGTATGGCCATAGTAATAATAGTTTCCATTAAAATCGAGATCCGTAATGAAACTATTGAGCGACATAGTTGATGTATAGGCACTTGTGATATTAAATGCACTGAATAACCGTTTGAAACCCGGCAGTTTACTTAACCCGTTATAGGTAATGCGGTAATTTGGTTTTGGCATTTGGTCAAACGGATTGAGCGAGACCTCAGCTGCATTATCACCTGTATAAGCAGCGAGGAAGGCCGGGATTAACACATCCTGTGAATATGGTCCGTAACCTTCTGAATAGTTTGGCAACAATACATCATCGTACGGGTTAAAAAATTCTTCATTTGAATACACCGGATTTGTTTCAGACCATCTTGAAGAAATAATTTCACGATTTTCTTCAAATTGCTTAAAGGTTGCTGATACTTTTTTCGGGTCGAGTTTTTCAAACACGGTTCCAAAAATGCTGTAGCTGATGCTGAACGTTCCCATATCTACCTGATTCAGGTGTTCGAAAACCGGGTCCTCTAGGGTTGAAGTATTTTTATATAATTCGCTGGCGTTTTGCGAATAGTTTTTATTTACGTTGATATCCAGTCGGAAATCTTTAAGTGGTTCGAAGTTCGCGCGGAGATCAAGTGTTTCGTTATAGGTTTGAATAAACAATTGGTTCATGCTGGTTGCTGTACTCAGCTGTCCGGCATTGGCAATACTATCCATCCACAAATAAGTAGGTTGCTCTCCAAATACAAATCCGAATCCCGGCGCCATGGTTGGTCCGTTTAATCCCATCACCTCAGAAGTTGGCATAAAGCCCGGAATCGTTGTAGCGTAGTTCTGAGAGTAGTTTAATGTAACTCGCTTTAAGCTAATGAGTAAACGCACTAAGGTTTCAACAGGCGGACTTACAACCGGTACAGCTGTTTTTTTCTTTTCGGCAGTTGCATCATCAGCTTTATCGTCTGCTTCGTCATCACCCTTTGTTGTTTTTTTTGTGTCTTGTTTCGGACTGGTATTGCTGTTGTATTGTTTCAGGAATTTTGATTTGCTATACAGGTTCCTGAAGTTTAATTCACCATTTAAGGATTTGGCTTGTGTATTATTGATGGTATTTCCCAAAGTATCGGAAAGGCCTAAGGATCCTGCTACCCAGTTGTAGCTGGTATTGTAGCTGGTTTTAACGGTAACCCAGTTGAACAAAGGCAGTTTGCTGATTGGTAGTGTGTAAGTAACCGACATCGTGTGGCGGTAATTTGTATTACGGCCGAGGTCGTAGAAATTATTTAATAAGGAGTCGCGCTTTTCTTTTGTATCAATCCGTCCAAATGGTTCATCGATACGTGCATTATTGGTGGCAGAGAAATCTACTTTTATAGATTTTGCCGGTTCAAGTTTAATGCCGTAGTATCTGTCCCAGGTAAAGTATTTATTAAATGTCGGGTCTACCAGTCCATCGCCATAAATATCACGCATTAACGTTTCGCCGTATTGACGATTTATTTCAGTACGGAAATTGTAGGCGGTTGGTAGCAGGTTGAAATTAAAATCGCGAATGGGTGCCAGCCACTTATATTTTTTGTCGATTATGTTTTCGAATGGCGTAATATATTTAGCTTTCTGGCTAAAGGTATATCCAACCGCTGCTTTATATCGGTTGATTAAATCATATTCAAGAATCGGGGTGCTGTTATATTCCTGTGTGAAGGCAAGCGTCAGATCCAGGTTTTCTTTATCCCATGGACGCGGGTCGCCGGCTTTATCTCCACGTTCAAAACGCACGTTCGTCAGGTTTAAGCTCTTAATTGCGATATAATCAATAACCATGCGTTGATACATATCGGCAGAATCACTACCGTATAATACCCGAATTTGTTCTACCTGATCTTTGAGCGAAATATCTAATGCATATGGATCAAATTCAGGATTACTGAATGATTCTGAGATGCTCGCGTAAAAAGGCAAGCGTAAATTGACATCTGCAGGTAAAAACTTACTTAATTCCAGTGCGATTGATGCTGAGTACTGATAGAAATTATCCAAATACCGATCGTTAATCTGCTGATCAATCTGACCGAAGCCGGCAGTATGCATATTACCGGATACTGATAAAGTACCTAAATCGGCTAATTTAAGATCGGCCCTTGCCAAAGCAGCCCAACCACCTTCTTCGTCGATGTTGGTTAAGCGCAATTCATTCACCCAGATTTCGGCGCAATAATCATCACCATTTCCACCTGGTTCTTTTGGATTGCGAATACCAATCATCACTTCTTCCACATAACCTAATTCCGGGTTACCAATGATGGTATAGGTTCCTCCGTCGTTAGCATTAACAGCATATGGAACGAGTGGTGATGTTTGACTGGCATTCCGCAACGATTTCACTTCAACCAGTGAGTCTAATGGGAAGTTAATCAGCGTTGCCCAGATGGCTTCACGAACAGCATCATCTTCTGTTGTGCCTGCAGGTAAAGGTAATTTGGTTACCGTAATTGGTAAATCATATTCGTAATAGTTATTCGTAAAGTCTGAACCTAAACGAATAAATACATGTAAGTCGCCATCGTTTAATGTAGCCAATGGTGCATCAGGTAATACTTCACCGTGCACGTTCATAATTAAGCGGCCATAACGACGTAAATCAATATTTAAAGATTTGAATATACCTCTTGCATCACCATCCTGTAAAGGACAAACGGTCATACTTAACGACTGCTCATTTTGCTGGAATGTTGACACAGAACTTCCGCTTCCTAATGTTTGTTCGCGACTGATTCCCGGAGGCAGTGCATAAGGGATTGGCTGACGTGCAGAGTTTTCTTCAATACTTACGCTGGCCACATTAAAATCTGTTTCATTGCCATCATCATCCGGTAAATATTCGCCCGGATTGAGCAATGAGAAATTATAGCGTCTCCATTGGTTACGCACTAATTCTAAACGTGCGAAACGCAGAATTAAACTTTCATCAAATCCGGTCATATACATCCTGAAGAAGCGTATAGAACGGAAATCCTGAATACTGCCCACCTTTGAATCGAATTCATTTATTGGCACACGGAACTGATACCATTTAATAGAATCGCTGGTGCCATCTTCAAATGTATGTTCGGCAACAACCACGTCGTTGATATACGGGTTGTTCGCTTCCATGCCTGGTTCTAATTTAATGCGATACTGAAAGTATCCTTCTGTTTCATTTAATGAAAAGTCGTCATTTAAATCTTCAGATTCCGGAATGGTAGTAGCTGCAGTTGGATAAGGTTCGGGTGATGACTCAGTTGTTGGCGAGTTTCCTTGTGGGTTGTTGTAACGTAAATAGCGCTGTGTAATACTCAGTTCATCATCATCAAAATCACCGCCTCTATAATAATGGTAATCATCACTTGAAGGGTCGTTTTGCAGATTGATGAGTGCGGCTTCGTTCGTAATAACCAATGATGCATCGGTCAGGAATTGATTATAAAAATCAGCCTCTTCATCGCTATTCATACCATCATAACCCTTGTCCTGATTTTCTCTTGATGTAACATCATTGTCAAAGGCCTGATTAATCGGAACGGTGCGAGGTACGCTACCCCATGCTGTCTGATCCAATCCATCAGTGCTTCCATCTTTCGGGAGGCCGTTTTCAAACGACATCCGTGAATCTTTGAGGATATCCTCAGAAACGTTACCGAGGTTAATATATAAATAACCATCTGAAGTCACCTGTGTACCAAAAGGTCCGCGGTTATCGAATGGGTCCATCACCCAAAATTCCACAAACTCAATATTCGCAGCTTCAAAGTCAGTTGTTTCCAGATTACGCATTAATCCACCCCAACGTGAAGCAGGATCTAATAATTTACCGTTGGCATCAACCCCTGCCGAAAATGGTGTGGCCTGCAAATCATAATTATATGGTCCACGCAATTCCGGATAATAAGCCATGTCGAAAGTGCTGAGCTGCGTGAGCACGGTCGTCTCATAATCGGCCTGCGGGAAAATTTCCCGTTCATCAATTTGAATCGTATAGTGATTAGATAAATCCGCTTCTGTCAGGTGGTCTGGTGTTGAGGGATTATTTTGTTCGTTGAATAAAGGGTCAATTTGATACCAAGCTATTTTCGCACGATTTTTTCCGTAGTCTAAGGAGTCAAATAATGCAGCTTCAGGGAATAAAATATTGTTGAATTCGTCAGTAGCATTTTGTGGCGTACTGGCCAATACCCAGCTGATAAATGGGAATCGCAAATCATAGGCACTGCGGCTGCCTTCAAAGTCGTCGACATAAATCGTACCGGCATCACCCTTGCCGATTGCAGGTGAGTGTCCAGGAACAAACCGGGCATATTCACCATTCACACTAATGGTTGACGATTCTTTAGTGCTGTAAAAAGGTAAGTGATCAAGAGCGCGGGTTAACCAGGGTGCTTCATTGGTGTAATTGATATCGAACCCGTACATGGTATTCGAAATCGGGTCGTCGCCAATATTTACTTTTTGGGTGAACGGACGTTCCGATAAATGCATTACGGTAGCGCCGAGAGTGAAGTTGTCGTTAATCCAATAATCGAAACGTGTTCCAATTAAGGAGCGGGTTTGCAATCCAAAAAAGGCATTGTTCTCAAAGGTTACATTGATTTGCTGACCGGAGTTTAAAATGCTTTCATTTACAATTTTGAGTCGACCTAAAGAATAATCAATGGTGTAATCAATACCTTCTTTTAATAATTGTCCACCTGCAGTCACTTTAACTGAACCTTTCGGCAGGTTAAAAGCGCCGAGATAAATTTCAGAAGAAACACTCGACTTATATTCACCGGTCATCACAAACCTGTCGTACTGTGGAAATTGCATGGCCACTACTTTAGTTTGGTCATACAATTCATCGTAGGCATATTTTTCTGCTTCCAGGTCGCCATTAAACATGGTTTCCGATCGCAGATGCGAACCGAAAGGCTCTAATACAGGAAAATAAATTCTACCATTTTGGGTGTTGATGGTTGTTCCCTGCACAAAGTCGAATATACCATCCGGTGTCGGGTCATTATTATTATTTAAACGATCGAGGCCTAATAATTTAATCAGCAGCTGACTGTTTACCTGATCATTTTCCGCAGGAATATATCGCTTCAAACCACCACCCGGGTCCTGATAAACAACATCCAGACGGAAGCCATCGCTACTCACCTGAAATGCGCCGAGTGAATACACGTTTTTCATCATCAAATCCCACAAAGGAATAGTGGTGATGGCGCTTGTGCTTTTCAACATTTTCATGAAGAGCACATTTGATGTATCTACTCCGGGAGGCAGGTCGCCTGAAAATTCACCTACCTGATAAGACTGTCCCAGATAAGTATATTCGTAAGCAATGGCCAATACATCATCAGGTTGCAAAGTTGTGTTGAGGGAAATAGTACCTAACAGCGGATTGAAAATATAATCCGTTGCATCCAGTTTACGCATGCGTGCTTTTTCATAATCGCGAACCGCCTGCATATTAAATAAAGGTCCGGAAAGGGTACTGATAACCGTATTTAAATCACGTGTGCCCGGTGCACTAAAGAGTTGCTGATAGAGGGTGTTTGCATCATTGGAAGGCACACCACCCGGTTTTAAACTTTGTATGTTACCGGCAGGATTAATTTCACCCCAATAAATAGAATCCGGTTCACCGAGGTCGGCAAACGCCACGATATCACGTGTGTTCATGGTTTCACCTGTTGAGTTGGTTACCCAGACTTCAACACGTGTTACGTTAACCGGTGAGCTAACGAAAGGCAATGTTTTTAACCAGCCTTCATACCCCTGACGGAAATAGTGTGATAAAAAGAAGTGACGATTCTCGTCGTATTGATCGGCATAAATTTCAAACGTTCTGCGTTGTGCACCACCTTCAATTTGTATGCTTTGTGTTTGTGATTTTTGTTGAGACAAAATGGTTGTGGCTGTAAGTCGTCCGAATTGTAATTCCGTTTTAATACCAAACAGTGATTGTGTACCTGCAATCAATTGTGTATTAAGCGGCAAACTCACGTTACCGGCTTCAATACTTTGAACGATCTGATCTTCTTTTCCTTTGTAGGCGAGTTTAACCTGATTTTCAAAATCAAAAGTAGCCTGAGTATTATAATTAAAATCAAGCTTCAGGTTATTACCGATAGAACCAACAACGTTTGCGTTGATGTCCATATTAAAATCGAAGCCACCTTGACGGCGCTGGCTTTCAGTAAGGATAGGATTCTGAATATTCTGGAAACTGCCCCCGAAGGTAAGTTCTACGTTACCCTGCGGACGTATTTCCACATTACATCCGTCGAACAGCCTGCATTGGCGGTCGATGGCAGGTAATTGAATTTTGCGACCGGTTCCACCCAGAATATTGGACGCATCAGAACGTTCCTTCCAATAATCTTCGAGTGCTTTATCTTCCTGGGCTTTTATATAATCTTCAAAGGTGATGTATTGTGGATTTTCTATATAGTCGCCACCAATTTCATCCTGAATAAGGTATTCGTTTGTTTCCGGGTCGTAATAAATAACAGGCTCCTGCGAAGGCTCGAGGTCGAAATTATTACCATCATTTTCGAAAGGATTACTACCATCGTCGTCAGGAAAGGGAAATGGCAACTCTGGCGGGGTATCCACGGGCAATACCGGGGAGAGGGCATAAGCATCTTCGGCCGAGGGGTACTGGTGCACCTCAGGGGTTGAATGCATCACACCGGCAAGAGCGGTAGCGCCAAGGGTGGTACCTAAAAGGATTTGGGGAAATAATTTCGCAACTGACAAAACACCTTCTTTACAAGTTCTTCAACGCTAATTTGATCAGGCTTTCTACATCTTTAGGATTGGGGTCGGTTTTCAGTGCAGAGTTGACCGCTTTTTCACCCTGCTGCCGCGTAAATCCAAGCATCGCCAATGCACTTAACGCCTCTTCTTTTAAAGTATTGTGTGAAACCGCCAAAGAATTTTCATTTTGTGGTAAGCCCTTGCCCACCTTGTCTTTGAGGTCGATGACAATACGTTTTGCTGTTTTAGGGCCAACCCCTTTAATGCGCTGGATGAGGGCATCATTTTCTGCCTGAACGGCTTGTTCCAGTTCCTGCACGCTCATACTCGACAAAATCATCCGGGCTGTGTTTGGTCCTACTCCCTGAACGCCAATGAGCAGAACAAACATGTTCTTTTCCGCTTCATCCGCAAACCCGAACAGGATTTGCGCATCTTCACGAACCACCAGATAGGTATGGATCTTACCCTTTTCAAGTTGCTGCAAGCGGGTATAGGTGTTCAGGCTGATATGCACCTGATACCCGACACCATTGCATTCCACTACCACATAAGCGGGGTTTTTCTGTGTAAATACACCTGAAAGGTAGGCTATCATCCTGCGTGGTTGTTCTGCTGTAGTGTTCTGATCAATGCGATACACGCACAGCATGGGCCCGAAAGCCTACACAGAGAGTGGTCGCAGAGTGGGCAAATTTCGTAGAAATATTAACAATATGGAAGTATAAATGAAAATAAGGACGGTTTTTTGCAAAACACAGCCTCATCACATACCGAAGCACCGATGTAGCACATCCAGGAGGACCTAAACCGCTTATCTGGTGATCAGGAAACCTTCCGTTTCGACTTTACCTGGGCATCCGTTACGGCTATGGCCACCATATTCACAATTTCACGAATAGAAGAGCCCAGTTGCAGAATGTGCACCGAGCGTTTCATACCCAGCAAAATAGGGCCAATTACCTCCGACTGACCGAGTGTTTGCATCAACTGATAGCCGATATTCGCGGCATGCAGATTGGGGAAAATTAAGGTGTTAACCGAACGGTCAGTGATCGCACTGAACGGATAATTTTCTTTCTGCAGCTCGTTGTTGAAAGCCATGTTTACCTGCATTTCACCCTCTACAATCATACCGGGGAATCTTTCTTTCAGCATAGCAACCGCATTGCGCAATACGAGAGTTTCGGCATTTTCTACCGACCCGAAGTTGGAATACGAAACCAATGCAATTTTGGGTTGAATATTAAATTGACGTACCGCTTTGGCAGTGAGTGCAGTTATTTCAACTAACTCTTCTGCTGTCGGGTTAAACGTTGCGGTGGTATCTGCAAAAAATACCGGACCGAGTTTCGTCATGACAATATGCATACCGGCCACTTTATTGGCTCCATCCTCACGGCCGATAATTTGCAGTGCCGGTTTTATCGTTTCCGGATATTGGCGTGTGAGTCCGGAAATGAGTGCATCCGCATCACCGGTTTCCACCATCATGGCACCAAAATAGGTGCGGTCGCGCATCATTTTTTTCGCTTCGTATAAATTTACCCCGCGACGCATACGCTTATTGAAATATAATTCGCCGAATCTGGCCCGTGTTTCATCCTGGTCTGTTGAACGTGTGTCGATGATGGGCACTCCTTTTAATTCGAGTTGATTTTCTTCGATGATGCGTTTTATTTTTTCAACAGGTCCCAATAAAATTGGTCTTGCAATACCTTCATCGCGCACAATTTGGGCAGCTTTTAATATTTTGTAATTATCGGCTTCAGCAAAAACTACGCGTTTTGGATTTTGTTTTGCTTTTGAAGTAATGGCTTTTACCAATTGTTGTTCAATACCGAGGCGATTCGATAATTCGAATTCATATTCTTCCCAATCGGTAATGGTGCGGCGGGCAACACCGGATAGTATGGCAGCTTTTGCCACTGCAGGTGCTACACGTGTAATTAAACGCGGGTCAACCGGTTTTGGGATAATATAGCCTCTGCCGAACATCAGATTTTTTTCGCCATAGGCCATATTTACAAATTCCGGTACTGCTTCTTTAGCAAGCGATGCGAGTGCGCGCACGGCGGCAACTTTCATCTGTTCATTAATTTCAGTTGCCTGCACATCTAATGCACCGCGGAATATATAAGGAAAGCCCAATACGTTATTTACCTGGTTAGGATGATCAGAGCGACCGGTTGCCACAATTGCATCTTCGCGGGTGGCCATGGCTACATCGTAGGCAATTTCAGGATCCGGATTCGCGAGGGCAAAAACAATCGGGTCTTTTGCCATGGATAATAACATATCCGGTGTCAAAATATTTCCCTTACTCAATCCAACAAACACATCGGCATCTGCAATTGCTTCTGCAAGGGTATTGGCTTTTGTTTTTGATATGAATTGACTTTTATATTCGTCGAGGCCCTCACGTGTATCGTTGATAACGCCCTGGCTATCGAGCATGACAATGTTTTCGCGCGACACGCCGAGTTCAACAAATAGTTTTGCGCAACTGATGGCAGAAGCGCCGGCGCCGGAGTAAACGACTTTAATTTTTGCGAGGTCTTTGCCAACAATTTCTACGGCATTGATTAATGCAGCACCTGCAATGATAGCGGTTCCGTGCTGATCGTCGTGCATCACCGGAATTTTCATTTCCTTTTTTAACCGCTTCTCAATTTCGAAGCATTCCGGTGCTTTAATATCTTCGAGATTAACGCCACCAAAAGTGGGTTCCATTGCTTTTACGATACGTACAAATTCATCAACATCGCGACAATTTAATTCGATGTCGAAGGCATCGATATCTGCATAGATTTTAAATAAGAGCCCCTTGCCTTCCATCACCGGTTTAGAAGCTTCCGGCCCGATGTCTCCAAGACCGAGCACAGCGGTACCGTTAGAAATAACACCTACCAGGTTGCCTTTGGTGGTGTATTTATATACATCATCAGGATTGGCTGCTATTTCGAGGCATGGTTCTGCAACACCCGGACTATAAGCCAGAGAGAGGTCGCGTTGTGTTTTCGTTGATTTGGTGGGGATGACTTCTATCTTTCCAGGACGGCCGGATGCATGGTAGTCCAGCGCGTCTTGTTTGCGCAGTTTTTCGGGCATGAATGTAAAAATTAGCGTTCAAAGATAGGGAAATCGGGGATGCCCTCAGCTATACATGTTCATCAGGAAGATTCCCTGCCTGGTTCCCATGCACCATAATGATGAAAACGACTTACCTAATTAGGCTTCCTGATCTGATGGAGTTGCCTTGGTTTTACCGATGCTCAGCACCAACAGGAATAACCGGAGTGTTTGTAAGCAAATCACTCCAATAAGTGCATAAATACAAATTTCATAAATAGGCATATTACTTGTTTTTTATAGATGAACAAATTGAAGTTCAACTGCCGGGGCACTGCAAAATTAATTGTGGATGCAAATGGATGTCTATATAAAAAAGGACAGATGTATTCATATTCGATACAGAGCTAATTTCTGATGAATATATCATTGCTTTTAGAAAGCTTCACTAACCAGTTTACTTTGTTGCCAATCTATATTCATTTTAAGACGGAGTGATAAAGATCCTTTCCTCACCCCCCGCCCTCTCCACTCCTGTCGTCGTAGAGAGGGAGCTTAATTTTTGTTTTAA
>JAKQVC010000124.1 GCA_029571985.1 Bacteroidota bacterium | reverse complement strand
TTCGAAACCTTATCAGCGCAGATTACTTCGGCGAGTATCGGAACATTATCTGTATCCGGAACAACAACATTAAACGGAGCATTAGATGCCAATGGCGATGTATCAATCGCTGACACAGATATTCTTTTTGATGGAGCATCAACAACCTTTACCACCACCGGAGCATTTACCTTAACTCCGGGAGGAGCAGTAATATTAGGCGATGGAGGAGACACAATGTATCTTAATTCCAGCGACTGGGATATTTCTACTACCGGAGATATGACCGGAATCGGAGCAATAACCATGGATGGTAATTTAATCGGCGTCAGAGCTTCATTGTCCGATTCTTTAACTGTAGATGATACAATTGTTGCCAATGTTTTTACTGACAATACTGCAACCCTAAGCAACGGCATATTCACCGGATTAAATTCATTAACCTCGATTGAAAATCTATTTACGCATACATCTGTGAGTGATGATTTCGAAACCTTATCAGCACAGATTACTTCGGCGAGTATCGGAACATTAAGTAATACAAATCTTACCACAACCAATTTAACAGCAACTCACGCTTCAATATCAGATGATTTCGAAACCTTATCAGCACAGATTACTTCGGCGAGTATCGGAACATTATATAACACAACATTTGATGCAATTAATTTATTTGTAACGCATGCCTCGGTTTCTGATGACTTAAGCGTAGTGAATAATATCCATATTTCTTCGGGCGTTATTGATGTTGATGGTCTTGCTTCTTCTTCTTTTGCCGGGGATTTGGATGTTGAGGGAGATGTAAATTTTGGTGGGAATGACTTTTATGTTGATGCAAGCACGGGCAGGGTTGGTATTGGAACAACAACACCAAATACTTGGTTGGATATAGCGGCGCTAACAAATGCAGAAATAAATTTACGATCAACAGATGCCTTTTTATCTGCTGGTGATATTATCGGAAAAATAGGATTTTATAAAACAGATGATTCTTTGGGCGGGTCAGGTATTCCGGTCTATATTCAGGCAAGGGCATACGATGAAGGTGGTTTGTTTGATCTTGATTTTATTACCGGAAGTGTTGCAACGCCAGTAACAGCAATGACAATTGATTACTTGGGCAATGTCGGTATTGGCACAACTTCCCCTGATGCAAAATTAGATGTTGCGGGACAAATTATATCATCAAGCTCTTGGACCAAACATGCATCGGTAAGTGATGATTTCGAAACCTTATCAGCACAGATTACTTCGGCGAGTATCGGAACATTATATAATACAACATTTGATGCAACTAATTTATTTGCAATACACGCTTCAATATCAGATGATTTCGAAACCTTATCAGCACAGATTACTTCGGCGAGCTTGGGCAGTTTAACAGTTTCCGGCACAGCCACATCATCTTTCGCCGGACCGATTTCTGTTAATGACAAAATCGTTGCATCAAGATTGGGATACTTTGGAAAATATAATTCTGCGGAAGTTCAGGGCATATGGTCTATTGGTGGCGCTTTTGATGTTGATACGGCTAATAATAATTTCGGGAATCAATATGGAATGGGTTATGCCTATAATCAGGTCGGTGGATCTCCTTTTGCAAATGAACATCAAATAGTTTTTACAAATAACGGAACAATAAATGCTGCTATTGGATTATCCGGCTCCGGGTATTTTGCTGGCAACGTTGGCATTGGGACAACTTCCCCTGATGCAAAATTAGATGTTGCGGGACAAATTATATCATCAAGCTCTTGGACCAAACATGCATCGGTAAGTGATGA
>JAKQVC010000123.1 GCA_029571985.1 Bacteroidota bacterium | reverse complement strand
CTGACGAATATCCGGAACCAATGTGCCTACCCAAACAGCAAATGCGCCGTTTATACCAATATTGATTGCATTAGGAATAAATCCCTTCGCAAATTCACCCGCCTTTCTGGTGTCGATAATTAACGCGTGGGTTTCATTAGCCACTAATTCAAAGGCTTCCGGTGATAATGCCTGCATACCGCGCTCCATAACCGTATCAATAGCATCATAGCCCTGAATATTCATTAAAACATTTTTAGGGAAATAGGAAGGTGGTGATGTTAAACCCGTTAATAATTCCTGAATAAACTGTTCCTTCGATAATCCCGGTCTTAATGCGTAATTATTTTTTTTCTGATTACCGAGTGTGTCGGACGTTTCTTTACTTAAATTTTTTCCGCAGGCACTTCCCGCTCCGTGTGCGGGATACACAATAATGTCATCCGCCAACGGCAATATTTTGTGCTGCAAAGAATCATATAAATGCGCAGCCAATTTTTCCTGTGTTAAATCAGCGATTACGTGTTGTGCCAAATCCGGGCGACCGACATCGCCAATAAATAATGTATCACCGGTAAATATTGCCTTGTCCTTGCCGGAAGCATCTGTCACCAGGAAGCAGGCGCTTTCCATGGTATGGCCTGGTGTGTGTAATAAGGTGATTTGGATATCACCCAGTCGGAATATTTCTCCATCTGTGCCAATATGCGCTGCAAATCCGGTTTCCATTTTCGTAGGACCATAAACAATGGTTGCACCCGTTTTCTTCGCCAAGTCGATATGGCCTGATACAAAGTCAGCATGGAAATGTGTTTCAAAAATATATTTGATTTTGGCGCCTCGTTTTTCAGCCATTTCAATATAAGGCTGCACTTCACGCAAGGGGTCAATAATGGCCGCTTCACCATTACTCTCCACATAATATGCGCCTTGCGCCAGACAACCCGTGTACATTTGTTCTATAATCATAATTGTTTGTATTTGCTGTTTATCAAAAGAGCGCATCAGGCGCTTCATGATGCAAAGGTGTTGCAATCGGGTAATACGGACAGTTACTTTTGTTACATTGCATCAGAAAGCCGCTCAATCTGTGATTTTTCGTACAATGAAAAAAGCGCCCGCTTTCGCATGGCGCTTCCTCTCTCTATGTTCAAAAACCCGTTAGTTAATGGTGATGGTATCTTCAAAAAAAGTTACATCACCTGTAGCAATATCATGCATACCACCGGCAATACCCAGTTTTCCGGAGGCTATTAATTCATTTAAAATAGGACTTCTCGCCATAATATCCCGAACAGTGCGTTTCACATTGATGGCTGCCACGTTTTCAACAAAAACGGCGTTTCCGGAATGGCGATCCGATGCGGTTTCTGTTTCATCATCAACCGCCGGACGAATTTTGGTGAGCAATGCGGTCAAATTGCCCATCTCCACATGGTCACATGCGCCTTTAATAGCACCGCATTTTGAATGACCCAACACGACAATCATTTTGGCGCCCGCAACCTTACAACCAAATTCCATGCTGCCTAAAATATCTTCATTTAAAATATTTCCGGCAATGCGCACGCTGAATACATCTCCCAAACCCTGGTCGAAAATTAATTCGGCTGAGGTGCGGCTGTCAATGCAACTTAAAATCACCGCAAATGGATGCTGACCATCTGAAGTTTCATTTGCCTGTTGCAACAAATTGCGGTTGACTTTTAAATTATTGACAAATCGTTTATTTCCTTCTTTCAATAAATCCAGGGCCATTGCTGGTGTAATGGATTCTTGCAATGCTTTTGTTAATGTTCTCATTGTTTTCTGTTTTCTTAGCTCAGTTCTATTTTAATTTTCTCCACAACAATATTTCTGGTTTTGGCATTGGCTTCAAAATTTTCAATCAACTCCAAAACATCCGGATCAATAACTACACTATTAGAACCATCTATAATTACTTTTGATTTTTCAGGAATAGATTCGAGTGTGCGCATAATATTGGCTTTGTTGAAGAACGAAACTTCTTCAGCTAAAACAATATGATGCACTGAATGTCCATCCTCATTGGTAACCATGTCCTGCATATAATGCGAATTCTTGTAACTGGCCAACAGTGTGAAGAAAATACCAACCGACATACCGGCTAATATGCCGATTAATAAGTCGGTAAATAATATTGCCACGATGGTTACCACAAATGGCGCAAACTGCTGCCATCCTAACTTATACATTTGTTTAAATAAGGAAGGCTTAGCTAATTTATAGCCTACCATAAATAAAATGGCAGCCAAACTTGCTAATGGAATCATGTTTAATAAGCCGGCAATGGTAACGGCACTCAATAATAAAAATAGACCATGCATAATGGTCGACAATTTTGATTTTGCCCCAAATGCAATATTTGCTGAACTGCGCACAATAACCTGTGTAATCGGCAAGCCGCCTATTAAACCTGAAACGATATTTCCAATACCTTGTGCTTTTAACTCTCTGTTGGCAGGTGTGATGCGTTTATCCGGGTCAAGCTTATCTGTTGCTTCCACACTTAGGAGTGTTTCTAAACTGGCTACAACAGCCATTACAGCTGCTATTTGCCATACTGCCGGATTCGTGATGGCATCAAACGCCGGTAAGGTAAATTGCGCGAAGAAATCGCTTGCCGATTGCGGAACCGGAATCGTTACTAATTGATCTGGTCGAAGCGAAAATGGTAATAAGCCGGCTGCAAACAGGGCCTGCATAACAATACCCAATACCACTACAACCAATGGCCCGTTAATGATATTAAACACCTTTGATTTTTTAGCGAGCACCTTTTCCCAAACAATCAGGATGGTTAGAGAAATAATCGTAATGATGAGGGCCGCCGACGAAATGTGGCCTAATGCCGAGATAATTTCACTAAACGTGTTTTCTCCATCCATCTGGCGAAAGGCCTCATCACCCAAAAAATCAAGGTCGCGACCCAATGCATGCGGAATCTGCTTCAGAATAATGAGCAGTCCGATACCAGTGAGCATACCTTTAATTACAGATGACGGGAAAAAGTAGGCGATAAAACCGGCTTTGATATAGCCCAGCACCAACTGAATAACGCCCGCCAGCACCACGGCCATGAGGAAGGTTTCATAAACCCCGCCCAAATCGGTGATAGCATTCAGCACGATTACAGCCAATCCGGCCGCGGGACCACTCACCCCAAGAGCCGAGCCACTGAAAAAACCAACCACTATACCACCAACAATACCGGCTATAATGCCCGAAAATAACGGGGCTCCGGAGGCAAGTGCAATACCCAGACATAAAGGCACTGCTACAAAAAACACGACCAGACTTGCCGGCAGGTCGCTTCGAACATGTTTAAAGAGATCTTTCATATTACGGGTTTCTATAGGGTCTGAACAATTTTGATAGTATTTGGTTCAAATATAATAGCTTTACTATCAAATTTATAAGTCGTTTAACATTTTTTTACCTTTAAGCCATCATTTAGCATGAGACCGCAGCCTTATATAGCCATGAATGAAGCCTTGTACCTCCGGAATCCGGAGAGTTCAGAGCTGGGGAAGAAGATTATCAGGCATAGTATCGAATTAATCCACCTGAACGGGTTGGAAGCGTTTACCTTTCGCAAACTGGCGGAGCATATCGGCACAACGGAGGCCGGGGTTTACCGCTATTTTGAAAACAAGCATAAATTATTGGTGTATCTGACCGCCTGGTATTGGGGTTGGCTTGAGTTTCAAATCACGTTTGCCACCAACAACATTCAGGATCCATTTGTAAAACTGGAAAAAGTGATTTCACTATTGGCCGCTCCTGTAGAAGACGATGAGCGCACCGAACACGTGAATGAATATATGTTGCACCAGATTATCATTGAGGAAGGTTCAAAAGCCTACATGACGAAGCATGTTGAGGATGATAATAAACTGCACTATTTCAAACCCTATAAACATTTGTGCGCAGCAATCGGCGAGATGATTTCGCAATGTAATCCGAATTACAAATATCCGCGTTCACTTGCTACCACCATTGTTGAAATGGCGCACTTTCAAAATTACTTCCGGGTACATCTACCCTCGCTTACCGATTTTGGTCCGTCAAAAAACGAACGCGATGTTATCGAGTTTTTAAATGACCTGATTTTCGCTTCTATTCGAAAAAAATAGAATTCCCTCATTTTCTATTGCCCAGTACAACCATGGTCCAGTTATAGGCAAATAAATAAATTGGAAAAATGGCGTATAGTATCGGATGACCCAAACAAATAAGTAAAGTGCATGTCCAGCTGATGCCGCCAATAATCCATCCGTGAGATTTTTGTGATGCAGGTAATTTCCATGCAGCAATTAACATCGGCACCCCAACAATAAAATCAGAAATAATAGCAAGTATGGTTGTGATCCACGGATCGCGTGAAGAGGTGTAAATAATCAGGCATACAATTCCGAGACTCAGATAAACATAATCCACGCGTTCGATAGCGTAATTCTTTCTGAGCAGCGCAATGAAGGCAATAGCAAAGCAACC
Source organism: Bacteroidota bacterium (assembly GCA_029571985.1). Classification (GTDB taxonomy): domain Bacteria; phylum Bacteroidota; class Bacteroidia; order Chitinophagales; family BACL12; genus UBA7236. The sequence continues at coordinate 8,115 of JAKQVC010000123.1, read as the reverse complement.
AATAGTTGAAACAGCAAGTCCGGTTAAACTTTGCTCCCAACCGGTTTCAATAAATTGGGCAATACATCCTACGCCAATCATCAACCCCCAGCCTAACCAGGATAATACACTCGGTTTAATTTTACCTGTCCAGGTGTCACGAATTAAAACAAATTGAGCCGTCGTAATGAGCGCGCCTGCTATTACACTGATAATCGTTTCAACTTGCGGATTAAAGAGCGGTGTCATGAATAAGCCCCGAATTTCGACATTTTTTTAAGAACCTATTGAAATTTCTGCGTCAGCTGCAACATATATCTCCGCAATACTCTTTCCGTAAGCCTGTTTATAAAATAAAAATTCCGCAACCGAAGAACAGTTGCGGAATATATAATAATGTAACGCGACCGGTTAGTCACATGTTTCTAAATTGGCATATGCCTGTAATGTCCAGTTTGTAGAGGAGTAGCTGTTATCAGTTCCTCCGCCCGGTGTATAAATTTTACCAGGTGTTATTTCATAATACCCCCAATTTGCATTAGGTGTGCAAGAGAAATTTTCCTGTGCGGAAGTCCAGGTTTCAATAGAAACCGGCTCATCGAACATACTCGGATCAACCACATATTTGGTAAATCCACCACCAGGTGCTTTAACTGAAACCAGTGGCGCAACATGATACCACCAATACACACAACAATCGCCGGCATCAACAGCTAATGAACCCGGACCCGGACCTTCATAGCTAAATACTTTTTCGCACGACAAATCGTAATCGTTCAACATGATCTGACGCATTTTGTGTGCGCGTGCGTAACAGCCGTCAACTACATATTGAAAAGGAATACAATAATCAATGGTAGCAGTACCGGTTGCACAACCCTGTGCTGCACAATAATCGAATATGGTATTTAATGCCGCCAAAGTAGGTAAAGCTTTTTTTGTAGCGATTGGATCAACTGTTTCATCATACTTGGTCATGTATTGTTCCACTTCTTCTTTTGATGCAGGCTCCGCATCTTCCAGAATAATATATGGCAATACACCATCAGACTCTGTAATACGCAATGGTTGTTTTTGCGCGATGGCATCATCCATTAATTGTTTGATTTCTGTAAATTGCGTGTTGCCTTTCGAAACATCATAAATTCTTGGAGATTCAAAAAACCGAACCTGAATGGAACCATCATCCATCGTTTTATAATAGGCTGGTGTCATGAGTCGATATGGCGTTTCCTGCGAAATAAATTGTTCATCAGGTAACAGCGTTTCCTGTTGCGAACAACTTGCCAAAATGACAATACATGTGCTCATGAGGAGGAGTTTGTACATGGATTTCATTGTATAGAGTGTTAGTTAATCAAATATACACGGAATAATTGAATGTCTGGTTAATTTTAGGTTATATCGGATTTTGTACTGTCACAATATTGTCTAAAAACGCCTTATTTCTGTAATAATTGCCTTAAAACAGCATCACCGCTATAGGCATTCCAGCTGTCGGTAATCCTGATATCCGGAATTACGCCGTCGCCGGTAGCAGGCACATCCGGAAGTATGCGTATGCTGTGATTGATGGCCGATAAAACAAGGTTAGAATGTTTTAATGTAACCTCTCCCTTCATCCCAAAATACCCGGATAAGTAATGCGCACTTCCACCCGTTTCCTCTCCAACAACAATTGCCCGACCATAATGCTGCATTAATGAGCTGAATATACCAGAATTACTAAAGCTTCCTCCGTTGGTCAGAATAATTACTTTACCAGTGTAAGTCTGCCGGTAAGGATGAATGTGCTGATACCTGCCCACCCAAACAGGTCTTGTTCTGTCGGCACCTACCTGTATGATGCGCAATCTTCGGATCTCATCTATATAATTAAATGAAGTGTCCATCAACCAGCGCATCATGTGTATGCCATTATTAAAGCTGCCGCCCTGATTATCGCGCAGATCAATAATCAGGGTATCAGGTGGATCTGCCAGGAGCTGGTGCATATAGGTATCAATCTCCTGCTTAAATCGCATTTGATATATGTGTTTTAAATTTTCTGTATCCCAGGTGTAAATAGTTAAGATGGCTGTGTTCTCATTCGCAAATTCTTCAAATGATATACCCTTGTTTCTGGCAGCATAATATGGAACGGACTGGTATAACTGCATGCGCACATCAAACATGTCGTCTTTTGTTGCTGCCGGAATCATAATCTCTGCGGGCTGATTAGCTATAGTCAATGCAAACGAATCGGGATTTCCATATACATAACTGTAGTATTCATAAAAAAACCTTTCGATAATCCATTCGGGATATTGCGTATTCTCCTGCTCGACCGGTAATATCTGCATGATGTTTTTATAAATTGTCTGAGACGGAACACCATTTATTTTCGTGATGGGTTGTCCGACCAGATTTATTCCGGCCTGATTTAATCGCAAATCTACTTCTGTATAAAAAGCTTCATTCTGATAATACACACGTAAAGGAAGATACAATCCCGCCGTATCCATTTGAGCACGCCATTCAGCCGGCGGTAGCATATACACATGTCCATCAGCAATACACTGTGTTACAGCACTCATATATTGAAAAAACGACAAGGCAGACATCGGCTGCACGCCTGCTTCCAGCGCATCAAAAAGACTATCTACATAAGCCTTAGAATGATTGCGGTATAAATTGGCAAAATTATTTTCATAATATTTTCTGCACTGTCTGATATCCGCCTGTAAATCATCACGCGCAATGATGGTTGTGCCTGCATCGGGTTGTTGCGCATTGGAGCGAAAGACAAATAGAAATAATACCATCATGCTCAAACACACGTTCAAACAAAATTGTGGTACTGTTTTAGGGGTGATGTTGTTCACTATATTCACTTTTTAATAATCGATACACAAGAGAGTCGATAAAAATACCTTTATCAAAAAAATGTTCCTTTAAAGTTGCTTCATGCGTAAAATGCCAGCGCTGCACTAATTTAATGGATGCCAAATTATCTGGACTAATAAAAGCTTCCATTCTGTTTAATTTCATTTCATTAAATCCATAAGGAATAATTACGGATAAGGCTTCAGACATATATCCTTTTTGAAAATCAGCTTCCTTTTCCAATGCATAACCTAATTCGGCGCGCGAAACCTCCTCGCGATAATTGTGAAACCCACCACCCCCTAAAATGCGGTCTGTTTCTTTGTCGCGAATTTGAAAAAAGGAAAAGGTATTATTATGAGTTCGCAAGCCTATTTTACAACGTTTATACCAAACAGCATAAGCATGCGAACCCGTTTCACCAAACAAACGCTTCAATTCTTTTTCCGGCTGATGGGCAAATAATTCCTGAATAATTTCCGGTGTAAACCGACGCAATACCAGCCGCTCTGTGGTGAGGATTTCCATTTGACTAAGATACAACTGTTTATCGGGGTGCTTCAACCATCCTCAACACCATCAAACGCCAATATTCCGCGAGGTTGAACAACAGGGGGATTTCGTAACTTTGCGCCCTTTAATACAAGCCTTTATCTGCTTGCGAAAAATACTTATGTCGTTTACAAAATATCCTGAAGTTAAATCGCTGAACCTGCCTCTGATCGAGCAGGAAGTGTTACAATACTGGAAGGCGGATAACACCTTTAAAAAAAGTGTGTCCTCCCGTCCGGAAAACAAACCCTTTATCTTTTATGAAGGCCCGCCATCTGCAAATGGCACTCCGGGTATTCACCACGTGCTCAGCCGAACCCTTAAAGATTTGTTCTGCCGTTATAAAACAATGCAGGGTTATCGCGTAGAACGCAAGAGCGGCTGGGATACACACGGTCTTCCGGTGGAGCTGAGTGTAGAAAAAATGCTGGGCATCACTAAAGAGGATATTGGAAAATCCATCACGGTAGAGGAATACAACGAACGTTGCCGGAAAGAGGTAATGAAGTATACCGCCCAATGGGAGGAACTGACGGATATTATGGGGTATTGGGTGGATATGGAAAATCCATATGTAACCTACGACAGAAACTACATTGAAACGCTCTGGAACCTGCTGAAACGCTTATACGACAAGGATTTGCTCTATAAGGGGTATACGATTCAACCCTATAGTCCGGCTGCAGGCACCGGTTTGAGCTCGCATGAACTGAATCAGCCCGGAACCTATAAACCGGTTAAAGACACCACCGCAACCGTCATGTTCCGCCTTATTCCATCAGAACAAACGACCCATCTTTTCCCTGAAAAGGAGGCGTTTTTTCTGGCCTGGACTACCACGCCGTGGACATTGCCTTCAAATACCGCTTTGGCTGTTGGGCTGCATATTACTTATGTGGTTATTGATTGTTTTAATCCTTATACCCATCTGCCTGTTACCGTAATTCTGGCTAAAGACCGCATTAACGCTTACTTTAAGGATGAGCAAAAAGCACATGCATTAAATCCGGATGACAAATCAGGCTGGAAATTGATGTCTGAAATAAAGGGCAGTGAGCTGGTTGGCATTCGTTACGAACAACTGTTACCCTACCATCAGCCCACAAATGGCGATGCTTTCCGCGTGATAGCCGGTGATTTTGTCACAACAGAAGATGGAACCGGAATCGTACATATCGCCCCGAGTTTTGGTGCCGATGATTTTCGCGTAGCCAAACAAAACGGCATCGGGTCCCTGACTTTGGTGGATAGAGAGGGAAAATTCATCGAAGGAACTGGTGAGTTAAGCGGTCAATTTGTAAAAAACTATAAGGACAATCCCGACTGGGAAAACCCGGATATCACCATTGCCGTTCGATTGAAGGAAGCTAATCGCGCCTTTAAAGTTGAAAAATACGAACACAATTATCCGCATTGCTGGAGAACCGATAAGCCCGTAATTTATTATCCCCTCGATAGCTGGTTTATCCGCTCTACGGCTGCAAAAGAGCGCTTAATTGAGCTCAATAAAACCATCAACTGGAAACCAGCGAGCACAGGGGAAGGACGCTTTGGACAATGGTTAGAAAACCTGGTCGACTGGAATTTGTCCCGCTCCCGCTATTGGGGAACACCGCTGCCGATCTGGCGCACGGAAGATGGCGCTGAAGAGGTATGTATCGGCTCGTTTGAGCAGTTACAGGCCGAATTAGAAAAGGCTCGACACCTCAACCCACACCTGCCCGAGGATTTTGATGCCCGCAGCCAGCTCGACCCACACCGCCCGTATGTTGATCAACTCGTATTGCTGAGCGCATCCGGAAAACCTATGCGTCGTGAATCCGATTTGATAGATGTATGGTTCGATTCAGGCGCCATGCCTTTTGCGCAGTGGCATTATCCTTTCGAAAACACGGATACGTTCAACCGTAAGTTTCCTGCCGATTTTATTGCAGAGGGCGTTGATCAAACCCGCGGCTGGTTTTTTACCCTGCACGTGGTTGCGGCCCTGATTAACGATTCTGTTGCTTATAAAACAGTGGTCAGCAATGGCCTCGTACTCGACAAAAACGGCAACAAAATGTCGAAACGCCTCGGAAATGGCGTTGACCCGTTTGAAACCATCAAAAAATTTGGTGCCGATGCTACCCGTTGGTATATGATAACCAATGCGCAGCCCTGGGACAATCTAAAATTTGACCGCGAGGGAATCGCAGAGGTGCAGCGCAAGTTTTTTGGCACCCTGTTTAATACCTATAGCTTTTTTGCCCTTTACGCCAATGTGGATCAGTTTGACGGCAAGTCGCCTGAAATCCCCATGGCGCAACGCTCTGAGCTCGACCGTTGGGTAATTAGTTTGCTGAATACCCTGACGCAGGATGTAAGCGACGCCCTCAACGATTACGAGCCAACGAAGGCCGGACGTATGATTCAAACCTTCGTATCTGATCATTTAAGCAACTGGTATGTGCGTCTGAGTCGCCGCCGTTTCTGGAAAAGTGAAGACAGCACCGACAAATTGGCCGCATATCAAACCTTATATACCTGTTTAGACACCGTTGCGCGTTTGATGGCCCCGATTGCGCCATTTATGGGCGAGTGGTTGTATAGAAATCTAAACAGCGTAAGCGGTAAACACAACGCGGATTCAGTGCATTTGGCCGCTTTCCCGGTTGCTGAAGAAGCTCTGATAGATAGCCATTTGGAACAGAGCATGCAATTGGCTCAGGATATTTCCAGCACGGTATTATCCCTGCGGAAGAAGCAGAACATAAAAGTGCGTCAACCGCTTCAAAAGATTCTGGTTCCGGTTCTGAATCCGGAAACCCGTGCCCATATTGAACGGGTGGAAGAGCTCATCAAAAGCGAGGTAAACATTAAGGAAATTGAATTTATTCGTGAAGACAGCGGCGTCATCACCAAAAAAATTAAACCAAACTTCAAGGTGTTGGGCCCAAAGCTGGGTGGAGATATGAAACTGGCGGCGGCACAGATCAATGCATTCAATCAGCAGCAGATTGCCGCACTGGAAAGAGACCAGACCTATCCTTTGGATTTAGGTGGAAAGCCATTTGCCTTGTCGGTTGAAGATGTTGACATTCTGAGCGAAGACATTCCGGGATGGCTGGTTGCAAACGCAGGCACCGTAACGGTTGCGCTCGATATTACGATTACAGAAAGCCTCCTGCAGGAGGGCCATGCCCGCGAATTGGTCAGCCAGCTTCAGCGGATGCGGAAGGAAATGGATTTAGCTATAACCGACCGTATTGTGGTAACATATAGTGGAGGCGCGGAACTTTCAACGGCTTTGAACCATTATATGCAGTATATTTGCGCCGAAATTTTGGCGGACAGCCTCTCTGTCGCATCTGACTTACAAGATGCCGAGACCATTTCCGTTAATGATATTGACATTAGTATCCGTATAACAAAAGTATAAGTGCCATGGCCAAGAAAACTGTGAAAGCTAAGCCTGCGGCTAAGAAACCCGTGAAAAAAGCTGCACCAAAAGCAGCTAAAAAAACTGCCAAGCCTGCGGCTAAACCTGTAGCGAAGAAAGCCGCTGCTAAACCGGTGGCTAAAAAGGCCGCCAAACCGGTGGCTAAACCCGTAGCCAAAAAAGCCGCCGCGAAACCGGTAGCTAAAAAAGCCGCGAAACCAGTGGCAAAACCAGTCACCAAAAAAGCGGCTAAGCCGGTTGCGAAACCTGTAGCGAAGAAAGCGGTTGCGAAACCCATCGCTAAAAAAGCAGAGCCAAAACCAGTGGCAAAAAAGGCGGCCCCTGTTGCAAAACCGGTTGCCAAGCCTGTTGCTAAAAAGAAAGAAGCGCCAAAAACAGAAATAAAACCAAAGGAGAAGGCAGAGGTTAAAAAAGCAGCTCCGATTGTAAAGGAGACGCCAAAACCAGTGGTAAAAAAAGAAGCTCCGGTGGCTAAGCCGGAAGCCAAAAAACAACCTGAAAAAAAGGTTGCGCCTGAAGAAAAAAAACCTGAGCCTGTTGAAGTAGAAACCAAAGCGGCTCCGACAAGTATTTCGAAAGCGAAAACCAAACGCAAAAAAACCTTTGCGCCGCCTAAACCCGCTTACACAAAGGATAATCCGGAAATCCGTTTAGGTCCTGTAAAGATTTTGCCACCAAAACGCGAGTTTAAACCTCAGCAATTACCGGCAAAACCAACTGCAAATCCGGATAACCGTTCACGCTATAGCGATGAGGAATTGGCAGAGTTTAAAGAACTGATTACTTCTAAACTCGAAGCCTCAAGAAACGAATTAAAATACCTGCAGGAACAAATTAGCCGTTCTTCTGAAATGGGTGATGATTCTGATGCACGTTTTAAAGGTTTGGAAGATGGCACGTCCACTTCCGAGCGCGAATACCTGAGCCAAATGGCCAGTCGCCAAATTCAATACATCGGTCACCTCGAAAAAGCGCTCGTTCGCATTGAAAATAAAACATATGGTATTTGTCGCGAAACCGGAAAATTAATTTCCAAAGAACGTTTGCGCGCCGTGCCACATGCCACATTGAGCATAGAGGCAAAACAAGGCAAAGGCTGATTACGTGAAAAGAAGCATTATCGCATCGGGCGTTATATTTCTTGTGCTGCTGTTAGATCAGCTGCTAAAATTTTATATGAAAACCACTTTCCCTATGGGAGGTGGTTTTGATATTTTAGGCCTGAATTGGGCTAAGTTGCATTTTGTAGAAAACAAAGGCATGGCCTTTGGAATGGAATT
>JAKQVC010000119.1 GCA_029571985.1 Bacteroidota bacterium | reverse complement strand
GTAAAATAACGATTCTGCAGCTTTATCTCGTATCCTAAACCTCAAAAATAGAGAAAAGCCGTAGTTCGGCTGACCTTGAAGTAAACGATTCGATGTGTACTGTCGGTTATTTAGGACAAAAAGCCACGTGGAGAAGATGCCTATCCTATGTGTATACATTTAATTACCTTAGCCACCGCAAACGCAAGAGGGCAGGCAGCAGCAAATATGATGGAAACTCAGAGAAAAACAGCCTTTACGGGCTATCAGATTTTTGTAATCGCCATATTAGCGTTTCTACAATTTACCATCATATTAGATTTTATGGTGTTAAGTCCGCTCGGTGCGATTTTAATGCCCGAATTGGACATCACACCTGCACAGTTCAGCCATTTAGTTTCTGCCTATGCGTATAGTGCCTGTGTGAGCGGACTGCTTGCGGCCGGTTTTGCCGATAAGTTTGACCGCAAAAAAATGTTGCTTGTTTTTTATACCGGTTTTATTGCCGGCACATTGTTGTGTGGTTTAGCCAATTCCTATCATGCCTTATTAATTGCACGTATTATTACCGGCCTATTTGGCGGCGTTATTGGTTCGATCGTATTTGCCATTACAACTGATTTGTTCGAAATGCAGGTGAGAGGCCGAGTAATGGGTTTTGTTCAAATGGCCTTTTCGGTAAGTCAGGTGTTAGGTTTGCCTATCGGATTTTATCTGGCTAAAGAACTTTCATGGCATATGCCCTTTTTGCTCATTGTTGGGGTGAGTATAGCGGTATTTATTTTAATTGCCATTCGCCTAAAACCGGTTAACATGCATTTAATGCAAAAGCGCGAAATCAGTGCGTTTCAGCATTTATGGCAAACCTTAAAACGCAGGCGATATATCACGGGATTTTCTGCCACAGTGTTATTGGCAACCGGCGGTTTCATGCTGATGCCATTTGGAAGTGCTTTTGCGGTGAGCAATCTGGGTTTATCCATGGACGATATTCCAACGGTTTATATGTTTACAGGCATCAGCACCATGATTGCCGGACCATTGCTTGGCAGAATAAGTGACAGGGTAGGTAAGTGGCCGGTTTTTGTTTCCGGAACGATATTAACACTGATTTTAGTAACCATTTATTGTCAACTTTCCATCACACCCTTGTGGTTGGTCATTGGCATTAATATTTTGCTTTTTATAGGCATTACTTCTCGCATGGTTGCCAGTATGGCTATGATGTCAGGTATCCCTGACCTGCGCGACAGAGGTGCCTTCATGGGATTAAATAGCAGTATTCAGCAGCTTTCGGGGGGACTTGCGGCATCACTTGCCGGGATTATCGTTGTACAGCAGGATGAAGGTCCGTTGTTGCATTATCCGTTGCTGGGTTATGTGGTATCTATTGCGATGCTGATAACGTTATTTATGATGTACCGCATTCACCTGATCGTAAAAAACGACCAATTACAATCTCAAACTAAACCCAAATAATACTATGAAAAAAGCCCTATGCATCTTATGTGCAGGTATTATGGTCATCGGATTTAATGCCTGTTCAGGAACAAAATCTACAACTACTCCAGCTATCAGCTACAATGGTCAGGTAAAAGCGATTATTGATGCGAATTGTGCAAGCACTTGTCACAATGCCACAAAACCAGCTGCCGGTATTGATTTAACCACCTATGCAAAAGTAAAACAGTATACACTCGAAGGCCAGTTAATTCCGGCTATTCAACATGCTGAAGGCGTTGATCCAATGCCTAAAAAATCGCCTAAACTGGATGATGCATCCATTAATACCATCGTGACCTGGGCATCAGGCGGTGCTATTGAATAAGTATTTAGGTTATGCACAGGTCAGGTTGCAAAACATAAGATTCAACTGACCACGATTACTTACAGCTTTGCAGCATGCGAGATACCATTACGCAGTTGCGCAGACAAACGGGTATGGCCGTGCTGAAACATGATTTGAGCGCGAGTATCAGTGTGTTTTTTATTGCGTTGCCCTTATGCCTCGGTGTTTCATTGGCCAGCAATGCCCCTCTGTATTCAGGTTTAATTGCCGGTGTAATCGGCGGCATTATCGTGCCCCTGATCAGTAAATCTGCGTTAAGTGTAAGTGGTCCTGCTGCCGGACTTACCGCTATTTGCGCAGGTATTATTGGTGCTTCCGGTAATATGCAACTGTTTTTTCTCAGCATTACGCTGGCAGGTGTATTACAAATGGCCTTAGGCGCATTTAAATTGGGCGGATTTACACATTTTATACCTGCCGCAGTTATAAAAGGTATGTTAGCTGCAATTGGTGTGATGCTGATGAGTAAACAAATACCCTTACTTATCGGATACGATAAACCTGATTTTTGGACAAAAGAACTGTTCAATATTTTCACCTTTGAACATGGGTTCAGTAATCTCAACC
>JAKQVC010000118.1 GCA_029571985.1 Bacteroidota bacterium | reverse complement strand
TCTTCGTGATTATCAGTTCTATTATACAGTGTTTTAATGTCTTTTTTCATTTCAACCTGGTTCGTTTCGATATTGTCAAAATACCTCAAAAAGATATTATAAACAAAACGCATAAAAAGACGACCGCCGATAATGCCAATGACGACAGCGCCCACAATTCCAATAATAATTTTTTCAGGCCGGGTGATCTGTGATAGAAAATCCATTTCATACTCCCCCTCTGTACGTGCCGCCCGCAGGCTTATTATGATATTTAAATATATTCGCACACCGCGCGTATTATTAAAGTTGAATATGAATTTGTGTTACCTATAGATGTAACCGAGGCAATTAGTGTTCTTGTATTGAGATAATATGATGTTTTCGATGTAAGCACTAGATTTTTTTCCTTGTGGATAGTTCCGGCGGCAACACTATATCCATATACTAGGCCGGTTAATTGCTTGTCTGATTCGCTATTGTTTGCTGTTGATAATGTTGTATATACTGGAAGATTAGTATTAGTTTTAGCCCCATGCGCGAATACTTCATAATATAATCGCCATGCTCCGATCGGAATTGATATAGAAATACTACCTAAATTATACCATGTATTCTGCGTGGGGCTTGCTTGATCTCTATCACTAGTATCGGTTATTTCAACGGTCCATTTTGTCCTGGACATTGGGAAACCATACGGGGCTCGCACGAAGGAAAAATATGGACTTGTAATCGCTGCATTAGCCAATGTATAATCAGTCCCGCCATAAACAGTAATTGTAGTGTTCCCGCCCGTATAAGCAGATACGCCGGTTATAATAAAATATTTAACCGTTGTTTGTGTAAGTTTTATCTTCATCCCGATTGAATATTTCGTCGTAACATCAGCGGAAACCGTAAAAGTAAATGTTGGCGCGTCTGCGCTGGCATATGTCCATGTTTCTCCCGCATCTATCCAGCCGGTCTGAATATTATCAATATCAGATTCTGCCTGTGTCATTCTGTCAAGCAGACCCCCAGTCGCCTGGACGTCATTTTCAAGAGACGCCGTTCTGTCGTCAAGCGCTGTAAGATCGCCAAAAATCGCCGCGTTATTCGCCCTCATGTGATCGGCGCGAACGGCGGTTAGGTCGCTAAAAAGCGGACTGGGGAGCGCGGGATTAGACGGGTCAGAATATGGAAGATCACTCATGATATTTGCCTCTTGTCAGTGATATAATATTTTTCTTCGTCGATGT
>JAKQVC010000104.1 GCA_029571985.1 Bacteroidota bacterium | reverse complement strand
TGGTGCGTGTGGCTTCGTGACCGTCCATTTCGGGCATCTGGATGTCCATCAGAATAAGGTCGTAGGTGTTGGCCATCACCATATCCACGGCTTCTCGGCCATTTTTGGCTACATCTACTTTAGAACCGGGGATGCTCGATTCGAGCGTGTCTACAGCCACCATCTGGTTGAATTCATTGTCTTCTGCCAACAGTATCCGCAAGTCGCGCAATTGACGGGCAGGCTGATGGGTTTGTTGTGCGTTGGCATTGGCAGTAATAACATCTTCAACCTTTTCGAAAGGCAGTGTGAAGCTGAAGATGGAACCTTTGCCGCTTTCGCTGGAAACAGAAATGGTTCCGCCCTGTAATTCGACCAGTTTTTTACAAATGGCAAGTCCTAATCCGGTTCCGCCGAATTTGCGTGTAGTACTGCTGGTTTCCTGGGTAAACATGTCGAAAATGTAATCCAGCTTATCTTTAGCAATACCGATTCCGGTGTCAATTACAGAGAATTTTATCTGAATCAAATCGGCTGTTTCCGAACTGATTTCTGCTTGTATGGTGACAGAGCCTTGTTCCGTGAATTTAATCGCGTTGCCGGTTAAATTCAGCAAAATCTGGTTCAAACGGTATGGGTCGCCCGCAATAGAATTGGGTAATTTGTCAGAAATATTCAGGAATAAATTTAAGCCTTTATCATCCGCATTTACTTTTACGGTATCTACTACCGCGGCTAATTCATTTTTAAGTTCGAAGGCTATTTTTTCGAAATTAACCTTGCCTGCTTCTATCTTCGATAAATCCAGAATATCGTTGATGATAATCAGTAAATTATCAGAGGCATGTTTAATGCTGTTGAGGTATTTTAACTGGTCCTGACGAGGTTCTTTATCAAGCAATAAGCGCGTCATTCCCAAAATGGCATTTAGTGGTGTTCGAATTTCGTGGCTCATATTGGCCAGGAATTGTTCTTTAACGCGTTCAGATTGTTCGGCGCGTTCTTTTTCCAATTCTACTTCACGAATTTTTTCGCGCACTTTTTCCCGCAGTATGCGCTGATCAACCTGGGCATCTGCCATTCGTTTGCGAATGATAACATACACGATGATTGCGGCGAAAACGATTATCAACGTGTAAATAATCCAGCCTTGCCAACTGGGTGGATCTACAACCAGGATGGTGCCTAAGTTAATTGCCGGAGGAGCTGGCATATTCTATGATTTTTTGTTTTAAAATATCTTTATCAAATGGTTTTGCAATAAAATCGTTCATGCCACTTTCGTAACATTTATCTACTTCTGATTTTATTACGGATGCGGTCATGGCGATAATCGGAATACTGTTTTTAGCCGGGTCAGATAATCCGCGAATCGTACGCGCAGCGGTGTAGCCATCCATTACGGGCATTTGCACATCCATGAGTACCACATCGAAATGAGTTGCGTTTATCTGATCAACAGCAATTTGTCCATTATCAGCGACCACAATTTCAGCATGTGGAAACATGTCGCTTATGGAATCAGTAGCTACCATCTGGTTGAACATATTATCTTCAACGAGTAAAATGCGCAATGGCGTATCTGCGGATAAAGTTGACAGTGCTGCAGC
>JAKQVC010000082.1 GCA_029571985.1 Bacteroidota bacterium | reverse complement strand
GCTGTCTCAAGAGAGCAGCATCGGTATGACATCGGGCACAGGGCGCAGAGCACAGGGCTCAGGGCACAGGGCACAGGGCGCAGAGCACAGGGCTCAGGGCGGAAGAACGGCTAGCGGCTAGCGGCTAGCGGCAAGCGGCTAGCAGCACATCGCCTATAATCTATCGCCTATAATACATAAAACATTGTCTTGCAGTCTTGCGGTCTTGCGGTCTCTTCTAACGCGGCACATCGCCTATAATCTATCGCCTATAATCTATCGCCTATAATACATAAAACATTGTCCTGCGGTATGTTCCTATGTATTTAGCTTTCAGAAATAAAGCCAGAAATACGTTATAACATTGTTATAACGGAACAGTATGCGCTATACGACATTCTCCCAATGACTTTGCGTCTCCTAAATTATCCCCCGGGAAAATTACTGACGGCCACTCCTCCTGGGTGGTTAAACTCATTGACATTATCGTCATCTGGCAGTACCGGTGCTACCGGCAAATCAGGAATGTGTTATTGGGTGATTCCTGACACCGGAGGTATCACCATCCAATAGCCGGGTGTCGCCCCGGGAAGATGGCGCCCCACAACATGAAAATGAAATTTTTTACCTGAAATGCATAAAAAAAGCAAGAAAATATTTGGAGATTTCATTTTTTTTTTGATTTGCTGGGTTGGTATCTAATGTGTTATATTTCTGTTTATTGTTTTGATAACTTAACCTGACGACGGGTATGAACACATTTGATAATGGAACGATATACAGCGCATGGTGTGCGGTACACGGTCTGCATCCGGAGGCTGTCATTATTGCTTTCTGTACCCTGCACCCCGTGCTCTGTGCCCTGCGCCCCGTGCTCTGCGCCCTGTGCCCTGCGCCCCGTGCTCTGTGCCCCGTAACCATGCAAATTAATAAAATAAGAATTCGGATTAATAATTTCCTTTTCATAAATTTACAGGTGATATCCTGTTTAAAACAATAAAGTCATGAAACCCACATGTATTGCATACACAAACATTTATGTATATAATTATCAAACATGTGCGGTTCCATCATACCGTTAAAATCAAAATTATATTATGATGAAACCAATAATAAAATTTTTAACAATTGCCCTATGTTTGGCAGTAGCAACTCTTTATGGTTGCAAGAAAGATTATTCAAGCGATTTTGAGTTTGAGGATAATTACATTGCCATAGTTGATGAACTAAACGGCTCATACAGAGAGTGTATCTCTCCTAAAGATGCTGTTGTATATCCGGAACCCTGGACACAAGAGGTTGCAGCAACATTCACTATTCCGCAGGCTACCATCGAAAACATGAGCACATGCGGGTTGATTCAAACATTCCTGAACCATCCGTCGGCAATATTAGGTCCCTGGTGTAACTATTGTTCCGGTGGCGATGGCATTATATATTTCAATTCCATCATAACTCTAAATCCTGTTCCAGTTGAGCTATTGACACGTGTTGACGCGTTTGACTTACTGTTGTTGAGATATATAAACATGATGGAAGAATTATTAAAAGAAAATGATCCCGAAAAAGTCAGCACCTGGTTAGCAGACAACATTGCCATGATTCTTGCTTCAGATAATATCAGATTATCACTAACAAAACAACAAGCCGAAAAGCTATTAGTGGTTTCATTAAAAATATCTGAAACATCTGAAAAGAAATGGGGTTATTTTTTGAATGCAAATACACACATCATGGTAAGTGCATTGATATCACTGCAATACGAAGCTTTCCTTAACGATTCCTGTTTCGCTTCCGGCTCACTTAAGACAGATTTGTGGGGTTATAGAATTTGCCATGATACCCCTGGTTTAATAGTGAAATATGTCAGAGATTACCTTAACGCCAATTTATGATGAACCCATAGGTAATAGGAACGGTACGGGGAACGGCACGCGGGAAGAATGGCGAGCCGCTCACCGCGTGCCGTTCTCGTGGTCTCTTCGTCTCCCTTTCTCCCATTCCCTCCTTCATCCGCTCCACGCCGCTAGCCGCTAGCCGCCCGCCGCTAGCCGTTCTTCCGCCCCGTGCCCCGTTCCCATTGTTTCAAAACCGATTTGGTAATGTTGAAGAACTTGTCGAAATTTGTTTCCAACATAATATAAATTTGATTTTATGCTATCCCGCTAAAGCGCGGGAATTCACATAACTGAAATTTATATTTTAACAACACCTTAATTATAAACTCTAAATCCACAGAAAATGAAAATCAAATCACTTATTACACTTATCCTTTTGTCCATGTTTACCGGAATCAGCCTTTTTGGTCAGGAACCGGCTTTCAAAATCTCCCTTGCCGAGT
>JAKQVC010000066.1 GCA_029571985.1 Bacteroidota bacterium | reverse complement strand
TATGGCTACCCGACGCCGGCTAAAGTGAATGTAATTACCACACGTATTAGTGGCAATTACATTCACTTTAGCCGGCGTCGGGTAGCCATAAGCATAAAAAGGAGAAAATCGTTCACCGGAATGAATTTCATATTGGTAAGAACCATAAGGCCAAGAATAGTATTGATCATTTAGATAGAACTTTATTTGAGGATTCGGGCTTCCTGTAGCATTCGCACTAAAATTTACCGGACCATTGCAGGCGGTTGCGGCAAAACTGGCTGAAATATCAGGTCCTGCAGGTGTTACAACCTGACTATAAGTTGCCACACAGCCATTGCTTGCGGTTACGGTTAATGTTATTGTAAACGGACCTCCAGAAGTGTAGGTATGCGGTGCCGGATTTGCAGCTGTGGTAGTGAAGCCATCACCAAAATCCCAAAAGAACGACATGGTAAATGGTGGCAATACCGTTGCGTTATTAAATACGGTAGCTGTATTACACAACATTTCAAATTCAAAGTTCGCACCTACCGGAATAGCCACTGTAGTGCAAGATGGAGGTGGCGGACAACAACCCGGATCTCCATTTGAATAACATACTTGATAATAACCTGCATCAATATAGGTGTGTGAAACAGTAGTACCAGATCCACCTCCTAAATCACCAAATTGCCATAATGGTGTGCCTGTGCAACTTGAATTTGAAGCAAATGTTATTGTATTGCAGTTAGGAGATGTTTGCGTAATCGTAATTGGTCCGTTCGTGCATACGCAGGCTGGCAGCGGGCAAGTATCCACCGGTATACAATCTATTTCATAAGTGTCGGTATTTTGACAACCATTTGCATCCGTAACTGTAACTGTATATGTTCCAAGACTTGAAACGGCTAACGGATTTGCAGTTGATGCGCCTGGCGACCAACTAAATAAGTAGCCGTTATCTACAGCATATAAATTTACTGTATTGGTCATGAAGCTTCCGGTCGGATCGCATTGAACCATACCCGAACTACTGATTGAGGCAACAGGCAGAGGCAGTGACGCCACGGTTACATATGCCTTTGCTGTACATCCATTACCATCTGTACCAATTACATAATAACTACCCGGTAAAGTTACGGTTGGTGAAACAGGTGAACTCGAAGCATCAAACCATTGATAAGAGGTTCCTCCTGTTGCCGTTAAAACCGTTGAACCACCCGAACAAAAATCTGCTCCGCTGGCCGTTATTACAGGTTTTGGAAAAATATTTACGTTTTGCGTAAAGGTTCCAACATTTGTAAGGCAAATTGTTTCACTGATTGTAATGACTACACTTTGCGGCCCATTCGGTATTGTGGAGTGCCATTCAATACTTACCGATGCAGTACCTTGACCGGATACGATGGTTCCTGCAGCTGAAGGACTTATTGTCCAGTTTACTGTAGACAATCCGGGATAAGAAAGAGTAGCTGTATAATTTGTTATAGCATCAGGACAAACATTCAAACCTGCTAAAAATGAAGGCGTTGGTGTTGCAGGTGCATTTATATTAATGATTGATTGATTGGAGCATCCATTATCTGTAACAAGCAAGGTAAGTGTACCGGATGTAAATGATGCATTTGTTGTAATTGTAAATGAACTACCTGAACCGGTAAGCACATTTGCATTATTATCAACAAAGTACCAATTATATGTTGTTGATGCCGGATATCCGGAAACGGAGTACGAATAGGTTCCGCCCGCACAGGCTATTGTTGGTCCGATAATAACCGGAACAGCAGGCACCGGTTTAACTGTTATGGTATGCACAACTGTATCATTACACACAATACCTGTTGCTAAGGTAATCGCCGTGATGGTATAGGTGCCTGTGGTTGTAAAATTAAAGGTCGCGCTGGTGCCAACCTGAGGGCTATTTCCGGGCGCGTTAGTTGTCCATGTGCAAGGAATTGCCGGAACAGAGAAAAATGTGCCCGTATTATTTACACAAACAGATGATGGACCCTGAATGGCATATTCAGGTAACACTTGAATGGAAATGGTATCATCGCCATAGCATTCCAAAATATCATTTGCCATATGACAAATGAGTGTATATACACCTGTAGTACTGAATAAAATATTTTGTTGGTATGGAGGTATATTATAAGGTAATATTGTTGATGGTCCACTTGGCGGAATAAGTGTCCAGGTATATTGAGAGCCCGGCACATAAGGCGCTGCATAATTTCCTGTTGTGTTTACACAAACGGTTAGTGGTCCAACAATATTAAACGCACCACTCGGCATAATCGGAACTGTAACTGTTGTTGTATCAGAACAAACAGCCGGTGAGCAACCTGTTGTAACTAAAGAAATAGTTCCAACCGGACCAGCACCCCAGTCAACTGTAATACAAGAAGTATTTAATCCTGCGATTATCGTACCACCACTTACAATCCAATCATAACTACAGCCGGTGGCACTTGTGCAATATTGCACCCCTTCTTCGCTGGAGCATACCGGTGTAATACAAAATATGTCGGGACCAGGCACACTTTCAACTTCAATTTCCAATGTATCTGTTACGGAACAACAATCTGTATTTGCAGTTAAAATAACCGTATAGTTTCCTGCAGCTGAATAACTATGTACAACATTTGTGGGACCATATAGTGTCGTGTAATTACCATCACCAAAATCCCAATTAAAAGAAACAAATGGGCCGCCTGTTGCTGTAACGGAAAAAGTAACCGGTGCATACAAACAAACAGGATTCGGTGTAGCTGAAATATTGATAGAACCAGATGGGTAAGCGGCAATACCTCGAGCGCAATCCATATCACTGCATCCGGCAGGATTATATTCGGTTACACACAGGTTACCACATTCAGGACCAGCTCCCCATACCACATCTACCTGATTGGTACCGGCGCCACTGAGAATGGTACCTCCGAAAATGGACCACACATAGGTATTTCCGGGTGTATAGGCAACACTATAGGTTACGATTTCTTCAATACAAAAGGTGTCACACACCAGATCACCTGCGCCGCCACCTCCTGGTTCAAGCGGTGGTTTACTACACGCATTAAGCGTATACATGAGCGTTGTAGAAGGCAAGGCAAATACAGATACGGTATAGTTTTCTGTATTTGTTCCATTAGTTGCGGTGAGGATATAATTTCCTGCAGCTGTGCTCCAATTCACTAGTACTGAGCTGCCAGAAGCCGTTAATGATGGGCCGGAAGGCGCTACAGACCATACCACTGATCCGGATAAGGAGGTGGTATAATTTTCATTTGCACCGATACAAACAGTGTCGTTGCCAACGATCTGAGCCTGCATTGCAGCTGACAGGGCAAGAAAAATTGTCAGAATTATTGCTCGTAAATTGATGGGGAGGGTACGTATTTCCATTAGACAGAATTTAAAGTCTTGGGTAAAATGAAACTATTTCTTGTTTTAATCTTACATTTTATACAGCCGACTAACATCGCCAAATAACTGTATGGTTTCAGTAAGCAAGTGCATTGTGTAATTAGGGGTGTTCATGGCACGGGGTGAAAATCCAAGTTAGTATGATTTCGTGTGCCAGAAACAAGTCAATGAGTAAACGGTAGTGACGGCTTTGTAAAAGGTACATTCACGTATTAAACGGCTCGCAATTCAAGCGGCACATGGATTTCAACTATAGTGCCCGTTATTTGATTGTGCTCATCAACAATAGCTCTAATGGTAAAGAAATGTGGTTTTCCCGTATTCTTAGTAAGCAGCTCGAGTCTGCGCTTTGTGATATGCATACCCAGACTGCTTTTTTTCGCTGATGCGCTGGAAGGTGCGTTGGGTTGATATCCCATACCATTATCGCGTACGGTAATCAACAAATTCGAGTCATTTGCCACCAAACTGAGCTCAACCTTTCCAGGTTTGCGTTTTGGCATGATACCATGCCAAATTGCATTCTCAACAAACGGCTGAATAATCATGGATGGGATCTCCACCATATCTGCACGTAAATCCTCCGGACAATGCAAGGTGTATTCCAAATTTTCACCAAATCGCACTTGTTCAAATTGGAAGTAGAGATTGAGACGCTCCAACTCCTCTTCAAGCGAAATATATTTTTGTTTTGACGTTTCAAGATTTATCCGAATCAACCGTGCAAATTGAGTCAGATACCTGTTTGCCTCTTTCCTGTCATTATTAATGATATATTGCTGAACAGAATTAATTGCATTAAAAATAAAATGCGGATTCATCATTGATTGCAAACTTTGTTGTTCAGCAAAAGTGAGCGCTTCATTTAATTGCAGCTGGTTCAAAGCTTTTTTTCGCTGTAAATTGATGATGTATATGATATAAGCGGCAATACTGATTAAACATACAACAATGAGCATCGGCACAAACCAGGACTGCTGGTAAAAAGGGGCCTCTACATATACTTCTATTGGCGCAATTGGATACACCCATTCGTTTCTATCCAAAAATCGCAATTTTAGGGTGTGATTCCCAACATCCAAATTATTTAAATCTATATGGTTACCACTTGCTGATTGCCATTTTCCATCATTCAACTGATAAAAGAGTTTTGGCGGACTTTTCGCATAAGCAATTAAGGCGTAGTCAATCGATAAATATCCATCCTGATAAACTGTGTATACTGCACTGCCCGGCTGATAAATACCTTTTTCAGATGCGAGTCGATGTAAAACAAATTTGGGTGCTAATGCATGCTGGGGTTCCATAAAATTTTCCCAACGCATCACACCAAAACTTCCGGCAACAAAAAGCGTATTGTTGCGCACGATGAAATCTTTAATATCGTTTCCCGGTAATCCATCCGACTCCTGAACTGTTCGAATATATTGCCGCCCTTCCGGTAAAATACGAATGCAATTTAATCCCATCGGCGAGCTTACCCAAAGGGTATCACCCTGCACTTGTACTTTTCTGCAGATATCACTGCTTAAGCCATCTATTACACGTAAGGTCCATACAAGTTGATGTGTATCTACGTTCAAAGCATAGATACCATAGCCATCTGTTGAAATGATTAATAACTGGTACGCCGGATAAAAAGCTAAGTCTACAATACGTTTATCCATTAATTCAGGCACCTGAATTTGCCGTTTCTTATTTCCGTCATATTGAAATAACCCTGAACTGGTAGAAAACCACAATATTCCATGAGTGTCATATTGTACACAATATGCCCTTTGATCATAAATGATTGTTTTACTCCATTCCTTAGTAGCTTGTGCATATTCAATAACACCATACGACAAAGCCGCGGCAAATACACGATCATTCTTCACCGATAAGGATTTTATACTTCTGCTTTCAAAATCTTGAATAATGGTGTACGGATCCTGCGAAATACCAACTAATTTATTATCTGCTCCAACCACCATCATATCCTGCACAAATGCATAATCAATAATTCGACTAAAAACCTGTTGATTACTAATTGACATAGTAGCTACCCGGCCATCCGGTTGAACTATAAAATTCTGGTCGAACGTGTTGCCTGCCCATAATTGATTCTGCGGATCGAGCTCAATAGCATTTATAAGGGTAATATGCTCATCACTACTAAGGTCAAACATTTGCTTTTCCAGAAAATTATAGGGAAGCATAAACAATCCGTCAGCCATAGTCGTAATCCAATAATTACCTTCAAAATCCTGATCCATACTATTCACCTTAGCCTGATCAAACAATATATATACCGTATCGCCGTATTGATATTGCAAACCCCTGTTTTGATTAAAATACCATTGCCGGTTCTGCTTGTCGATAAACACATTATTGGTATTTGTTTTTGATGCGCCTAAGGTATTTGGCAACCAGGTTTTTCCATTTTCCGATATAATGCCCGACTCCGTCACAATGACCTGATTACCATGCGATCTTAAACTCCAAAAATCCGATGGAAAAGGAATCGTATCCGGAATCTTTACCAATTCCTGATCCTGAAACATAAAGTACACGTGGGTTTTACCTTGTGCAGCCATGATATACTGCTTATTATGCCATTTTATTACCGGTGCAATCAGATCGTACTGCTCGGCATACTTAAAAGGGATAGAGGTTATTTGTTCACCTTTTATCGAAAGCACATCATCCTTTGCATATATCAACACCTCGCCTGCTAAGCCGATATTAAATCCAACGGGATCCAATCGTCTGTTGATTTCGGCAACGAGTGAACTGTTTGCGGAATTAAAAACTTCATTATGCTGCACATAAAATATCTGTCCATTAAAAGTAATGCACCAAATACGCCCTTCTGTATCGCCCATTAGGGCTATTACTTCGGTATCAGGCAATCCGTTTTCTGTGGTAAAGGTGTTGAAGGTTGCACCGTCAAATTGTATAAGCCCGATATCACTACCCATCCAAATAAGTCCATCCGCTGCACAATACACATTGTACACGCCCATAGTCGGCAAGCCATCTGTATAAGTATATTGTTTATGATAAAAGTCCTGACCTTCCGCCGGGGATACCGATATCAGGAAAATAATGAGTAGCGTACCATATGTTCTAATTGCCTGATAAAACATGAATAAATTCTTGTAATCTTCTTCGGGCGATAGGCAGCATAGAACCTTCCTTCATAATGACATTATTGCCATCCTTTTTAGAATACTCTGCAACTTGCTCCAGGTTGATAATAAAGGATTTATGAATTCTAAAAAACTGACCGGTTAATCCGTATTCAAACTCACCCATCGTTTTCGAACTCACAAATTTTTGAGCATCCCGTAAATGAAAAATTGTGTAATTACTATCGGCTTCCATATACACGATATCAGCGAGGGCAATTACACGTAATCCATCTAAATGCGGGATGGTAATTCTGTCTTTTTGCATGGCCTGCTGAACCTGTTTCAACACTTCTGCAGAATGCGCAAACGACGATTGTTGGTTTATCCTGTTTTGAATTTTATGCACAGCAAACTTTAATTCATCTGCGTCAACAGGTTTAAGCAGATAATCAACGGCCTCTGTTTTAAATGCTTTAATCGCATATTCATCATGTGCGGTAACAAATACCACGTGCACCTGAATATCTTCCAGTGATGCCAGCAAATCGAAACCATTTTCACCCTGCATACTGATATCTAAAAAAACAATGTCAATTTCCTCAGCAGCAAGTTTCATGCGTGCTACCTCAGCCGTGTGCGCAAAGCCTGTTACAACTACTTCCGGTACATGCTCTTCTATAAGCCACTTTAAGGCAGTACAGGCAGGTAATTCATCATCAACCAGCAAGGCTCTCAGCATACGCATATTTGTATCCTAAAAGTAAATAAAATATCCCCGTGATATGGAATTGTTGAGCAAACGGTTTAAACGGGTAATAAACGGTACAGGCTTAATCCTGTTGACGCCTGCGCATAGCCATCTGTGAAATTGAGTTACCCGGCGTTCCAGTAATCAATCCCCTGCAGTTGGGCTGACCACACCGACAGGTAAATGGCTCCATATGCTCATCTAAGAAGGTGGCGTAATCAAGGGTCAATTCCTCGCCGGGAATAATATCACGAGTAGCCTGCACATTTAATCCATCATAACAGGTATTTGGTGCACAACTGTGATTCTGAGGCGCCCATCCGTTCGGGTCATTGTCCCACAAAATAAAAACCTCGCTGCTAATTGGCCATGCATATCTGCGAAAGGTTTCCTGCATGTCGGGCGACCAGTGTTTGTGAACAAAATCGCGTGTGATAATGCGTTGTGCAGCACCCTCGCCATGAAAAATAATTTCTCCTGCCTGAATCGGACGAGTAGCATAAATGCCATATCCTTTATCCGGACTCCCTTGTAACTGATACGCCTTATGTTGTGTGTGATATCGCGACAGCCCTTCGTCGATAATTGCTTTCAAAAAACCACTCTGTCCGATACCATCTTCACGCAAAATATAATCTGCTGAGCCTTCATATCCCTCAGTATAAAATACTGAGCAGGTAAAATTAATTTCGAGAAAAAACAAAGTGCCTGCCGCATTCATGCGAAAATCTAATCGCGCATAACCTGTACCGCTAAAGCTATTAAAAATGCGCAATGAGGCTTCCCGCAATAAAGTATCCAAAGCCTCATCGTTAACCGGAATATTTGCAGATGGATGTAAGGCAGAAGTTTTTAAGGCGTAGGTTTTATACGAAGTGCCTACCGGAAAAATATATTCAATGGGTTTAAGCGCCTTTGCTGCACCATTGGTGTCAGCAGATGCAACAACCAATACCGTGAATTCGCGTCCGGCAATATATTCTTCCACCAGTAACGGACCATATTCCTCCATCAGCTCGTTGCATTTCGCACGTAAAGCTTCTGCATGTTCTACTTTCGAGCCTTCATCAATACCGAGACTATCGCCTGCTTTTGATGGCTTTACAAACATCGGATACTGCAACTGTTTTATGGCGAGATCAATATCTGCATCTCGGTGTACTAATACATGGGCCGGTGTGGATACGCCGCAAGTATAAGCCACATATTTCATCAATGATTTCGTGGGGTCGTACAACAAAGCACTCGGTCCGGTATAGGGCAATTGCAACATATCCAGACAATGAATCACATCAATGGAAGGCACACTCCAATCTAAATAACCTTCACATAAATTGATGAAAATATCATAGCCCTCTTTACTAAGTGCACGAAGCTGCTTATAAGTAGTGAGTTTATTTAATAGTACATGATCGAATTGTATGCCCGGAATGAATGGCGACAAATTCCGCTGCGGGTCATAATATTGATAATCGACATCCGACGTGCTATAATCCGGCATCAGCACACATGCTTTCTTTACACTTGCCCATGTTTTAGGGCCAAAATTGGTAGTTGGCATGTTGCGGATTTATACTGCCTGGTATGACTTAACTAATTTGCGCACTCTGTTTTTCTTCATCCACCGTAAGGCTGCATCATTAATGATTTCTACAACCATTTGGGTGAAGGATTTATTGCTCATGCGCAAAATAGCGCCAATGGATGTATAATCCTCATCATCACTCAAACCACATTGTGCATTTACTTCCAATACATAAATAGCACCGGTTTCTTTATCCATCCGCAAATCGACACGTGTATAGCCTTTGCCGCCAACAGATACATAAGCATCCCAACTGATGCGTTTTATCTTTCTGATCAGGGATGCGTGTGGACTTGTATATTGATAAAAATGCTCATCGCCGGGCATGGGTGTTTCATCTTCATAAATCTCCCATAATCTATCGAAGGATAAGAATTTTTCCTTATCGGGCAGTGAAGGATGAAAAACGCGCTCAACCGGTGTATAGATGACACAATTACGAGGCTGATCTGAGGCACCCACTATCATGGTAGTATACTCAGGTCCATTTACAAATTGCTCAACTACAATTCCGCCGCTTGACAATTCCCAACCACGGTAACCATCAAAAATTTTATGAATTTGTTCGATAAGCTCAGCCTCATTTTCAACAACATTCTTTACACAGAGACCCATACTTCCACCTGAAACAGCAGGCTTAACAATTAATGGCGACCCTAAACGTTCAAAAATACCGGTTATATCCTGCGTGCGTGAAGTAATGCCTTCCCATTTGGCCGTTGGCACCTGAGCCAGGTCAAAAGCCTCCTTCATGGTAATCTTACTTGTGGTAACGGTATAGAAATAGGCATCTGCTCCCGTATAAATCAACTTCATCTCTTCCAAAGCCTGTACAACCGAAACACCGGGTGCACCATTTATTTCATCGCCATCACAAATATTAAATACAACCGGAAA
Source organism: Bacteroidota bacterium (assembly GCA_029571985.1). Classification (GTDB taxonomy): domain Bacteria; phylum Bacteroidota; class Bacteroidia; order Chitinophagales; family BACL12; genus UBA7236. The sequence continues at coordinate 9,242 of JAKQVC010000066.1, read as the reverse complement.
ACAAGTACCCATTGCTCGTTGCAGGGCTATTTCGGATATAATCGAACGGTAATTATCCATCGTAACCGGCTGCCAAACCCAAGACAAACCCAATTCGGCAAACGTTTTTGTATACTCTTCGATACTTTGGGTAAAGTCATAATAGTACGCCAGGTTCGGATCATCGGTTACTACATGCGGCGCTAATACCCAAACTTTGAGTTTGTCTAAAGGAAGTGCATCATGAAAGAGGTTCGCCTGTGCAGTAGGGGGTAATGGGTTGTTCTCTGACTCCATGAAGTAGGGGTAATGTTTTGGTTAATATAAAGATACATATTGCCTGTTTCCAAACAAGCTAATTGTGGTGGATAATTATTTGGTCGGCCGATTAGCAGCTCAGCTAAAGCAGTCTCAATATACTTCCGGAAAGAAAAATCAAGGAGAAACCGTCGGCAAATGAAGCCCAATTGACAAAAAACCACGCAAGTTCATCCAATTGTAAGTCAATAGGTAATCAATGTCACCTATTTACACTGCTCTAAATTGCTACATTTGCGTTATGCTGAGTGTTACCTGTAAGGCAGCCATTAAGGCGGTTCTTTTTTTGGGAACTGAGTATGAACGTGGGAACCGCTATAGTATAATTGAGATTGCCATGCATATTGGGGAAAATGAACATACCGTTGGCAAGCTCTTGCAAAAATTAGTTCGTGCCCAGATTATTTGCAGCGTCAAAGGTCCTAATGGCGGCTTTTTTATTACGGAAGCACAAAGAGAAAAACCGGTTATGGATATAGTAGAGACAATTGATGGTCAAAACATGTTCAAAGAATGTGGCTTGGGATTTCAAACTTGCAGTGAAAAAAGACCATGCCCTTTGCATCACGATTTTAAAATAATTCGAGAGGGTTTCCATAAAATATGTCGAGAGAAAAAGATTGCAGACCTAGACCAATCAATCATTTCCGGTCAATCATTTCTTATAGGGTAAAATATTTGATTCAGCTAAAAATAAATTTTCTATATTAGCTGTTTTGCGTGATGCCCAATTTAGAATTCGACAGATCCATATTTACCCTTCAGGAAGTCGCCAATAGCATTTCTCGCACTATTCTCTTGCGCTACAGTTCTGCCTTTTGGGTACAGGCCGAAATGAATAAACTCAATTTTTATCAGCGCAGCGGTCACTGCTATCCTGAATTGGTTGAAAAACGCGATGGCAAAATCATTGCGCAAATGAAAGCTACCTTATGGAAAGAAGATTATGCACGCATTGATGCGCGTTTCCGCAGCCTATTGAATGAGCCCCTGAAAGATGGAATTAAAATTTTATTTCAGGCAAAAGTTACCTATGATGCCGTTCACGGATTGTCGCTCTGGATTATGGATATTGATCCGGCCTACACACTTGGCGATTTAGAACGCGAAAAACTATTATCCATTCAACGTCTGCGCACCGAGGGCATTTTTGATGATAACAAATCAAAGCAACTGCCCCTTTTGCCGAAACGCATAGCGGTTATCTCCATTGAAACCAGCAAAGGATATGCCGACTTTATTAATGTGCTGCAACACAATCCTTTTGGCTATCCGTTTTTTCATATGCTGTTTCCATCCTTATTACAAGGAGATAAAGCAGCGGCTCAAATATTGACACAATTAAAACGCATTAAAAAAGTGCGACATCATTTTGATGCGGTTGCCATAATCAGAGGTGGTGGTGGTGATGTAGGTTTATCCTGCTATAATCATTATCAGCTTGCAAAAGCAATTTGTCAATTTCCAATTCCTGTACTTACCGGAATTGGTCATTCAACAAATGAAACCGTATCAGAACTGGTTGCACATACCAATGCCATTACGCCAACCAAACTGGCTGAGTGGCTCATTCATCAAGTACACCAATTTGCGCTTCCCGTTACTGAAGCCGGTAACAGAATTGCACATGCAACTGAAATGTTATTGTCCCGAAACACCCACGAAATACAACATCTGGCAAAAAGCTTACGCGCAGCTGTTCATGCACATATACAGGAGGAAGGGTATGCGGTGAAAACATACAGGCACAACCTGTGGTCATTCTCCCAACGATATATCACCCAACACATGCACCATTTGCTTTTGCAGGAAAACACCATTCAACATCTGGATCCGGCAAAAGTATTACAACGCGGATATAGCATTACTTTGCACAATGGAAAACCCATTACTTCCATACATTCCCTGCAAACAGGCAATATACTTTCTACTAAATTAGCGACCGGCACAATTGTGAGTGTCGTACAATCAACCGAACCTAACCATGAGCAAGAAAAATAATACCTATACAGAGGCATTTGCTGAATTACAGCAATTAGTAAGTGAAATTGAACAGGGAGATATTTCTGTGGATGTGTTGGCTGAAAAAGTACAACGAGCGGCTAAATTAATTGCGCTGTGCAAAGAAAAATTACAACACACAGAGGCGGATGTAGAAAAAATATTGCGCGAGTTAGATACGCAATAATTGCACAGACCACATTACAAACTATTCAAAAAGGCAAGCAACGCTTTTCTGTCTTCAGCTGATAATTGCATAAAAGCATTTCGTGAAGCTAATGATTCGCCTCCATGCCAAAGAATAGCTTCCTCAATGGTTTTGGCTCGACCATCATGTAAAAAAGTAGCACGCGTATTCACTACCTGCGTTAATCCGATTCCCCAAAGTGGTGCCGTGCGCCATTCGGTTCCGCCTGCTGCATATGCGGGTCGGTGATCGGCTAAATCATCACCCATATCATGTAATAATAAATCGGTGTATGGATGTATGGTTTGATAACTCAGAGATGCAATCGGATGCACACCGGTGGTGTAGGTAGATATATGACATGCACCACAACCAATTTCTTCAAACAGCGCTGCACCTTTTTTCACCTGCGGATCATTGTAATTCCGTTGAGCCGGAACTGCGAGTGTCTGAAAATAATGCGCAAATAATTCAATAGTTGCATCATCCACATCCACAACATCCTGCAAACCTTCAGTACAGTTTGATTGACCGTCGCAATGTTCTATCGGAAATGCGGGTGTGGTTAAACCCATATCGTTATGCGCCGCTGCTTCGCTTTGGTGTTTGGCTGAAGGCGATTCTGCTTTCCATCCAAAACGTCCCAGTTGCATGAGATGTGTATAGGGATCATAAACTGTGTTGGGTTGTCCGCTGACACCATCACCATTTTGATCAGCAGGATCCGCGTGCGACAATATATCTGCTTCTGTAATGGCTTCTAATAATCCCAATCCAAAAACAGGTGGTGCATTGCGCGGAGAAATCATCAGATTTTCCGGCAAAGCCATATACGCATCTGCAATAGAATAAGTAGGATGTGTTAAAATAACCGAGGAACCATCCGCATACGTCATGATTTTCTGTTCCTCACTCACGGCAATAGTACCTTCTGCCTGCACACCATAAATAGATTTATTTTGTAACTGTCCGCCAAATCCGGGTGCGCCGAGTGGACCACCATGTTCATCAAATCCAGGCACACTCAATCGCAACAACAATCCACTCATAGGATCGCCGGCGAATTGCGGAATGGAAGAGCGACCATTCCGCACGTGACATCCGTTACAGCTGGTGTGATTATATACAGGACCTAAACCTCCGAACTGTTCTGCGGGTGCACTTACAAATTGTTGTTCGAAAGCAGCATCAGATAAAAAATGCTCGGCTAATCCGGCTTCATCAAGATTGGGTAATGGAAAAGTAAATGCGTCGGGTCCTGAACTATAAATAGTTGTTTCACCGCCCAACATATATTGAATGGCTACATCCGGTGCCGGCAGCTCATCTACTGAGCAACTTGTTACAATCAACAAGCCGCTCAGTAGTATGAGCATTTGATTAAATCGATGCATCAAGGTTTGATTATAAATTCGAAACAATCGGCAACATATCCTGCTCTAAAATTTCCTGGAGATGACGTACGGCATCCTGTGCAGCCGCAACTTCTGTAGGATGATCAAAAATGGCCGTAGTAAAAGTTCCCGGAATAGATTCTATTGCCGTAATTGCCGCTTCAATATCTTCAAGAATATGTGCATGCAATTCAGGATCCTGTTCAGAAATAATATCATCCAGTCCTTCACCTGTTCCTGCACCATTAAAAGTACCGGAATAGATATTCAGGATACTGCGCATATTATCAGCAAAATCCAATTTAGAATTATTACTGAATCTCGACTCCTCCAGCGTAACATCTTCCTGTACAAACGGGTCATTGATTTTACCATTTGCCACTTCATCAGCAATAATAATCAGCGCATTCGTTAATTCTTCAAGTGCTGATTTTTGAGATACATAAATGGCACTGCCGTTTCCTGCTGCAATTAAATTATTGATGTAATTACCATCTGCCGGATTCCATAAAGCAAATAATTGTTCGGCATCATTATGTAAGGTGCCGGATGCAGCAACTAAATATTCAAATTCACGCGCAGTAAATTCGTCAATGGTTTTATTGCCGGATTCACCCCACAATAAAAATTCAATAGTATGAAATCCTTTTAAAGTGCCTTCCTGTAATGCCAGAAAAGATTCTGTGATGGCATCTGCACTTCCGAGTACATTTTCAAGGTCAGTAACATTTACCGGCCACGAATCCAATGCCGGATCTAATCCTTCCTGATCAACCGGTCCAAATAAAAATCCTTCCGACTGCTCCCAGGGAGAGCGCGTTGCAATCCAGGCCGTGCGCGCTGCTTCCAGGTTTAATGCGGATGGATCTGCACTGAGGGTCATGATAGCAGTATGCAATGCATCTGCTTTTACAGCGAGATCTGAATAAGTGGCTACAATGACATTGGTGCCTATATTATTTAATACCGGACTAAAATCCGTTTCCGTGATATCCGGTGTTTCGGTTGAGTCGCAGCCAGCAAACAAAAATGTTCCTGCTGCGAAGAGTATGTATGCCTGTTTTTTCATATATATTGCGTTTAATTAAAATTCAAATCCTAATCCGATTAAAAAAGTATTTTCCGTTTCGCCCGAACCTAAGGTGCGATAAGCATAATGTGCTTTTAAAGCAATTTCTTCTATGGGTAATACATTAATACCTGCCGTATATACTGTGCGCGCATATCGCGGATTATCTGATACTTCGCCGGCGGTTTGAAACATGGTATCATACCAGTCAAATCGGCCAAAAACAAAACACTGCCATTCAGTTTGCGCAAGTGGATGTAATACATCGTAACCTGCTTCTATATAAGCGCCGGCAGCTGCTTTACCAACCGGTGTACGCTTAACACCCAAATTATTGGAGAGATTACGATTCGCCTCACTCAATGCTTCACTATTTTGCACATGACCCATCATACCATATGCTGAAAGGCGAAAGGCAGGCATCGTAAGTGCATAATGTATATCGCCAAACGTTACCCATGAAGGCATATTAAAATCATCTTTCGGGCGATTTTCTGATGGATTTCCTGCATATGCTGCAATACCAATGCGATGATCTTTTTGCAACACTAAATCAAATCGACTGGCAAATGCCATCGCATCTGCATTAATCATTTCAAATCGGGTTTGATAGCCGCGACGAATCCAGTTTGCTGATGAAAATGCGGAATTATCTAATCCGCTCATGAGGTAGGCTTTATATTCGATGCGTGGAAAATCTGCAGACAATGGAATGATACCATTTAATTCAATACCGGTTTCATACCAGCCGAGTGGTAATACTGTATTTTCTACTTCCGAACGATAACCGGTAAAATATTCATTCGGCTCATCCTGCATGGCTGCATTTCCCATAAACACGCGAAACTTTCCAGCGCGAATCGCCATGTGGTTATTGAGCTGAAATAATATGTTCATCTGCTCCAAAACCACCTCACCCCCTTTTTCAACCTCCGGCTCAAACTCACCAAATTCCTCCAGCGGATCAAACGACATGGTAGTTCCCGTGCCCCCATGCTCAAACTCAATTTCTGTCTTTAGTTGAATACGGTCGGTAAAAGGATAGTACATATATAAGTTCATCCGCTCCGGATCCAGGGCATCGTTCTTGTCGGGGAGGGTTTCCCAATCAAAATGGTAATAATTCACTACCCCGTAACCCGAAAAATGCAGCCCGGAATAAAATTTTTCGAGCACATTTGACGACATATCTGATTGATTATCAACCTCTTGCGCCGAAACCGGGCGGAGAGTAGCCAAACACAACAGCGTCAGGCACGAACATTGGATGAGTATACGCATGGTTAAGAGGCTGCAAATGTAAGCCTGTTTAGAATAATTCTAAATAGCTACTTTGCGGTATTATGTCTGCTATTTTGCTGTTTTTGTAGCATAAAACGGCGGGTTATTCGTCTGCACATACCTATGCAAACCATTATTGGCTCAGGCGGTGCCATAGGAACCCCGCTCGCTCAGGCACTTACCGCTTATACCAAAGACATTCGATTAGTCAGCAGAAACCCCAAAAAGGTAAACGACACCGATCAGCTCTATCCTTGCGATCTGACTAATTTTGCCAATCTGGATGCCGCCATCGCGGGGAGTGAAGTGGTGTATGTAACAATAGGATTTACCTATAGCTTGAAAGTATGGCAAAGCACCTGGCCGCCATTTATGCGTGCAGTGATAGATGCCTGCAAAAAACACGGCGCCAATCTGGTGTTTTTTGACAATATATATAGTTATGCAACTGAGTCGCTGCAGCACATGACTGAAGAGAGTCCGCTAAAACCGGAGAGTAAAAAAGGTGCTGTTCGGAAACAATTGGTGGATATGATTATGAGTGAAGTGGCAGCGGGTAAGTTGCAGGCATTAATTATCCGTTCAGCAGATTTTTATGGTCCCGGCATTGCCAATAGTATGCTCATTGAAACCATAGTGAAACCCATATTAAGTGGCAAAACAGCAAATGCCATTGGTGCTATGGATGCCATTCACAATTATACCTATACACCAGATGCCGGAAAAGCCGCTGCGCTTTTAGGTAACACCGCCGATGCCTATAATCAGGTTTGGCATGCACCAACTACACATGAAAAGCTCACCTTGCGTGATTGGATTCAATTAATTGCCACAGAAGCCGGTGCAAAACCAAAAATCAGACCCGTTCCCGCTTGGATGATCCGTGTAATGGGAATATTCGATCCAGTCATGCGCGAATTCCCTGAAATGCTTTATCAATTTAATCGCGATTACTATTTCGACAGCACCAAATTCGAAAAGCGCTTCAACATACAAGCAACAAAACCTGTTGAAGGAATCCGAGAAATGATTAGCACTATGAAGAATAACCAATAAAATCTTACCGTCTCCCAGTCTTCCCGGCCTCGAAAAAAATATGTATGAATCGAAAATGCCTATTCATATAAATAAACACCTGCATTAATCTGCGCATCTCCGCGAAAATCCGCGGGAGAAAAATGGGCGATATTCAATCACAAACGTGAACCTCACCCCCGACCCCTCTCCATGAATGGAAGAGGGGAGAGCATTAATTGTTGTGAGTACATTATCTCTTCTCAACTATTTGTTCCCACACCTTACAGTCTTCCAGTCTTCCCGGCCTTGTGAATTTCCGCCCTCGAAAAATTTACTCCAAATCCGTACTCAACTTATACCTGCAAATCCGATTATTGCCCTTATCTGCCACATACACCACCTTACGCAGATACGCCACTCCACTCGGATCAATTAAATTAAATGGACCACTGCCCACTCCGCCAAAGCTGGCGATTACTTGTTTTGTATTCGGAGAACCCGCAGGAGGATTCACACCCTCATATCCCTTTCTCGTAAATTGATATAATGAATCCGTTCCTGCATCCGTCACAAAAATATATCCCGTAAAATCAGCAGCCACATACACATCCGTCGGCTGAATAAATCGATTCGGCTCATATAAAAAACGATCCGCTTTCGTATAATCAAAAACCGTTAACGCCGCATTTTCACCATACACAATCCCCGCTTCCGGATCAACTGTTTGTGTAATCCATAATACTTTATACGGCGCATCCGGTTGATCAAGACACACAAAAAATTCAGCACTTGCAGAAATACCACTTAATGTTTGCGGTGGCGCTGCAAAAGAACTGATGCCGGAAATATCCCACAACGATTTTAAATTTCCGGTTACCGGAGATAATCCATTTGCATACGCAATATTATTTCCATCTGCATCATAAAATAATACCGCATTATCCGGACGCGCAATGCCACCCAAATCATTATTCGGACCACTCCTGCTTACATACAATGTATTATCCGCAAGTGTGGTCAACCCGGTAAACTGCACTTCCTCATCTTCAGCACCTCTGAATGCCGTAATGTTGCGCGATACATCACAAAACGGATGAATCAATGTATCAACAATCGACACGGCACCAAATGAAGTACCGGTTAAATGATAAACAGCAGCTAAATTTTCAAAATTGCCATCACCATCCACATCAATATCTACCCGACCCGCTACATAAGTATGTAATCTTCTATCCTGCGTAACTTCTGTAGCACCCGGAATTGCAATAATTTGATACACTGTTCCGGTTTGATCCAGCACTTTTAATCCTTCATCATCAATCACATAAATCATTTCATCATAACCACAATAAATATCCCGCGGATTAACAAAATCAGTCCAGTAAGGCAATACCGGCACATAACCCACTTCATCTTGTACTAATTCCGGATCAATTGCCCCTTCATCAAATATTTCATCCACCACGGCATCTTCGCGCGAACCAAATAGAAAGTCGCAGCTCGACATCGCCATCAGCATCGGCACACAACATATATATAATAAGCGACGCTTCATCGTGATAGATCATTTTGTTTGCCCAAACCATTAGGCAATGTATAAGCAATACCAATTTTATTTATCATACCCATAACGGTATCATAATTAAACCCATAATCCAATTTAATTATACCAAACCTGCGTTTAAAATACGTACCAAAACCAAAAGCGGGCGTTGCATTTCTATCTGTTGCAAACGTATAACCGGTGCGTGCATATAATAATCGCTTCCAACTATATTCAACACCCAGACTATACGTTTCATTATTATCTGTCGGGTGATTTAATTGGAATGCAGTAGTAAGCAAATGCGTATCATTTTTAATCGCATCCCAGGCAAAGCCTAAACGGAAAACGGTGGGCACGGCAATTTCCGTAAAATCCGTTGCGGTTGAACTATCCTGTAAATTAATGACGGTAATTTCTCCACCGGGTTGTGTATTAAATCCGAAATTCGAA
>JAKQVC010000053.1 GCA_029571985.1 Bacteroidota bacterium | reverse complement strand
AAACGCTGTTTTATCATTGGTAGCGGCCCTAGCCTGAACGAGCAGGATTTATCATGGCTTGACGGGGAAATAACTATTTGCGTAAACCAATCTTATCGGGCATTAAAATTTGACCCTAACTTTATTTGTTGCGGCGACCGTAATCTATGGCCTAAAATCAAAGATATTTATGCGGGTATGGATTCCGAGATAGTTTGCGGCGGAGGTACGCAGGGCAACGTGGGCCAAGATTATTATGGAGATAACCTAATCGGCATTGTACCGATGGACAAAGGCCATAAGGTTAAGGATGGGCATTTCAGGATTGATATGGAAGCCGTGAATATGGCTTATAATATCGTGCCTGAGGTCGCTATTCCGTTTGCTCTCTTTTGTGGCTTTTCTGCGATATATCTAATCGGATGCGATTGTACGGAAAACGGGTATTTCTTCCCCCGTGAAACCAGTTTGACAGCAGAGCAGAGCATCTACAAAGAGACTATGCTAGGCTATGATGTGATAGCCAAATGGCTGGTCGAGAATAGCAAGAGCAGGATTTATAATGCAACAGCCGGCGGCCTGCTGGAATCATTCCCTCGGATTGAATACGCAAGCCTGAAGCCAGCCAAACGTGTACTAATGGCGATTGGTTATCATACCCCACATTTGGAATATTCGCTAATAGCCAAGCGAATGGCTGAAAGCGTTAAAAATTTTGGCATACCATGTCATGTATATTCGGTTGAGAATCATCCATTCTGCAAACAAACCAGCTTTTCACGCATGAAATGGGTATTGAACTGCTCCATGTGTGCGGATATTATCACTAAAGCGCGCAAAGATTATCCCGGCAAGGATATTCTGTATTTTGACGCGGATAGCGTGCTAATGAAGCGGCCTGAAGTGTACATGGGCGAGCGAGATTTCGACTTTGCGGCTGCATTTCTTGATAATAAATGGGTACAGAATGAATTACAATCAAGCCATTTGTATTTCGCCGCTAACCGCCCGGCAGATATCCTTTTGCGCCGTTGGAAGCTCTTGCAAGACGAAAGAAACGCCCAGATGATTAAGGGTCGTTTCAGCAATCATCGTCTGCCGGAAAAGGAATTATATAAGCCTGCGTGGGACCAGGTTACACTTCAAGAATCACTCAATAAGTCGATAAAAGGCTTGAAAATCAAACGCTTACCACTTGAATATCTTAAAATAATGCCGCCTGCTCCCGGAGTTGAGATAACGCCGGATGTATCTTTTAACAACGCCGTGATTGCACAATATCAAGCGAGCAGGCAAATGAAAGATAGGCAGGAATAAGATGAACGAAAACAACCGAAAAATATTTGATGAAGTGTACGAAAAAAACAAATGGAAAGTATTTGATAGTCGCTCTGGTGTTGGAAGCGACTTTAAATACACCGCAGAAATACGAGAACGGCTGCCCCTAATCATATCGCATTATGGAATCAAAAGCATTGTAGACTGTGGATGTGGTGATTTGCATTGGATGTCAAGAATTATTGACGATATGGGTATTGAGTATCACGGCGTAGATATTGCGGATGTTATTGTTAAAGAAAATAAGGCAAAATATCCCGGATACCATTTCTATAATCTTGACGTTACCGAGGATAGACTTCCAGCCTGCGATATGGCTGTCATCAAAGACGTTTTTATTCATTTGTCGCTTGAAGATATCGTAAAAGCACTGGATAATATTCGTCAAATCGGAATCAGATATTTGCTCGCCAGTACATATCGCAATGAAAAAGAAAACATTGACAAGCCTACTAATCATTATGCTCGTGGTATAAACCTTGAGATTGCCCCGTTTAACATGCCAGAGCCGATATTGCGAATATGGGAACACTACGACCGGCAACCGCAATATTATCATAGTCGGTTTATTTGTCTTTGGGATTTGCAGAATGGAGATAACGATGAGAACGCTTGAAGCAATGAAGAAACTAACCTTGCGGCAGGAAATACCGCAGATGCTTAAAGAATGCGGCATAAACCAATATCTAATTGAGGTTGGTGTAAGATGGGGCTTTGGCCTTAGAAACCTTTTACAAGCAGACCCGACGCTTGTGATTGGTGTTGACCACTGGAACGCGACACGAAATCCAGCACAGAATGACACTAATTTAACCCAGCCGCAGTTGAATGATATGTATAGTCGCCTCTTTCACGAAAGCCTTTTCGATAGTCGAATCAGATTATTGCGAGGCAAGAGCGGCGATGTCTGTAAATGGTTTCCAAGACTTTGGGCGGACTTCGTGTATATTGACGCAGACCACACGCATGAGGGCTGTTTGGCTGATATGGCCTATTGGTGGGACGTTGTAGCAAGAGGCGGCATTCTTGCAGGCCATGACTACAATCTCGCCACAAACAAAAACGGCAAAGTTGATTTTGGCGTTCAAACAGCCGTAAGGCAATTCATTGAAGATAGAAAAATCTCCTCCGATTGTTTGGTTACAATCGAAAACAAGGGCGACTCTGGAAGCTGGCTTATTTACAAGATTAACGGAGAATGAAATTGCAAAGAAGCGATGGCGGTCAAAATATAAAGTCCTCAAATGTCCACAATGCAAGAAGATAAACGATATTGAGGCTGTATATTGTGAACACTGCGAGTATACATTCAGGCCGGAAGTAATACCCCCATGTCTGCTAGACAACAGAATCGACCAGCGTTTAGCGTATGGATTCAACATGATTAACCAAGCCGACACTAAGGATGATGAGTGAGGTCCATAATGGAACGTACTAGGCATCGCGTCCGAATAAAGTATATTTATCAAATTCGTGAGGTCACTAAATTGAGTAAGCCTTTTAACCAAAACGCTAGTATTGAACACCAAAACAATGATAAAAATCCCTAACAAACAGCGACAAAAATGTAAGTATTTTGTAAGTCTTTATATAATAAGGTACTACAAACACAGAAAAACGGTAGCTGAC
>JAKQVC010000038.1 GCA_029571985.1 Bacteroidota bacterium | reverse complement strand
ATTTGCGAAGCCCCTGACGGTGTATAGTTCACGCGTATTGTTGCATCTGTTTCTATGCTTACCGTTGTGCCACGTGATTGTGCAGATATGGTATAGGTGCCAACGGATGTGCGTGTTGCTGAAAAGTCACACCCGCTTGGCTCGTATGTGAAAACAATGCTATCCGCATCCACAAGTGCATCCAAGTCGGATTGATATACGCTGTTTATGTAGGTCTTTCTTGTAACGGTAAGTGTTGCTGTACGTGTTCCGCTTGCCAGAATGTATGTCCCCGTTGAATATGTAAGTCCGAGAGAAAGGGCGTAGGAGTACACCGAGCCACGCTGCCAGATGACAGTGCTGCCGATATAGACCGTATTGACATTTGTCGTGCCAATTTTTATGTCTGTAACATCCGTTGTGCCTATTTTTATACTCATTTTTATGTTGTTGAAAAATAAATTGTGTTTGTATCACTTCCGCTTCCAATCGCTATTTTTTTAGAACCTGAGCCATAATGGACAAAGCCAGCCGTGTCAACTGACAGAAAAGCTCCACTTACCGATGGCATTGAGTCTAAATAAATTTTTCCAGACGATATTTGCACAACCTCATTGCTCCCATTTGTTATTATAATTGCCCCTGAGTCCATTATGCTTACACCGGCAACGCCAGTCGTCTCGTCCATCAGGGTAATAGCGTCTGGTGTTATAGTTGATAACCCCGTAGAACTTGATAATTGTAGCGCCAACACACTTCCAGAGTCCCCAAAGCTTGCAGTACCATGTGCGCTTGTTATATACACACCTGCGTATGCAGAACTGACAGCATTTGCAGAAACCGCAACTGAGTTTCCACTGCTCCCGGCATAAAATGTGCTTGATGTGATAGAGCCCCCTGTTATTGTGAGTCCTCCAGACGTGTATGATAAATATTTGTTTCCAACGGAATCTCCAACCCTAAAAGTACCATTATCATACCAATAATTATAATCATCTATATAAATTCCGTCAACTCCAGTTCCACCAGCCGCCAATCCAACCTTTATTCCACC
>JAKQVC010000031.1 GCA_029571985.1 Bacteroidota bacterium | reverse complement strand
TAAAATTACAAGCCTGTCCGTATAACGACAGGCTTTTTTTTTAACCCCTAAATCCCCTAAAGGGGACTTTACGGATTTCCTCTCCCCTTTAGGGGTTGGGGGTAAAAAAAATGATATGAGTATAACCATCACTAAAAACATTTCACCGGAAGCAGCCAGAGACATTTTTGAACTGCAACAGAAAATCAACGCTTTTCAAAACGGCGAAATGCCGGAAGACAAATTCAAAGCCTTCCGTTTAACACGCGGCGTGTACGGGCAGCGTCAACTCGGCGTGCAGATGTTCCGCACCAAATTCCCATTCGGAAAAATTACACCAAAACAATTGGTGCGTGTAGCGGAATTATCCGAGCAATACGCCAGCTCTAATTTGCATTTAACGACACGACAAAACATACAATTACATTATGTGAAAGTCACCGATGCTCCAGCCATCTGGGCAGGATTGGAAGATGTTGGCGCAACAGGCAGAGAAGCGTGTGGAAACACCGTGAGAAATATCACCGCTTCTTCCAGAGCAGGCATAGATCCGGATGAATTGTTCGACGTGTCGCCGTATGCTTATGCTGCTTTCGAATTCTTTTTGCGCAATCCTATTTGTCAGGATATGGGCCGAAAAATAAAACCGGCTTTTTCTTCTTCTGATAAAGATTCTGCCTATACGTTCTTACACGATTTTGGTTTTATTCCTCGACTGGAAAATGGTGAACGTGGTTTTAAAGTAGTAGTAGGTGGAGGCTTAGGCGCGCAGGCAATCCTGGCGCAAACAGCCTATGAATTTTTACACGAAGATCAAATAATTCCATTTATGGAAGCTGCCTTGCGTGTGTTCGACCGATACGGAGAACGAGTACGCCGTCACAAAGCGCGCATGAAATATTTGATTAAAGAAATCGGACTGGAGAAATTTATGGAGTTGGTAGAAACGGAGCGAATTGCCAATAAAGTAAAGTCTTTCAAGATTGATACTTCAAAAGTAGATGTCGGCGAACCAACGCACAATAACATCGCACCTAAGGTGGAATTGGAACATCCGCAACGCTATGAAGACTGGTTAAAAACCAACGTGTTTGAACAAAAACAAAAAGGCTATTATGCCGTAGCTTTGAAAGTCACCAAAGGCGACGTGAAACCGGATCAGGCAAGAAAGATTGCCGAACTGGCGCAAAACTATGCTTCTGAAGATATGCGCATCACCATGAATCAGGGTATGTTGCTCAAGTTTGTTCGCAAGGAATCCTTGCCGTATTTCTATCAGGAATTAAACAAAATGGGTTTTGCCAATCCGGGTTTTGATACCATTGCAGATGTAACAACTTGCCCGGGAACAGATACTTGTAATTTAGGTGTTACCAACAGCATGACGTTGGGAAAAATCCTGGAAGATGTTATTCTGGATGAATTCTATCACCTGATTTTTGATTCGGAAATTAAAATTAAAATCAGTGGTTGTATGAATTCCTGCGGACAGCACATGGCGGCGAATATCGGTTTACACGGAAGTTCAATAAAAGTGGGTGAGTTGGTTGCACCTGCAATGCAAGTTGTTTTAGGTGGAGGCGTGGATATTAATGGTGTTGGAAGTGTAGGTGATAAAATTGTGAAACTGCCGACCAAACGAACACCGGAAATGCTGCGTATCATTTTGAACGATTACGACACCAACAGTACGGAAGGCGAGTACTTCAATGATTACTACAGACGACAAGGCAAAAACTATTTCTATACCTTGCTGAAACCATTGGCCAATGCGGATTTGTATGTGGATGATGATTTCATCGACTACGATGGCATTTCACACTTTACCCCGGAAATTGGCGTAGGCGAGTGTGCCGGCGTGATGTACGATATGGTTGGCGGTATTATCAAGGATGCTGAAAATAAATTCGTGGAGGCGAAAGACCATTTATCCAAACATAAATATCCGGAAGCTATTTACTATGCCTACACCGGATTTGTGATTGCCGCAAAAGCATTGTTGCTGGGTAAAGATGTGGAGTGCAATACACAAATAAAAATCCTGAAAGATTTTGATGCGCATTT
>JAKQVC010000021.1 GCA_029571985.1 Bacteroidota bacterium | reverse complement strand
GTTCCATCGACCATAATTTCAAAGTGTATATGTGCTTCTGTTGACCATCCAGTCGAACCTATCATTCCAATAACTTCACCTTTTTTCACTCTATCTATTATGAGATTTCCACGCTTATCGCGGTAAGGCGAAAATACACCGTAATTTGATAAATGAGCATAACGTGTGTGCATTGTGTGGCCACGGTTTTTCCCGTGGTAGATAATAACGTTATTACCGTATCCGCCTTCCATTCCAACTCTCACAACATTACCAGCGCCACTTGCTTTGATTTCCTTGCCAAAATCTTTTGCATTACCAATATCCAATCCATAATGAAATGCAGGTTTTCCTGTTATTGGATGTTTTGCACGGGGTCCAAAACCATCTCCCAGTTGGCCTGTGAACGGCCAGATGAAAGGCCATTTGTCCAGTATTATCACTTTGCCATTTATGTTCACTTTAATTTTTGTCATTTAAACCCCGTATTCGTATATGCAGTATCGGAAATATAAGCCATTTCACCTGTATATGCTGGCGTGCCGGTGCCTATTGCCACGCCCCAAATCCACAAAGCAAATCCTTTCGAAGTAATCGGAACCGAAGGAAATTGCAGATCTATACTATAATACTGTGGGATATTATATAACATTGAAGCGCCACCTTGATGATAGGCGTTCATGTGCCCACCAGCCTGCGCATAAGCTGGCCATGGCCCCGTTGGTATGCCGTGGATTCCACATGGCCACAAAGCACTATAATAAGGAAATGTGCTTAATGTTGTTGGCGAAGCTGGTACATAATCATCTTTTGCCAACGCGTAATATCCTACTTGTCCGTTTACTAAAGAAAATGCTGTGGTATAAGAAGCTAAAACATTTAATTTTATATTAGTTAGGTAACAAGGCGTTGTAGTTGGCGCTATTCCAACCAATTTTGTCCAAGTGCCTGCGCCGTTGTAAGTATTGGAAAATGTTTTATATACACTAAAAAGATTATTCCCGTTTATATCTAATCTGATTCCATTACGGC
>JAKQVC010000009.1 GCA_029571985.1 Bacteroidota bacterium | reverse complement strand
TGCTTGTATTGTGGAAAACAGAGATGCTATTACTTCCTTCATTAGCTACAACGAGGTCTATTTTACCATCCCCGTCCAGATCACCTAATGATACGGATTGAGGCGAATAACCGGTGGCCAAATCCACTTTTTCCGTATAGTTGACTATACCATCGCTGCCTGTGTTGCGGAAAACGGAGACCGAACTACTAATTACGTTAACAACCGCCAGATCTGCCCTGCCATCTCCATCCTGATCGCCTATAGAAACAAACCTAGGACCCATTCCAGTGGTAAAATCGACCATCGAGCTAAAATCGGCATCGGTAATGCCGTCTTTGACAGGGTAAAACGTAGGGGAAAAATTGCTTTGGGTGTAGGCCAGTAAACCAGTGGAGGTGTTCAACACGGTAACGGGTGCGTAAGTGGCGCCTGTAGGCACGGTAACGGTGAGCTCTGTAGCTGTGGCAGCCGTAACAGTAGCAGCTGTGGCGCCAAAAATTACAATGTTGTTGGCAGTCGTGGTATTAAAGCCCGTGCCGGAAATGGTTACCGAAGTACCCACCACGCCTGAGATTGGTGTGAAAGAGGTTATGATTGGCTGAGCAAGTATGCTTGGGGTTTGAAGAAAAAAAGTGATAGCGAGGATAAGATAATAACGCATGGAAGTAAAATATGCAAAGTTTATCATAGGCAAGATCTATTACGGTTAATTTTAAGTTACGGTAAACCGCAACGTTAATTATTTAAAAGATCAATTATTAAGGTTTGTTTAGTGGTCAATATGAACTTTGAATTTTCACTTACTTCCTAACACCACGTTTTGAGAACTTTCTTTCGGATAGATTTTCATATACGACAATTTGTACGTAATCGTCTTGCGCTTATGCATTTCAGAAAACTCACCTTCAATCATATCGGGCAGGGCCGGAGCCATCGAAAAATCGCGGACCGATCCATCGGCTTCAATGTGTTTGTAAATGTAAGCTTCACCTCCCGAGGAAAGCGTGCTGAGTTCACCCACGATCGGATACACATTGCTTACATGATAACTCAATGAAACTTCGATGAAATCGCGCTGACTACCAGGCCAGTCTTTCAGAATAGCAACGCGGGCATAATTATCTTTGCGCTCCACCACTTTTACTTTCAGCTGACCCGTAAGAAATCCTTTGCTGGATTTGGTGATTACACACGATACTGAATAGATACCTTCAAGACGGGTAAAACTGCCAGTTCCCTTACCGAAATAGCGGTGCATTAAATCCTCAAAATTTACTACCTCGTAATGTGTTTTCTTTAAAAAGGTTGGTGGCTTCGATTGTGCAAAAGAAGCCTGTGTCAATAAAAACAAACACAGGAAGGTAAGTAATTTCGGGATCATGACCAGCTACTATTAGACTCTATAAAAATAGCTAAAAAGAAGTTCCACCGGTAATACAGCAGGTTGGTATTTATGCCATTTTGGAAGGTATTTTTTAGGCTAGTCTGACAGAAGTCATATTTCATGAACCTGTGTTTGGTAATTTTATGACATTCCCTCCCAATCCAAAGGATTCTCGCATTAAAGATTATTTTTGAGTTTGGTACTTTCCCCATTACTCGAATGATGTCTAAAACTGCCCAACCTGCATTTTTTAAGAGAGTTTATGATTTTCTGATCCTGATCATTTCGATGACGGGGTTTGTACCTAAGCATGCAACAGTACTTCGAACAGTAACTATGCTTGCTTCCGTTGCATTTGCCTACTACCTGAGCAACTACCAGCCACTCAATTCGAAGTTGGCAATAACCTATTTCCTGGCGTTTGAAGTCTTCTATGTGGGCTTCATCACTATTGCACTTTCGAAAAACGGATTGCGGCTTTGGTTTATTAAAACCTGGGGCGAGGAGCGGGGCTATCTGGCGTTTGAAGCAATCCTCGGATTTCTGTTTTTCCATAATGGAGTGAGTATCGGGTACATAGCCTCATCCACACCGGGAGATTTATTTCATTTTGTACCGGAGAATCTCATATTAATCATAGTAGTGATACTGTTCGTCAGCGGATTCTTGATAAAAATCCTTGCAGCAAAAGCGGTGTCTATTGATATATACTATTGGAAAGACATGTTCCTGGGCCGGAAGATTTGTGAATTTGTGGTAGGCGGACCTTATAAATATTTCAAAAATCCCATGTATGGATTGGGCCAGCTTCAGGCCTATGCAACAGCTATCTGGTATGGTTCAGCCTATGGGTTAACTGCCGCCTTCCTAAATCAGGCCTTGATCTTTACCTTTTATTATTTGGTCGAGACAGAATTCATCCGGAGGGTTTACATTAAAGGAGCCGTATAGAACGGTTTAAGTGTCAACGGTGTATTCCCTTTACGCAGTTACTCAGACACTGCCCGCACTTACACACTTTTCTGGGCAGTGTCGGCAGTGTCT
>JAKQVC010000007.1 GCA_029571985.1 Bacteroidota bacterium | reverse complement strand
CATTCGTCTCACTACTCACTACCCACTACTCACTACCTTTTGAAAGAGGAATGAGGAATAAGGAATGAGGAATAATGCTTAATTGAATTCTGCTCTTGCGTATCAGCTAGATTGCTTCGCCGCTCCTTGGGTCGCGGCTCGCAATGACAGTGATGCGTTTAATTTACGTGGTTGCTTTGCAACCACCTCTTGTTAATGATTGTCGTCATTGCGAGCAAGCCTGACGGCGCGCAGCAGAGGCAGGCGCAGTGAAGCAATCTTGCTGATAGTCAAGAAACTCGTTATTCGATGGATAATTAAACAAAATTCAACCTGTATTGTAGGCGAGTTTAGTGCTAGGGCCTGCGGTAAGCGAATCCAAGGCAGTTTTTGCAGAATCAATTCCGATTATTCGAAATGCCCGAAATCATCACAAACGCTTTGATTCGTAGGGTGCATTGAAAACTAAGTTTTGAGCTTAAGGATTTGCAATTACTCAAATTGTTATTCAAAATTTCATTTCTCAAGGATTCTTGATAATAATAATGGGTAAGACGACTGAGTTTTTTTTACCGATATTTCTCCTAGGTGACTTAACACAAACCCCTAATACCCAACACATTAAACTCAGAAGTATGCTCTTGCAGACTATGATTTATTTCATCAATTTATCCTGTCTTTGCGACACTGTGTAATCATACCTTCTTCTGATTTTTTGTAAATTCAACTTCTATAACATTCAGAAGGCATATTTATCTCAAAACGCAGGTATACTTTACTCGATGTCTTATGAAAAATTTGAATTCGATATTTATAAATCTTCGTGCAAGTGGCAAACTTGGATTTGCGCATTTGCAACGGTTAAAGCAGGCTGTTGCATTTGCCTTTCAATGATTAGGCATTCTATTGTAATGTAGCACTGTTAACACTTTATTTTCACGATTAAATTTTCTGATTATGAGATCTATTATTCATGGATTTCAATCCATGCTATTTCTGATTTGTTTAGCCAACCTAAATAATCAGGCACAAGCCCAATGTTCATGCAATACGTACGATGATGATTTTGACATTGAAACTTCCAGTGGTGAGACCGCTGATGATTACGATGCATTTGATAGTGAAACCGTTCTAATAAATTACGATTTCACTATTGACATTGACTTTACCATCAATGCATCCTTAATCGCAGTAGTTCCAGGTGTAACTATTTTTGTTCAAAGTCCAAATACACTTACCATTACCGGTGGTAGCACATTAACGGCTAATACCAACTTATGGGATGGCATACGCGTTGATGATGGTGCTTCCATTGTTATAAATGGCACATCTATCATTTCAAATGCATTCACGGGCGTCTGGATTGACAATAATGGCTCAAGCCCGGCTAATTTTGACATTACAGACAACAGTTTCTTCTGTAATAACGATATTGGACTCTACATTGACGGCTTTTCAGGTGGCTTACACCCGGGATTTATAGAGGAAACTGAATTTTGCGCCTCCGGACTGATTGCGCCTTTATCAGGCGAAATTGGCACTGCAGGGATATTGGTGCGTGATTTTTTAACTACAAACTATGTTGTAATAGGTGATGGAGAAGCATATAGTGGCCTATCAGACTACAACTTCTTTCACCACCTGCAAAATGGTATTTTAGCAAATAAGGCTAGTGTCACTATTCAAAATAATGTATTTGAAAGTATACGCACAAGCTCATATACAGGTTGTGCAATAAAAGCTGAATCCGAAATCAATTACCCGGTTATACTTACCGTTGGCGAAACGTTTGTTGCGCCTACAAGTATCAGCAATGCCATAGAAAATTGCGACTATGGTGTTAGCGCCGAAACTGCCTACGCAGTAAACATTTACAGTAACCGGTTTGGCGTGTCAAGTGCATCTCCAGAAATATTACGCAATGGCATTGATATCAGGAATTGCGCCTACAATCATTTTATAGAAAACAATACTTTTATTAATAACGATCGATTTGCCATATTCATGACCAACAATTCGTTTGCCGATATCGAATTGATGAACAATACCATTTCTTCTAGCTTAAGCCTGACCACCTCATATGTCAGAACCGGCATTTATGTGAGCAACAGTACACCTGTGAGCACAGAAATCCATATTGAACAAAATGACATTTCAGGTATACAAACAGGTATCTTCATCAGAAATATTTCAGACTACGCGGAGATTAGGTTAAATGAAATTGACTTTGACTTTCCGGGTGGCACAAACGAGGCGAGGGGCATACTGGTAGAAAATTGCTACGACATTCTGGTTGAAGAAAATTACCCCATTAACGGCAATTGCAGTCCGACTTGCACGGATAATGAGGTAAGGGGAATAGAAATTCAAAGCAGTGAAGATTTCAGGTGCTTTAAAAACGAAATCAATGATTGTGCGTATGGTATACTCATTTTTGAGGATAACGAAGGTGGCAACCTCGTATGCAATACATTAACCGACTGTAGGTTTGGTTTTGGTTTAAAAAGTTTAGGTGACCCCGCTTTACTCGGGCCTGTGCACGGCGGGTTAACTGCTGCAGAGCCCTATCCGAGTGATAATAGTTGGTATCCGAGTACTGGTTCACCGACTACATGGTCGAATAGAACAGTTGCATTCGGTTCACCAATAACCTATGGGCCTGATATTGAATGGTGGTATCGAGACAGTGGTGGAAATGAATTTGATATGGAAGATGGCGCAGTTGCATTAAATTTCGGCATTCCTCTTTCTGTTGAAATTGATCCTATTGTGCCTTCACCACTTATTATTGACCCTTGCGGTTTTGATATGCCATACGATAATTATACAAATACCACTAGCGGGAATGAAAAAATTGCTGAATCAACCCATTTCACCTCCTACTTTTCCAAACTGAATAATTTAATAGATGAAGATGCCACAGACCATGTGGAGTGGTACTTCCTGATGAAACGAGCCTGGCACTTGGTAAATATGGTAAATGAAAACTTAAGTCCGGAAGAGATTGAAACACTTGATGGCTTTTTGGTAAATACAACCTTAAATATTCAATATGCAATATTCGATGCAATCAATACCCTCCAACTTGATTCGGCGGCGGTACTCATGGGAAATTTTGAACCCACGACCGGGTTTGATCAAAATATGTTTGATGTATTATCCATATATCTTGATGCAATGGACACCTCTGGTAAACTAACCCTATCATCACAGGACAGCTTAGACCTATTGAATATTGCCATCCAGCAGGCCTTTGAAGCAGGCATTGCAGTACATATTGCTCGAGGATTGCTGGACACTATAGTTAGCAACCCAGGCGACATACAAGAGAACAAGCAACAGGCATCCATGGAAAACCTGATTTATCCCAATCCTGCAAGCAATTGGATAAATTTTAATCTCAACACAGCTCATGATGGCATATCGGTTACAATAACCAATACTTTGGGTCAAATAGTTCTCACTCAGCCAGTAAATTGCATAGAGCGTAGTCAGTGTTCCCTTTTTATCGGTCATTTGCCTAATGGATTCTACACCCTAGCAATCTCAAGCGAAAATGAAGTAATCAGTAAAGGCAAATTTTTAAAATTTTGATCAAATTATTTTAATTCTCAAAATAAAACACTAAATTTATTAACGGATACTGAGTTATCAGTATCCGTTAATTATATAAAAAATGAGAAACGGATTACTAATTTTATTCTTGTCTATAGCTTTTTATGCGTCTGCACAAAAAGAAACAATCAACTGGGTATTCGGAGACTCGCTTTTAATGTCATTCACTGACACAGGCATAGTCAGTACACAAATTCCATCTAAAATTATGTATGAAGCAAGTGCATCCATTTCTGATAGCTCAGGAAACTTATTGTTTTATACTGATGGAAAGTATGTATGGAATAATTTAAATAATGTAATGCCAAATGGGTGTTGTTTAAACATAGAGCAATATGGAGTTTATGCATCAAGTGTGACTCAAGGCGTTTTAATACTTCCAAAGCCAGGCAATGAAAATATGTATTATATATTTACAAAAGCGAACGATACAGTAAGCTATAGCAGTTTAGACATTAATGCTGATGGAGGACTAGGTGACATAGTTGAAAAAAACATCCCAATTATTATCGATACTACAATGGAAAAAATGCATGCTGTAAGACATGCCAATGGGCGAGATTGGTGGCTTTTAGTGCATGAACGAATTCCGAGTTTTTCGCCCGGAAATACAAATCGATTTTACTCATTACTTATAACACCTGAAGGAATTCAGGGGCCACTGGAACAAAATGTAGGTTATTTAACTGATTATTATACAGGAATAGGAGAGATGATTTTTTCACAGGATGGAAGTAAACTAGCGATAACTGGATTCAATTTTGTAGAACTTTTTAATTTTGACAGATGTACTGGTGAATTAACTGAACTTACATTCATAGATAATTTTGATCCAGCAGTATTTGAAACTTATGGATTTTCTTTCAGCCCAGATGGGAATAAAATATATTTGTCTAACAAAAATATTCTTTATCAATATTGCCTGAATTGTAAAGATATTATCGAAGACACGAAGGTATTGTTGCTTGACAATCCTTATGGGGGGTATTTTATAGGTCAGCATGAATTAGGCCCAAATAATAAGATATACGTATTGATAGGATATGACTTAATACCAAATAGTGTCTATACCTTCAAAAACATGAACCTGTGCGTCATTAACGAACCAAACTTGGAGGGGTTCGCATGTGATATAGACACATCAACTATTTGGCTGGGTGGCAGAAGAGCTATAGCCGGGCTGCCAAATATGGTCAATTACAACCTCGGTGCTCTCGTTGGAAGCGATTGTGATACCCTGGGTGTTGCCATTATTGAGCCGGTATCCGACAAGGTGTTTACCGTATTCCCCAACCCTGTGGTGGACGTTGTGTATTTTAGGCAATCAACCCAAACCAATACCACCTTTCACCTGCGCATAACAAATGCAGCCGGTATACTTGTTTACAATAATCCTGAGTATAAAAATAATCAACAAGTCAACTTACTGGATATACCGGCGGGGCTCTATCAATACTCAAT
>JAKQVC010000179.1 GCA_029571985.1 Bacteroidota bacterium | reverse complement strand
CTTTATCTGCCCGTAGTGATACTCCGGGGCGCATAAGTCCTTTTCTATTGCAGGCAATCCTGCGCATGACGTAGGGCAGGCAGGCAAAAGTAAGACGCTCATGATGTTTCAATTTTAATTAATTACTCAAAAATATTTACTCTTTCACTTTATACGTTAAATGTTACATTTAAAAACTGTCTGCTGTTATGTCCGTTTCATCGGCAGTAATAAATGTAGAATCGGCAGTAAATCTCTCAATCTGTTCAACAGTTAAATTATCGCAACATCCTGAAACAATAACCTTTTCGTCCATGTCAAATGTTATCGTAACAAGTGCTTGCCATAATCTCTTCTCAAACACCCACTCAGGCTCAATATCTACATTGTAAATCTGTTCTATTTCACCGCTCTTAAAGGTTAGCTCAATATGATCGTGCAGTTTCATACGCTGCATCGCGTCGATTAAATAATCAGGAACTAATGTCGTTCTAATCCGATAACGTTTTAGTCCTTTTCTGTAGGTAGGAATAAATGTGCCGTCGCCATTTTCCTGCCCGTCCTCAACTTCTTCATGAAATGGCTCGGTAATATCGCCGTCGATATAAAAGATAAAATGCTGGCCCCCCTGGTAATAAATATACCCCAGGTCACATTCATTCCAGTACTCAAATCGCAAGTATTTATTCATTGCAAACCTCCGTTAATATATTGCCAAATTCATCTCTCATAACACATCCATTAAAGTCAGTCAATGGTCGATATCCATCAGGGATGTCCGATATGCCACATTCAGGAGCAAAAGGTACAGACCAATAAGAATGCGCACCGTCAACTATTTCTATCTTATAGATTCCACATTCAAGAAAAGTCTCTAAACATCCGCCCTCATAATAATAATATGTCATTCCTGCAATAGTCCGCACGTGAATATCTAAGTCAATTTCAACTGCCTCACAATTATTACAAACATCATAAAGATAAACCTCAAGCATCCCTTCTGTCGGGTTGGTCGTCGTAAACATAAACGGAAGGATGCTATCGCACGGTGCAATTAATGGCAAGGTCTCAAATTGTTGTTCAGAGAACTTAAAAGGAATCATTAATAAGTCTCTTATTTTATAAGCGTTCTCTGTGAATTCAAAATCTTCTACCATAATGGGTTCAAACCACCACATTTCACCAGCAATCACCCTAAACTCATAAACTCCGCATTCAAGTTCGGGCGAAATAGAATCGCCGTTATATGAATGGAAATAAAAACCTTCGCTAAGTATGCTATCAATAGTAAGCGTTATTTCTTCCCATACCCCTGATCCGTAAACTGATATCTCGCATCTTTCAATATTACCCGAAGAGATTACCTGGAATGGAAGCAATGAATATGTATTTGTCACTAAAGCAGGACAACAATCACCTGAATAAGTAATCTTATTCCGTGAGATGTAGCTCATCCACGGCTGGGGCTGTTGTTTATGGCAGTTATATACACTCATGGACTATTTACTATCCAACATTCAACATTTGAAAAAGCCGAACATCCGGCGACATTACAGGCTTTAATCTTATAGCAGAACTCAACACCGATATAGTCATGGCTCGTCCCCAAGCTATCGTCATACTCATCCCACGTTCCGGGTACGCTATTAATTAATTTATAAAGTCCGCCAGCGATGCTTCGATAAATTTCAAAATAAGTAGTATCTGCCGGAATACCCCAATTAAGATGAACCACTTCATACATACCATACTGAGTTGCGCCTGCGAGTACAGGCATTGTCGGCGGAAACTCTGGTGGTGCGGGCGGCACTCCGCAGTCTGCAATATAATCATGAACAAGCAGGCCATTTAACACGACAACCCATCCCGTCAGGCTTGGATCATTGCCGTATATTCCTGTAAGTGTTGTATGTTCTTCCAGTGTGGTTTCATTTTGATAAACCGTACCTGCTGGAATGATAACCTGAAAACATTCCTCCGCCGGATCACCATCGTCGAACAAAAGGCTAAAATATGTATCTACCGTATTTGGTTCTGAAAGCGTTACGATAATACTATCAGGCAGCGTAACTACGATATTTATTATCTTGTATTTTGATATTTCGGGAGGGGTGTTTTTGTCTTCACCATAAAGCAAATTAAAGTCAATATGACCGTCCGGGTGAATAGTAGCTTGTTTAACATACCCTTTTTGTCCGGCCAACCATGTTTCGCCAAGCTCCGTAGTTATGTAATCATTCGGGTCGTATCCGTCTTCATAACAAACTACCGCTTTAATGTTTTGGCTTTTAGTCTTTACCGTGCTAATAAATTCGACAGGATCGCCTTCTATTTCTCCATTCATAAGCACCCTCCCGTACATAAATAATGTCCTCAGAAGATATGACCATGAACAGACATAGTTATTGCTGGGGTCTTCGCTGTTATATGCTGTACCATAGTAAACATAATAATTCCCGCCACTTTCAAAGTTCGCAAGAATAACCCATCCGTCATCTGATATTGCACTCTCAGTTAAATCCCCGATGCCATTTACACAGTTATATATGTAATCAATATCTGTTGTCACATTATATGACATATTAACAGTGTTATCCTTATCGGTACAGTTAGGATCATAAATAATTGTATGGGGTGTAAAATTACCATCACCAGCCTCCATGAAACTAAACTTTTCATACATAGGCATATCGGTTTTGAGGTATGAATATTTGTTTTGCCTTTGTGCAATGTTTTGCGATTGTATATTTATTCCCTCAAATCCCTGAAAATAATCATAGTGTTCAATTCTGAAAGTAGTTCCGTCATAAGACCAGTAAAGATTCATGATGTGAAGCATGGTCATGAGATCATTGAATGTAAGGATACCGCTCGTGGCGGGGTTAGATGAAGTAGGACGTTTGATATCAGACTTTTGTGCAAGTGTCAGATATCTCCATTTATTTACGTCTCCCGTAACAGGATTAGTGATATTATTTAAAAAATTACTTGCGATAACCGCCGCAGGCTCAATTTGTTGAACCATATATTCAATTACATCTATTAACCAGAAATTTCGGTTATAGGTAACATCCGGCCATAATGTAGATACTTCAATATTATGTGCCGGGCCACCAGCAAGAAATATATTAACTTCTTTTTCACCGTAAAGATCAAAATTAATGTAACTGTCATAGGGCTTAGGGGTGATTGTAAATGTGCTGCGATCTAAATCAAACGCTCCGTCGGGAGTTGAAAAGTATCCAGTCCAATAATTATGATAAGTGTCGGCTCCGCTATCCTTTTGTTCAATTTCTAATATCAGTCTTTCGCATGGCGATGTAGCCTCGATCAAATAGAGTAAAGAAAAGTCATCTCCGCCGTTGTTATCAGTAAACATCAAAGAGCCGCTGAATGTACGACGATAATACATCGCCCCTTTTTCTCGGGAATCAACCAGAGAACATGACCGCCAATTCAAGGGGAAAACCTCAACTCTCGACGACAACGCGGTTATGTAAAATCGATAATTCATTTTCTTATTATCCTCGTTTTATTGCCTCGCTTTTCTATTCTCATATTTGGATAGTCCTGAACATTTGGACGTGACATGATAAATTCATTCTGCCGGATAAGCTGATACTCGACTTTATCCAGTCGTTCGCTTAGTCC
>JAKQVC010000164.1 GCA_029571985.1 Bacteroidota bacterium | reverse complement strand
CGTCGTGCTAGACTTGACCTGGATGACAATATAATCTGCATTCATTTCAGCCTGCGTGAGAGACAAATAATATTGGCCTGTTGACCCGATCTCGGTCGCCTCATTGGCACAGTCCGCAAACCCGTCAGGGGCCGAACCGTCAGCCCATGTATCGATCTCAGAATCAAGACCCGCGGCGCTTGAAAGCAATGTTCCGTCGTTCTTCCAAATATTAAACTGGACATATGTTGCAACATTTTTCTGACGGACAAGCTCGGCGTGTGCCATCGTCACCGAAAAGGCCAGAAAGGAAAATAAAAAAATCCATAATTTACTTTGTTTCATTGCTTTAATCCTCCTCAATAATAATGACATTGCCACCACCAGCCGTTACGTGGTCGCTTTGGTCTACGCCGATATTGACATTGAAGTCTGTGGCCAGTATTCCTAGTTTGCTCATGTCGAAACCAGCCCCTATGACTGGGGAAGCCGCTCCAACAGTAAAATCTGCCGATGCTGCATTTGCAAAAGCCGGGTCTGTCGTAATGTTGTTTGTGTTTGGAAAAATTATGGTGCCAAAAAAGTTCGTCGTGTTCCCGTAAAAAGAGTTGTTAAATAGAAGAAATTGTGTTGACGCCCCATTTTCATAAAGCGCATAACCATTCGAGGAAAATATATTATTAACCACAAACCCGATGTCTGCAGGTTCGTCTCCATTCGACTGCATGGCAGCATTTGGGTTGTTGTAAAAAATGTTTCCCACAGTCATAAAGTTGTTAATACCGTCGCCTAAAGCGCTGGTTGAGTTTGAATCGAATATATTGTTAACCAGTGCTCCGTTATTTTTCGTAGAACCCACTCCAGTATTATCGTGTATGTAGCTGTATAGGGCGTTAACACCGCCATTAACACCATTAACAGAATTGTTATTTACCTCTGTACCAAAAAGAAACGTCTGTGTATCACTGTTAATTCCAGCCCCGCCGTTTGAAGATGATTTACAATTCACAAAACGGCTTGATGAATTGTTTAAATTTACCCCATGACTCGTTGCGCCTGAAAAACGAAGATTACAAAATGTTTGTCTTCCAGAGCTATATAAGGCATTGGTTGCTGCACTATTTCCATCAAACAAAGGACGGTCGTCCCCAAGCGTTTCAGTTGTTCTGCTGGTAACATACCCTATCCACCATATACCATGCCCATTCGAGGAATTAACAGCCGTAGTAAGAACGGTTGTCGCTGCGCCGACCTTTTGATACGTGCCAGATTTAATATAAACCGTTGAGCTTCCTCCTATGCCACTCGCAATCGTCGCTGGATGATTCGTCGCTCCCCCAACGTAAATAGTTCCATTGGTTTCTGCGTCGGTCGTGGATGTTGGCTTCCTATCCAGCACAGCCGTATTGGTATTAGGCACAGACATGATTTGATAATAACCTACCGTGAAGTCTGTTCCAGCTGTAACCTTCAAAATATTTCCAATCATCTCTTGAGTAAATCCGCCAGTTGCAGAAGTTATTGTCGACGAATTGTTGCAGGCGATGTCGGTTAAAGTTAATTGTGCGGTATCTTGCTGGCTATAATCAGTCCTATACGGCTCGATTCCTGATGTGAGCGGGGTTGTCGTTCCGGTCCAATTTGTACCGATATTTGTTCCTTGTGCGTGTCCTGTATGCTGTGCGTAATATGGGCCACCCGAAGTCGTTCCAATAAACACTTTATATTTTTTTGCATTTTCTGTTGGTGCCGGTGAAGTTACTATGATGGCGTCATTGGTCGAATCGGAAATAGTAACTGCTGTTTCTTCCGATGCTTGTCCAGTGTAAGCATCATCGGACCAATACCATGACCGGCGGTCATAATATGCAACAACGACATAATAGGTTCCATTGGCAATCGATCCGCCCGTTGTTTTTGTTACGGTTGGCGCATCAGGTCTAGGCACAAAAGGAGACCCCGCATATCCTCCTCCATTATTGGCATCACCTGTTGTTCGAACTTCAAAAACCGTATTATCTGCGATTGCGGCAAATGAAATTCTACATAAGCTAACGAGCAGAAATATCGTCAGAAATAATTTCTTCACGACTGACCTCCTCAAATTTTCCATCCTTTTCAACCTGATGAGAAATATACGTTTTGTCTTTGTCTAAGATTTCAACTTCTTTGGCATGAATGGTCAGGCTGTCAATAACAGTCCAGCTTGGATCGATCTCAACATTCTTCAAATTACATTTGATAAACGTCAAATTCTTTCCAGTGATAGCGACGGTATGCGGTTCTTTTTGTGTAAAGTTGACTCCCTCAATCGTCGTTCCGTCGGGGATAATGACTTTATGAAACGAGTAATTCCGCATTTTCAACGATGCTGCATTGAATTTGTTTCCTGTATCGGCGTTGAAATAAACCGTGCCTCGATTAAATTCATCCACGTAATCATTCTTCGCTGGGATCGCTTCAATGTGTGTTTTTCCTTTGATATATTCCTTCACCTGCACCTGCTCGGCTTCGGTCAGAAGTTTCGTTGCGGATATTTCCGGCCTCAAGATTTCTTTCTGGATGGCCTCCTGCCCAAACGCATTTCCGCACACCGCCAGAAACAATAAAAATAGAAATGCTTTTTTCATAACCCCTCCACAAGTTTCAGGAATTTTTCAAACTGATCGAACTTCTTTTTTTCAAGCCCGACCGTCTTTTCGGTCAGGATATTTAATCCCCTCAGGACTTTCAATGCGGTTGAGTAGGGGAGCGAAGTCTTAAATATCGCCTCTCTTTTATATCTCGGCTCTCCGTTCTCAATC
>JAKQVC010000163.1 GCA_029571985.1 Bacteroidota bacterium | reverse complement strand
ACCGTGAGAACTTTCTGACTAAAGAGGACAGTTAAGTGGTCGGCGGTGCTGCCTGCCCCGGCTCCCGCCGGGGACTCCCTCCTGGTGTCACGGTTTTTGCCAACGCGAGAATAAACAAAACGACATCATATCCCTGCATCGCACCACGAGTGCAAAAACACGCGCCACCGCGATTCTGCGCCAACGCCACATACCGCCGAACGTTGTGTGCCATTTTAACCAACAATCAAAAACGCAATATGATGAAAAGAAAACAGCTGTCTTTAATAGTATTGACGACAATTGGACTGATTTCTTGTGATCCTTATGGAGGATACGAGTATTGGATTCAAAACCAATCAATTTCAACAATTTATGTATTCTATAAGTTGTTCGATAATGATACTGTAAAATGTCAAAAACTCACAACTGATCAAGAATTTCAATTGGTTCAATTTGATACTCATAACGGGCTAGACGATGATGGACTTGATAATTTATTCTCCTTTTGTGATTCAATAGCGGTATATTCTGATACTGTTAATAAAATTCTTATTAGTATGGATATTACATTGCGAGAGAACTGGACATACGAACAGGTTGTTACTAGTTCCCTAATGAATGCAGGTCATAATATTTATAAATTGACTGTAGAAAATGAAGACATAAAATAAAACAGCACACAACAGGTCGGTATATGTCATTGGCTTCTGTGCCGCGAAAATCTTCTGGTTAAAATGAAAGACCATTAATGGCGGCACAGGCCGCCCCGGCTCCCGCCGGGGACCCCCTCCTGGTGTCACGGTTTTTGCCAACGCGAGAATTAAGTACTAACCATCATAACCCTGCATCGCACCACGAGTGCAAAAACACGCGCCACCGCGACTCTGCGCCAACGCCACATACCGCCGAACGTTATGCCGCATGCTAAGTCAACTCCCATTTGAATGAAATTATGGTCGATCTAGATAAAATAGAACAAACAATAAAAAATGGTGATGAACCATTACTATGCCAAAATAATAGACTTCCAATCACCATTAAAGACTTTTGGGCTTGGAGTGCCTCTGATATAATGAGTAACACAACAAGGAGTCGATTTGCC
>JAKQVC010000144.1 GCA_029571985.1 Bacteroidota bacterium | reverse complement strand
GTAACTGTTAGTTTAAAGATAAGTAATTCGAATACCATCGATTGACCTGATGAGGTAGCATTTCATCTACATCTCACCAGGGGTCAATCGTACCTTTACACAGTTACTTAGACACTACCCGCTTTAATGCCAGATATCCTGTTAAACCTGGTTTTCCTGAATCAAACTCCAGTTTGTAGAAATAAGTGCCTGCCGGAAGGTCGTTTCCATTCTTACCGATGCCTGTAAATTTATTGTTCACGTTATCGTAATTACTAATCTCGAATACGAGGTCTCCCCAGCGATTGTAAATCTTCAAATGATTCGCTCTGGTTTCGGGTAACGCATCAATATTTTCAATTCGCAGGTAACTGTTCAGTGCATCATCATTGGCTGATACAGCGTTATAGACAATCAGTTCTGAGCAGGATTGAGAGATTATAGTCACTGAAGCGGAAGCTTCACTTTGACAGCCATTACTGTTTGTTACCCGAACTGTATAGGAGCCGGCATCGGTTATAACAACCTCTTCAGTAGTTTCATTATTAGACCATGTGTATTGCGCAAATCCGGCAGGCGCAGTTAAGGTAACGTTATCCTGCCTTTCGGGGCATAAGGTGGTATTGCCAATAACCGTTATGGAAGGTTGAGCAGGCGCGGGTTTTATTGTTGCCACAACTTCAAGCCGAATACTTTCATTAGAAGTTGACCGGATCGAAACATAATAACTGGTTGTAACAGTTAACGCAGGGGTAATAAAATCAGGGGTAGCCAGATCCTGAACCGGGCTTCCTCCAATAGCTTGTGTATACCACGCATAGGTTTGGTTTGCCAATGCACCACTGGCACTAAGAGTAACTGTACCTGTGCCACACCGCTCACCATTTTGTACAATAGGTATAGGCACGGTGGCACTAAAACGAGCAGATATAGTTCGGTCGCTGGTAAGATTGATAGTCAATGGATTCGTAGTTCCGGTAACATCACCCTGCCAGCCAATAAAATCCCATCCACTTGCAGGGGTTGCCGTAATTTCAACCTGTTGAATTCCTTCATAACGATTTAAGTTGGGAGTCTTTTTTACAATTCCCTGGCCTTCAGCAGCTACAAAAAGATTGAAGTAAGGTCCACCGCAAAGTTTGGTTAATATTGTATTGTCGGTTATATCAAACTCTTCCGGATCACTGTTTCTAATTTCGGCATACAGACTGTAGGTCTTATTAATTACGAGCCATTCCGTATTTACAGTTAATGACTGCTGACCTGCGAGTGTAAAGGTTTTGATCTCGATCGGTATGGTATCGGATTCAGTTACATAGAAGAAATACACATCGGCTGTAGCTTCCAGATCTCCAGCATTGAATAGGGTTGCCGTGATAGTAACATTATCACCATCATTCGGACAGGCTATACTGGATCCAAGATCGGTGAAAATCAGGTTCGGTGCTTTGCCGACCACCAGGGCCCGTGATGCTTCGTTATTAGTACGCGTAGTTTCGATCAACTCATTATCAGGATCCAATAAAGCTCTTATTATCCGGATGCCGGCCGTTGAGCTGCTATACGGAGCGGAAACTTCCACTGTGCCATCTTCACCGGCAGGTACTGAGGGCAAAGTAATGTCGGCACCAAGAGGTACATCGTCTACGAGAATCCGGGCTTTGAATGGACCCGTGGCCCCGATACCTATGTTGTCATACGATAGGAAAATAGTGATTGGTTCATTCACATCGGGATTGATCTTGCTCGGGGAAATATATTCAGAAAATACACGAAGATCGGGTGTTGGTACTCGTACCTGGATCATCGCTTTGTATTCATTATTATTTTCTTTGCACTCCTGATACGCATTCAATTCATCAACCAGCACTTTTAATTCAAATGAGCCTATCTGATCAAACAGGTGCGGTATCGATACGGAATAACTTCCCACAGTAATACCAGGTTCTACTAAAGGCAAAATAGTGGTGGCAATTTTTACGTTGTCGAGAAAGAAGGAAACCGGAACATTGGCAGCTGTAAACAAACCGTTATTATAAACACTGGCTGTCAGGTTTTGAACGGTGCCTACATAAAATCCACCACCCCAGATAGTTCCGGCAGGACTTATATCAAAGTCAACACACAGTGGCATCTGAGCAACATTGTCGCCTTCCGTACTCTCCGTGATCACATTCGCAGGGTCAAGACGAATCCGGAATGCATGATCCCCATCCGTTTGCAAGTTGGTTACCAGGGTAGCCGTTTTAGTAGCCCCTGGTGCCAATGCATCTGTAACGGTTTGTGTTTCAATCCGCGGCACGCCATTCTCAATTACTGTTAGCTCAAGATCGAAAGGTGGATTGATCGGAACGGACCCATTATTTCGGTAGACCGCGCTGATTGTAAAATTGGAACCTGTTGGTGGTAGCATCGGCAACACCGAGATTTCACGGTTACTTACATTTAGGTTAGGATATTGTATTGGAGGCGGAATATGCCGGATGGTTTTAGAAAATTCATTATTGGTTTCCCGATACTCGTCAATACTTCCAGCTCCGATAGGTTCATCTACCTTAATCGTTACCACATGATCAAGAATATCGGCAAAGGTATGCGTAACGGTAAAGGTATGACCCGCGCAGGTGGCTAATGATGCCAAAAGCTCAGTCTTAATCAACACTCCATCCATATAGACGCGTACATCAAAAGGGGATACGGCATCGACTCCGCCAATATTATCTACCCGTACATAAAAGGTGTAAGGGGTAAGCATATTTACACTACCCGGAATAGATTGATTAGTCGGATTCACCGGAGTAAGATCAGGTTTATCAGGAAGCACTGTTACGTAGGTGCCAGATTGATTGTTTGTTTCAGTCTTTTCAATTACCTGGTTGTTCAGGTCGGCTTCACTGCGGAATAAGCAATTATTACGATTGAAACAATCGCCAATCACATTCGTTGTGGTCGTGAATTGATAGGTTAGCGACTCTCCGGGATTTAATTGAGCTATGGTATGTTCTCCTAAAATAGCTTCACAATTAAGATAGCGGAACACAAAATTGGTAGCGGCAATGTCACCCACATTTTGAATGATAGCCGTCCCGGTAATTTGTTCTCCTGGTAAAATAGAACTCTTCGTTACTGTGATTATCGTGGATAAATCTGGAAGCGGTGGTGCAGGCAACACGGTAAAATTGATCGGTCCTTGAATGCCGGTTAATGTGTAATCAGTAACTTCAATATTTAGTGAATAAGTCCCAGCAATAGAAGGCACCCGGATACCCAGTTGATAGGTGCCATCAGCATTGGTTGTTGTCTGTGCTACAGTACCACCAGTAATGCGGGTAGTAACGGTTGCTCCCGCTACGTCCGGATCAATGGTTGGATCGATTCCATAATAGGTGGCTAACCCGACAATCGAGATCACTCCGTTCGGTTGTAAAGTAAGAGGGAAAGCATCGGCTGCCGGAGTTATGCCTCCCGGCAACTGATAGTCACCCACAATTACGGGTCGAATAGCAAAGTTGTTTAGCTCGTTATCCTCGGTCAACACATTAGTTTCATCGATTACCACTTTCACCGGAAAAAATCCTGAAGCAACAAAGTTCTGATCCCACTGTAAGGTGATGGAAGATTGCGGGTTTACCTGCAGCACCGTTTGCGTGAATACTTTAACATTTTCTATATACGCTGAGACCACAAAGTTTTCAGCCAGATAATCAGACGTATTCCGGATGCGGGCATAGATCTTTATTGATTCATTGATGGCAGGATTTGATTTGCTGAATGAAATATCATTTGCAAAGATTGAAACATCCAAAAGATCATTTGACACAAAGGGTTGCGCAACAAAAGGGGAGTTGGTGCTGCACCCATCAGTATTATTAGCAACAATCCGGGAACGCCAATTAATCTGATCGGATAGGTTAATTAGTGTAACGCGGTACTCTTTCCCATTCGTAACATCGGTATCTGAAGCATCCGCCTCAGTCATTACTCGGATAAGATCCAGCGGATCTGTAGCCTGCCCATTATTGTTGGCATCGAGTTCAACCCGTGGATAACCCGTGGCCGGGAAATTGCCATCACTATCCTGATAGATCATTCTGAATTCAAAGGGTAAATCAGAGCCACCTTGAGCAGGCGATACAAATGAACTTGTATATCCAAGATCATTCGTATAATTGATCATGGGAATATCTTTCACAGTAACTACTACCGATTTTGTTTCTGAACAGCCATTGGCATTTATTATCAATACATTATAAGTGGTGGTTACTGAGGGAGCAACAGTTATTGATGCAGTAGTTGCACTGGTACTCCATAAATATTGTATACCTCCGGTTGCAGTAAGCGTGATTGATGTTGCTTTGCAAATCGTTGAATTGCCAGTGAGTGTTGTTATCAGATCCGGAAAATGAGTAATTGTAACTTCTAACTGATCATTGGCCGTGTTCTCATCGGCAGCCAGAATGATTTGGGCTTTAATTGTATAACCCTGTTTAACGGCAAGGTTTGCTTTCTGAATAAAGGTATATTCATATTTACCTCCCGGTGGAATAGTTACGGTACCAGGCAAGGGTTCAGTAACCAAGGCTCCACCATTAATTTGATAGGCGACCTGAAATCCAGTGATCGGAGCAGCGCCAAGATTCGAGATTTCAACTTTAACGTCCGTTGTAGCTGTTAAAGAACATGAGTTGACCGGAGTTATGATGCGGGTAATTGCCCCATCTTTGGAAAAGGCTGCTGTGAATTGAGTTGCCCCAATACTTACCGGTATGGCTCGTGGATTTCCGTCTATGTCAGTAGGCACAGTTGCAGTTACATTTAAACCAGCCCCGGCCAGCGAAGAAGCCAATGCTTTCAAATCTGCATTTGACTGGTAAAGCGGATCAACCGAAAGTGAATTGGCATCTTGCCCGTTAGCTGTTTGTAATGCCGAAAGGCTAGTTTGATCGGCATTATTCCAACGGGCCAGTGTAGTGCCTGTGGTGAAATAGTTATTATAATTAATCTGGCCCAAAGCCGCAGGATTAACGATGTTGATCGCATATCCATTAGACTTAAAAATATTGTTAATCAGGTTTATATTTAATCCGGATGCCGATGCGTAATAAAACCCTGAGCCGGTACCTGTTGCATTTATGTTGTTGTGATAAATGTTAACATTCTGAATGTAGTTCAGATAGACTGTTTCATACCCCGTATTATTGGTTTGAAAGAAGTTGTTTGCTATTAATCCCGGATTTCCAGCAGGCGACAATGCAGCATACATATCCAGCGCAGTACCATTACCCCCAGTAACTTTGTTGGCTGTGATCTGGTAAGGTCCATCTACATTGGTGATGGTGATACCCTCAAAATTGGGGGCCGATGGATTGTTCGAGACCTGATTTTTATCGAGAATGAAGGCTGTGTGATAATTCAGGATGATGCCACGGTAGTAACACTGATAAATTAAATTGTTGCGAATGATAGTTCCCGTAGCCCGTGAGCCCGGACCTTGAAAATCAATTCCCACCGCCCCGAAACGAATCGTGTTGTTTATGATGTTCACATTTTGTGCCTGTGCCGAAGTAATAAAAATGCCACCCCGGTCAGCGGAAGTATTAGTTGTCACAACGCTTTCAATAAAATTTCCTTCTAAAACCTGGTCGACCGAACGATTGATGATTTGAACAGCACGACCAAATGTGGTGCCTTCAGCTTTGATGGTAAGATTTCGGATCCGGTGATAGTCCGCATTGCTCAACCGAATGGTAAAGTTTGATCCGCTTGTTGTAGCGGCAAACCGGATGATGGCATCAGCGGGTAAGCCAGTCGCGGATTCAAATGTTATCGTATTTGTGGATGATGCCCCTGAAACGGCCAGCAGGGTAAGTTGTTCATTAAAATCACCGGTAATTTTAAAAGTTACGGGAGCATTTATTCCAAAATTTTTCAAGGCATCTAATGCAGCCGTCATTGTACTGAAGTTAGTGGTGCCTGAGCCGGACGCGTTGATTGTATATATACCACTCAACGGAGTACCTGATGATCCAAATTGATTTGCGCCAATACTTGGCGTGGAGGGTCGAGCCAAACCATCAATGTCATCGGGTACATTTGCGTTTACATTTTTACCAATGTTGGCAAGTGCCGAAACAGCTGTATATAATATTGTATTGGATTGGTATTGTGGATCAATGGATATTGAGTTCAATTCAAAGCCGGTACCTGTTTGCCACTGAGCCAGGGTACCATAATCGGTGGAGAGATCCCGTGCGATGAAAGAGCCGGAGGTGAACAGGTTGTTATAATTAGATTCCAGGATCGAGTTTACCGCTGAGGATGTTTGAAACTGCACCGCATACCCC
>JAKQVC010000138.1 GCA_029571985.1 Bacteroidota bacterium | reverse complement strand
AAGATTATTAAATCCTTTGTAATACATTGGAAATCCTTTGAATGATTCATCATATTGTTTCTCACCGATTAAGTATAGCAGATGTCCGTCAAAGTAGTCTTTTGTTTTATCATCTGTTACTATAAAACCATCCGCTTTTCTGTTGCTTTTGATTACTCTGTCATCGAATGAATTAATATAAAAATGAATTTTGATTGTAGGATTTCCTGTACTTTTGCTATACTCACCATTGCTTTTGCATTCAAGAGGTTGTATATCTAATTCAAGATAGCCGGTTTGTAATCCTTCTTCATTTATGTCTTTAACATACGTTTCCCAGGAACCAATCATTCCTTTGGTGTTCTTAAAAGCGTCAGTTAGCAATACACCGATATTGAGCAGTTTCTTATACATGTCTTCTGTATTTGCTTTTACTTCTGTTTTACTATTACCATAATATTTTGACATATTACTACGTTGCGGACAATCAAAAGGTATTTGTGCGATTGATGCGGCAGTGCATGGCATTTTGTATGCGCTGGCTGTAGATTTTGGTGGTATTGTGTTACCTGTACCAACGGCACCTGCAGAACCTTCATTCGATTTAGGTGTAGAAGATGCATTTCCAGCACCTGTTGTAGATTTCGGTGTAGAACCTGCGTTTCCTGCACCGGCATTTGATTTTGGTGTAGAACCCGCGTTTCCTGCACCTTCGTTTGATTTAGATGTAGAACCCGCGTTTCCTGCACCGGCAATTGATTTTGGCGTAGAGGATGCATTGCCTGTACCTTCTGTATATTTAGGTGTAGAACCCGCGTTACCTGCACTGGCATTTGATTTTGGCGTTGATGATGCATTGCCTGCGCCTTCGTTTGATTTAGGTGTAGAACCCGCGTTTCCTGCACCTGCATTAGATTTTGGGGCAGTACCAACACCAGCAGTACCATTTTTTAATGATATTGTTTTAGAATTTGATGGCGAAGAAGATGTATTTACTGCAGTTGCACCTGATTTTGCTGAAGATGAATTTGTACCATCCATCTTAGCAATTTCTGCAGGAGTTAAAGGTGGCGGTGCCTTAGGTGGTGTACCATCCATCTTCGCAATTTCTGCAGGAGTTAAAGGTGGCGGTGCCTTAGGTGGTGTACCATCCATCTTCGCAATTTCTGCAGGAGTTAAAGGTGGCGGTGCCTTAGGTGGTGTACCATCCATCTACGCAATTTCTGCAGGAGTCA
>JAKQVC010000117.1 GCA_029571985.1 Bacteroidota bacterium | reverse complement strand
GCGTTTGGCAGGTATGATAACCATGTGCTGTGGATGCGTGGGGTTATAAGGATGTCGTTTAGGTCGTATATCATAACTTATTTATATTGTGGTTGTGGTTGTGATTTTTATTTCTATTTTATGCCCTTCGCTTTCAAGTAGCCGTATTTTAGATGCAAGTCCCATTTTACCAGACTTATATCTTTCTGCCCTGTTTTGCAATCGTCGTGGTAGATTATCTGATAATAGTATCACTTCTACCAAACTATCAATTTCGGGATACAAAACAGCCCATTCGTCAGGTGGCACATTGACGCAAGCGGGAGGGTCGCTTTCTGAAAAAACCTGACCTACGCCGTTACTGTTTTCGGTAACTAAAAAATAAAGGTCTGATTTGTCACCAAAAATATCTTTGCATATTTGAGTAGCGCTATCTGATAACGCTATTTCTGAAATTTTATACTTTGCCATTTTTTATTATTTATACCCATTCAGCAATATTTTCATTGCATGATGGGCAAATTTCACACGAAGGATGTACTTCTGCTTCGCAGTGTTCACAGAAAACGCCACTACCATCAAGCAGTCTGTTTTCGCTCGTTTGCGAAGCGTTCACAGCGCAAAGATCATCTTTTTTGAATTTAACTGGCTGTCCTTTTTCGGTAAGCAGCCATTGGTGCCTGCCGTCCATGTACGAACATTTGGAGCGCATTTCTTCTTCAAGACCGTTCTTGCATGGTTCGCCGTTATTGACAAGGTATTCACGAATGCTTGCAGTAAGCCCGTAAGAAGTTTTTCCAACTAAAACACGTGAAATTCCAAGCCTACCAACGATACTTTTCGCGGCTGCTAAAAATAGCTCGCTTATGGTATTTGTATTATATCCTCTAAGTCCTTCGATGCTGTCAAATACTAAATCGCCCATTTTAGAGCGCCACGCCCATGATTGAGCGACTATTTTACCCTTGTATTCAACTGCATAAAATGCAGATGTCGGGTCTATCCATCCATGTCTCGCACACGCTGCGCCTGCACCTTCTAAGTGTTGGCAGCAGTCTGTATATAAACCAAGCAACGGGCCGCGCACGTCATCATGTGCCAGTTTAAAAATTCTGTATTCGCCGCTTGTTATATCAACGCTTGGGCAGCACTCATACGTTTTTGCCTTTGCTGTAAGACTTTGGTAGTCATCAAACTGGCTCTGTGTAAGCCCAAGAGTATGGCAATATGCCGCAAGTTCAGTATCATCACCAATGTTGTCATAAACAAATTGCCCTATTGTCAGGCGCAAATCATTCAGCGACTTAGGCATTTCGCCAGACGCTTCTATTTTACCAAAATATTGGGAGTATTTCAGCGCTTCCGGGAAACGCTGCACAAAACCAAGCCAATTAGACGCTGTAAAAGACTCTATTGGCAGCATGAATTGCCCTGCATCGTGCAGGTTTTTCCCGGTAGATTTCAGGTATTTTTCGACCTCGTTTTCACTTCCAAACATGGCAGCAAGGTTAAAAATTGGCAATAGCATTTCCTGCTGAATATTACCACCTGAATCCTTCCCAAACTGATTTACAAGTTTAGCAAAGCATCCGGCAGATTTTTTCCATCCTGCGAGGTGTTTTGGGTGTGGTGTTGGCGCTTCTTTGCCACCTTTGAATGGGCATCTTTTGTACAGGAAGTGCCACGCCTCCTTTGGTGATAATAAGGTTGACTTCTTTTCTTTTGTCCACGTTTGGACTTCTGATGCAAACTCAAAATTAAGTTGCTTTGTATTTTCGTACCCTTTAACCATTGCGTAACGCAACGGCAATGATACCCGCCCCAAAATTTCAAAATGTTTTGGTGATGTCATCCAAAAACGGAAGTTATGGTTACGCTTTTGATAGAACCTCCAACCGCGCATCATGTTTACGGTCTGTTTTGCAGACATTGACTTCTTGAACTTTGGTGGACAATATTGGTCGTGCCGCTTACTTACGGTGGACTCTACGAAGGTATTGAGGCTATTAAGGATAGCACGGAACTTTCGGTTATCCTTGCATCCTGACGCATACCATGCACTTTCAATTGTTTTATATGCAATTCCATACACTCCGCAAGTATCAAACTTGCGGTTGTCTTTGCAGTGGCCTGAAATATCCTGCCATACTTTATAGGCGGCAGGGTCAACGTTGCCATGTGCGGCGGCGGCCATGTATCGCAAACCTATGCGACAGGCAATTCTAATACGATGTTCACGTACAAACCGCTTGTACATA
Organism: Bacteroidota bacterium; assembly: GCA_029571985.1. GTDB lineage: Bacteria > Bacteroidota > Bacteroidia > Chitinophagales > BACL12 > UBA7236. Next base: position 1,749 of record JAKQVC010000117.1, on the reverse strand, counting down.
CCAGCGGCATTATCAAATGCAAATGGCTGATTGTAGTATGTGTGTGAGCGAGTTGGGTCATACTCTTTATGAGGCTTAAAACCCCACTCAATAGCAGCGGCGTGTGCACTACTTAAATTTTCAAGGTCATAACCGAACCTTGTAACAATATCGTTATATGCTTGCAGGGCGCGTGGCCCTAACTTTGGCGAGTAAACATTGCAGTCATTGGCTGACTTCAATTCATTTTGGGTTTCTTTTTTTTGATTTGTGCGATTGTATGGGCGCATTTTATATTACCCGCAGCGTCGGTGTTTGTTTTTATCGCTGTATTATAGTACAAAGGTAGTGGCATTTTTGATACTATGCAAGTATTTTTACACAATTAACGAATCATTAACAATTGATATGACAATCCGAAATAGTATAAAAAACGGCCCCCACACCATAAGAATACAGCATGGGGGCCAAACACATTTAACCTCAAAAACTTCATCAAAATCTTTTATCCCACCCGTACCGTGTACCCGACTGCATGATATAGCCGCCGTGTTCCTCTTGCAGGTCTTCCACCAAATCAGGGTGGTTTGTCCATGCCTCAAAACCGAAAAACTTTTTATAAAAAGTTATTTCGTATTCGTCAGGCAGGACTGCTTTTATTGTTATTTCGTCTAACTGGGTAATGACCCAGCCGGAATGAAAGTATTTTTTTATGCGGGATAGGTTCATGCTCAAGAATTATGCTACTTCAATAATTCTTTTTTGCAAGTCTTGTGCAAAGACACCATCCATTCTTGCCTCTTTAACTAATTCAGTTCCCTTTAAAGTGAATGCGTAGATTTCGTACATATCATTTTTAAGAGTCACTATAATTTGTCTGCCACCCTCACAGATAAACTTAAAACCGTTTTTAGTTTCAACTGTCATCTTGTATCTGATTGAAACTTTAGTATTCATTGTTAAATTAACTGCTTGCATGACTTAGTTATTTATTATTGTTAAATGATAGCACAAAGATAGTATCAATATTGTTACCTGCCAAACTATTTTACATAATTAACAAATCATTAACAAATACAAATACTGTTGATAATCAAAAACTTGTAAAAACTTCCGTGTTTTTAGCGGAAATTTCCGCCTGATGATGGTGCAAATATAAATACTTTTTCCGTACATTTACGGAAAAATTTAATCAAAAATGACAGTGAGTATTAAAGACTTCGCCGGAATTTCCGGCATAAGTACCGACACTTTCCGTAAGGCTTTTTCCGATGCCGGGCTTTCAAATTTCCGCGTTGACATGGAATTGACACCGGAAATAATTGAGGCTGTTACGTCCGTTCGCCGGAAATGGGCGGAAAAATTCAATAATGTAACCACAACGGAAAAGCACGACACGGAAGCCCCCGCAACAATTCCGCCGGAAATTTCCGCACCAGTCCCCACCATACCGGAAAAAAAGCGCCGGATTCCACCTATTAATAATAGCGGAATTTCCGCAACAGTCACGGAAATTTCCGTACCTGCAAAAACAGGTTGGCAAACGACAAAGGAAAAAATGGCGTGGATCGTGTCGGATATTTCCGTCATGCAGGGGGTACTGTATTTCCATTCCGCACTACTGCTCTATCACTTACACATTATTTACCCGGTCGGAAATTCCGGATTGGTGCTGGGTATCATGGCCGGGCTGTTTATTCATGTGTGCGTTCGGTTGTCTCTCAACCCGGAAAAGAACCGAACATCCGAAAACGCACGGAATATTGCGTT
>JAKQVC010000115.1 GCA_029571985.1 Bacteroidota bacterium | reverse complement strand
CAGGCATATTCTCTTTTGGTCAAAAAATATCAATCAGCTATATATAATCTGGCGTATCGTATGACTTCAAACACACAGGATGTCGCAGATTTAACACAGGATATTTTCATCCGCGCTTACACTTATCTGTGGCGATACAATCCGCGAAAGAAATTCTTTACCTGGCTTTACACAATAGCTCTAAACACGATTAAGAATCACATCAAGAAAACCGAGCAATATAAAGACACACAATCTCAAAACTTGAAAGAACACCAATTTCCGGAAAATCAAAATATATCTGAGGCACGAGATATTAATATTTACCTCTCAGAACTCAACATGGAAACGCGAGCTCTTATAATTATGAAGTACGTGCAGGAACTTTCTTTTGAAGAAATATCCGAAATTACAGGTAAGTCAATCAGCGCGGTAAAAATGCGTATCTACCGTGGCTTGGAAAAGCTAAAGGAAATGATGAGTTAATAATAGATACAGAAAGAATTCAATTTTTTAAGCGTCTCTTGCCTTGTGCCCTTTATGGTATAAAAAAAGAGCGGGGGAAAAAAATATTTGTTATTGCCCGGCAACGACCGGGCAATTCCGTAAATATATAAATAGCTTGTTTCAAGTCTCCAAATTGCATCTTTTGGCCGGAAAGACAGAAATATGGAAAGTTCAAGTCAGAGACTTGAGTCAACAGGATATTGAACTACTTTACAAAAAAAGAATGCAAACATAAACGAATGGCGAGGCAAGTAAAAAAGTCCTTAACTGGATATAGAATTTCTGATATATTCTAACTATTAAAAAGTTAAAAAGTAGGAGGTGATGAATCGTGAAAGCAAATGTGCAAAACATTATTGAAGATTTTGCGCATCTTCCTTTGGATGACAGGGAATATGTCGTGGATGTTGTGAAAAAGCAGCTTATTGAGGCCAGAAGAGATGCCATAGCAAAACGTGCAAGTGCGGCCACATCCAATTTTAAAAAGGGTGCAATTAAAAAAGGTTCTATAAAAGATTTATATAAGGATCTTGAAAATGGTTAAGCTTGTTTGGGATCAGGCATTCAAAAGAAAATACAAAAAAATATTTACCATTAATGCTGAACGCAAGAAAAGTTTTTGGGAAGCAGTGTCGATTTTTTCTCAAAATCCATTTGATCCCAAGTTACGTACACATAAGTTGACCGGCAAGCTTAAAGGCATGTGGTCGTTTTCTGTGTCTTACGATTGCCGTGTAATATTTCGTTTTATTAATGACCGGGATGTCTTACTAATTGATATCGGCAGTCACGATGAGGTGTATTAATTTAAAAAATATTCTTCGTGAGCCTCATGATGCACCACTAATCGGCGGTAGAACCGAACCCTCCCTTATCAGCTGAAGGGCATAAGTAAAGGGTATGAAGCAGTGTTTCGTGCCTTGTCATGGCCCAAGTATTAGACTGAATGAAACTGTCTTTGAAGAAATCTCCAAGATTACAGGAAAGTCAATCAGCGCGGTAAAAATGCGTATCTACCGAGGCTTGGGAAAATTAAAAAATGCGATAAAAAAATGAAATATTTTGTGACTATTAAGCGTTAAATATTGTATATAGTATAAGAAATAGTTGAAAAATAACATTTTGTCATCGCGAGAAGTCGTTAAGCCGCCGTGGCGATCTTTTTAATGGACATAAATCATGAGATTGCTTCGCTAGCAATGACACAGAATAGGAAACAATGGAAAATCATAATGATATTATAGACATATTAAAAAAGCACGAAACAATCTCCCCGCCGGATGATATTGTCCAGAAAGTTATGGAAGGGGCGAAAAAAGCCGAAGATGGCCTTGTATATAAATTATACCGTTTACTGTTTCAGCGCCGCCAGCTAAGTTCTGATATTCAAGGGATTCTTTCCGGAAACATAGCTACGCAGGCCCAATGCTTCTTTTTATTGTTCATAGTTGGGTTGTTTTATCTGCTTATGGGGTTGTTTGTGATTTTCGGAATGAAGGATTTGTTGGCAAATACAAACATCAATTTGTGGCTGCGTTTTCAGCCATATCTGGCGGTAATCAGCGGTTTTTTTATTATGTATTTGGCTTTCTTCATAAAGAAAAAACCGCAGGCAATCGTTGTTGCCAAATATGGAATAATCGCGCACAGCATTTTTGTAGTTATCAACGCTTTGTTTTTGGAATTTATTCTTGTTTTTCCCGTGGCCTTGGCTTTCAGCTTAGCGCTTTCGGCGTTGGCTGTATTTTTAGGTATATTGCTGGTGAGTTCCATGCATAATTTTATCAAATCCGGGACAGTAGATATAAGAGGGCAACTTGCGCAAAATGTTTAGGATTTCACAAAAAGGTTTTACTTTTTTGGAGCTGATTGCCGTGCTGATTGTTTTGGGTATTATGACGGCGGTGGCGGTAAGCCGCGCGACGAATCACGACGCGGAGGTAATTACCGGGGCGGATACTTTAAAAGCGCATATCCGTTACGCTCAAACTATGGCGATGAATTCCAATCCTAACGCAGGTGACGAAACGATTTGGGGGATAAGCTGTTCAGGATCGAGTTACTGGCTTTTTCGGGGAACGGCGCCCGGAGACGATATCATTCGCCTGCCGGATGATGAAAAATATATTAACGGAGACAGAACGATAAATCTTACGCAAAAGAAAATAAGTGTCACCGGTTTTACGGTATTTTTTGATAACAGAGGAATTCCCTACTATCCGCTCGGTACTCAATGGCCGGGCACAGCGATAACCGTGGCTCCGGCAAGCGGTAGCGGAACAAATGTTACTGTAAATATTACGCCTTTTACAGGATATGTGCCATGAAAAATAACCGTGGATTCACTCTCATTGAAGTTATTATTACGGTAACGTTAATCGCCATCGCCGCGGCGATGTTTGTTGCATATATGGGAACGTCACTCACGCAAAGCCCTGTTTCTTCAGGCATGGTAGCCAAACAATACGCTCTCATTCAAGAGATGGAATTAATTACCAGCCAATATCGCCAGGAAATAAACAACGGCACATTAAATCTGAATAACTTTAAGGCATCTTACGTCGATATTAATTCGTATGTCGATGCCGCAAATACGATTTTTACAACTCTGAACAGCGGTAGCGGCACCTACACTACTCAGCAGGTTCTTGTTGTGACCCTCAAGAACGAAGATCAGACGGTCATGAGTATATTTACTCAGTAGGTTTAAGATGAGATTTATTAGATATAAAAATCAATTTGGATTCACGCTTATCGAAATTATTGTCGTCCTGGTTATTTTAGGGATTGTCGCGGTTGGTTTAAGCGGCGCGATTATTTACGGAGCGCAGAGTTTTATTTTTGCCCGTGAGGCAAATCAGTTATCACAAAAGGCGCAGCTGGCCATGGCGAGAATAAAAAGAGAAATGGTGGATGTAAAAAGCATCAGCACGGCCAACACCACGTCGATTCAATACACTTTATCCACGGGCGGAGAATATGTAATTGCTTTATCCGGCACGGCAATCAACATGCAGGGAATAAATCCGGCAATTACAGCGCAGCCGCTGATTGACGGACTGGCGTCAGGCAATGGTGGCCAAACGTTTCTTGCGTATCAGAAAGCAGACGGCACCGCCTGGGCAACAGTGGATTCAATAAATGATTTGGCGCAAATTCAAACTATTATTGTTCTCGATTTTCAGGGAAGCACAAATTTAACTTTTCAGACAACTATTAATCCAAGGCGAACGGCAGTTCCCACAGTGCCGAGGCTAAATTGATAGAGGATAGGATGAAGGTATTTAACATCAAAAATATAAACCTGATAAAAAGCCAGAACGGCGCAACCCTGGTAGTTATAATTATTACCATGGTAGCGTTGGCCGTAATAGGTATCGCTATATATTCGCTAACTTACACGGCTTCTTTAAACCAGGTTGTCGCGCAGCGCGCGGCAAAAGCATTTTATATAGCGGAATCCTGTGTGCGTGTCGCGGCTAGCGAATACAAGGCGTCCGCGAATAAAAACGCTACGCTGGTCAGCCTGCATAATCAGACTTTCCCCATGCCGAACAATCAAGGTAGTTGTACGGTCGAGATTTATCCTTACTGGCTTTACGCGACAACCGCTTATAATGTCGGAGTCAGTCCTATCACTATTTATCTGCCAGGAGCTCTGCCAAAGGTTGATGAAAACAGTGATGAGTCTTTAGTTCTTCGCGATGGCGGTCTTCTTAAGATCAAAAAAGCAGGCAGCACAACAAATTACTTTCCCGCGGTTTTTTCAGCCGTGAGCGTGGGAACATTTGGTGAGGCTAGCGGGACACCGGTTACTTTTACTTTAAGCACGACTTTTTCAGTTACGATTGCCGCGGGTGATTTATTTTATCTCGGTTATTATTACACTTCCAGCGGGCCTGCCCCCAATGCCGGAGAAAATTTGATTCTCAATATACCCGCAGGCGATACCAATAATGATACGGCAAGAATATTTCCCTCCAGCAAAGGAAGCTTTTTTGTTGAAGCCGGAGGGGCAATTTCTCAGTATTCCTATGATGAACGAATTATTAATCCCGGCACATCAGTTACGCTTACTAATATTCAGGCGATAGCTGGAGCGCCTACACCTGTCTGGCCGGTGACAATCAGCAATACAGCTCCCGGAACACCCATTTATATGGGTAAAAGTATCGGATTTAGGTCAGAATCCGAATATGGTGACTGAAATAAATAACTGAGGAATTAAGAGGCAAAAATGAAAAATAAAATTATTTATATGGTGTTGATAATTTTCATTGCCGCGCCGGCAATAATCTGGGCTGCCCAAAGAACAGTTACCACATACACTTGGGACAGAGATATCGGAATCGAGGCGTCAGGCGGTGGCGGAGGATCAACCATTAATATTAATGACGATATTGAAGATTTTACACCGGGAGCGTCAACCCCAAATTCAGTTGATATTGATGTGGATAACAAAGTTGTTTATCTGGGAAACAACCAAACAAATTCCTGCGGCGTTTTATGGTACGGAGGTAATTATGCTCATACATGTAAAGATGGTACGGAACAACCGAGTAGATGCACAGCCGCGGGATGCGATTTCGATATTGGTTTCCGCGCCTATTTTGATTTCCGTTTCTTGACTACAGATTCATCCGCAAGCAGCATGACACGCGGTGATGGATTTACCTTTACAGTGATAAATGCGGATAATAATACAACATCGGATAGAGGTGGTCCCCCGCCTGGCGTGAGCATGGGCGAATTGATGTGCTATGCCGGCTCCGGTACGAGCGGCAACGGATTGCGCGGCCCCAAAATGGCAGTGGAATTTGACACTTACGGAAACACCGAAGCCATGAATGACAATGGCTGTTCTTCTGGCAGAGCGGATCAGAGTAATGCTCTAAACCATATATCATTAATGTATTGGGGTAACGAATCAACGACACTGTGTCCTGCAGGTTCCACTGCCCGCAGCGGTGGTACTAGTTGTTCCAGAGATACTTATGATGACAATATTCACGGTCAGGGAGGTGATGGCGGCGGATTTAATCGATTGCCGGTTAACTCCGCGAGTGGCGACGGCAGTGGCGGATACTGTCAGCGCACTGGCGGGAAAGTCGGTTCCTATAACTGGATGGAGGATGGGCAAATACATCGTGTCAGAATTGAAGTTACAAGAACGCCATCAGGCGGTCAGAGGGGATTTTATAGAGTAAAAGCATGGGTTGATTGCGAGCAGCCTTGTTGTTCTGGCACCACTTGTACATCGTGTCCGGAAGTTGAGATTTCTAATTTTCATAACATATTCAATTCATACAACAACACTTCTTTTTTGCCAAAGATAAACAGGGAAATTGAACTTAACAATGCGAGAAACACTGCTTTCAACGAGATGATTTTTGGTTTCACGCAGGCAACCGGAGGAGCGACGCAAAATATAGAGATAAGCAATTTTAAACTTTATTTTCCCTGTTCCGGCGATTGCGATTATACCCTTAATCCCTATACAGCATATTATGGGGCATTAGGTAATAATGGCAATAATGTTTCCGTAACCACAGCACCGGGTTGTACCTGGACTGCAGAAAGTAATAATCCTTGGATTACTGTTACAGGCGGAGCAAGCGGCACAGGCAACGGCACGGTAACCTATAATGTAGCTCCAACAACGAGCGCCAGTGAAAGGACGGGAACAATAACCATTGGCGGACTAGTTGTCGGCATAATTCAGGATGGCTGCTCATTCAGTATTAATCCAACCAACGCAAATGTGCCGAGAAATCCCGGTGGTTCAGGAAGCATCGCGGTTAATATGACCGGAAATTGCGTT
>JAKQVC010000101.1 GCA_029571985.1 Bacteroidota bacterium | reverse complement strand
GAGCGATAAATACCGTTTCCATCATAGGTAACTGAACCCACTCCGTTGCCGGGTTCGCCGGTGCCAACGTAAATTTTGTTGGTATCAACCGGGTCAATAGCGATATCACCAACTGAGAGCGTTGCTTCGGTATCAAATATTGTGCGCCAGGTGCTGCCACCGTCTGTTGATTTTAATACACCACCAGATGCAGCACCGACGTAAATTGTATTATCATTTCCATAAGGACAGGCAATATCCCGCACCCGGCCACCGATATTAAAAGGTCCTATGTGCTGCCATTCATCATCAGAAGTCAATCGTGCATTTGCCTGTGCTTTTCTGCCCGCGAGCATATGTTGCACAGCAGCTTTTTGCGCGGCTTTATCAGGCCCGTCGTAAGGAAAAGCTTTTTGCATATACAGCCATTCATCAACTGCTGTTTCTTTTTCTTCTTCAGCTACAGAGCTGGTGATGGTTTGATCAAAATCAAGAAAAGCCATACTGCCGACCAATAAAGCAGTAACGGAGAGGAGGATAAAATTTGATTTCATATGATAAATGTAGTTAGAATCCTGTATTCAAGCAACTTTAGGCATAGCGGGCGTTTAAAAAATCACCTGTCTGCTTCGGAAAATTGCAACTTAAGTATGCGTGTTTCAGGCTCTCAGGTAAACAAAACCACCGGTAACGCTCAGGTTAACCGGTGGTACAAACAAACGAAAACATCAACATGTGCTTATCGCAGCATATGCAGGTTAATACACACTATAATTATAGGTAGTAATTTCAACAACACCGCCCATGAAATCGCCATAAGCGGCTGGAATACCGCCGGTTATCACATTCACTTCTTTTATAGCATTCATCGGAATATAAGTTGAACCAATTACACGAACGCCATCCACAACGTACAACACGGCATCCTCTCTTGAACCACCAATAGACAAGCCACCTGTGCGTTCAACCGGAATTACTTTTGGTACATTTTTCACCACAATATCTGCAATGTCATTTGCACCCTGTTCCCGGATTTGCTGACCGGTAATTTTCTTTTCCTCCTGCGGATTTTGCTTTGAAACGAGTGGTATACGATATACAAATGTATCCAGGTCAACGCCTTTTGTCAAAAGGATATCTTGATACACCAATCCGTCAGCCAACACTTCAACACCTGCGATCACAACCGTATCAAATCCCAATGAAAATACTTTGATATCATACTTAGCCGGATCAAGAGGTTTACATGTATATAAACCGTCAAAATCTGTTTCGGTAAATAATACTTGCGTGCCCTGTTGAGAATACACAACAACATTTGCGAACGAAACACCTTTTGTGGTGCCGTCCTCTAAAACTTTCCCGGTAATTTCACCGGCATTTTGTGCGAAGGAAATCATTCCTGCACTGATGGTAACGATTAAGGTAAGCAGTCGCTTCATAGATGTGGTTTTCATCAAAAGTATACTGCTAAACGGCCGGATATGTCACGGAAGTATCATAACCAACCATATGGCAATAAGATGACAAATCTATGCGACGCGATATGCCTATTTCACTTCGATTTCATATGGTAGCCGGGCCTGCATTACCGGGCGTTCCAATAATTCACGCATATACATATAGTGCGGGTATAAAGTCAATATGTCGTCTACATCCAATTGCATTTTGGCCTCTTCTGTCAGACTCAATACTACTTCATCTAATATGCTGGATTTTTGTTCCGGATATTCAACAACAAAATAGTTCTTTATTTTACCCAGTTCTGCAGCTGCAGCAACAGCTTCATCAATACCACCAATTTCATCTACCAAACCATTTTCCCTGGCTTCTGAACCGGTCCAGATGCGACCTTGTGCTATGGATTCAACTTGCTCCATGGTTAATCCGCGACCGCTGGCTACCATTTGTTTAAAATGTTTGTAGGTACTATCAACTCCTGATTGCAATATTTTTTGTTCATGCGTTGAAAATGGTCGGTATACAGATGGAAAATCCGCATAGGTTGAAGTATTAGTCGTGTCAATGGTAATACCCAGTTTATTTTCCATCAATCCGGAAAATTCGGGAATAATTAAAAACACACCAATACTTCCGGTTAATGTATTTGGCTGTGCGAATATTTTAGTTGCATTGCACGAAATCATATATCCGCCACTGGCTGCATAATCGCCCATAGAAACGACTACAGGTTTTTGCTGTTTCGTTAATTCAATTTCGCGCCACATAACATCACTTGCAACTGCAGAGCCGCCTGGTGAATTTACGCGCAGAACAACAGCTTTAATATCCGCATCTGAGCGCACTTTTCGCATCATTTCCGAAAAATCAGTAGAGCCTAAAAATCCATTTCTGCTGCTGCCATCAATAATGGTACCGGTAGCATATACAACAGCTATTTTCCCCTCATTTTCAGCAGATGCTTTCTGATAAAAAGTGCTGCGATAATCGGACAATGTGATCATAGGCATTTCGCTATCTTCTGCAATACCACTTCGTGTTTTTAATTCTGTTTCTACTTCATCATAATATTTTAATCCGTCGATTAATTGCAATCGCACTGCTTCAGACGGATACCAGGCTGCCAGACTATCAGCAATACGACGGCACTCGGTTACATCTATTTTTCGGCTTGCTGCAATTTCCATCAGGTGTTCATCAAACATGCCATTTAAAAATGTTTCGAGTTGCAACCTGTTTTCATCACTCATTCTATCTAAACGGAAAGGCTCAGTAGCACTTTTGAATTTTCCATCATAAAAAATTTGTGTTTGCACCCCGAGTTTATCCAATGCACCTTTATAAAATGAAACCTGAGCACTCAGACCTTTAAAATCGAGCGCACCTGCCGGATGCATATAAATTTTATCGGCAACACTACCGACATAGTAGGCATTTTGTGTGATGACTTCACCGTAGGCCACAACGAACTTGCCGCTTTTTGCTTTAAAATCAGCAAGAGCCTGCCGTATTTCCTGCAGTGTTCCATAACTGTTTGGAGAAACGCCGAGCTGCACATAAATACCTTTAATAGATTTATCGGTTGCGGCATGCTCTATACTGCTGAGGATATCGTTTAATCCCACACCCTGATTACCGTCTAAACCGAGCAAAGCCAGCCCCGCAGCTGCCCCGGATTGTGTTTGTTCATCAATTGCATAGTTCAGGTTCAGTTTTAGCACGGAATTTGCCTCTACAGAAGCCTTTTCTTTTTCAAAACTACCGGCTATGGCGCCGAAGATGCCGAACATCAGCAAAACAAATAATATCCCGCCAACAACAAGGGCAAGTAAACTTCCAAGGAAAGATGTGACAAATGGTTTCATATAATTGTGAATAAAATTTTTGGTTTTTTCAAGTTATGCACTAAATTGCGCTTCGTTACGTTATTTCCAAACAGGAAAAAACTCCTCGACAGCCAATGATGACGGAACACACCGCCTATTTATTGTTAGGAACAAATTTAGGTAACAGGTCGGAGAACCTGGCCAAGGCCACAGCGGCCATAAGAATGTTCCTTGGACGCGTAGACGCCCAGTCGCACGTATATGAAACTGCGCCCTGGGGTAAACCGCATCAGCCGCATTTCTATAATCAGGCTATCCGGATTACTACGCCTTGCTCAGCTTTAGAAACTTTACACCTGTTAAAACAGATTGAATTCCTGTTAGGTCGCGATAACAAAGAGAAATGGGCGCCTCGGGTCATTGATATTGATATTCTCTTTTTCGATGAAATTGCCATCGAATCGCCGTTGCTGACCATTCCGCATCAGCATATTGCCAGCCGACGATTTACACTGGAGCCATTGAATGAAATTGCCCCGGATCTGGTGCATCCTGTCTTAAAAACCTCCATCCGCGATTTACATCTCTCTTGTACCGACCCTTTGGCTGTGCATGCTGTAGATGTAGTGTATCAATTTTGATACAGTAAAACCGGTAACCCCTCTTTCCTGACAGTATTGTAATTTTACCGCCCTACAGGCAATAGGTATGGAGCATAGGATTATAACGGTTGAAGGCAATATTGGATCAGGCAAAACATCTTTTGCTACTAAACTGGCAGAAAAATCAGAAGCACGGCTTGTTTTGGAAACGTTTGCCGACAATCCTTTCCTGCAAAAATTCTTTGTAAAACAGCAGGATTACGCCTTGGGGATGGAAATGTTCTTTCTGGCAGAACGTTTTGAGCAGCTCAACCGTGAAATGACCGACATGGAGCTATTCAACCAGCGCTATGTAATCGACTATTTATTCAACAAATCGCTCCTGTATGCGCGTGTAAACCTGGATGATGCTGAATTTGCCCTCTTTCAGAAAATTTTCAATATCCTGAATCCAAAACTCCGTAAAAGTGACCTGATTGTTTATCTCCATAGTGGCATCGACCGGCTGGTAAGTAACATTTACAAGCGTGGACGCGAGTTTGAGCTTACCGTGAAGCAGGATTACCTGAAACGTATCGAAACCATCTATCTGGAATACTTTCACCAGATTCCCGACCAAAAAGTGCTCATTTTTGATGTAACTACTGCCGACTTTGTTGGGAATCAGGCTGATTTTGATAAAATGTTTAACATTGTTATGCAAAACCATCCACCAGGGGTGCAACGTTTTAACATTTGACACTATCTTTGTGACATAACAAAACAGCTATGCGCAAACTACTTACCATTCTTTTTATTGTCTCTGTTGCTGCCGTACAGGCAAAAGAACCAATTCCAGCTTCCAAAGGAAATGTTACCATTACGGTAAAGTGGAGCTTCAAAAACATTGTTGAAGGATATGACCACGACACTAAAACAGAATTGTATGTGGATGGCAAATTGATGGCAACCTCAACAGTAACGAAAGAAAGTCAACCGAACAGCGTAAGTGCTGTCGTACCTAAGGGCCAACATAAAATCAAGGTTGTGAATTACGCTTATTACGATGGCGTATGGGAAGAACATACCATTGAAAACACCTATAGTATTGATTGTTTATATGAAGCTGACATTAACTGTCGCAAAAAGAATAACAAAGTTACACTCGTGTTTGACATCGATGCCGGCACAAGTGTGAAATAGATATTTCATAAACACGCACACAATGAAACCTTTCGGCACAACAACTGGAAGGTTTTTTTATTTTTAGGCATGCTTAAGCTCAATTTTACGGCAAAATCAGGCACGCTGATCGCAATTATTTTCACATATACTGCAAATTGTATGGGTCAATCAATTTTAACGTATTACAAGGAAAACAAGACACCCACCTATGAGGAGGTGCTCGATTTTTACAAATATGCGGATAGTATATCACCCTATATGCAATTGCAAACCGGTGAGCTCACTGATGCGGGTTTGCCCCTGCAGGTTTTAGTGATTGATGGAGATCAGGAGTTTACGGCCGAAGCTGCCCGCAGTCGGCAAAAAATGATTTTACTCATTAATAACGGCATACATCCCGGAGAACCGGATGGTGTAGATGCTTGTCTCCAATTGATTCATCGCCTGTAGCAATCTCAGCAGATTCAACTTGAATTGGCTGATATGATGATTTGTATTATCCCGATGTATAATATTGATGGTTCGCTTAACAGAAATAGTACCACCCGTGTTAATCAAAACGGACCTGAGGCATATGGATTCAGAGGTAATGCGCGCAATTATGATTTAAATCGCGATTTTATAAAAGCAGATTCACGCAATGCAACTGCTTTTGCCAATATGTATACCCGCTTTTATCCTGATGTATTTATTGACACACATGTAAGCAATGGCGCTGATTATCAGCATGTGATGACGATCATCCCTACCCTCTCTGAAAAACTGGCGCCACAACAACAGCAATATATGGATAGCTATCTGATGCCTGAACTGTTCAAGCTCATGCAGAAAAAAGGGTTTCCGATGTGTCCGTATGTAAATACTGTAAAAGAAACACCCGATGATGGCATTATAGCTTTTCATGACAGGCCCCGATATTCTACCGGATATGCAGCACTCTATAATGCGATTGGATTTATGCCGGAGACACACATGTTAAAACCCTATCCGCAACGGGTAGAAGCAACGCTGGCTTTCATCGAGAGTGTTATGCAAACCATGGTTAAACATAAATATTATATTACGACGACACGTGAAATTGCTGATAAATATCAATTAGAAAAGCGGGATATGTATTTAGACTATTTTCCCGATACTACGCAGCACAGCACCTTCGAATTTATGGGCTATACTGCTGCATACAAACCGAGTGAAGTAAGTGGATTACCCCGATTATACTACGACCGCACTAAACCGTATATAAAATCTATTCCTTTCTATACAAAGTATCAACCTGGTTTACCTGTGCGAATTCCGGAAGCATATATTATCCCTCAGGCTTGGGTAGAAATCATTGAGAAATTAAAAGCTAACCGGGTGCAGATGGAGCAATTAACTGCAGATACCACATTGAAAGCAACCACTTATTATATCACTTCAATGGAAACCGGTGATTACCCATATGAAGGCCATTATTACCACAAAAACATACAAGTAAAGTTTGAACATCAGGAAGTGGTATGCCGAAAAGGAGATTATCTGATTAAAACGCATCAGGCGGCAAGGCAATATCTGACAACCGCACTCGAACCACAATCGCCTGATGGTTTTTTTGCATGGGGATTTTTTGATGCTATTTTGATGCAGAAAGAATGGTTTAGCGAATATGTGTTTGAAGACCTGGCCGCAGAGATACTCAAAAACAATCCATCCCTCCGCGAACAACTTGAACAGGCAAAATCCAATGATCCTGAACTGGCAAATAGCGCCTATCTACAACTGCAGTTTGTTTACGAACACAGCATATATAAAGAACCAACCTATAAACGATATCCGGTATTGCGAATAGAATAATGCGTTATCTGATAGCTATAAGTAAAACAATAAAAAACCCGCAGTTTTAAAAGCTGCGGGTTTTTTAGTTCATGTATGTTGATTACAGATTGTCCACAATATAATTCGTCATCAATGTGTACAGATGCAATC
>JAKQVC010000044.1 GCA_029571985.1 Bacteroidota bacterium | reverse complement strand
CCAAAGCCCGAATGGAAGAAATCTCCTCATCGTTTCTTACGAAATTTCTGGTTCAATTGGTATTTACACCACCGACATTACCTGTGGTGCCGGTAAAGTGCTGGTATGCTATGGTGGTATAACCTATTGTGCTAAACCGGCAACTGCTGCATCACTCGTAGCTGCAGGTGGTACTTATGGTTCTTGCAGAAGTGCAGAAAACCCGGTTGAAATGGCTGAAAATGATCTTCAGGTATTTCCAAACCCATCAACAGATTTCATCCATGTCGTATTAGAAAATGTGGTTGATCGCGATGTAATGGTTACCATTGCTGATATGACCGGTAATAGAGTTTATCAGGCATTGCATACTGTTGTTACTGACGGCTCCCTTACAGGCAGTATCGACATTCGTCAATTTGCACAGGGTGCCTATATTATTCATTGCGCATCAGAAAACACAACTAGTACATATACTTTCGTGAAGCAATAATAGAATCAGTCCATGCTAATAGAGGCCACTTGTTTCGCTGACAAGTGGCTTTTTTTATTCGTTTTTTGAGGACTCACCGGTGAAATAGTCTGCCTTGTGTTTAAACAACACATTAAAAGTGGTCAGACTTCCGTAGATACGCGTGATGTATTGCTGCATATCAACCTTATCTGCATCTGTTAATTTTGGATGTGCGTTAATTTTTTGTTCTAATACACGCAAACGATCGCGCAGCATAACGATTTTATGAAAAAAGGTTTCGATAGGCACTTCTTTTCCCTGTAAATTTTTATCACCGGGTTGTAACAACATCATGCCCCCATCCCATTTGTCGGCGATATGAATAATTTCTGATGTATCGCTCCAGTGTTGCAGTATTTTAATCAGCGACTCTTCCATTTCATTAAAACTGATGTCCATATCAGTGGAGACACGATCTATAACTTCAACGTGCGCATCTTTTAATAACGTGCGCACGCCTTTCTCAATATAACACACATCATATGCACGTTTATGCACCATTGTGATAACGCCGATGCCATGCTCGGGATGTTTAATTCTGCTGCCAACGCCTAAAGTATCCATTATGCTTTTTTTGCAAGTTTAGGGAAAAGCTGCTGTGTTTGGAAACATACCTCCCTCATAACCTCAATTACATAAGGCATTCTATTCGATAAATGCTGGGAATATGACAAAAAAAGACCCGTTTGCCACGACAACAAACGGGTATATGTGCCGAACACGACTTCAGCACTTCACACTATCTTTTTTCAAACCGGCAAACGTGTGGGGGTTGGTTTCCGAATTTGACGGTGAAAAGATACGACCCTTTTGGCAAATTTTTAGTATCTACAGTGGTAGAACCAGTGCCAGAGGCTATCATTTCACTTCTATTGAGATGCGTACGCATATTTAAATCCACAATCATATATTGCATATTTACCTCATGCGACACGGTATATGAAAATTGCATAGACTGGTCGACAGGGTTCGGAAATACGCAAACAAAATCCTGAACAACATTGATACAAGGGGTCACCTTCAACACATTTCCGGCGATGCGGTTGCCTGTTTCTGATTCAGCAACAATGCGGTAGCATGCCTCCTCAAACCCTTGTTCATTAAACGTAAAACTGAATGATTTGGTTGCATCTGAAGCGTCGGCATCCACGCTGCCAATTTGCTCGAAAACGCTACCGTCTGTTGAGCGTTCAATGATGAAACTTGTATTTGCCGACAAACCGCTTGCCATCCAATCAAATTGAATAGCGCCCTCTTCATTACAAAAAGCAGTAGAAGTCATAGTATAGCTGGAAAATGTCGCAGCCGTTTGAGTGAACTCAGAAAGCGCATTTGCTGATTTGTTGATGGTGATGATATCATCCTTAGCATCTCCATCCACATCGCCAACACATAAAGCCGATCCGGCGGAGGTATAGGTACCTGCTTCATCAAACTCCCCTGCTATATCGCCATTTTGTAAAAGCAATTCCATTACGGGCCAGTTTTGCGGTGCTGGGATACTGGCGATATCGAACCAGCCGTCTGCATTAAAATCGCCGATCGCTACCTGATAGCTGGCCATGGCGGGGAAATCTCTTGGGGCATCAAAAATGCAGCTATTGCCTGTGCTGGTATTTATCCAAATGGATATGGTGTTGGCCGGAAAATTTCCGGTTACAATATCCGGCATAAAATCGCCATTCAGGTCGGCAATATCCAACGAATTTACATGTTGATCGTGGCCGATGGTCATTGGATTGGCAAAAGTGAAGGATGTTGCTCCATAAGCCGTATTATTCGTTACAATGGCCAATCCTGTGGCAGTTCCCGCTGCAATATCGATATTGCCGTCGCCATTAATATCAGCGATGCGGATGTCATGCACAGGCGCCTTGAAGGTAAAAGATGCAATGGTTTCCATATTTACGGGTGCACTTTCATCACCGGAAACAGACAGAATATACAGAGACTGCTCTCCGGCGACTGCTATTTCGGGGTTTCCGAGCATATTGAAATCGCCTAAAACAAGCGATTTTGCCGTAAAAGGCAATTCAAAAGCCACAGGCGCAGCAAATTGCAGGTGTCCTGGTGTAGAACCATTGATTGCCACAAACACCTGATTACCAGCAGCGATAATGGCATCTGGTTGATTATCCTTGTTGATATCGCGGAAACAAAGATCTGTTATACCGTTTGGCCCAACTTCTATGCTGGTAGCATTCGATGACTTATTACCCACCATGGGGAATAGTTGAACACGGCCTACAGCGCCAAATCCGACGGCAGATTCCGGTTTACGGTCGCCATCTAAATCGGCAGCTGCCAAAGCAGTTATCTCTCCCCCCACAACCTGGAACCCAGGAATGTCGAGGCTTTCAGACAAAGTTATTTGAGCAGAAACAGGCCTTATCAGGCTAAATAACAGACAGGCGGCAATGCTCCCGCCGGCAGCAAAGTAGTGTTTGCGCATGGTTTGGGCTTTTCTCTTATACTTGATAGGTCAAATTTCGTACTTGATTTTGAGGGCAGGTATGTGGATAATCCTCACAAATCGTTGACATACCTCGGGTTGTATACAAAAGGATACACTTGTTTTTTTTGAAATGCTTACCTTTATCCAAATGTTATGCACCGAGATTATCTAAAGGCAAAAGATTTTGCTACCCAATGCGTGCGGGCTTACACTGATATCCAGCAGGCGATGCCGAAAACCTGGCAAAAAGCTATTCAACCTTATAAGGATCAAATTCAATCTGAAACGGCCTCCTCAGGACAAACCCTTACCGGTTCTGTGCTGATGATTTTAGATAGAATCACCCACTCCGGATTAGGGATGGACAAGGTTAAGATTGAACACTACTATTTTATGGCAGCCTATTACTCGCTGCTGTTGTAAGTTACCTGAAGAAAGCCCACTGTAGGAAGAAAGGCATCATTTCGGCCCAGGTTTGCAAATTATGCTGACCATCTTTAACCAACACAAACTGAATATCTGAGGCATCCGAATATCCTTTAGCCTTGAGTTCGTTTATCAGGTCGATGGTATCATCAATCGCATCAATCAGACCATTTTTGTTTCGGTCTGCCTTTTCATCGTCGGTTCCGGCTTCAAACCAGAATTTGAGTCCTTCACGTTTTTCGCCATTGCGGATCATTTGATGCACGATGCGGTGTTTATCGTCTTTATATCCGCGGTTATAGGCCTTCAGGCGCCACCAAAGGCTGCCGGAGAAGACACCTACTTTCGCAAACACATCCGGGTTGTTCCAAACTATGTCAAGAGCGCTTAATCCACCCATACTCCACCCTGCCAGCACGTTTTTACGTTTATCGCGCGATACGCTGAAAGATTTACGGATAAAGGGGATGAGTTCATCGATAAAAAAGGCGGCATACAATCCCGCTTTTGCCCCACGCTGCTTAAAATCGACGGCTGAACTACTGCCATATTCCTGAAGGCGGTCAGCATTGGCGTGGATGCCAATGGTAACTACCGGCGGGATAACGCCCTCTTGTATTGCCTGCTCCAACAACTGAGGCACCATCATGGGTATTAAATCCTGCCCGTCGTTTAACCACAAAACCGGATAAGGTTTGTTGCTATAATCAGGTGGCAGAATGACCGTAATCGTTACATTTCGGTTAAGAAATGACGATTTGATGGTTAGCTCCTGCACCTGAATACGTTTTGCAGCTGTAACTTTCATGTTTGGGACAAATGTACTGCATCTGAAATAAGGAACTGATGATTATCAACATGTGCATTCCTGAGTTTTGGACTACCTTTGCGTCATTCTAATCAAATTTGCAATTTGTGGAGCTGAACGAACAAAAACACACCTGGCAATCATCCGTATTGGGTATTCAAATGGAGATGCTCTCCTTTGGCACAAAAGGGTTTCCGCTCATTATTTTCCCGACATCGATGGGCATGCATAATGAGAATCGAGATTTTAAACTGATTGATTCAATCGGTTGGTTTATTGAGCAGGGCATTGTAAAAGTATATTGCCCGGATAGTATTGATAAGCACAGCTGGTATAATAAGGAAGCCTCTGCTGCCGACCGGGTGAAAAATCATATTTTATACGACCGCATGATAATGGAGGAAATTGTGCCCGGTATTCTTCAGGATAGCGGATATGAGCGCATTGGTGTGGCCGGATGCAGTTTCGGCGGGTATCATGCCTGCAATTTTGCTTTGCGTCATCCGTCACTCGTTGCAGTTATGATTTCATTGCATGCAAAATTTGACATTCGCGGTCAATTAGATGGGTATTATGATGACAATGTGTATTTTAATAACCCGCCTGATTTTCTGCCGGATTTAAGTGATGAGCATTTGTGGAAGATGCAGATATTTTTAGGTTCTGCCGAATTTGACATGTGCTTAGATGCCAATTACCAGTTAGCGCATCAGTTGGGCACGAAACAAGTACCTCATGTACTGGAAGTAGAAGCAGGTGATAAACACGATTGGCCATGCTGGCGCAAACAAATGCCCAGATTTTTATCTTTGATTAATTACGACAAAATAAATTCCTGAAACCAAACTTAATATTTACATGAAGAAGATAGGTATCGTACACGGGATGGAAGATTCATTCCCAAAAGCATTTATAGATCGCGTGAACAGCAAAAACGTGGATGGCATTATAGCTGAGCATGTTACCATTGATAAGGTAATGCAAGGTGAAGCCAGTGGTTTTGATGTATTACTGGATCGCATTTCGCATGATGCACCTTTTTACAGAGCGTACATGAAAAATGCGGCTATCAGTGGCACTGCGGTAATGAATAATCCATTCTGGTGGAGCGCTGATGAAAAGTTTTTTAACAATGCACTTGCCGTTAAAATTGGTATTCCGGTTCCGAATACGGTTTTATTGCCTTCGCATGATTTACCTAAAAACACAAAAAGCACTTCTTTCCGCAATTTAAAATACCCTTTAGACTGGGAAACCATTTTTAATTACGTTGGATTTCCTGCATATATGAAACCGCATGATGGTGGTGGCTGGAGAGGTGTGAGCAAGCTGAATAATATGGAGGAATTTTTCTCCAAGTACGCAGAAACCGGAGATGATGTGATGATATTACAAAGCGAGGTAACGTTTGATTATTATTTCCGTTGCTATTGTATGGGTGGAAAATACGTGCATATCATGTATTACGAACCACGCAACCCGCATCATCTACGTTATACCTGGAATGGCCCAGAGGCTCCGCAAAGCTTGCTGGATACAGTGCGCACCTATACCCTTGCTTTAAATCAGGCTTTGGGTTATGATTTCAATACCGTTGAGTGGGCGGTTAAAGACGGCATTCCATACGCGATTGATTTTTGCAATCCGGCTCCGGATGCCGACCAGTCGTCAGTTGGTGATGAAAACTTTGAATGGGTAGTTGAACATGCTGCGCTGATGGCGATTGAACGCGCTATGCAACATAAAAGCGGTCAGGATAATTTAACCTGGGGCACGTATATTCGTAATTCTGTATCAGGTGTTCCGCATCAACCAGGAACTCAACCAATTTTTAATTCTGCACTGAAATATTAAAATCAACTATGAGTTTGTACAAGGATTTCACGCTGGGTATTGAGGAGGAATTTCAAATCATTGATCCTGAAACACGCGATCTTGCGCACAGGAAACACCACATCATTGAAAATGCTGCCAAGTTTAATGTAGATATCAAGGCGGAGATGCATCAAAGTGTGGTTGAAGCGGCAACTACTATTTGTAAGGATATTGTTGACGCGCGCAATCAGGTAGTTAATTTGCGCAGAATGATTGCGGAATTGTCGGAGAAAGACGACCTGAAAATTGCAGCTGCGGGAACGCATCCATTCGCCGCATGGGAGGAACAACTCATTACGAATCACCCGCGCTATCAGGAAATAGTAAATGAATTTCAGGAGGCAGCCAGAAGTAATCTGATTTTTGGATTACACGTGCATATTGGTATGCCTTCACGTGATGTTGCGGTATTTATGATGAATTCGCTGCGCTATTTTATTCCGCACATTTTTGCCTTATCTACCAATAGTCCGTTTTGGGAAGGCCGTGACACCGGATTTAAATCATTCAGGACGAAAGTGTTTGATAAATTCCCACGGACAGGTATTCCGGATGAATTTCATGATGCGAGTCATTTCGACAATTTCATTGCGCTGTTAGTGAAAACTAATTGTATTGATAATGGCAAAAAGATTTGGTGGGATTTACGCGTGCATCCATATTTCAATACAATTGAATTCAGAATGTGCGATATTCCATTGCGTGCAGATGAAACCATCGCACTTGCCGCTTTGATGCAAGCCATTACAGCCAAGCTGTATAAATTAATGAAAAGTAATATTGGCTGGCGGGTGTATGATCGAGCATTAATCCAGGAAAATAAATGGCGTGCTGCGCGATATGGCATTAACGGCAAATTGATTGATTTTGGAAAACAGGAAGAGGTGGATACCAAGGCCCTGATTTTGGAATTTCTTGATTTTGTGGATGACGTAGTTGATGAATTGGGTAGTCGCCATGAATTAGACAATATTCGTTGGATACTGAATCATGGAACCGGAGCTGATCGTCAAAGTAAATTTTACTACGATAACAACCGTGATTTTACGAAGTTAACGGATTATATTATTCAGGAAACTTATGTCGGTATCTGATATCGCTTAGATCATATTGAAAGAGGTTGCTTGTGAAAGCAGCCTCTTTTTTTTGGTATCCGAGCGCACCAGCGGCACTAGGTATCAGGCAGGTCAAAATCAGTTCAGTAGAATTCCGGTATTCCTTAACAGGTTGCAACATCTGAAGCGTGGTGTGACCCTGCGTTAGGTTAAGCAATCGCTCATTTAACCCTAAATCTTACTTCATTCCGGGCCAAGGCGGATGGCAGCAGGACATTGGAACATGTTGCAGATGCACAGGTGTTAATAATCTGGTGCTTAATCATCATACATTCGACCGCTATTCTGATTAATTTTGACCCATGCCTGCCCAACGCAAAATCAAGCTAGCCATTTTGGATATGTATGAAGGCGCGCCCAACGAAGGCATGCGATGCATTAAGGCGATTGTAGATCAATATGGTCCGGATGTTGACTGGGAAGTATTTGATGTGCGCAATAAGGGCGAAGTACCGGGAAAGCAATTCGATGTATTTATCAGTTCCGGCGGACCGGGAAGTCCTTTCGATGGTGAAGGAAAATCGTGGGAGCCAAAATTTTTCAAATTAATGGATGACCTATGGGCACATAATGCAAATGGGCATCAGCGAAAAAAATATATGTTTGCCATTTGCCACAGTTTTCAATTACTGAGCAGACATTTTCAATTAGGTGAAGTGTGCAAACGCAAGAGCACGGCATTCGGTGTGTTTCCTATTCATAAAACGGAAAGTGGTAAACGAGATCGCATGTTCAGAAATTTACCCGACCCGTATTATGTGGTTGATAGTCGCGACTGGCAATTGATAGAACCGAATCTGGATAAAATGACAGCATTGGGTGCAAATATTCTGGCGATGGAAAAGAAACGCGAACATGTTCCCTTGCCACGAGCTGTTATGGCAGTTGGATTGGGTGATTATATTTATATGACACAATTTCATCCAGAGGCTGATGCAGAAGGTATGCTCCGGTTATTTGCCAAACCTGAACGGAGAGAAACCATCCGGGCTAATCATGGTGAATGGAAAATAGAAGAAATGATTCGCAATTTAACCGACAGCGACAAATTGCCGCTTACCCATAATGAAGTGCTCCCCTACTTTATGCGCAGCACTTTGCAGGCTTTACGCACACAAGATGCATAGGCGCATTTTTGATTGAACAATTTCAATATCATCACATTTACATCAACATGATTACCGCAGCAAGAAAAGCCTTTAATGCTTCTTTTACGGATGAAAAATACGCTCAGTTTACCCGCGCCTGTCAGGAACGGTTTAATAAGCAGATTGAATTTAAAATTTGCGAAACACCTGTTTTTGTCGACAAGCCATTTGCTGATCAGGTAATTGTAGCCGGTGAAGCAATTTTGGATCAGTTACTTGATGCGGATTTTTTGCAGCATACAGATGCAGCCATTCCTGACCGGTGGCGTGTTCCTGGTGAGGAAGGTAAACCCGTGGTAATCGCTTTGGACTTTGGTATTTGCACAGACGAACAAGGCAACCGGATTCCGCAGTTAATTGAAATGCAGGGTTTTGCCAGTTTATATGCCTGGCAACATGCATTAGGTCAGAATTATCGCACATATTTTGATGTAAGCTCAGATGTCAGTCATTTATTTAATGGACTGAATAATGAATCCTATCGTGACTTATTGCATGAAGTTTTTTTGGCAGGACATGACCCTAAAGAAGTCATTTTACTTGAAATAGAGCCCGATAAACAAAAAACATGGATAGATTTTTATCTGACGCGCGAAATGTTGGGTATTGAGCCTGTTTGTATCAGTCAGATTATCAAAGAAGGCACTTCACTGTACTATATGCATGCCGGCGAAAAGGTCCGCATCAAACGCATTTACAACAGGTTGATATTTGATGAACTGGCGGGTCGCGATGATTTGCAGCGCCAATGGAATCTGATTGAACCGGCGGATGTGGAGTGGGTTTGTCATCCAAATTGGTTTTTCCGCATTAGTAAATACACACTTCCTTTTCTTAAACATCCAAGTGTACCTGCCACCCTATTCCTGAAAGATGTGCAGGAAATACCTGCCGATTTAGACAAATGGGTTCTAAAACCCTTATATTCGTTTGCCGGCCATGGGGTTGTTTTTCATGTAACCCCTGCCGACATAGAAAAGGCCATGCTGAACCCTGAGCACTTTATTTTGCAACGAAAGGTAACCTATGATCCGGTGGTTGAAACCCTGGATGAACCGGCAAAAGCCGAATTGCGACTGATGTATGTCTGGAAAAAAGATAGCGACCGGCCACAATTAGTTATCAATCTGGCACGTTTAAGTAAGGGGGTGATGATTGGGGTAGACTATAATCGAAATAAAACCTGGGTTGGCGGAACTGTAGGTTATTACGCTCAATAAACATATAACTATGTTAACCTTATTACACAACATCCTGCGCAAAACCTTATTGATATTTGGGATATGCGTTTGGATTATCAGTTGCAATACGACCGACACACCGGATGATGCGTTAATGAGTAACGGCTCATTTGAATCCGGCGGATCATTTAGCACAAGTGGCTGGCAAACAAGTGGTGCTGCGTCTTCTTCAGATGTGCCGACTGATGGTGGTTCGTTTTCGCTTCGGTTAAATCCGCAAAGCGTACCTGGTGAAGGCTATGCATTATACCGGATATCAGATTTAAGTGGTGCTCAGGTATTAACAATCAGCGGATTTATTAAATCGTTTGGTTCATGGCCGGGTGTAATTACTGTTCAAAAAGAAGATGCCGACAATACTGTAACCATTTTAGCCTCTGCCAATTCTGTTGATCCGGGCTGGGTGGAAAAAACACTTGAAATAAGCAGTACATTTAATACCGGTGATGAGTTAATTATTAAATTATCAGCCGGGTCTACTGAAATTCCTATTGATACTAAATATGCTTTATTCGATTTGATTACGGTTGAGTAATCAAATGCCCTTAACATTTTTCATGCAGTCAAAACGCAATAATTTAACAGGGACAATTCGATTATACATTATCTTATACGGCGTATTGCTGTTCCTGTTTGCGCGGTTAAGCGGCTCATTAGAATTATGGTGGATTATTTTAACCATTGTGCAACTGGTTGTGCTTGATCAATTATTGCAGGAGAGCAATATTTTTCAGTCGCCAATTATTCGCTTATTTTATATTAGTGGCTCTATTCTTTTGGTGGGTGCATTATTTATTTTATTACACTTCCCTAACGGGCATATCATTGCATCTGCAGCGCATGTAAGTGTGGCTGCATTATATACCTACCGCACTTTGCAGAAAAAGCCAATCAAATTTTTAGATTTAACGAAATGGTTGTGGCTAACACTTACACAGATGTCTACGATTTTTACGTTGTGGCGATTACCGTATGCACAACTTCTCGCTTATTTCGGGATAGGATCTTTTTTTCTGATGATGTTAGCTTTTTTTATCAGCGACAAATCAATGGCGCCTGCACATGTACCACATCAGGATACACCTGACGAAGATACTTTATTGGATCAGCTTTAATTTTAGACACAGCCTGCATTTCAATGCAAGGAGGGCTTGCAGAAACGCACTCTGGTTATTGTGTAATTGCCTGCATCTCAGGTAATTCGGCAGGTTCGTGATTATCAATTTTATCCAGTTCGAAAATGGTAATACCATCTTCCCGGAAATAATACGGCAACAAATATTTTGCACCATACACAATTTCTCTTTGCGTATAACTGAACCTGGCGTGTACTTCCTGCGAGGTGGTTTCATTATATCCCTTAACCATTATGAGCAATTCCATATCTGCCTCTGCAAAATCCTGTTCACGCATTCCATACAGCGGGCTTTCGGCGGTGATATTATGCACCATTGTCCAGTTCAACGGGAAATAGGTAATCCGGTTATTATCAATGGGGAGTGGGAAAAATTTACGTCCGGGTTTTCCATCATTATCTGTGATAATAGCCAGTGTAACTTTCACCTCCAGCTCAGTTAAATTATGATTTCGTTCATTGGCTGCGCGAAACATAATACCAATACCATCTTTATAAGGTGCAACCAAAGCGTGCTTACTAAAGCGAATACTATGCGGTGTTTTACTAAATCGTCCGTACATCAAACCGGTAAAAATGGCAAATCCCATTAAGCCGATTAATGCTTCAAATGCAGCAAGTGTACTTACCGGAGCACTTAATGGATATAAAGATCCATAGCCGACCGTAGTTAACGTTTGCGCACTAAAATAAAAGGCAATTAAAAAAGGGCGCTGCACTTCATAATCGGACGTCATGCCGATGCCATTAAAATCAACTAATAAATACAAGCCGGCAAAAAATAAGTTGGTTAGGGCATAGTAGGCTAAAATATATCCTAAAAAGTGTGTCCATGACATGGTGAGTAACTCATGAAATATGAGTTTCTTCTCCCCTACCCTGATCACATTAAAACTTCCATTCTGATTCAGGATACGCTGTGCGCTATCCGAAATACGATTGGTGAATCCAAAGTCATCACCTTTTTCGCCTTTGTTAGTAAAACGGCGATTCATTCTTTCTCTGAACTGCATAAAATGGGCATTAGATTATTATACCCTATAATTCAGGGTAAATCCAGGATAACAAAGATGCAAAAATTGGGAATTAATCCACTTCCACCATCGCACCGGCTTTTTTCCGCTCGTGTTCCAATAAATGGATTTTGCGGAGGCGGATATTCAACGGTGTTACCTCTACCAGTTCATCATCATCAATATATTCCATTGCTTCCTCAAGCGTCATGCGATGTGGTGGTTCCAGTTGAACCTTATCATCACTACCGCTCGCGCGCATGTTGGTCAGCTTTTTGGTGCGAGTAATATTCACGACCAGGTCATTATCACGGCTGTTTTCGCCAATAACCTGTCCCTGATACACATCTTCACCAGGACCTATAAAGAAATAGCCTCTGTCCTGCAATTTGTTGAGGGCATAAGCGATGGATGTTCCGGTTTCGTGCACGATGAGTACACCATTGATACGGGATGGGATATCACCTTTCCAGGGTTCATAAGCCTTGAAACGGTGGCTCATAATCGCCTCACCCTGTGTTAGGTTGAGTACCATGGTTCGCAAACCTATAATGCCTCGTGAAGGGATGTTGAATTCGAGATGTGTTCTGTCGCCACGTGTATGCATCATCGCCAATTCGCCTTTGCGCTGGCTGACAGCTTCAATGACTTTACCTGCAGTTTCTTCTGTGGTTTCTACGGCAAGGGTTTCGATAGGTTCGCAACGCTGACCATCAATGTTTTTAATAATAACCTTTGGTTGACCCAATTGGAGCTCGTATCCTTCACGGCGCATGGTTTCAACCAGGATACCCAGGTGGAGAATACCACGACCAAACACCATGAAACTGTCGGCGCTATTTGTCTCCTCTACACGAAGAGCAAGGTTCTTCTCAATTTCGCGATATAAACGGTCGCGCAGGTGTCGGCTGGTTACGAATTTACCTTCCTTACCAAAGAATGGAGAATCGTTGCTGCGGAACAACATACTCATGGTTGGCTCATCAATTGGAATACCAGGCAAGGCTTCCGGGTTTTCCCAATCGCCAATGGTATCGCCGATTTCAAAGCCTTCAACACCGGTAATCGCACAAATATCGCCTGCACCTACTTCTTCAGCCTTTGCTTTACCCAGGCCTTCAAAAACAAGCACCTCTTTTACTTTACTCTTTGTGATGGTGCCATCTCTTTTAACTAAAGAAACGTTTTGGCCGGGTTTAATGCTGCCGCGAACCACACGTCCGATGGCGATACGACCGATATAGCTACTGTAATCGATGCTGGTAACCATCATTTGGACTGTTCCCTGAGCTGTTTTAGGGGCAGGCACGTGGTTGATAACCATTTCTAACAAGGCAGCCACATCAGTGGTTGGTTTGCGAAAATCGTCGCTCATCCAACCAAACTTAGCTGAACCATACACAGTAGGAAAATCAAGCTGTTCTTCAGTTGCACCCAGATTAAACATGAGGTCAAACATAGACTCATGCACTTCATCCGGTTTACAATTTTCTTTATCCACTTTATTAATCACCACACAAGGTTTCAGGCCGAGCGCGATGGCTTTGCTTAATACATAACGGGTTTGAGGCATTGGCCCTTCAAAGGCATCTACTAGAACCAGAGCACCATCAGCCATATTGAGTACACGTTCAACCTCGCCACCGAAGTCGGCGTGTCCCGGGGTATCGATGATATTGATTTTGTAATCCTTATATCGAACAGATACGTTTTTTGAAACGATAGTGATACCGCGTTCACGTTCCAGTTCATTATTGTCGAGAATGAGTTCGCTATGCTCCTTGCTGAACAATTGGCAATGGTGCATAATCTTATCGACGAGGGTAGTTTTACCGTGGTCAACGTGAGCGATGATGGCGATGTTGCGTATAGACTCCATAAAAACGGCTGCAAAGGTAGCGTTTTTTAACGGGAAAGCCTTATTTATCAGCCGAATTCAGACTGAATTAACAGTTTAACGGCTCAGGGCAACATAATCTTTGATGAGTGTGCGGATAAATTCTATCCGGTCGTGCGGCACTTTATCCAGTCCCAGTCGGCTTTTAGCGGCGTGACAAGCTTCAAAAAGGGCTGTTTCATGGGCATCGTTCTTATATTTCAGGTATCTGTCCATGGCTTCCTTAAACACGAGCATCTCCTTTTCGGTAAACTGGTTAGCGGTTTTATAAGTAGGCACATAGGACTCTAAAGTCCGGATTTTCAGGATATCCGGTAGTTTGATGGCCTGTGAGGGAAAATCCTTTACGACGGTAGTATTAGCAACAATATCACCCAGCCTTTGGGCTTTTTCAGTAGAGCTGATGAGCATTACGGCGATGGTACCTAAGGAAAAAAGTGAATCAACAGAGCGAAGTGCCCACCTGACAATTAAGTCATTGGCAGAAGGTTGTCGGCCTGTTAACTTGACTACGCGAATTCCGAGCATGCGTTTGCCAAAACTCTGTCCGTTAAAAACAATTTCGCAAAACAGATGATAAAAGAGCAATACGGGCAACAAAATAAGTAGTGAGAATGCATTGAAACCCATGATGCCGGAAGAAATCAACAGTAATCCAGAAAGCAACAGTGCAACTACCGTAGCGATGACATCAATTATAGAAGCGATGATACGATCACGAACTTCTGCTAATTCGTAATTGATGGTTACATTCTGGGTAGTAACAATGTCGATGGTGCGCATACCGGATTCTCAAAAATACATGATTTCGCGTTGTTTTATAAGCCAAATGCAGAATGTTAAAAAAATATGGATAAGCAAACAGGCGTTTTAGGTAAATACCTATATTTACCGATATTTTCAGATTCCCATGCGCGAAACAAGCTTCATCCGACAAAATCAACAGAAATGGGAAACATTTGAGCAGGAGTTTGAAAAAAATGCCGACCCGGAAAAAGTATCAAATTTATTTATTCAGATTACGGATGATTTAAGTTATGCCAGAACATATTATCCAAACAGAAGTGTAAAAATCTATTTAAACAACCTGGCACAACGTGTATTTCGTACAATTTATACCAACCGTGTAAGACCTCGCACAAAGTTCAAGCTTTTCTGGACGCAGGAATTACCGCAAAATTTATATGCGAGTCGCCGTACACTTTTCTTCACATTAGCTTTATTCATCGTTGCCTTTGCTATAGGTGTATTCAGCAGTATGCACGATCCGGGATTTGCCCGATTTATTTTAGGGGATGATTACATCAAGATGACCGAAGAAAACATCCAAAGTGGCGACCCGATGAAAGTGTATAAGGATTCAGGTGAGTTCAATATGTTTTTTTCCATTGCCTTAAACAATTTATGGGTGTCGTTTTTAACCATGGCTTTCGGATTGTTTTTTGGTTTCGGGACTGCTTATTTCATTTTATATAATGGCATCATGATTGGTGCCTTTCAATATTTCTTTATAGAACGCGGACTGTTTGCTGAATCTTTTCTCACTATTTGGGTGCATGGAGCACTGGAAGTCTCAGCGATAGTAATTGCAGGTGCTGCAGGCATGACCTTAGGTAGGGGATTATTGTTCCCGGGCACCTTAACACGCATGCAATCTTTCCGTGTAAATGGTTTACATGCTATTCAGATTTATTTAGGTATTACACCCATCATTATTTTAGCAGCTATTAATGAAAGTTTTCTGACGCGCTATACGGAAACACCGGATTGGGTGCGGCTTACATTGATATCGGTTGAGTTTATTTTCATGTATATGTACTTCGTACATATCCCGCGCAGAAGGGCGAAAAGTGGTGTTGCCATTAAAAAACCATACGATGAAATTCCGTATATACAGGAACCCGAGATATCCTTTAATCGAATAAAAACGAATGGACAGATATTTTCCGACAGTTTTTCAATTTTCAGAAAATACTTTTGGCCGGCCTTGTCTTTTATGGTTATCCTGACAGTAATCTATACAGGGATTTTTGTATTGTTTGTTGAGCATTTTGATTCCATATCACATACGATAAATATTTTGCGGACGATGGCTGTATTTGAAGCCCGTTCAGATATTCGACATATGCTCAATTACCAGCATGTGTTCGACTTTACTAAAGATCAGGGCGAGCATCTCTTAAAACCGGGCGCGGTGTTGTTTTTGATGAATACATGCGTTATGAGCCTCATCACTTTGTTCGGGTTATATATTATTAAACTTGTCAAAGAAAAGAACAGCCCATATAAAACCCGTGCATTTTTCGCATTTGTACTTAAACATAGCTGGAAAGCACTAGGACTTTTTCTGTTGTTGCACAGTGTATTACTGCTGGATGTTAAAATCAAGTATCTGCTCTTTTTAGGCTTGTTGCCGTTTATTCTTGTGATCATTGCTGCGGCTATTTTAGACAGGTCGTTTTTTACGACGCATTTGTCAACTGCTTTTAGATATATTATTCAGATAGAATTATTATTCTGGCCATTAGCCTTGCTGACACTTACGTTGTCTTGTCTCTCCCACTCTGTCATTGCGCAAATGAATGTTACGCTGTTAAGTTGGAACTTCCCTTTCAAAGAGCGTGTATACGAAGCGATTCAGGATTTAAGTATCACCTGCATGTTGATGCTGACCTTATTTATGATGATTGGCATGATGGCGGTGAACATGGGACTATTGTTATTCAGTAATAAAGAAATCGACACGGCAAGTGATTTAATCTCCAGAGTCGAACACATTAATCAAAATAAAAGACCGGTGCATGAAAGTTAAAGTTGCGGTCTTTTATATCACGATGCTTTGTGCATTTTCAGGGTATGGTCAGGATGGTTCGACTGATGCTACTACTGAGCAACTCGTCATTTCTACCGATACATCCAGCCAGTTGGAATCTACGGAAACGACAAAGTTGGAACAGGCGCTTCAATCAGAAGCACCCGAATACCATCCAATTGATAAACAAACCTGGCAGGAAGAAAAGGAAGGTATGCACTTTAATGAAAAAAGTGAACCTCAGGAACTACCAGATCAGACCCCGATTGATCCTGATGAAGAAATAGAACCGCTGATTTCATCTGATCTTATCAAAATAATTGCGTTTATCAGCATTGCAGCCTTATTATTTTTTATCCTATACCGCATATTCGGGAAAGGCCTACGGGCGAATCCGGGTTTACAAACCAGCACCACAGAAATCTTAGACGATCTGGATGAAAGGCCTATGGAGAGCGACCTGGATCGATACCTCAAACAAGCACTGACTGCAAAAGATTATCGGCTGGCGGTCAGAATATATTATTTAATGCTGCTTAAGGCATTACATGATAAAAATATCATCACCTGGCGCAAAGAGAAAACCAATTATGATTACCTGCGAGAGCTGCAAAAGCATCCGGAAATCAAACGTCTGAACAACAGCACATTGCTTTTCGAATATATCTGGTATGGCGATAAGGCTGTCAACGAATCTGAATTCCATGGCATACAACCAGGATTTATTTCACTCATTGATCAAATCAGAAAAGGATGAAACGCAATGAAGTGATTATACTCGTGGTGGTAGTACTGGCAGCAGCGGTGGTTCTGTTTCTGGTCAATCGCGGTAACCGGGAGGAACATTTTAATTGGTATGAAGTAAACTCTATTAACAGTGATGAACCATATGGCAACAGTCTGTTTTACAACCTGATGGACGATTATTTCCCAAACAATAAGGTATCGACAGTTTCTGCTGATCTTTCCTATTCTTTAAATAAAGCTAAACAATCAGGTGAACATACGAACTATTTGTTTCTTGGGAACAATATCTATCTGACAGACGAAACATTCGAATCACTCTCCTCATTCGTATATTCCGGAAATGATGCTTTTATTTTAGCATCCACTCCCGGCTCCCTGCTTACGAAAATATACTACATGAAACTGAATGCCTCAGATGAGGAAGAGGATGTGGAAGAGGACACTGCATTTCAGGAGATTCCTATCGTCGATAACAATCCATTCAGTGATGAAGAGGAATGGACAAGTTTTTTAACCAAATCAAACACAACCTGCAATTTCACAGCGAAGGGTTTTAGAACAGCTTCAGGGTATCACTATACCTTTTATGATAAAGACCTACAGGCTGAAAAGCGTTGGAGTTATTTTCTTCCTGACTATCTTCAGTCATCTGCTGATCCGGACATTTTAGGCACTGTGCAAACAGCCTATATGACCAATTATATCAGAATTCCGCATGGTGCAGGATATTTTTATATACACCTTGAACCAGTATTGTTTTCAAATTTTTATTTGTTAGATGAAAACAAACTGGAATATGCCAACAAGGCGATGAGCTATATGAAACCCGGTGATATTATTTGGGATGAGTACAGTCAAACTTTCAAGCGCAATCGAAACAATGACAACCAGGATGAAGGACCTTTACGTTTTGTATTGTCAAATACTGCATTGCGTTCTGCCTGGTATACCATGTTGGGTGGATTAGTCTTGTTTTTACTATTCCGCACAAAACGACAACAAAAACCCATTCCGGTATTAGAACCCAATGAAAACAGGTCGCTCGAATTTGTGCAGACTATTGGCCGCATGTATTATATTCGAGGTGATCATAAGCAACTCGCACATCAAAAAATTAAATTATTCTATCATTTTATCCAGAACAGGTATCAAATCCCAACGGCACAAATTGACGACGACTTTAAAACAAAGCTTCAGCTTAAATCGGAAATCAGCTTGTCAACTATTAACGAAATACTGAAACATGCCGATTATATTGACCGGACAAATGAAGTAACCAACCAGGATATTTTACTCTTACACCAACTCATTGATAATTTTTACAAACATTGTAAATAACGTATATGGAAGACAATACCATACAATATGCCTTATCACCGGAACAACAACGATTAATCGAAGGTGTTCAATCCGTCAGAACCGAATTAGCCAAGGTCATTATTGGTCAGAACCAAATGATTGATTTACTAATAGCCGGGTTACTCACCGGCGGTCACGTATTAATTGAAGGTGTTCCGGGTATAGCGAAAACACTGACAGCCCGTATGCTTGCAAAAAGTGTACAGGCCGATTTCTCACGCATACAGTTTACACCCGATCTGATGCCAACCGATGTATTAGGCACGAGTGTATTTAATCAAAAAACTGCTGAATTTAATTTTAGAAAAGGTCCGATATTTTCCAATATCATCTTAATCGATGAGGTAAACAGATCGCCTGCTAAAACACAGGCTGCTTTACTTGAGGTGATGGAAGAGTTGAAGGTAACCATGGATGGAGAAACCTATCCAATGGGATTTCCATTTTTTGTCATCGCTACTCAAAACCCGATTGAACAGGAAGGAACTTACAAATTACCTGAAGCCCAATTAGACCGTTTCATGTTCCGCATTCGCATTACTTATCCGGGACTTGAGGATGAGAAATTAATTCTGGCGAGATATCAGCAGGATTTTTCCATCCGTCAGAAAGAAGAGGTGAAAGGTGTTATTTCCGTATCAGATTTAACGATGTTTCGACAAGTAGTTGAGAACATCATCATCAAGGAAGAGCTGCTAAATTATATTGCCGAAATCGTATTCAAAACACGCAATCACGGTGATTTATTCCTCGGCGCTTCACCAAGGGCTTCACTAAATATCATGAAGTCGTCGAAGGCCATTGCTGCCATGCGCGGCAGAAACTTCGTAACTCCGGATGACATTCATTTCGTTACATATGCTGTATTAAATCACCGGATTATTCTAACACCGGACAAAGAGCTTGAAGGATACGACAGCCAATCAGTAATTAAATCAATTATCGAAAGCATAGACGTTCCGAGATAATGCGTTTTATTCGCAACATATACTTAACCAACCGTCCTTTCTGGATTATTGCAGTAGCCGTAATTTGCTTCTGTGCAGGATTCAGCTTGCCCTTTATGATGTACGTAGGACAGGCTATTTTAATTCTGTTAGTTGTTACTATTATTCTCGATATTTTTCTTTTACATCACACGTCAACCCGCGTGCAGGCCACCAGAAGCATGAGCAATGTATTGTCGCTGAGTGATGAAAACTGGGTGCATATTGACATTACCAGTAAATCAAGGCTGCCTCTGCACATTACCATTATCGACGAATTACCTTATCAATTACAGAAACGTGATTTCAAAGTTGAGTTAGACATTTCGCCGAATAAACACATAAGAGTTGATTATCCGATACGGCCATATGTGCGAGGTGCTTATGCATTTGGCCATATTATGTTATTTATCAGTAACCGATTGAAACTGGCCGAACGCCGCATAGTTGCCGGCGAACCGCAATCAACACCGGTATATCCGTCTATTATTCAAATGCGCGCTTACGAATTGAAAACCATGCAAAGCATTAGTTTTTTTGCAGGTGTAAAAAAAATGAAGCGCATTGGTCACAGTTATGAATTTGACCAGATTAAACAATATGTGCGCGGAGATGATATCCGGCATATTAACTGGAAGGCCACAGGCAGAACCGCCAACCTGATGGTGAACCATTATGAAGAGGAAAGATCGCAACAGATTTTCAGCATTATTGATAAAAGCAGGTCAATGCGCATGCCATTCAACGATTTAAGTTTAATGGATTACGCCATCAACACCACGCTTACCATCAGCAATATTGCCATGAAAAAGGAAGATCGGGTTGGTTTGATTACCTTTTCCGATGCGATTGAAACTACACTGCATCCGGATAAGCATCCAAGGCAATTACGCAAAATTATGGAAGCGCTGTATAACGAGAAGGAACGATATACAGAATCTAATTTCGAACTCCTGTACCAGTTTTCCCGCAGTTTTATCCGTGTCAGAAGTCTGGTATTTCTGTTTACGAATTTTGAAAGTTTATACGCCATTGAACGCGTGGTCGGCATCTTGCGAAAACTGAATAAATTGCATTTACTGGTAGTCGTATTCTTCGAAAACGCTGAAATCACCGATTATGGCCATAGCGAAGCGGCTAACCTCGAGGAAGTGTATCTGACGACTATTGCTGATAAATTTTCAGTGGAAAAACAGCAAATCCTGAAGGAATTACTCAAGTATGGCATTCAAACCATTGTTACGCGCCCGGAAGACCTGTCGATTAATACCATCAATAAATACCTGGAGCTTAAAAGCCGAGGACTCATCTGAGCCCATTCTGTTTGGGCAGGAAGCTCAACAGTAATTCCGTATCTTTGCGGCCTTAAATCTAAAACATGTATAAAATTGCAATCCTGGGCGCTGCTCTTGCCGGCGTTATCACTTTTACCTCATGCGAAGGTTCTAAAAACGCGGGTAAAGCTGAGCTTAAAGATACCAAAGACTCTGTCAGCTATGCTATAGGTATGGATATTGGCAGAAACCTGAAGGAAGAAAAACTGGAAGAAATCAATGCAGAACTCATAGCCGCAGCTATTTCAGCAGTGTTAAAGGATGATTCAGCCAACTTTGCCCTGAGCTCCAATCCGGACAGCTTATACAATATCATTTCTGCTTACATGGATAAAAAACGTGAAGCCGAAAGTTTAAAAGCAAAGGAAGAAGGGATAAAATTCCTTGCAGAAAATGCTAAAAAAGCCGGTGTAACCGTAACGCCTTCTGGATTACAATATAAGGTTATAACCTCCGGCAGTGGCGCTACTCCGGTAGATGGAGACAGTGTTGCTGTATACTTCAAAGGCACTTTTATTGATGGAAAAGAGTTTCAAAGCACACAACCCGGTCAACCGGCTACTTTCGTGATTGATGAAGTTATTAAAGGATGGAGAGAAGTGCTTAAATTGATGAAGGTTGGCGACAAATGGCTGGTATATGTGCCTGCAGAATTAGCCTACGGCGAAACCGGAAACCAGGGCGGCATTATTCCACCACACGCAACGTTAATTTTTGAAATGGAGCTTCTCAGGGTTGCAAAACCTTAATGCTTCAGGTAATTTATATCAAGGGCTGCAGTTCATTTCAACACTGCAGCCTTTTTTTGTTTATGTGAATAAAATGACACAAACACTTAACATTTGCTTAACTTTAGGCTGTTATTTGAAGACATGATGCGAAACATTTACCTCCTCACATTAGCCATTCTTACTGGTTTTACGTCAATTCAGGCCCAGTCCATTGCTATTTCTGAATTTAACTATAACTCTGATACCTATAACAACTCAGGCGATTGGGTTGAGCTACACAATTATGGCGCCAGCGCGGTAAATCTCGGTGGCTGGAAGGTGAAAAATGAACTTGGAAACACCTACACCATTCCCGGTGGCATAAGCCTGGCTCCTGATGCCTACCTGGTTGTTGTTGAATGGATAGACACCTTCCTCATGGTGCATCCTGACGTTTCAAACTATATCGGCAGCACTGCTTTCAGCCTGGATAACATGAGTGGAAGCGTTTTACTGTATGATGGCGGTGGCGCCCTGGTGCGTCAGATTAACTATGTTGATTCCGTTCCATGGCCACGGGCTGCTGATGGTTATGGTCCTACAGTGCAAATACTCGATGAGGCTGGTGATGAAAATGATCCTGAAAACTGGATTGCCGGCTGTGTTTTAGGCACTCCGGGTTCTGCATATGCCGATTGTAATTATGATATCATCATCAGCGAAATAAATTATAACTCGTTATTAGGTTATAACCCGGGAGATTGGGTTGAAATATACAACAGAGGTGCATCCAGTGTTTCTTTAAGTGGTTGGATTTTGCGCGACTCGCGGAATAACAACGCGTATTTAATTCCAGGTGGAACAAGTTTAGCTGCGGGCAGCCGATTAGTCGTCAGCGATAGTCTTGAAAGCTTTACGGTAATTTTTCCCGGCGTAACAAACGTAATTGGAGAACCTACTTTTCATTTCTCAAATAGTGGAGATGCGGTAAGATTATACAGCAGTGATAATACAATTCAATACACAGTACGTTTCAACGATAAATCACCATGGCCAACGGATGCTGACGGCAATGGATTTACGCTGGAAAATGTGAACGAGGGTGGTAATCCAAACATTACAGAATCCTGGGTAGCCGGTTGTTTATTTGGTTCGCCCGGAAATCCGTTCGTATTGCCTTGTCCGAATTCTATTCAAACATACGACCCTCAAAATATTCAGGTTGGACCTAATCCATTTACAGAGATGACACATGTCAGCTTACTGGATGCAACCGGCATTTCCGAAATACGCATATACGACCTGCAGGGCACATTAATTCAGTATGCGCAACCAATGAACAGTTATTACACATGGAATGGAACGAATCAGCAAAATTTAGCCGTGCCATCAGGTATGTATGTCATGCATATCATTACTCAAGGCGGTGCGAATGCGATTGTTCAGGTAATTAAAGCAGGATAATTCATTCGATTCCTCTCAAAAGAAATACGTATTTCCACCTTCAAATCTCGGATTCACAATATTATTGTAGATCGAGCCAAAGGTATACGATAATCCAAAATAGGTAAAGAAGCTATAATTCGTTTGCTGCTCTGAAATTTGCAGGAGTATTTCCTCATCAGATAAATCGCCTTTAGCTAAATTAATCTGATCGTTGATAAAGTCAAACGTAATAAATCCATTAAAATTCAGGCCCTCAACAATTCGCCAGTTAAATGAAGCAAATAAACCGGCTCCATTTTTTGACAGGTCATGAAAATAGTTGGATCCATTTACTCCCATCGAAAGAGAACCCCATTTCTGGGTTAGGCTCAAGCTCACATCTAACCGCTGTCTTAACAATAAGGCCTCGGTTTCTCCAAACAAGGTAGTATCGGTATAATCCTGATATTCAGGACCAATTTTATAAAAGATTGTCAATAGTCGTGTGGCATTATCAGAATACGGATAAACATCATATTCAATAGCGGGAGAAACAGAAAAATAATTATCGTAATTACTATACGTACTTGAGGTATGAAAAGCTTCCCCTCCGAAGCTCCAGTGGTCGTTGAGGGATTTCACAATGGTAACATTTGTATTCAGACTATTATTATTACCAATAAATACATCACCATCACCTAAATCATAAATATCTGTATTAAAATTCACACCGGTATTCGCCAAGATTTTCCATTCCTCGGTGATTTTCTTTGCGCTCAAAAATCCGGAAATATAGTAGGATTGCACAGCTGCATTCACGCTGGCATTTCCATACGAAGAAATAGAATACACCCAACCTTTCCACTTATCATCTTCCTGTTTCTCTTCGGATGATGATGCACCTGAATACGAAATATCTATTGGCAGCGCATTATTCAATTTTGCCACATATGGCATAAGGCCCATTTTAATTACTTGTGTCAGGCCAACACGGATTTCATCATCTGTGTTATTTGTTCCGGCGATATAATGCAAAGTATCATTCTTAGCCGGAAATCGATTTGCCCCCAAAAAGAAAATATTATAATCCACTCCCCCACTTCCGGTTAACTGACCACTGATTAAAATATGTACATCTGCTTTAAAGCGATCGCGCACATAATTGACGAATGTAATTTGCTGTTTAATATAATCCTGGTAATTGAAGGCTCCATCCAAATATACATTGATAAAATCAGCGTTCAATGAATCTGACTGCGATGCTGCTGAATCCGTTTGTGCGTTTCCAATCTGACATACGAATAATACGGAAATCAAAAAAGAGAGGAGGTGGGTTTTCATCATAAAATAACGAGTGAGTAATTTGAAATCGTATATCAGCACACAAAGGCAGACATCCAGCAGGTAGCAGGTGTAGCAATTAATTCCTGCTCTAACGCGGCTTTATGATCGACTAATGCATTAATAACGGGAACGTCGGTTGATATCTGTCCACTTTGGACAAATTCAGCCAATTGTGTGAGGGTGGTTTGTTGCCAGTTGTCTGTAGATTTATAATACACCAGCATCCTGTCAAACAGCTGTATGTTATAAATCTTTTCAAGCTGCTGTACAAAATGCACAGAAGTATCAATAGAACAGCCACTTGCAGCCGTTTTCGTTTCATCCACCATCAGCACCAATACCGCATTAAACAAGACAAAACCGGCAGCTTTTAATTGTTTGTTATGCGCTGTCCATTGTGTAGCAAATTGTTGTAATTGTGCCGACATCTCCCTAGACTCCAGATCAGTCAGGGGGCGGGATGACTGATAAATCCAAACGCGAGCCTGCGCATCGAGCTCGCGCGCAGTTGAAGGCAGTTCCACGGAAATACTCATGCTATAAGTCCTCCGGCCATGGCTATAAGCTCAGCAACATCATACACTTTCACATCAGCCTCCTTTTCTTTCATTTTAACACCATCAGTCATCATGGTATTGCAGAAAGGACAAGCTGAGGCAATTATATCAGGTTGTACTTCAAGGGCTTGCTCAGTGCGTTCAATATTAATCTCTTTATTACCATGCTCAGCTTCCTTAAACATTTGAGCTCCACCGGCGCCACAACACAATCCCTTCGACTTACAACTTTTCATTTCAGCTAATTCAGCATCCAACACTTGCAAAACAACGCGCGGTGCTTCGTAAATATCATTTGCACGTCCTAAATAACAACTATCGTGGTAAGTGATGCGTTTTCCGGCAAAAGAGCCTCCATCTACCTTCAATCTTCCGGCATCAATCAATTGCTGCAAAAAGGTGGTATGATGCAATACTTCATAATTACCTCCCAATGCAGGATATTCATTTTTAATGATATTAAAACAATGCGGACAGGCAGTAACAATTTTCCGAATGCCATAGCCATTCATCAGGGCAATATTATTCTGAGCCAGCATTTGAAAAAGAAATTCATTTCCGGCTCTGCGCGCAGGGTCACCGGTGCAACTTTCTTCAGTGCCCAACACAGCAAATTTCACCCCTGTTGCATTCAGAATTTTTACCAGCGCTCCGGTAATTTTTTTTGCGCGGTCATCGAAACTACCTGCACATCCTACCCAAAACAATACTTCTGGCGTTTCTCCCTGAGCAAACAACTCAGCCATTACTGGCACCGTATTTAGATTTTCTTGCATAATTATCAATATATGCGCGAACGCATTCGTTCAATTAAATCTCATTTTTCCAATTCAGGCGATCTGCAGGATTAAACTGCCACGGCGCCTGATTATTTTCCATATTATTAAACATCATATTCCATTCCTGCGGAGCATTACTTTGCTCCATGATGGCGTATCTACGCAACTCAAGAATGATATTCAATGGATTAATGCTCACAGGACATGCATCCACACATGCATTGCACGTTGTGCAGGCACGAATTTCTTCTATCGAAATATAATCGCCCAACAAACTTTTTCCATCATCCTGCACGCTGCCGTGTTTATCCAGATTGCGACCAACTTCCTCTAACCTGTCGCGTGTGTCCATCATAATTTTGCGTGGTGATAATTGTTTGCCGGTTATGTTTGCCGGACAACTTGCAGTACATCTGCCACATTCAGTACACGAATACGCATCCAACAAACTCTTCCACGATAAATCTGTTACATCTTTTGCACCGAAAGTTTTTGGAGTAAAGGCAACAGGTTCGGGAGTTGCCGAAGGGTCGAGCATAGTTTTAACCTCATTGGCAATTACCGGCATATTTTGAATAGCACCGGGGCTTGTAAAACGCACATACCAGGCATTCGGGAATGCGAGAATAATATGTAAGTGTTTTGAATACGGGAGATAATTCAGGAAAAATAAAATACCCAAAATATGTAACCACCAGGCACTGCGTTCAACAATTTCAAGTTGATGCATCTCCATACCGGAAAAAACAGCACTGGTATATTGCGCAACAAATAACTTACCTGTATCAGGATAATGTGCAGCACCTAATTGTTGCAATTGAAAATCGGCTGCATTCATCGTCAGAATAGCGGTAACCAGAATCAACTCCATAATCAGAATTAAGTTGGCATCTTTAAATGGCCAGCCTTTTAATTCCGGTTGTGTGAATCGTTTTATTTTTAACACATTTCTGCGCGCTAAAAATACAATGGCCGCCAGTAAAGCCAGTGCGCTCAATACTTCAATCAGGGATATCATGAACGTATAAAAACCACCTAAATATGGCGCAAATGTGCGGTGATGACCGGTGATGCCATCAACAGCAATTTCAATCAACTCCACGTTTACGATAACAAAGCTTACGTAAATGAATCCATGCAAAATTGCAGGCAATGGCTTACTAAACATCTTTTTTTGTCCGAGTGCGAACAAAGTCATATGTTTCCATCGATCAGCCTTTCTATCGTTAAGTGATTCCGGAGTTCCTAAAAAGATATTTCTGCGAATGCGCCAAAGCTTCATTCCGGCCAATCCGAGGGAGGCCAAAAAAATTAACGCAAACAACACCTGCAAAACAATTCCCATTCCTGCCGTTTTAGACGGTTGCTAAATTAACCGTAATTTTATGACTGTAAAAACAAATAATACACATATGCGCAGGCTGCTCCTCCTTTGTTTTTTCATGTGCACCATTTTGGGCGTATGGTCGCAAAACACAACTACCAGAAGTAGTTTAACCTTGGGCACTATCCATGCCCTGGCTAAACAGCCTGCTCCGGATTGGATTCCGGTGTATATTACAGGCGACGTACCTGCTATCGTTCAGTTCTTAAGGGATAACGGTCAGCAATACCATTTTACTGCCGGTTCTATTGTTTCGGCAAGCCTTAGTCCTTCAGGTATTCGTGCCTTAAATGCCACAGGAATAGCCTCCTGTATTGACAGTCCGCAGGGAAAAGGCCACTTACTAAATGATGTTATGGTCATACATAACAATGTAGACTCCGCCTATTATGGCTACTGGCCTTTACCACAGGGATATGACGGAACTGATGTGGTTATTGGCATTATAGATGCTCCTTTTGACCTCGATCATGGCGATTTTACCAATGCAGACGGTTACTCCAGAATAAAATACGTATGGGATCAAAACCTCACAGGTGCCCCGCCTGCACCTTTTACATATGGGTACGTATGCGATAGCGCTACCATTGCAGACGGCCTTTGCCCCAGCACCGATGATGATGAGCAAAATTATAGTCACGGCAGCGGGGTAACTGGTGTGGCGGCTTCCAGCGGATTGGCAGCCAATGCCTATCGTGGCGTGGCACCAAATGCCGATTTAATCCTCGTTTCACTCAATTTTGACGACAATTTCTATACCAACCTGACAGATGCCATTGCGTTTATCTATGAAAAGGCAGCTGAAATGGGCAAACCATGTGTTATAAACACCTCCCTGGGGGTTTATGACGGCTCACACGATGGTCGGGATTTGACTGCGCAAACTATCAACGCGCTCATTGAAGCCCAGCCCGGGCGTGCTTTGGTGGCTGCTGCCGGCAATGCGGGTAATTTTGCCTTTCATTTAGGCTATACGGTTACCGAAACCCCTCAATTTACCTGGTTCAAAAAATTGAGCTATACCAACCTGGTGTATTTCCAGGTGTGGGCCGATACCGCAGATTTTAACCAGGTGTCCTTTACACTCGGCGCTGATGATCCGGCCACCTGGTCTTCGATTGGCACTACACCGGTGTATTCGATTCCGGCCGACTTTGATTTCGGCGGAGGGTTGGTTGATTCTGTTCAATATACTATTCCCGGTGCAGGA
The DNA here is from genome assembly GCA_029571985.1 of Bacteroidota bacterium. Classification (GTDB taxonomy): domain Bacteria; phylum Bacteroidota; class Bacteroidia; order Chitinophagales; family BACL12; genus UBA7236. The sequence continues at coordinate 719 of JAKQVC010000044.1, read as the reverse complement.
AATGTCACCTTTTATGCCCAGGAGCTCAATGGCACCTATTTGATTGAAGGTGTGGTTGTTCCTACGGTTTCTACCTACTATTGGCGCTTTACTACTTTCGGCACAGGTCATTTTGATGTGTATTCCATGGAGGCAACAACAGGATTCAGCAACTATGTAACGACCGGTTTGCCAACCACAGCCCAATTGCCCGAAATAGTAAATTACCGCCTTCCAGATACCGACCAAACCACTGTTGGCAGCTGGCAATGTCTGGATAACGTAATCACGGTGGGCAGTTACACCAATCGCGATACGATGACTAATTTTTATGGAGAAATTCCACCGCTTACAGATGTGGTAGGCGCGCTATTTGTTTCTTCCAGTCATGGCCCAACTCGAGATGGACGAATTAAACCCGATATCTGCGCCCCTGGTGCCCGTGTGTTGTCAACAGCATCTAATACCCTTACAGAATGGTTAATCAGTCTTGATGCGGCCAATTACACTGCTCAGGACGGTCAGCATTATTTATATAACGGCACTTCATTTTCATCGCCTGCCGTTGCCGGTATTGCAGCCTTATACTTCCAAAAATATCCTGATGCCACAGCTGCAGAAGTGAAGGCTGCCATTTTAGATCAGGCAAGGCAAGATGCATTTACAGGTGCTGAACTCCCAAATAATTTATGGGGTTATGGAAAGGCCGATGCTTTCCGGACTTTAACCGGACCATGGGG
>JAKQVC010000080.1 GCA_029571985.1 Bacteroidota bacterium | reverse complement strand
AAGCTTTCAAAAAGCATTGCACGATTTATTGCGACAGATAAAAATAGTTGGGCGATAAACTTTGCTGACGGTACAATTGCGCCAAGAGAGTATTTCGACTATTGGACGCTAGTTCAGTATTGTATGGACATCAAAAAAATGAATTACCAACAACTTCTTGCAGACACAACAAACGAACAAACGGTTAGACAAGAAATGATGCGTTGGTTTATCGGACGAGAATAAAAGCGAACGCACAACATGGGGTTTTGGACAAGTGTGGCTTGACATACAAACTTCAGTCAATTACAAATCCGGGCTGTGGTTCGGGCTGGACAAACAACTTTGAACTTAAGTTCTTAATTTCAACTTTATATTTTCAATCAGCAGCGGTTGTGGGCAGACGGAATACTAATGCATTACCTGTACAAAGCCCTGCCCGTTAGCGGCCAGGCTATCCTGACCGCAGATTCTAACAAGCAAATACAACAGCATGCCAAACAGCACTTTCACCCCTTTTCCAATTTTAACAACGCAAAGACTTACTCTCAGGCAACTGGCAAGTACTGACGAACAGGAGATTTTCAGGTTGCGTTCCGATAGTGAAATAAATAAATACCTCAACAGGCAGATCGCCAATAGCATTGATGATGCAAGGAATTTTATAAATATGGTTATTGCGAATAGTAATAAAAAAGACTCCTTGTATTGGGCCATCACTTTCACTGATAAAAACATATTGATCGGGACAATTTGCCTTTTTGGCTTTTCAGCTGAAAATGAAACCTGTGAGATCGGTTACGAACTTTTGACAAACTTTCAAGGACAAGGAATAATGAGGGAAGCTTTGGAAAAAGTCATTGACTATGCATTCAATACAATTGCAGTTCAAAAAATTGAAGCATTCTTTCACAGGGATAACCAGGGTTCCATAAAGCTGTTGAAGAAATTCCAGTTCAGAGATTCAAATCTAGCTGATAAGACAAATCCTGACTTATTATGTTACTATCTGACAAATCCAATTGACAATCTGAAATAAAAAAGACCCAACTGATCGTTGAGTCTTCTTGGTGCGCAGGATCCCGATACTAATCGGGACAGATCCTTGCGAACACTGCGACCTGGTCTGCCATAAAATAAAAAAGACCCAACTATTTGTTGAGTCATTTTTGGTGCCCAGGACTGGATTCGAACCAGCACATCCTTGCGAACGCTGCGACCTGAACACAGTGCGTCTACCAATTTCGCCACCTGGGCATTTCAACGTTAATCCGTTAATCAGTTGATCCGTGGATCGTAAAACTAATAAACGCATTAACCTAAGAACCAATTAACGTATTAACCAATTAACGTATTAACGTATTAACCTGTTACCGATTCGGGTTGCAAATATAAGGCACTACACCGAAACATTAAAATCTCTCAGTGCATCATTTAAACTTGTCTTAAGATCGGTGGATGGTTTGCGTTGTCCGATGATCAGTGCACAGCCTACCCCATACTCCCCCGCCGGGAATTTTTTGGTATAGCTGCCGGGTATCACCACGCTTCTTGCAGGTACGATACCTTTCATTTCTTTTGGTTCCGGCCCGCTCACATCAATGATCTTGGTTGATTGCGTAAGCACCACATTGGCGCCAAGCACCGCTTCTTTTTCCACCCGAACCCCTTCCACCACAATGCAACGACTGCCGATAAAGCATCCGTCTTCTATAATTACCGGGCTGGCCTGCAAAGGCTCCAGCACACCGCCAATACCCACACCTCCGCTCAGGTGAACGCCCTTACCTATCTGTGCACAACTGCCAACGGTTGCCCAGGTATCCACCATTGTTCCTTCATCTACATAAGCGCCGATGTTCACATAACTGGGCATCAGTACCACATTCTTCGCCAGGTAGGCGCCATATCTTGCCACCGCATGCGGTACGGCCCTTACTCCCAATGATGCATAATCCGATTTCAGTTTCATCTTATCATAAAACTCAAAGGGCGGCAGTGTATAGGTTTCCATCTGCTGAATGGCGAAGTACATCAGTATGGCCTGCTTTACCCATTCGTTCACCTGCCAGCTATCCTGAGCAGGGCCGGTAGGCTCTGCTGTACGCAAACGGCCTTTATCCACTTCCTCCAGCACATTCCGAACCGCATCTGCATAGGTCTTGTCTTTTAGCAATTCCCGGTTGGCCCAGGCAGCCAGTATCGTTTCTTTCAGTTCCATTTATTGATTTTTTGCAAACATAAATTAATTTGTTCATCGGCTATTCCCATATTTAAAATTGAATGTATTTTACATCCATGA
>JAKQVC010000064.1 GCA_029571985.1 Bacteroidota bacterium | reverse complement strand
TAAAACCCCCTACATTGCCATATACGACGAATTATTTATCGGCTTTGGTGAACAGGTTCAATACAATATTTTCGACCAGAACAGGGCGGGGCTGGTGTTCGGGTACCGGTTTAATCCGCAGTTTCGTCTGGAAGCCGGTATCATGAACCAAACTTTGCAATATGCAAGACTCATTGATAATAAAATTACGCTCCAACATAATACTGGTTTAATCCTGAACGCGGTGTTCAATGCATCCGTACATAAATAGCCTCATTACCTATGCAACTAAAGCCGCGAGATTGGATAAAAATCGATTGTTTAGGTGCTGCTGCATCTGCCTTGAGTTTAGGTATTATTTTACCTCAATTTCCTGCGCACATTGCTATGCCCGAACAGGTGTTAATGCAACTTGCCGGTATTGCCTGTGTATTGATGGCAGTGGGATTATTTGCCCTGCTCACACTGCTTATTCCTGATAAAAAAATGCTGTGTGTTCTGGCCACCTTGAATAGCCTGTATATGGTATATACCATAGCAATGGTTATTGGACATCAGGGGCAATTGTTGCTGTGGGATTATCTGTATTTTGTGGGTGAACTCGTCATCATACTGGTAATCATCATGCAGGAAATTCGTTTTTCCCGAAATTGATGCCAATCTGCATATCTATTGGTAAACTGCTTTTACTGAATGTATAAACCTGCGAAATTTATATGTAGCTTTATCTTCATTCAGTTGATGCATGTTTTTTTTGCGTTTAAATACCATTTGTGTAGCGTGTATGTTTGTGCAGTTCATACACATGTACAACTTGCCTGCCTGCCTGGCCCAAGCGCGGGCGTCGCATTATATCTTGGAAATTGAAGCACCGGATCAATTTGATGTTTGGGGGGCTGTTTTATTTATGTATATAGGACAGCCCAACCCGGTGTATTGTTATGCACCTGATGTTGTCAAATTAATATCGGTTACAGCCGATTCAGCGAAGGTGATGCACAGCAATTATCAATTTACAGTAGTGCCATTGCATGCAGGTACGCTGCATGTAACAGGTAGTCTGCTCATCAAAACAGCAACAGGATTAGATACCGTTACAACTGTAACTGCATTTACGGCAATTGATATGCCGGATCTTTCGCTGAACGTAATATCGGATACGTATCATGCAGACTCTACTATTGTATTTGAATTGCAATATACACAGACAGGTTTGTCTGCTCGACAGGGTTATGTATTGTTGCCGCCTATGGATTTTGACGTGTATGATGCACAAGGGGTTTTTTTGGGCGACTATATGCCTGATATATCGGCTTCAATAGAAATGCATGGTGCAAGTGCACCCCTGCATGCCGGAAATGTATTGAAGGCATCTTTCGCAGCACTCGATTTGCGTACAGGACTGGTTACGAGCATAAGGCCTTTTATCTATGTCGTGAAATAATGTTGCTTATATTTTTTATACATCTTTACAATTGAGTAAAACAGTTCATACTATGCGCAGGTGTTTAATTATTCTTTTTGTGTGTGTGCATATAAACTATGCACAAGCACAACAGGAGTGTGCTGCGATTATAAATGGCTACTTCAGCACAAAGGCAAAGCCGTTCCCAAGAAGTTATATCGAGCGCAACGATTCCATTCAAATTGAATATTTTTTAGAGAAACGGAATGTGTATACGGTGCATTGGATTAATCCCTGTGTGTATACCTTAAAATTAAAAGAATGTCATTCGGGAGGCGTTGATTGCAATGGAGAAATTGGGAAGGCCATGAAGACTGTTACCATTACTAAAGTAACCCGTAGAGGGTATTATTATACAGTCAGTATGGGTGATAATCCATTTCGGTTTGATGGATTTATGCGTAAAGAAAGGAAACCACATGAACCGCCGCAGCAGTCGACTCAGGGTAAATGAATAACAACACAATAACCCCATTTATTGACGAAAACAGCACTTTAATGCGTGTATTTGTGGCCTGAGTGTTAACAAATGACAGGTATTTCCATTGCCAATCCAAGCACCCTTGCTTAACTTCGCACTTTAATACGCGATATGTACGTAGATGTTTTATTAGGCCTCCAGTGGGGAGATGAAGGGAAGGGCAAGGTGGTAGATTATCTGGCAGAGCAATACGATGTAGTGGCCCGTTTTCAGGGCGGCCCAAATGCAGGACATACCCTCATACTCAACAACGGCGAGAAGTTTGTGCTGCATACCATTCCTTCAGGCATCTTTTTAGCAAACTGTTTGAATGTGGTTGGTAATGGTGTGGTTATCGATCCCATCACCTTTCGCATGGAGTTGCAAAAACTTGAAAAGGCTGGGGTGGACGTAACCGGCCGACTCGTTATTGCCCGCAAAGCGCACCTGATTCTGCCTACACACAAAATGCTGGATGCCGCCTCTGAAGCGGCAAAGGGTAAAGATAAAATCGGTTCTACCCTGAAGGGTATCGGACCGGCCTATATGGACAAAACCGGCCGTAATGGTTTGAGGGTAGGGGATATTGAATCGCCCGATTTCGAAGCGAAATATCAGGTGTTGCGCGAGAAGCATTTTCAATTACTGCGCAATTTTGGAGAACATCATCAGGAAGTGCCGAACGAAAGCGAATGGATGGAAGCCATCGCCTTTTTGCGTCAATTGCCGTTTGTGGATGCAGAATATCTGGTGGATGAACAATTGCAAGCCGGCAAGCGCATATTAGCCGAAGGCGCACAAGGTTCCATGCTCGATGTGGATCACGGCACGTATCCGTTTGTTACCTCCAGCAATACCATTACCGCGGGTGTATGCACCGGTTTAGGTGTGGCCCCGCAAAGGGTGAAAGAAGTTATCGGTATCAGCAAAGCGTATTGCACACGCGTTGGGGGCGGACCTTTTCCTACTGAATTATTTGATGCGGATGGTGATACCTTGCGTGCGGTAGGCAATGAGTTTGGCGCCACCACGGGTCGACCACGGCGCTGCGGATGGATTGATATTCCCGCTTTGAAATATACCATCATGCTCAATGGGGTTACACAATTAGCCATCACCAAAGTGGATGTGCTGAATAATTTCGAGCGCATAAAAGCCTGTGTGGCCTATAAAATAAACGGGGTTATCACCGATAAGGTGCCTTATGATATTGTGGACGCAGTCATAGAACCGGTGTATGAAGAATTTCCGGGCTGGATGTGTTCGCTCGACGGCTGCACATCGAAGACAGATTTACCGGAGGCGCTGCGCAACTATCTGCAATTTTTAGAATGGCAACTGAAAACGCGGATCACTATGTTAAGTGCAGGTCCTGAAAGGGATAAACTGATTCAATTGTAAGGTCGCCCACCGGGTTTCGGATGTATGACTTACCCATTTTCATCTGAAAGATACACGAGATGTCGAGGATAACCGCAAGTTTCCCGCTGACGGCTGATTTTCGTAATCAGTTATCGGCTTACGCGCGCCATTTCGAAGAATTTGCCCTTTTAGACAGCTGTGGAAATACTGCCTACGGAGAACCCGCTTTCGACTACCTGTTGGCTGCCGGTGCGTATGCCGTTTGTGCTCCTGCCGAACCCTACCAGGCGTGTGCGGTGTGGAAGGACTTTGTAAATGCCCATGGCGACTGGCTCTTTGGCTATTTAGGGTATGAGCTCAATGCCGGGCTCGCTGCCATCTCTCCCCCCGAAAAAAAACTGGCCCATGTTCCGGCGCTGCGTTTTTTTGCACCAATTGTCCTCATTAAAGTCGCCCACAACCGTGTCGACATCAGCATACAACCGGATACCATCTGCGATAAACCGGAACAGATTTATCAAAATATCATAGAAACCAATGTAGAAGCGGTTATAAGCGCTTATACACGGTTAAATCCGGTTATATCTGTTGACACTTATACAGAAAATGTAAACCGCATCCGGCAACATATAATCGACGGGGATATTTATGAATTAAATTATTGTCAGCCCTTTATCGCTGAACAGGTTGATATCGACCCAATAACCGCTTATAACCGCTTATGCGCAGTTTCGAAGGCGCCTTTTTCTGTTTTGTACCGGTTCGGTGAGCAATATTTAATTTGTGGAAGTCCGGAACGTTTTTTCAGGTTCGATGGTACACATATGTATAGTCAGCCCATAAAAGGCACCCGCAAACGCGGAACAACAGCAGCAGAAGATGCGCAGTTGAAAGCGGAATTATCGGCCAGCAGTAAAGATCGCGCCGAGCATGTCATGATTGTAGATTTGGTGCGCAACGACCTCACCCCGTATGCCGTGCCCGGATCAATTGCCGTAGAAAATATGTATGGCATCTATGCATTCGAACAGGTATTTCAAATGGTAAGCACCGTGCGCGCAACCCTGCAACCCGATGCACATGTTTGTGATGCGATTTTACAGGCCTTTCCGATGGGAAGCATGACCGGTGCGCCAAAAAAACGCGCTATGGAAATCATCGCCGAAACCGAACAACTGCAAAGAGGTATGTATTCCGGTGCATTCGGCTATTTTACTCCTGATGGCACCTGCGATTTTAATGTGCTCATCAGGTCCATGTTTTATCATGCCCACACCCAACGATTAACCGCATGGGCAGGTGGTGCAATTGTCTACGATTCAGAACCCGCACTGGAACTCGAAGAATGTTATGTGAAATTAGCCGGCATCGTCCGCGTGTTACAACCCGATACCTGATTCAACTTTCGGGAACAGATATACTAAAGATTTCGTTACGGCGTTGATAGCTGACAATGAAACCCGCTTTTCTGCTGATTTTATCCTGCTGGTTGAGCAACCTGACCGCTCAGGGCATCTTTCGCGATGTTACCGCTGTGCAGTATGGTGATAGCATCCTCCTCAACTGGACCCTCACTGCTGGCAATACCTGTTTTGATATGTATTTGCAACGCTCATCAGATGGCAGCGCATTTGAAACAGTTTATGCAGTGGGCGGTGTTTGTGGAGGCGTAGATGATCAATACTACGATTATATAGATAGTGAAACTTTGCGCAGTGGCGTATTATATGCTTATCGCATTACAGGAAGTCTGAATACTTATGTAAGCGATACGGTTGCACTCACGTTTGTGGATGCCGGAAACCAGGAGGTGTTTTTACATCCGAATCCGGTAAATGATGTGTTGCATGTAACGATAGATAATGCTTTTACACCTGCTTTTTTATATGAAGTGTATACCCTGCATGGAAAGCGCATCAGCATCGGACAAAGTGCGCAAAATACATTTAATCTGGATGCAGGCGATTGGCTTGCGGGTACTTACATACTCAAAATAACGACGCGAAAAGGGATATCCTTTGCCCGGGTAATTATTGTGCAATAAGCAAATAGTAATTTTTCTTGCCGCGCTGTATCAGCAGATAAGTTTGATTAATTAAATCCTGTGTGGTAACCACCTGCTCAGCATGGGTGAGTTTTTCTTTATTCATACTGAGACTATTTTCCTGCATCGCGCGTTTAAATTCACCCTTGCTGGCCAGCACCTGCGATTTTTCTGTCAGCAAATCCGCAATCGCTATGCCCTGTTCAAAATCAGCAGCTGGAATGTGATATTGCGGTACACCTTCAAACACATCTAACAATGTTTCGTTACTCAGGTTGCGCAAATCGGCTGCAGTAGATTTTCCAAATAAAATTTCACTTGCGGCAATGGCATTTTCATAATCTGCCTCACTATGCACGCGGATGGTAATATCTTTTGCGAGGGTCTTTTGCAACAAACGCATATGTGGCTGTGCGCGATGTTCCTCAATAATGCGATCAATAGTTTCTTTATCCAAAAGCGTAAATATGCGGATATAATTTTCAGCATCCGCATCACTCGCATTTAACCAGAACTGGTAAAATTTATACGGCGATGTTTTTTTCGGATCGAGCCAGATATTGCCGCTTTCTGTTTTGCCGAATTTCGTGCCATCGGCTTTTTTAATCAACGGTGTGCATATCGCATAAGCCTCGCCACCGCCTTTGCGCCGGATAAGTTCGTTGCCTGTGGTTATATTGCCCCATTGATCGCTACCACCCATTTGCAGCATAACCTGTTTGTGTTTCCACAAATAATAAAAATCATATCCCTGCAATAACTGGTAACTAAATTCAGTAAAAGAAATACCGCGTTCCAATCGCGTTTGCACCGAATCTTTAGCCATCATATAACTGATGGTGATATATTTACCGGCTTCGCGCAAAAAATCCAAAAACGAAAAGGATTTCATCCAGTCGTAATTATTCACCAGCTCCGCAGCATTATCGCCACTGCCGAACTGCAAAAATTTTTCCAACTGTTTTTTTTGACTTTCGATATTGTGTTGCAGGGTGGCCTCATCCAATAAATTACGTTCGGCACTTTTTCCGGATGGGTCGCCCACCATACCCGTAGCACCGCCAATTAAAGCAATCGGTTTATGTCCGCATTGTTGAAAATGCAATAAAGTCATCACCTGCACCATATTCCCTACACCCAGCGAATCAGCCGTTGGATCAAAACCGATATATCCTGTTGCCATGCCCTTATTCAAAAACTCCTCCGTTCCGGGCATCATATCAAATAACATCCCGCGCCAGCGCAACTCTTCAACGAAATTTTTCATAATCAGCAAAGATAAGCAGTTGCGTGTTTATGCACCTGAACAGATAGCTACCACCCGAAAATCGCGAGGTATGTACAGCACACCAAACGCCTGATACACACATTTTTACATCCCGATGAACATCCCGGCCAAACTTTTACAGGAAACCTTGCGTTTAACCTGGTATGAACTTCCTGTCGCATTATTATCACGAGCTCCCTTGCGATGACCCGTATTTTACGGCAGGTCTCATGTTGCCCGACATTTTATCCAATTACAGCCATCGAGCAGGTAAGGCCATCAAATTGCATCCCTGGCGTTTGGCTGAGCCTGACTCTGAAAAAATAAAAAGGCTCACCGAAGGCGTGAAACAACATTATGCCGTAGATGCCGCCTTTCATCCCTCCGATTTTTTTGTGCAAAACACGCATTTCATCCGGGGACTCATGGCCGATTATCCCTTCACCTGCTTTCCGCGCAGAGGGTATGCCATTGAACATATTTTGCTTGAAATCATATTAGACCGGCGCCTGCTCAATGCCGATAACCGGGTGTGCGATAATATGTATGCTGTTTTAGACCGTGTGGAAGAGCATGTTGTAGCTGATTTGATGGAGTTAAACGGGCACAATGGTTACTCGGCAGGTGCTGCACAGCATTTCACCCGTTTTCGCCATCAGAAATTCGTATACGATTACACCGACGATGAGCGTTTAGTGGAACTAATCGGTCATATCAACCGCAGACTGGGCAATCCACCCTTAACGGATATCGACCGCAAACACCTGTTATCACTCATCTATGCCATCGAAAATGCCCTCAGCCATCAAAAATTCCCTAAATTTCGGACTGATTCTTAATCAGCGCATGAAAAGATTCCTGTTGGTTGGTGGTATGTTGATGTTTGTTGTTGCCGCTCAGGCGCAAACGACAGCACCCAAATATTCGAATGAGTTTTTATCTATCGGTGTATCCGCCGAGGCCATGGGTATGAGCAATACCACGGTGGCCAATGTTGATGATGTTACGGCAGCTTACTGGAATCCGGCCGGTTTATTATTAATAGAACCCGATATCCAATTGGGCATCATGCATGCCGAATATTTTGCCGGCATCGCAAAATATGATTACGGTGCAGTGGCTGTTCCCTTGCGCGAAAAAAATGCAGCATTAGCGTTTAGCATTTTGCGTTTTGGTGTAGATGATATTCCGAACACGCTGCAATTAATTGAACCTGATGGCAGTATTAATTACGATAATATTACCGCCTTCAGTGTGGCCGATTATGCCTTCAGCGGCAGCTACGCCAAAAAATTAAAGTGGAAAGATTTACGTGTGGGTGCATCGGCAAAAGTGGTGCATCGCCAGGCCGGCACATTCGCCACAGCATGGGGTTTCGGGCTCGATGCAGGTGCGCAGATGGATATGGGTAACTGGACATTCGGTGCACAATTCCGCGATATTACCAGCACATTTAATGCATGGAGTTTTTCTTTCACTGAAGAAGAAAAAGCTGTGTTAATCAATACAGGAAATTCGGTTCCGGAAAATAGTCTCGAAATCACCACACCAAAAATTATTCTCGGTGCTGCGTACGATTTTACCATCACGGAGCAAATTGGCATTTTAGCAGAAATAAATGCAGACCTCACTACCGATGGTCGCCGCAACGTACTCATCAGCGCTGATCCAATCAGTGTAGATCCGCACTTTGGATTTGAAGCCGATTATCGCAATTTTATTTTCCTGCGCGGCGGTATCGGCAATGTGCAACGCTATATCCCCGACGATCTCTTCGAAGAAGCCTGGACCCTCCAGCCAAATCTGGGACTCGGGCTCATCATCGGACCGGTGCAACTCGATTACGCCTATACCAATATCGGCAAACAGGCAGAAGTGCTCTACAGCCATGTGTTCAGCCTCACGTTCGATGTAAATAAATCTGCGAAGTAAAATTTTTTTAGGGGGGGGGGAGAATGACCCCGGTTAGTCGCGGCAGTTTACCTGTCGGGCACCCCGTATTCCCGGATTACAGCCGTAATGCTACACGCGTATTTTTTGCGGGTTTGGAACCAGGGTATTTTGCCTGTGGAACAAAATGTAAAACAATCCCGACAGGTAAGGTTTTCGTTACTTCAGATATGGGATAAACCCGATGTACACGGGATTTCGGCTCATTTGCAGGTCACAAAACAGCCCCGACTTTGCACAAAAGCGGAATTGGGTTAATTTTATATCGTCATTAAGGTATTGCTCAAATGAAACGCATAGTAGTTAGTTGTTTTTTATTTCTGGCAGTTGGTATTATACGCGCTCAAACTTATGGTAACGAGTGGATTGCGTATAATCAGCAATACCTGAAAATGGCTGTCACCACAGATGGCTTATACCGGATAGATTTTACTGCATTAGACGCTGCACTTTCAGCAATAGGTGAAGATTTAGCATCAATTGATCCGCGTAATTTTCAATTATTTAATAAAGGCATCGAGCAACACATTTTTATTGCAGGCGAAGCTGATGGTAATTTTGATCCGTCTGATTTCATTGAATTTTATGGCAGACGCAATGATGGCACATCAGATACGCCTTTATTTGACAGTGCACATTTTCAATTGCACCAGTTTGAAAGTATCATCACTGACACTGCAATATATTTTCTCACCTGGAATAACCTGACAGATAATGCGCGCATGACCAATCTGTTAAATGATTTATCCGGGGCTCCTGCGGCACAAACCTATTTTATACATCACAGTCGCATCGTATTCGGTAGCGGATATGGCTCGGCAAATTTTAACGCCGGTCCAACCTACCTCGAAGTAAATAGCAGTAAATACGAAATGGGTGAAGGATTTACTTCGCCGAAATATTCCCTCAGTACGTATAATATCACCTTGAATACACCGGCCTATTATGCAGCTGCGCCGGTTACCCCAACCCTCGATGCAGTGGCTATAGGCACCAATACATCTGAGCATCATATTGTAATGGGTTTTAATGGTACTACACTGTATGATACCACCTTTACGAATTATAAAGTGGTGCGCATACATGAAACCTTAGCCTCGCTTTTGGCAAGTAATACCGTTTCTTTTACCAGTGGTCCGCTTTCAACAGATTACCAGCGCTATAGTTATGTAGATATTATGTATCCACGTCAGTTTGATTTTGATAATGCATCCCGATTTCAATGTACGATCGACGAAGTAGCTGGTGGAACAACCTATCTGGAATTAACTGATTTTGATGAGAAAGGTACTTCACCCGTTTTATATGATCTGACGAATAACCGCAGAATGGTCGGCATCGTTGAGGCAGATATATCAAAATTTCATCTGCCATTCAATATGACGGATCATAACATGTTTGTTACCAGTCAGGATGTAACCGACATCAAACCGGCACCTGCCTTAAAACCTGTTCAGTTTGTCGATTACACGGATGTTGCCGAACAGGGCAATTATTTGATTATAAGTAATCGCGTTTTATTTGATGATGGTTTTGGTGAGAATCATGTGCAGGCGTATGCAGATTACAGAAGTTCAGCAGCCGGTGGCGGATATACAGCGCGTGTAGTGGATATTGATGTGTTGTATGATGAGTTTTATTACGGACTGCGCAAACATCCTTTAGCGATTCGCAATTTTATTGAATATGCCCATGATACGTTTGAAGATTCTGTGCGCTATGTGTTCGTTATTGGAAAATCGTATTCGTACGATTTAACACGTGCTAACGGCGCTTTTGAATACGCGGAAGATTTAGTGCCAACTTTTGGAAGTCCGGGATCTGATGCGCTGCTGGGTGCACCTCAGAACGATGTGGTTCATCTGATTCCTTTAGGCCGAATAACGGCACGCAACGGAAATGACGTGCGCGTTTATCTGGATAAAGTAATAGATTATGAAGCCTATCAGGCAGACCTTACCCAAACGGTGGCGAATAAATTATGGATGAAAAAGGCGCTCCATTTTGCGGGAGGCTTAACCTCTTTCGAACAAAGTTTATTCAACAATTTTCTAGCGCAGTATGCCACTAAACTGGAAGATACACTTTATGGAGGTCATGTAACTCAATTCAGTAAGTTTACTACTGATCCGATTTATTACAGTGAAAATGATTACATCGACAGCCTGATAGCCGCAGGTGTTTCGCTGATTACTTTTTTTGGTCACAGCAGTACCGGTAGTTTCGATTACAATATTGGCGACCCGGAAGATTTTACAAATGAAGGAAAATATTTTACAGTATATGGCAACGGATGTAATATCGCAGCCATTCACGGTGAAACCTACACCTTAGGTGAGCGATATATTTTTGCAGAAGATCGTGCGGCAGTTGCCTTTGTAGCAGCAGCTAATTTTTCACTCGCTTCCAGTTTGAATACATATGCCAGCAAATTTTATGATGAGTTTGGCAAGTTTTCCTATAATCAGTCAGTAGGTGATGCTATTCAGCATACCGCAGATGTATTATGGCCGGGCATCAACGTGTATGACCGCATGACCATTGAAAATACTACCCTGCAGGGTGATCCCGCCTTACGACTGAACACACACCCAAAACCGGATTATGCCATTGAAGCACCATATGTATCGTTTGTGCCTGATGTAATTTCACCGGGGATAGATACGTTTTATGTGCAATTAATTGTCAGCAACCTCGGTATGGCCATCGACAGTACCTGTTACATTGAAGTAAAACGTATTAATGGCGGAGGAACAGAATCTGTATATTTTGAACGGCACCACACGGTGTATTATCAGGATACGATTCTTATTCCTTTTGCAACAGGTGGTTCTGATGCAGTGGGATTAAATAGTTTCACCATACATATTGATAAAGAAAATGAGATTCCCGAGTTGGATGAGTTCAACAATATTATTGGTGCCGAAGTGTTAATTGTTTCAGATGATGCCTTCCCGATTTATCCGGTCGAGTTTAGCATCATGACAGCAGAACCTGAATATTTTGCAGCCAGTACATCTTATGTTTTTGCTACAGAAAAAAATTTCCTCATTGAAGCGGATACAACGATGTTATTTAATTCACCCCTGCGCAGAAGTACTGAAGTAGTTGAATCAGGTGGTGTCGTTTACTGGCAGGACCCACCAATGACGTGGATACCTAACACCGTATATTACTGGCGCATTACGCCCGACACGGCAGATGGTTCAGCTCCGCTCTGGCGTTCGAGTTCATTCCTGTATTTGCCTGGCGATATAAAAGGTTGGAATCAATCGCATTATTATCAATATCAGGAAGATAAATTCGGCAATATCGTATTGCAACCAGATCGCGCATTTGAATTTGTTCCGGATGTGGTTACTTATCAGGTAGCAACCGGTATATATCCAACCACGCATTGGACGCAGGTTACCAGTTATATGAATGGCGAGTTATTAAGTGTTGGTTCATGTGCCAGTGCCGGTTTCGTGGTAATTGTTGCAGATGCAAATAGCGGACAACCCTGGCGAACGCATGAAGTGGGCACCAGTAATACAGGCCCTTACGGAGATGTATATTGCAGTGCCGATCCCTATGAGCGCATGATACAATTTAATACCAATACACCTGAAAGCCGGGAGATATTGTATCATTTCATGATGGATTCAGTACCGGATAGCAGCTATTTTATTTGTTATACAAATAACTATGCCGAGTTTAATACCTGGATGGGCGATGAATTAATTTATGGCCACACTTTATTTGATGCCTTTGATGCATACGGCGCGGTAGATATTCATAGTCTCGAAGTGTTTGATGCCGACCGCTCCTATATATTCTCGGCTAAAAAAGGCGACCCCGCCACTAAGGTGGAAATCATCAGTGATGAATTCGGCAATAAAATTGAATCAGTAGTAGTTGTTTCCGGATATTGGTACAGCGGATATGTGCAATCACCCATCATAGGTCCTGCTTACAGCTGGGATAAAGCCGAGTGGTCAACATTTGCAAATGACGATCCGTCATCAGATGTTATGAAGGTTACGATTATCGGATTAGATACCCTCGGTAATGAAGTGAATCTGGAAACCGGATTAATAAGTGGTGATACAACACTGAGTTGGATTAATGCAGAATTGTATCCGAATATCCGTATACATATGGATGCTTTTGACGACAGTTTGCGTACGCCGCAGCAATTCAATTACTGGCGTGTTATTTACGATCCGGTTCCGGAAGCAGCACTGAATCCAAATGTCAATTTTGCCTTTTTTAACGACACCCTTGCACAGGGTCAGCCGGGTAATATTTCAATTGCCGTGTCCAATGTGAGTGATTATGATATGGACAGTATCCTCATCCAATTTCAGGTACGAGATGCAGCGAATAACCTGATGTCGGTTCCTTATGCACGTCAGGATAGTTTATTGAGTGATTCGACATTTATTGTGCAATTAACGTTTAATACCACCACTATACCGGCAGGCAATAACACGTTACAGATAACAGTAAACCCGAATAAGGATCAGCCGGAACAATTTTCATTTAATAATTATGCCAGCATTCCTTTTTATATCGACCCCGATGTGCACGACCCGGTTTTAGATGTAACATTTGATGATATACATATTTTGGATGGCGATATCGTGAGTGCCAAACCGGAAATTCAGATTTTGCTGCGCGATGAAAATATCTGGTTGGCAATGAACGACTCTACCTTGTTGGAAATTGACATCGAATATCCCGATGGCAGTAATCATGCCTATCCTTTTGATGGTGTTACCACTATTTTTTATCCGGCCGACACTTCCGGATTAGAATCAGATAATGCTGCCCGTGTAATGATGTTTCCTGAGTTTGATCAGGACGGCACGTATATATTAAAACTGCATGGTAAAGACAGAACCGGAAATAAAGCCGGCAACATTGATTATCGCATTTCATTTGAGGTGATTAATAAAGCCATGATCAGTAATGTGTTTAATTATCCGAATCCATTCAGCACGCAAACCCGGTTTGTATTTACCGTAACTGGCAGTGAAGTGCCAGATTATTTTAAGATTCAGATAATGACCATCTCCGGTAAAGTAGTAAGGGAAATTATGCGCAGTGAATTAGGTGAGTTACATATTGGTAATAATATCACAGAATTCGCCTGGGATGGCCGCGATCAATACGGCGATTTATTGGCTAATGGATTATACCTCTACCGGGTGGTAACACGCGTGCAGGGAGAAACGCCTGAGCATTTCGATACAAATACAGATCAGTTTTTTGAAAGCGGTTACGGCAAATTGTATATCGCCCGATAATGGCTTTGAAGCATCCGTAATCAGTGCTCTATCAAAATTCCGGCTAAAGCAATACCAGATCCTACAAGTATGGCAGCAAATTTATACAGAGAAATTTTGTGTGTTTTGCCGCTCGACTCAAAAATGATTGTCGTGGAAATATGCACCAGTGAACCGGTAACAATCGCAATTAATCTGTTATACGTGAGCATGTGGTTTTCAGTAATCATCTGACCGGCAATACTGCCAAGTGGTGTCATCAGTACAAATGCAACTAACAGGGCAATATTCAACCACTGATTGCGTATACTGAAAAACAAAACAGTAGCCAATGCAAATGCCTCAGGAATTTTGTGAATGAGAATAGCATTGAATACTTGTCCGATATCACCATTTAAACCATTAGACAGTGGAATACCCTCCATAAAGGCATGCACACTCAAGCCAAATACAACACCGGCAACATAGCCGCCATTATGATGCTCGTGTAAATGCAAGTGCCCGTGTTCCAAACCTTTAGTGAACTGAACAATAATTAATTGTATAAAAAATCCGGCCAGAATAAACATGGCCGTAATATGGTCGTGTCCGGAATCAGTCATGCCTGTTTGTGCATGAAATACTTCAGGCAGCAGATGGAGGACAACTGTGCCTAACAGATAGGCGCCGCTAAAGGAAAGTAAAATGCCCAGGAATTCAGAATGCGTTTTATTGCGCAACATCCAGGCCGCACCAATTCCCGAGCAGGAGGCTATCGTTAAAATCAGAATCTGGAGAAATGTCATATTGAGTTGGACGGTGCTCCTGCATCCAATGGGATGAGGTGAAACCATCTTTGTGCAATGTTAAACAGAATTATAGATATAAGGGTTCCCAACAGGGCTCCTGCCAGAATGTCAAAGGGGTAATGCACGCCAACATATACCTGGGCAAACGAAATGCTTCCGGCCCATAGCAAAGCTACCGGTGTAATCCAACGCAGTCGTTTCTTGAACAATAAAATAAGCATGACTGCAAAGGCGAAAGTGTTGGTAGCGTGGCTGCTGGTAAAACTTTTTCCGCCTCCGCAGGCATCAATACGTAAAATAACTTCTGATTGAAACGATGGCTCATTGCAGGGCCGTAACCGACCAACAGCAGGTTTGATGACTGCACTGCTTATCTGGTCGCTGGCAGCAAAATTGGCCACGATCAGCAAAACCATCCAAAGACCTTTGAGCTTGAAACGATATACTAAAATGCCGGCAATGACTATATAAAGCGGTATCCAAAACAATTTATCGCGAATAGGCGGTAATACCGTATCAAACACCGCATTTGCCATACGTGTATTAATCAGTATAAATAACTGCTCATCAAGATGTTGTATTGCCTCCGGAAATATCATGATTTGCGTGCCACTAAAATCAAACGGTCTGATGCATGTTTATCAAAGGTACTTAAAGTGTAGTTACCAAACACATCAACCTCTGTTAATCCGGCTTTGCGAAACAAGTGAATAAAATCTTCCTGATACAAAATGCGAATGCGTTCAGTAAAAGTATAATGCTTATCGGCATCAACAATTTCTATATGTTTAAATAGAAATCCATTTTCAATGCGCTTGGAAATGGTAAAATGCACATCTTCAACCGTAACGTGAATATCGTCAAGTGATTGCATAACCTTATAACTGTTCAGAAAATCTATAACTAAGGTGCCTCCGCGTTGCAGGCCATTTGCAAAGGCAGTAATAGTGCGCTGGTCATCTGCAGGATGTTGAAAATAGCCGAAGGAGGTGTACAAATTCACAATGGCATCAAAATAATTCACCCGAAACAATCGCCGCATGTCATGCACATAAAAATCGATGTCTGGGTAAGTTTCCAGCGCCGACTGAATATTAGCCGCAGAAAGATCAATTCCGGTAATATGCATACCCTCTGCGGCGAAAGCCCCTGCGTGTCGTCCTTTTCCACAACCGGCATCCAAAACACGGGATCCCTTTGGTAATTTCAAATAATCAACAAGGTGATGCACACATAGGTAAGCTTCTTCCGCATTACGATTGCCGTATAACAGATGATAATACCGCGTGTTAAACCAGGTCGAATACCAGTCTTCTGTATGCCAGGATATCCCCACTGTTGGCAAAAATAGGACAATTGGCTGATGAAAATGTGTACCTTTGCACAACGGTATGACACTCATTAAAAGCATCTCCGGGATACGGGGAACCATAGGCGGCAAGGCAGGACAAAACCTCACCCCAGAAGATATTATCCGATTTACCGCCGCTTTCGGCACCTGGATTAAACGCACCACCGGAAATTCAGTTATTGTAATTGGTCGCGATGCCCGCATTAGCGGTGAAATGGTAAACCATCTGGTTACCGGTACCTTGCAATCTATTGGTATGAAGGTGGTCGACCTCGGTTTGTCGACAACCCCAACGGTTGAAATCGCTGTTCCACGTGAAAATGCAGGTGGGGGCATCATTATTACAGCCTCACACAATCCAAAAAATTATAATGCACTGAAATTACTGAATCACCTCGGCGAATTTATTTCGGGTGAAGATGGTAAAGAAGTATTGCGCATTGCGGATGAAGAGGAAATTGTGTACGCTGACGTAGATCATATTGGCGAATACCAGCATAAATTCTATTATATCCAAAAACATATCGACAAGATAATGGATTTGGATATGGTTGACCGAAAGGCAATTAAGGAACGCAATTTTAAGGTGGTTATTGATTGTGTAAATAGCACCGGCGGTATTTCAGTACCGGAATTGTTGGTAGCATTAGGAGTTACCGATGTGGTTGAATTATTTACGAATCCAAATGGTCGTTTTCCGCATAATCCTGAACCCTTACCTGAACATCTGAGTACAATTGCGCATGAAGTAAAACATCAAAAGGCCGATTTAGGTCTTGTTGTTGATCCGGATGTAGATCGCCTGGCTATTGTGTGCGAAGATGGTGAAATGTTTGGTGAAGAATACAGCCTCGTTGCAATTGCTGATTATGTGTTGCAGCATAAAAAAGGAGATGTGGTGAGCAACCTCAGCAGCACACAAGCGCTCCGCGATGTAGCGAAAAAATATCAGGTCGTGCACCATCAAAGTGCGGTAGGTGAAGTGCACGTTGTGCGCAAAATGAAGGAAGTACATGCCGTAATAGGCGGTGAAGGCAACGGCGGTATTATTTTACCCGAATTGCACTATGGTCGCGACGCGCTGGTTGGCATCGCCCTCTTCCTGTCGCATTTAGCCCGTTCCGGAAAATCATGCTCGAGATTGCGCGCAGAGTATCCGAATTATTTTATGGCTAAGAATAAAATTGAATTACCAGAAGGAACAAACGTGCAGGCGATTCTGGCCGGAATGGAAGAAAAATATAAAAAAGAAAAACTGAATAAGGAAGACGGATTGAAAATTGAAATGGATGGCGACTGGGTGCATTTGCGTGCCAGTAACACAGAACCGATTATTCGCATTTATTCCGAAAGTTCAACTAAAACAACAGCAGAAAATATCAACCGTAAAATGATGGATGATATTCGTATGTTGATGAAATAAGTTCAGCCTAAAACAGTAACTGTAACCATGCACATCTACCTCGATAATGCAGCAACAACAGCCCTCGACCCAAAAGTGGTGGATGCCATGCTGCCGTTTATGCAGCATCATTATGGCAATCCTTCCTCCATACACGCCTTGGGCCGCGAAACACGTGCCGCCATCGAACGCGCCAGAAAACAAATAGCTGGTATTTTCCATGTGTCGCCGGGTGAAATCTTTTTTACCAGCGGTGGAACTGAAGCCAATAATATGGCCATACAATGCAGTGTGCGCGATTTAGGGGTAACACATATCATTTCATCCTCTATCGAACACCACGCTGTTACACATACGGTTGAGGCACTCGCAAAATCAGGTCAGATTCAACTTTCCTGGGTACACTTATTACCTGACGGCTCTGTTGATTACGCACATCTCGAACAATTGCTTGCTGAAAAAAAAGGCAAAACTTTAGTAAGTCTGATGCATGCCAATAATGAAATTGGCGTATTACTGGATATACAACGGGTAAGTAATTTGTGCATACAATATGAGGCTTATTTCCATTGTGATACCGTGCAAACGATTGCACATTATCCATTGGATTTATCGCAGGTAAAAGTGCATTTTATTTCATGTGCAGCACATAAATTCCACGGACCTAAGGGTGTTGGTTTTATTTATATCAGCAGCGATGCACAAATTAAACCTTTGATTCATGGTGGCGCACAAGAACGCAATATGCGCGCCGGTACTGAAAATTTATATGGCATTATCGGTTTGGCTAAAGCACTTGAATTGGCCTATGCCGAATTAGATACAACCTCAACCTATATACGCAGTCTGCGCACACACATGGCCAACCGGCTGGAGAAAGAAATTCCGGGCATCCTGTTTAATTGTCCGGCTGATGGATTGTATACTGTTTTGAATGTAAACTTTCCGCCGTCAGAAAAAAATGATATGCTACTCTTTAATCTGGATATAGCCGGTATTGCGGCAAGCGGGGGAAGTGCCTGCAGCTCCGGAAGTAATGTGGGCTCGCATGTTATTGCTGTGCTCAATCGTCCAGAACAATCGGCTGCCGTGCGTTTTTCTTTTTCCAAATTCAACACCATGGAAGAAATTGATACGGTTGTCGATAAGGTGAAAGAAATCGTTTTAGGCTGAGCATCAGTATTCCTTTCTTACCGGTAACAACGCAGTTTCATTTTGCAGGAAGTTTCTGTATCTTGCGGATGAATCCACAACCTTATGGCAGGGAGAAGAAATTTCCTCAAACATTCAGCCATGCTGGCCGCTACTGCCGGTTTCGCTGATTTAATTTTTTCGGAAGAATTAAAAGCACAGATCGACCGCGTCAGTAATTTATCTGCTGCAGACGTGGCCTCCGACGAAACATTTTGGAACACTATCCGCGAAGCGTATACTACTTCAGCAACCATCATTAATTTAAACAATGGCGGTGTAAGTCCTGCCCCAAAAGTAGTGCAGGATGCTGTTGACAGATACAATAAACTCACCGCCGAAGGACCAAGCTATTATATGTGGCAGGTGCTGGATAAGGGTAGGGAAGGACTACGAAAAAAAATCGCTGCACTGGCAGGAGCTGATGCGGAAGAAATTGCCATCAACCGAAATACAACTGAAGCACTCGATAATATTATTTTCGGATTGGATTTTGAACCGGGTGATGAAGTACTGCTTACCAGACAAGATTATCCGAATATGATTAATGCCTGGAAACAACGCGAAAAACGTGACGGCATTGTTTTAAAATGGATTGACCTGGATTTACCGACAAATGATACAAAAGAACTTGTAAAAAGATATACGATACAAATTACCAACCGTACCAAATTGGTGCAGGTAAATCATATCATCAACTGGACCGGTCACATCAATCCGGTACGCGCCATTGCAGATGCCATTCATGCCAAAGGTCCGGAGGTGATGATAGACGGTGCGCATACATTTGGGCATTTTCAATTTTCTGTTCCTGAATTGGGCGGCGATTATTATGGTACCAGTTTACACAAATGGCTGAGTGCCTCCGTGGGTAGCGGGATGCTGTGGATTAAAAAAGAAAAAATTCATAAAGTTTGGCCGTTGATGGGTGCACCGGATACGCAGGATGTAAATAATATCCGCAAATTTGAAAACCTCGGCACCCGGTCTTTTCCGATAGAATATGCCATCGCCAATGCCATCGATTTTCATATGATGATAGGCCCACAAAGAAAAGAAGAGCGCTTGCGTTATTTGAAAAATTATTGGGTGAACCAGTGTTTAGGGTTACCTAAATTTATGCTGAATACGCATATGGATCCTGCCTTTAGTTGTGCGATTGCCAATTTTTCCATTTCTGGTTTAGAACCAGCTGATATCGCTACAAAACTGATGCAGGATTATGGCATTCATTGCGTGGCTATTAACTGGGAAAATATTCACGGCGTGCGCATTGCACCACATGTATATACCTCAACGGCTGATTTAGATATGCTGGTTGCGGCTATTAAAAAAATGTGCGCTTAAAGCGATTGCAAAAACTGCATCGTATCCATATGATCGGCATAATCACCTAAAGCCGGTTGCTGTGTAGCGCCGAATGGGGTGTTGCCCGGTCGCGATGAAACCACACATTGTAAATCCGGCGCAATAGCATCTAATTTTATTTGCAAATCATCCGCATTGGCATACGTTTCCATAAATAAAACAGATAAAGGAGAAAACAACTGTTCTGATTCAACCAACATATAAAAGTCGTTGGTGAGATATGGCGTTTTATTTAATAAAAGCAATGCGCGATTATAATCGTAATTGTGCTTATACTTTGTATTTTCTATCACCCATTCATAAGAGGCCCAATCGCGGAATAATACTTGTTTGTCAAATGATTGCGGCACAAATACTTTTCCCACATTGCGACAGCCTAATCCATAAAATGAAAATACATCCCGTCCCAGCGCAATGATATCTTCAGCAGTTTCATCGCCATGTAAGATGGCAACCGAAGTGCGGTTCTTGCGAATAATATGCGGATAGTTATTAAAATAATAATGAAAATAACGCGCCGAATTATTGCTGCCGGTCGCAATTACTGCATCGAACGAAGCTAATCTTTCCACAAAATGCATGCGTTTGCCAAGTTCCGGTAAAAGCTGCTCCAGTTTTTGCTGCATCCACGGAAAAAAGTGTGCATCCTTACTGCTTAATTTTATTTGTGCAATATGACCACTCATCAATACACATAAGATGTCATGCATGCCCACAAAAGGTACATTGCCTGCCAATACCAGGCCAACCTCTTTAGGCGACTCAGCAACACTGTAACCTGACATCCATTGTTGTAATAATGCTTCCTGAAAAAACTGCTCGCGGAAACTATTCAGCATCTGCCATACAGATGTATGATCAAACCACCCATTATGCGCTGTGGTGCGTTGAAGGATAAGGGCCAGTTCCTGATTGTCGGGTGTGAGCAATTTCCCAAAATCGGTGAGCGCTTGTATCCTTTCCTGCACGGTATGCCCTATACTTGTCATTACTTGTTATTTAGAATCTGTATAAATACGCCCAATTATGCCCTTACTTTTTTGAAATGTGCGAGGCCTGCCCATATATTTGACCGTGTAAAATTAAATAAAACGATTTATGGCAATTCATATCACTTCTGACTGTATTAACTGTGGCGCTTGCGAACCTGAATGTCCGAATAACGCAATTTATGAAGGCGGCGTAGAGTGGGCTTTTTCTGATGGAACAACCGTTAAAGGCGCTGTTACCTTAATGGATGGCAGCAGCATGGACGCTGACCAAAAAAACGCACCTATTGCTGATGATGTTTATTACATCGTGCCGGATAAATGTACTGAGTGTCAAGGTTTCCACGAAGAACCACAGTGCGCGGCGGTTTGTCCGGTTGACTGTTGTCTTCCAGATCCTGAACATGCCGAAACGCCGGATCAATTGCTGGCCAAAAAAGCGAAATTGCACATCTGAGAATCAAATACTACCCTGAAGGCGCCGCATCCAGTGGCGCCTTTTTTATTTTTATAACGCGGCATTGTTTACAACTGAGATACTTCAATTCTGGCCTTTGCCGTTAATTTGCCTGAATGAAAAAGAATATTGCCGTCGTATGCGGTGGCTTTACTGCAGAGCGAAATATCTCGCTCGGAAGTGGCGAAGTGGTAACCCGGAATCTGGAAGATTCGCCTTACAATGTGTTTAAAGTGGTTATCGATCCTGAAGGCTGGTTTATTGAACCCGACCATACACCCGTTGATATCAGCGATTTTAGCTTTAACTGGATGGGCAACGATATGCAGTTTGATGCCGTATTTAACGCCATTCATGGCAGTCCGGGTGAAGATGGTAAATTACAAGGCTATCTCGATATGCTCGGCATCCCATATACAAATTGCTCGGTGGCAACCTCAGCACTGACCTTTAATAAACACTGGACAAAGCAGGTGCTAAGCCAGAGCGGCATACCGATGGCAAAAGGTGTATTGGTTACCAAGGGTGTTGACGAGGCTGAAAAAACAGCATTAATTACGGCACATTTTCAACTGCCGGTTTTCGTAAAACCGAATAACAACGGCTCGAGTTACGGGGTGTCGAAAGTGAAAGATTTTAAAGACCTGCCGCATGCGATTGCAGAAGCCCTCAAATTTGATACAGAGGTGCTGGTGGAAGAGGGATTAACAGGCAATGAAGTTACCTGTGGCGTTTATCATTATGAAAAAGAGGTAATCACTTTACCCATCTGCCAGGTTGTGACCGGTAAACATGATTTTTTTGATTATACGGCAAAATATATCGCCGGCGAAAGTGATGAGTTAATTCCGGCACCAATTCCGGATACAGAAGCAGCACTCGTGCGTGAATTTAGCACCCGAATTTATCGCGTGTTGCGGTGCCGCGGTGTGGTGCGTATCGACTATATCATTCGCGATGGGATACCCCATTTTCTGGAAGTAAATACAGTACCCGGGTTGAGCGAAGCATCCATTGTGCCGAAAATGGCCATCGCCTCAGGCCTGACTTTAGGTGAATTTTTTAGTCGACTGATAGAAGAAGCGCGTTTCGACCGCTCATGACCATTGAATTTCAGTAACTTTGGCCCCTTAGCGCATGAGTAAAAAGAAAAGTTCGACCTCGCCCGAAAATCCGGGTATTTTGCGGTTCTTTACCACCAAGTTGTTCTGGATAAACATGTTCGGTGCTGTACTGGCTGCTGTGTTGCTATTATGGGCCGTCTTATTCTTTATTCAACAGTATTCCAGACACGGTGAAAGTCAGACAGTTCCTGACCTGATAGGCAAAACCACAACAGAAGCTTTTGATGCGCTGGATAACCTCGATTTGGCTTATGCCGTTATGGACAGCACCTTTGACCCTGACGAACGTCCGCTTACCATCCTCAACCAAGATCCTTTACCGGATGCGAAAGTGAAAAGTGGCCGTACGATATACGTTACGGTGAATATGGCCCAACCGCCTAAAACCGATATTCCGCGATTTGAAGTAGGCACCAGTTTGGTGAGTGTGCGCGAAATACTGGAAAGTCACGGACTTAAAGTTGGAGATATCATTTACAAGCCATTTGAATATCGCGATGTATTCCTCGATATGCGCCTGCATGGCGAACGCAAAAGCCTGAAACCCGGCACCAAAATCGCCAAAGGCTCAAAAATTGACCTCGTTTTAGGCAACGGCCTGGGCGATACAAAAATTACAATTCCCGACCTGCGGGGCCTTTCATACATTGAAGCGATTAACCTGATTCAGTTAAAAGAACTCTCTTTGGGCACAGTTATCGCTTCCGGTAGCATAAAAGACAGCTCGGATGCGTTGGTATATAGACAGTTCCCAACGGCCGAATTGGATAAAACCGTTAATTTAGGATCAATGATTGATATCTGGATTACGGATGATGCCGGAATGTTAAATTCAGAAGAAGCGCCGGAAAAGGAACCGGATTAATTTGATGGGTATGCAAAAACTTATTTCCTCTCTGCGACTTTTCCTGGTGTTTACTGCCATGATTTCCCTTTCAACCTTACACGGTCAGGAAATCTTAAAACCCCTGAAGGTAAATAGTCAATTAATGCAACAAAAAGGTAATGCCGGCAGCAGAACGATTGTTGAAAGCCGCGATACTTTGTGTTTGCCATTTCAGGATGATTTTTCCGGCAGATATGTGTTTGTCGACGGCGCACTTACAGATTGTGGCGATACTATAGAACAGATGGTTTCATCTATTTACCCATCGTCGGTTTATTGGGTGGATTCAAATGCCTTTGTCAATATCACCTATCCAACACTGCCACCTACCTATGGCGTGGTTACTCTCGATGGTATCGATAAACATGGAAAACCTTACAATGAGGCGTCGTCGCTGTCGCAGGCAGATTTTTTAACCAGCAGAAATATTTTTCTTGGCGGCCCGATTACGGATAGCGTGTATTTAAGTTTTTATTATCAGCCGGGCGGTTTTGGTGAATTTCCAAATAATCAGGACTCATTAATTCTGGAGTTTAAAGATGCCGATGGCCATTGGGATAAGGTATGGTCAACGGTTAATTTGAATGGCGATGATCCGCAATCTTTTCAATTAGCCATGATTCCGGTTGCGGATGATTACCATTATGATGGTTTCAGTTTCCGTTTCCGTAACTGGGCCGGAGTAAATGGAAATAATGATCATTGGCATATCGATTATGTGCTGTTAGATGATGATCGTACGTATAATGATACCCTCTTTCGTGATGTAGCCATTATGTATGAGCCGGAACCTTACCTGCAAGATTACAGACAGATGCCGTGGAATCAATTCAAAAATCATCAGGATGAAGAATTAGCTGCGGAACACGGTGTATTTATGTATAATAATTTCAATACAATTATTAATACATCACATCAATATGGTGTTACCGAAAAATACAGTGGAGCAACCGTTGTGCCCGCCACTTTCCCGGTATCCGTTAATTTTGATCCGTTTAGTATTAATTACAACAGTTATTCAACCTTTGAAGTGCCTGCCGGTACACCCGGATATGATGATGATAGTTTAACACTTCGATTTACTTATTCAGTAGATGGAGCCAGTGACGTGTATCGCAGGAATGATACTTTGGTGCATGACCAAGCTTTTTATAATTATTATGCCTACGATGACGGAACCGCTGAACGCGCCTATGCGATTGTAGGAACTGGCGCTAAACTGGCTATGCATTTTTTCGCCAATGAACCAGATACATTGAAAGAAATTTATATTCACTGGGCCTATGTAGATGGCAGCAAAAGTGATTTATTTTTCAGTTTGATGGTATGGGATAATATTGATACAACAGGTGCCTCCGGCGATGAAAATATTGTGTTTCAAAACGATTTTCTGACGCCAAAATATGTGGATAGTCTGAACGGATTTTATGTATATAAACTGGTCGACTTCCTGGGTAATCCAACACCGGTTGTAGTTGATGGCGATTTTTATGTGGGATGGCTGCAGAGTCAGGAAGAATTTTTGAATGTCGGTTTTGATGCGAATTCTGACGCGAAAGACGATGTGTATTTTAATGTAGGTGCTGTTTGGCAAAAATCTGCCCTGAGCGGCGCTGTTATGATTCGCCCGCAGGTTGGAGGAAATTATTCCATGTTTAATACCATCGGCGAACCTGCAGCGCAACAACATCACATTACCGCTTTCCCAAATCCTGCCGAATCGCAATTGCAGTTTGCCGGGTTGCCGGAAAGCCAGTATACCGTAGATATTTTTGATCGCGCAGGTGCCATTGTTCAACGCACTGAAATATCGAATGGTGTTGTTTCCATTTACGATTTACCTTCGGGATTATATATTGCACGCCTCGTGGATACGCGCTCAGGCATGTATTTTACAACTACTTTTATCAGGCAATAAATTCAGCATACTACAGGCATATGGACATTACAGTAGAAGAATTAAAACAGCGCATGGATGCAGGTGAAGATTTGCTCATTATCGATGTGCGCGAACAACATGAATATCAGGAATTTAATATTGGTGCAGTGCATATTCCTTTAAGCACCGTGCCTATGCGGATGTATGATTTCGACGATGAAAAAGATCGTGAAATTATAGTGCATTGTCGCTCCGGAGTGCGGAGTAATACAGCTAAAATGATGATGATGCAATCCGGCTTTACGAACGTACGCAATTTAATTGGCGGCATGCTCGAATGGCAGGCGAAGTTTCCGGGATGAGTGTTACAGAACCTGAAGCCATTATCTTTTTTGACGGTGTGTGCAATTTATGCAATGCCTCAGTGCAACGTGTACTGAATAATGATAAGTCGCAGTATTTTAAAATGGCTACCCTGCAAGGTGCATTTGCACAAAATTTTTTTCTGGAACATGCTTTTTCGGGAGATGTAGATAGTATAATTCTGTACGAAAAAGGAAAGTTTTATACCTATTCCGGCGCTGTTCTGCGCATTGCCGGAAAATTGCGATTTCCATATCCGCTTTTGCAAGCCCTATTTGTTTTTCCGGCGTTTATACGAGACCCTGTTTATCGCTTCGTGGCGCGAAACCGATATCGTTGGTTCGGCAAACGGGCGTCGTGCATGATCCCTGAACCGCGTTGGAAAAACGTGTTCTTAGATACCTGATCGTACCTCAGTTACACGACAGGGTACACGAAGCGTAACGGACGCACGTGACCGGAACAACAATGCGGGTCAGAACCATGCGCTGTGCGACTGTACATACATCTTGCCCAAAACCTTTACGATAAGTATGTTTTCGGCATATAGCACTATTTTTACACCACATGCGTTCGCTGGTACTTATTATTTCACTGGGGACTTTAATGGCCTTACTCACCAGATGTGGTGCTGATGAGGATGTGCGGGATGAGGAGAGTGAGTGGCTCAATCAAAATGATACGGTTCAATATGTGGGAATGGAAACGTGCAAATTGTGCCATGCCGATAAGCACGCCACATTTGTGCATACCGGAATGGGTTTGAGTTTTGATAAAGCTACTCGTCAAAAAAGTGCAGGTATTTTTGATGAACATGCTATTGTGTATGACAGCGTAAACAATTTCTATTACCGCCCTTTCTGGAAGGATGATCACCTGATGATCATGGAATTTCGTTTAGACGGAGCCGATACGATTCATCAACGCACAGAACGCATCGATTATATTATTGGCAGCGGACAGCACACGAATTCGCATATGCTGCAGGTAAATGGATATTTGTATCAGGCGCCGATTACATTTTATACGCAAAAGAAACAATGGGATTTAGCACCCGGGATGTCAGGTGGATTTAATTCGCGTTTTTCGCGGGTCATTGAAGCTGAATGTATGACCTGTCATAATGGATTACCTGATTTGGTGGCAGGTTCGGTGAATAAATATTCAAAAGTGCCCTCCGGTATTGATTGCGAACGGTGTCATGGCCCCGGCAGTTTACATATTGCGCAGGTGAGTTCCGGAAAATTGGTTGATACAGCCAGGCAGACAGATTATAGTATTGTAAATCCGCGAAAATTATCGACTGCATTGCAAAATCAATTGTGCATGCGCTGTCATTTGCAGGGTGTGAACGTATTGCATCCCGGTTCAAGTTTTTTTGATTTTAAACCGGGCGATCAGATAAGCGATCATTGGAATGTGTTTTTACCGGTGTATGATGGTGCGAATGATAAATTTTTAATGGCGTCTCAGGCCGACAGGTTATTGCAATCGAAATGTTATATTACATCACAAAAAATAAGTTGTATTACCTGCCATAATCCGCACCTCACGGTAAAGGAAACACCGCGTGAGCAATTTAATGCGCCATGTAAACAATGTCATACCCCAAATACAACCACCTGCAAAGCACCTGTTGCAGAGCGAAATGCAATAATGGATGATTGCAGCAGTTGTCACTTGCCGAAATCTGGTTCTGTTGACATTCCGCATGTATCCATCAGTGACCATAAAATTCAGATTCCCGGAAAAGAAAGCATTAAAAAAGAAGGCACATTTCAGGGTTTAAAATGTTTGACAGATGTGCATCCGGAACCTATCACGATGGCACGGGGCTATCTGCATTATTATGAAAGTTTTACCAAAGACCCATCCTTACTGGATTCGGCGCGCTATTACATTAAAAAAGCCGGTAAGATGTCAGATGCGCTGCGTGCGGTAAATATACATTTATATTATCTGACGAATGATTACGACCGGATTGTTGGCATGGCACCTGAGATGGATGATGTGGATGCGTGGACAGCCTACAGAATTGGTGAGGCGTATTTAGGTAAAGCAAAATTTGCAGAAGCCTTGACCTATTTCCAGTATGCCGTTGAACAGCAACCACTTAATCTGGATTTTCTGTTTAAGGAAGCAACGGCATTCGTGTTTACAGGTAATGTAAATGCGGGTGAAGCATTATACAGAAAAATCATTGCTGAAAATCCGCAGTATGAAAAAGCATGGAATAATCTGGGTGTGTTGCTGAGTGCAAGAGGAGATATGCAACAGGCAGAATCCTGTTATATAAATGCCATCCGATTAAATCCGGATTACCTGATAGCCCGTTTGAAGTTAACAGAGCTCTATATCCAGTCGAGACAAAAAAGTAAGGCGCGTGTTGAACTCGATTATCTTGAACGCTATTATCCTGCCGAAAAGGAGGTGGTCATGCTGGGTCAAAAGCTGCGTGCCATCTGAACAGGAGGAAGCCGGTAAATTCGGTAACTTTGCGCCGGTTAACTTTATGAACCCGATACCTGAAGCCTTTCGCCGACTCGCACGCAGTAAATATGCAAAATTTATTGGGTTTACGCAGCGTACCAGTTTGCCGGGTTTCGCGGGGATACCTATTTACGATGTTGTTGTGTTTTTTCGGCAGGAAATCAGACGCGATCAACTTCCTGTGCGCGCAGCAGCCATCAGTTTTAATTTCCTGCTGGCCATTTTTCCCAGTATTATCTTTTTGTTTACGCTCATCCCGTATATTCCAATACAGGGACTTGATTTAAGTATTCATAAATTCTTTCAGGGTGTTTTACCTGATAGCGGTTATTCTTTTTTGGAATCCACCATTACAGGTATTACCAGTATTAAACGCGGTGGTTTATTATCCTTAGGTTTTATTCTGGCATTTTACTTCAGCACAAATGGCGTTAGGATGTTGTTGCTTACCTTCAACAAGGAACATGCGATTTATGCCAGAAGAGGATTTTGGAGAAACAGATTCGCCGCACTGAGATTAACTTTATATTTATTCCTCCTGTTTATTGCATCGTTAATCATGATTATTATGGGCGACCATTTTGTTGATTGGATTGGCGATTTAATCAATTGGAAAGACAGCACCGGTGTCTGGTTTATTACGTTAGTGAAATATGCCATTTTACTATTGTTGTTTTTTCTGGGGATATCATTCATCTATTATTATGGTCCGGCCGTAAAAGCCCGCTGGCGATTTATTACACCCGGAGCCACGTTTGCCACGGTGATGAGCATCCTGGCTTCGCTGATATTTGGGTATGTGGCTAACAACCTGATTTTATATAATGAAGTGTACGGCTCTATCGGAACACTGATTGTGCTCATGTTATGGATCAACCTCAATTCGCTCGTGTTGCTTGTTGGATTTGAGATTAATAATAGCATTACGGTGAACAAAGTACTTCGTTCGCGAGTTCTGTCAAATGAAGATGAATCAACTTTATAAATGTAACCGGTTGATATGATGGAATTATATTATCTCTCCTCCTGCAGCACCTGTGCCAGAATAATGAAAGAGTTGAAGGTAAATCGCTTTCCCTTTCGATTGCAGGATATTAAAACGGAACCCATTACAGCCAAACAATTAGATGCCATGAAAAAACTGGCTGGGAGTTATGAGGCTTTATTCAGCCGGGTTGCGCTTAAGTACAGGGCACTTGGACTTAATCAGATGGCACTTACCGAAAAAGATTATCGCAAGTATATCCTGGAAGAATATACCTTTCTCAAACGTCCGGTATTTATCATTGATCAACAGATTTACATCGGAAACGCCCCCAAGGTGATTGCTGCAGTGGCCGCGGCGCTGGCTCAAAAAGGCTAATCCTGGCTCTGCATTTTTGCTCTATGCTATGCATATTTATGCTTGGAATTGAGAAAATCGTATATTTAGGGTAGAAAACTCAGCCGAATGACAATCAAACGTACTCCTCCGTTTTTCCCTGTGTACACATGTATTTTAGCGCTTTTGCTTGCCGGACAAGAACTTCAGGCCGCTCCTCTTTTTGTTGGGGAGGATTGCGCCACCGCTGTTCCGGTAACAGCAGGCACCTACACAGCGCCTGAACCTGATTATTGGTATGTATTCAATGTGCCAACTTCAGGCACCTACGAGATCACTACTTGTGGTTTCGGCAATGTGTGCGATACCAAAATCTATATCTACAGTTATTGCGATGGTCTCGTACCCTCAGAATTGGCAGAAGGAACACTTGGCTACAATGATGATTATTGCGATTTTTTGGCCAGATTGTTAGCTAACCTGAATGCCGGCGACGAAATATACATCCGCATAGGTGATGCTGAAACAGATTGCGTTGGGGAATCTATCGAGTGGGCTCTTACCTATATTGGCGAACCAGCTGGCTGCACCGATCCATATGCCTGTAATTATAATCCGCTGGCTATGGTAAATGATGGCAGCTGTATATATCCGGGTAACCCCGATTGTCCTACAGGTCCGGATCTTGTTTTAGATGAAACGTATTTTGATGGAGATATCGGCGCAGGCTGGGGATCAGATTTTCAAATCGGAACTATAGATGCGGATGCCGCCTATAACGAATGTTATATCGAAGAAGGCTCACTTACCGGAAGCGGTATGCGCACCATCATTAAATTCGGTATTAAAATATGGAACCTCGGCGATGAAGATTATCATATCGGAACTGCTGCTGAAAATCCATTCCTTGTTTTTGATCCTTGTCACGGACATAATCACTATATCGATTACGGTGAGTACTTATTGTACGATAGTCTCGGAAATGAAATTCCAGTTGGCCATAAAAATGGATTTGCTGTAATGGATTTGTGTGGCATGGGTGGATATACCGGTGCTGATATGGGTATATCTTCCGGTTGTTATGATGTGTACGGATTAGGCACAGGCGGTCAATGGATTGATATTACCGATGTTCCGGATGGCACCTATACATTTGTTGCACGTGTTAACTGGACCAATCACCCGGATGTGGATGGTCGAGTAGAAACCAATTTGTCGAACAACTGGCGTTCGCGTTGTATTAATATCTGGCGCGATGTAGATGGCGTAATTAATGCCGAAATGGTAGATGATTGCCCAACTTTTATCGATTGCCTTGGCGAAATATGGGGGACAGCTAAATACGACTGCGAAGGCAATTGCAACGGATGGCATGACCTCGGTGATGTGAATTTGGATACTACCCGTCAGCACGACGATGTCGGTATTTATGTGGAAGAAATTCTAGACAATACCATCATTGCAGATATTTGTAACGATGCGAATAACGATAGCCATATTGATGTGGTTGATGCGGCCTTGGTAATGGGTTGTGCTAACGAGGCTTTAGGCTTTTCGCATGATGCCGATTTATGTAGTCTCCCTATTGAATTAATGAATACTTCAGATACCGTTACTTACAGCATTGGTGCTATTAATCCGATGTTTAATTATCTGGATATTTATAGTCTGAATCCAAGTGCCCGTGTTCTGGCGACGCAATTTACCATGGAAGGTATCACGATTGATTCGGTTGCCAATTTGTGTCCTGAAACATATGCTTCTGATTTCAGATTGTCATACACAGATGATGAGGTAATCGCTTTAGGATATGATGAAATTCCATATCAGGTGCATTTTGAACCTATACCTACATTCAGAATTTTCTATACAGCTACCTATCCGGCAAATATTTGTATCAAACATTTTACGGCTGCTGTGAATGATGATTTTGAAGAAGTGGTAACCGCCTTAACCGACAATTGTGTTTTAATTGAAGATCCAAGTGATATTCAGTTCTACACAACAAATCCATTCCAGGTAATGCTGCAGCCAAATCCATTCAATACTTCAGCTGAGCTGACCTTCGATAATCCGAATGGCAATGCATTTACATTGGTGCTTACCGATATCAATGGAAATACAATCAGTATGCAACAAACAAACGGCAACCGTTTCACAATTGAAAAAGGAAACCTGCCGGCAGGAATTTATATGTATAAACTGACAGGCAGCGATGCCAGCCAGTCGGGTAAGTATGTGATCTATTAAGTAGATCCCGCTTACACACACGAGCCCCGGGAGAGGAGACCGGGGCTTTTTTATGTACTATACCGTATCTTCGCCCTATGCGTATCGGATTTGATGCGAAAAGAATATTCCAGAATGCCACCGGTTTAGGCAATTATAGCAGAGCTGTCGTCAAAAATCTGGCTGCGCTATACCCTGAGCACGAGTACTTCCTGTTTACACCAAATGCCAGTCACCGCCTGCCTTTTGAAACAAGCGCACAAGTGCAAACTGTTGTAGGCAGAGGGTCGGTATGGAGAAGCTTTGGCATTCGCCGGGACATGATTAAGCATAAAATTGATGTGTTCCATGGCCTGAGCAATGAATTGCCCTTCAGCATCAATAAGGCCGATGTAAAAAGCGTAGTTACCATTCACGATTTAATATTTGGATTATTTCCACATCACTACCCGGGTGTCGACAGAACAGTTTATGAACTGAAAACCAAGTTTGCGGTAAACCATGCCGACGTGATTGTAGCGGCAAGTGAAAGCACTAAACGGGATATTGTAGCCACTTACCACACAGCCCCGGAACGCATTCAGGTCATTTATCAAACCTGTGATGATTTGTTTTACCGACAGCCGGCACCATTGCCTGCAACTTATTCCTTACCCAATCAGTTTATGTTGTATGTGGGCTCTGTTACAGAAAGAAAAAATCTGTTAGCTGTAGTACATGCTTATAAACATTTGGCTGAATCAGATAGAATTCCTTGTGTAATTGTTGGGCAAGGAAAGCGATATGCTGATGAAGTAAAAGCAGCCATGGTATCTGATCATCTGGAAAAATATTTTCTGTTTTTACAGGATGTGCCTACTGAACATTTGCCTGCTTTATATGCAAAAGCCTTACTCTTTATTTACCCAAGTTTATATGAAGGCTTTGGTATTCCAATTTTAGAAAGTATGGTAGTTGGTTGTCCGGTTATTACATCAAATGTGAGCAGCCTCCCTGAAGTGGGTGGTGATGCCGCATTGTATTTTAATCCGGCTGATGCAGCACACATTGCCCAAATGATCAGCAAAACCATTCAGCATCCGGAATTACGCACGGAGATGATTAATAAAGGCCGCATACAGGCAGCACGTTTTGATAAATCGACCCTGACCCGTCAACTGATTGATGTGTATCAGTCCTGAAAAAAATTACGGCAGACATAAGAAAAAATGTATCTGCCAGCGTTTGTAACAAGGTCTTATATTTAACTCAACCAATCTATAAATTTTCTAAACCCTATGGCCTGCCATCAGGTGTTTCACACATGCACCTGGAACTGATGCTAACCATGAAAACTTTTTTGCGCATATGTTTGGTGCTTAGCCTGATGGCCGTGGGCATTTTGGGATGGATGATATATACTTATCCCTTTTTAGCACCGTGGTATCGCTCCAGTTATAGTGCAGCTGATTATGCAAAAATACAGCTGCAATTATCTACACCTGAAACACCGCAGGAAATGTTACATGCTTTCGACACCCTGTTTCCCTATTGGCTTGGTACAAAATGGGATTTTAACGGCACGTCACAAATTCCGGGTGAAGGCGCCATTGCCTGTGGCTATTTTGTTACCACACTTATTGAAGACATGCATATGCCCGTTGACCGGATTCAAATGGCACAATGTGCTTCTGAAGAGATGATTAAAAACCAGGTTCAGGAAACCTTTATTACCCGCTACAATGCAGTTGAGCAGGATACAATGTTTTCGTTTATCCGGCATCATGGTGACAGATTGTATATTATCGGCCTGGATAATCATACCGGATTTATTCGCAAGCAAGATGACGATATCTGGTTCATTCACAGTAGCGGAAAATTCCCTTTCAGGGTTATCAAAGAGGATGCTGAAACTTGTCAAACCATCCTGTCCAGTAAATATAAAGTGCTCGGTTGCTTGTCAGATGGCGCTGTTTACCCGTAGTGGATAAACGGTATGTCACAAAATACCTGCGTTTTGACAAATTTATAAGGAATTGTATTTTTGTTATTGATTAAGATTCTCCTCGGCCTTAATCCGGGCATATTAAGACACACACACAATGAAAAACCGTTTACAAACTGTTGCGGTCCTGCTTGTACTTTGCATAGGCCTCAACCAGTCTGTTCATGCGCAACTCGAATTAAATTGCGACAATGATTCAACAGGACTGATTCCACTTACAGATATGGGTTATACGAGGTATGGGCCCTTCCGTGGAGGATTGTATCCCTACTTTATGAATGACATTCCGGAAACGCACCTGAATAAAGGGAAGGCGCTTTCTAATGCGATGGTCCCTTTAAATAATGTTGGCGATGTGGATTGGGAAGATGGCAATGTGCTGGTTATCGGCATGGGAGGTTCAACTGCGAGTAATGCCTATAATGCCATGGTGGATTCACTGAAAACTTGGGATTATGTAGGCGTAAATCCCTGTTTAAAATTGAAGGGATTATTTTATGGTGGGAAGGACCTGACTACCATGATTGATACAACCAGTACAGATTATTGGGATTACTTACAGGAAAAAATTGATGCCCGTGGTGATACCTGGGATAATATTCAGATTGTTTGGATGCAAACACATACAGAATTACCTATTGATGATAGTATTTTATATATCAAAACAACGGTGAACCAGTATATCACTTTGTTACAACGCATTCAGGATTCAATGGCCAATGTGAAACAGGTATTTTTTACAGGCTTTCATTATACCGGATACACACATCCATCACATGAATTATATGAGGCATTAGCCGAACCAAAAGCGTATTGGGGTAATCTGGCTATTAAAGTGCTGATAGAGCGGCAAATTGCAGGAGATCCTGCTTTGGCATTTGAAGGACCGGATAAGAAAGTACCCTGGATTTCATGGGGACCTTATTGGTGGGCAGATGGAACAAATCCACGTGCAATTGATGGACTAACCTGGAGTTGCGAAGAATACAGAGATGATGATACCGGTGGTGGATTTCATCTTGAGGAAAGTGGAAAAGGAAAAGAGGCTATGATGTTTATCGACTTCCTCGAATCAAATCTGGTAACCGGCAAATGGTATCTGGATGGTGCAGCCTGGATGGATTGTCCGGATAATGTGCGTTCTGGACATCCGCATGTATCCGCGGCTGAAATTCAGGCATATCCAAATCCGGCATCAGACTGGTTAACGATTGGCATGCCGCAGGAAATTTCAGGAGAGGTGTACTGCACACTGGCATCTCTCAATGGACAGATGGTTATGACCGATATGGTTTCACTTGATTATGGGCATGCATTTACGTTGTCGACCAACGCTTTTCCGAATGGCATGTATCAATTAACGGTAGCACATCCTGAAGGTATCTATTCGGTTAAAATACTGATTCAACATTAATTCGTAAAAGGCATTTGAAATTGCCTGCTTATAAAGCACATACCATAATGCAAACTACTTTTCGTCTAATTATTTGTATCTGCATTTTATTACCTGGTTATCTGCACGCTCAGGTAGCAGATTATCAGTTTGAGCCGGCTTTTAAAACATATAGTCAGTTAGGTAATGGAGCAGTTTTAGCGGATGATGTCAGCTGTACAGATGATGCAGAGTTTAATGCAATCAACCTTCCATTTACATTTACGTATTGTGGTGTAAATTATAATACGATTTCCGTTTCCGTAAATGGATATATCACTTTTGGTGCTTCAACTACAAATGTAACAACAGATGTACTCGCATCACTTCCAAACACCATCGCCGTATTTGCCGGAGATTTATATGCATGTGCATCCGGACATGAACTTTCTTATGTAGCTTATGGTGTCGCACCATATCGGCAATTTGTGGTACAGTGGAACAACTGGGGACTTCAACCTGCAGGAACGGGTGAATTTAATGTGCAACTACGATTATATGAAGGCTCAAATAAAATTCAATTAAATTATGGTAATTGTTCGGGAGCCACATCTACAGCAATGACGGTTGGTGTGAGTGGAAATGCTGTGGCTGATTTTCAAACACGTACTACCACAACTGATTGGTCTGCAACTACATCCGGTGCCATTACGGATAAATGTACCTATTCCGGTAGCGTACATCCGGATAACGGATTAATTCTGCAATGGTCGCCCGCTGCAACTGCTGCCGGAATGTCCTTTACCAGTTTTATGTGGGCCTATTTACCGGTGCAGGCAGGAAATACTACTGTTATGACTACGTCACCTGGCTGTTATGATGATCAGGCCACCGGTTTGATTACATTGCCCTTTACTTTCTTTTATCATAATACACCTTTTACAACATTAGGCATTCACGCGAATGGTTATATCAAAATGGGCGGAATTGCACCGTTGGTATATGCACAAGTGCTGAGCAATGAATCAGATATTATAGCTGTATTTGCAAATGATTTATACGGATGTGCGTTTGGAAGGGATATTTCATATGGTGTGGTAGGCACAGCGCCAAATCGTTCATTTATTATCCAATGGTCTAATTGGGGATTTTATAATTATGGTTTCAGCGAATTTTCAGCCCAGATTATTTTGAAAGAAAGTGATAATACGATTCAGTTCAGGTATGGTCCCGGATTTCCTTATTCATATAAAAATATCACTGTAGGGTTAAGCGGAGCAACAGTTGATGATTTTCATACTCGTAAAACGAATTTTAACTGGTATTTTACTTCCAAAGGATTAAATAATACAGCAACCTGTAGCTTCTCTCCGTTTGTATATCCTGTTATGGGGCTCAACTTTACCTTTACACCGCCTGAAGGATGTACTATTGCACCGGATGCCGGTATTGCCTTTACAGATGATGTGCCTTATTGTCCGCAAACTGAAATCCATGTACATTTGGAGGATGCAGAATCAGGTCCGGATATTACATATCAGTGGCAAACAGCTGTACATCCTGACAGCACCTATGTAGATATTCCCGGTGCAACAGATTCATCTTATGTGTGCACCTTAACAGCATCAGCTGTCTATGCGTGTAAATTAACCTGCACTACTAGCGGATTGTGGTCAACTTCTGTTCCCGTCAACATAGATGTATTGCCACAGCCGGAAGTAAATATCATCGGCACGACAGACTCCAGCACCTGCGCTGGTGCAGATATCACCCTACACATTGAAACAGATACAATCAATATCATTCAATGGCAGCGATATGGCGCAGATATTTTTGGTGAAACGAATAATATCTATGTGGCCGCAACTGCCGGTATATATACTGCTGTTGTTTCAGATGGTGTTTGTCAGACATCTTCTGAATCGATGTCGGTGAGTATTTATGAAGAACCGGAAAGCATCTCCATAATGGCATCAACCGACACCACATGTATTGGTGCAGAAATGACCTTAACCGCGATAGGACCAGATCCTGCAGTGTTATTTGCTGAATATTGGGATGCTTCTGATTATACAACCAGCGGCTGGGAAAATCCGGATGCCTGCGATAACTGGATGGGTTGGGATGATTATATTCCAGAAGGCGCAGCAGCACCAACAGCATATTTTACGTGGACGCCAAGCCTTACGAATTACAGTTGTTCTATCGTAAGTCCAATTATTGATGGTACAGGTGCTGCAGAAGTATTCCTGAATTATGATGTGCTCCTCGATAATTTCACATCTGCAACAAGCGAACAATTTACCGTTTCCTATAAGGATATTGATGCTGTTACATGGAATACGCTGGAGGTGTTTTCAAACACCATTGGTGCATCTGTGTTTACATATCACAGAATAAATCAACTGCTTTCCGGAATGAATGGCAAGCGTTTCCAAATTCGGTTTACTGCTTCCGGTGAAAATTCATTTAGTATCAATGCCTGGGGTCTTGATAATATTGTGGTTACAGGAAATAGTAATTATACCTATAACTGGTTTACAGAACCACCAGCCTTTATTGGTGAGGGCGAAATAATTTCCCCGACAGTACCGACACCAGGCACCTATACTTTTTACACAACAGTAACGGATGACATAACCGGTTGCACATCGGTTAGTCCGGGAACAGCGATTGTGTTTACAGAAAATGAAACCTACTATGCTGATGCTGATGGTGATAGTTATGGAAATCCGGATGTGTTTATTACAGGTTGTGGCTTGCCTGTTGGTTATGTGTTGAATGCCGGCGATTGCCATGATGACGCTGCTGAAAGTTATCCAGGTAATCCGGAAGTGTGTGATGGTTTAGATAATGACTGTGATGGATATGCAGATAATTTTATTGTTGCAGATGTTACCCCGGCCGGCACAATTGCCATTTGCAGCGGTTCATCTCAGATTTTAACCTGCAGTAGCGGACCGGGTTATACGTTTCAATGGACAAGAAATGGCACAAACATTTCTGGTGCAACAAATGCAACATTTACAGTTACCAAAGCGGGCACTTATGCTTGTGTAGTTACTGTTGCTCCATCGTGTACTGTTTGGTCAAACGATGTAATTATTTCCATATCACCCATTCCAACAGCCACCATCACGAATATTGATTTTTTTAATAATATTTGTTTTGATCCCAGTATAAAACTTAAAGCGAACGGCGGCGGCGGGTTAACATATCAATGGCTGAAAAGCGCTGTTCCTATCAGCGGAGCCACTAACGTAACCTACTTTGCAACAACAGCAGGTAACTATCGTGTTACAGTGACAAACATTTATGGTTGTAGTAAAACATCTTTGTCGTACAGTATTATTAATACCTGTCATGAAGGCGCTGAAGAGGTGAAGCCCGACCCGATAATTTCGTATTGGCCAAATCCATCATCCGGAATCATATATACCGAAATGCAGCTTGCAGATGATTATACCGGCGCGTTACCATTAGCCATTTTTGATATGCAGGGTCGGTTTATAACGGAAATAAACTTACAGGTTTCGCATGGTGAAGTATCAGGTAGCTTTTACCTGCCTGACCAATGTGTCTCCGGCATGTATATTTTGAAAACCATTACAGCAAATACTGCGCATACAGCCTTAGTTGAATTGATCAGGTAATCGAAGTGTGTATATGGGTATTTAGTACCCTGAAATACCGGCTCATACATAGGTAATTTGTTGAGAGAGAGGGATTAATTTGATGATCCCTGAGATGGGGTGCTTCAACAAATTATCCTACAGCCAGTTCGCTATGCTCACCTGTATTTTTTATTTCGTTCAACTTGTCCAATTTATACTTAAGTGATTATGCAATTCGAATTGGGATTATTGACATGATCCCTGAGATGGGAGGCTTCAACAAATTATCCTACAGCCAGTTCGCTATGCTCACCTGTATTTTTTATTTAACCCAACTTGTCCAATTTATACTTTAGAGATCCTATGCAATTCGAATTGGGATTATTGACATGATCCCTGAAATGGGAGGCTTCAACAAATTATCCTACAGCCAGTTCGCTATGCTCACCTGTATTTTTTATTTAACCCAATTTGTCCAAGCGAGCTTGTCCAAATTGGGTTAAATAAAAAATACAGCCTGCGGTAGGCTGTATGATAATTTGTTGGCGGAGAGAGAGGGATTCCCTGCCCTCCTGCGTCAAGCAGGCGGGGAACCCTTCCGGGGCCACACCTCAAGTTCGCAGAAATGAAAAATAAATAAACAACAGGTTGTTGGCGGAGAGAGAGGGGTTAATTAAATGATCCCTACATGGGGAGGCATCATCAAATGATTATTCAGCCAGTTCGCTGTGCTCACCTGTATTTTTTATTTCGTTCAACTTGTCCAAGCGAGCTTGTCCAATTTGCCCAAAATAAAAAATTCAGCCTGCGGTAGGCTGAATAATCATTTGTTGGCGGAGAGAGAGGGATTCGAACCCCCGGAGGCTCACACCTCAACGGTTTTCAAGACCGCCGCAATCGACCGCTCTGCCATCTCTCCGGGGCAAATATAGGGCGATTTTTTGGTGTATAAAAATGAGAAAGCCAATTTTCGGTTTTGTTTATCCAAAGGCTTTTCCGTATTTCGTGGTTGCTCAAACTGCATATTATGATGAGGTCAGTTATCCTGTTTTCTTGTATTTTACTCCTGTCGGCATCCCCGGTGTTTAGTCAAAAATCGAAGCAGACAACCCCTGCTTTACCTTTTGATACAACCATTACCAATAGCATATCCTTCCGCGAAATCGGACCATGGAGGGGCGGAAGAAGCACAGCAGTGGCAGCTGATCCCGTGAATAAACAGGTGTTTTATTTTGGTTCTACCGGCGGTGGCGTATGGAAAACAACCGATGGAGGCAATAACTGGCACAATATATCTGATGGTTTTTTTGGCGGCTCAGTTGGGGCTATTGCCGTGAGTCCTTCTGATCCGGCTATCCTGTATGTAGGGATGGGCGAAAATAGTATGCGCGGAAATGTGAGTGAAGGATTTGGCGTATGGAAAAGCGTAAATAGTGGCAGAACATGGTCATTTGTTGGCTTGCCGGATACCAGGCATATCATGCAAATAGTCGTGCATCCAAAAAATCCGGATATAGTATACTGCGCTGCACTCGGACATCTTTTTGGTCCGAATACCGAAAGAGGTATTTATAAATCCATTGACGGAGGTAAAAATTGGAAGCAAATCTTATTTGTAGATGCTCAAACAGGGGC
Source organism: Bacteroidota bacterium (assembly GCA_029571985.1). Classification (GTDB taxonomy): domain Bacteria; phylum Bacteroidota; class Bacteroidia; order Chitinophagales; family BACL12; genus UBA7236. Next base: position 28,285 of record JAKQVC010000064.1, on the reverse strand, counting down.
ATCTGACCTCGTTATGGATCCGGGTGATCCGGATATTTTGCTGGCCGGTTTCTGGCAGGTGAAACGTTCTCCGTATGCCTTAGAAAGTGGTGGCCCCGGTTCCGGTATCTACAAAACGGTGGATGGCGGAAATACCTGGACAGAAATTACACATCAAAAAGGTTTACCAACTGATACCTTGGGCATCATCGGCCTGAGTATCAGTCCGGTTAATCCTTCAGTGTATTACGCCATTATTGAAGCGAAAAATGGTGGCATATTTTCCAGTAAAGATGCCGGCAAAACGTGGTCTAAAGTTTCTGAAGATCCAAATGTGCGCCAACGTGCATGGTACTTCTCCAAAATCTATTGCGACACCAAAGAAGTGAATACTATTTATGTGCTGAATGTTGAATTTTGGAAAAGCACAGATGGTGGTGGTCATTTTACATCTATCTCTACACCTCATGGTGATCATCACCAATTTTGGATTGACCCGCAAGATAATCAACGCATGATTATTGCGGATGATGGCGGCGCGCAGGTGAGTTTCAATGGCGGCAATACCTGGAGTTCCTATTATAATCAACCAACTGCACAGATTTATCGCGTGTCAACAGATAATGCAGTGCCTTATCGCATTTTAGGTGCACAGCAGGATAATTCATCTCTCCGCATTCGTCATCAGGGAAAATATGGTGAGATTAATCGAAATGATTGGGAACCAACTGCCGGTTTTGAAAGTGGATTTATTGTTGCCGACCCCCTGAATCCTGATATCGTGTATGGTGGTAATTATTCCGGATATATCGGTTGCTATAATCATATCACCGACGATGAACGCAATATTACAGTGTGGCCTGATGACCCTATCGGTCAGGGTGCCGATGTGCAGAAATATCGCTTTCAGTGGAATTTTCCCATTCTGTTTAGCGTGCACAATCCCAAAAGATTATATGCTGCAGGAAATGTGCTTTTTTATACGGAAGATTACGGCACTACGTGGATAGCCATGTCGCCCGACCTCACCACAAACGACAAATCAAAGCAACAAAAGAGTGGGGGCATTATTACGAAGGATAACACTGGTGTAGAAGTTTATTGTACCATTTTTGCAGTCGCCGAATCTCCGGTTGAGAAGGGCGTCATCTATACCGGAAGCGATGACGGACTTATTTATATCACCAAAGATGATGGTGCAAATTGGCAAAATATCACACCAAAAGATTTGCCGGCATGGGCACAAATTAATGCACTCGAAGCAGACCCAACTCGAAAAGGCACACTCTATGTTGCTGCCACCCGATATAAAAGTGATGATTTTACACCTTATATATTTGTAACCCATGATTATGGTACTACCTGGAAACGCATAACAAATGGTATTGCACCAACACATTTTACACGTGTGGTACGCGCCGATAAAGTGCGTGAGGGATTATTGTATTGCGGAACAGAATACGGATTATATGTTTCCTATGATGATGGTGCAAATTGGCATCCGCTTCAATTTAATGTACCGCTGGTTCCAATTACGGATATGACAATTAAAAACAACGACCTTATTATCGCTACCCAAGGCAGAGGTTTTTGGATGTTGGATGATTTGAGCGTATTGCAGGAAATGGGTGTTTCGCTCAAAAAGGATGCGTTTCATGCATTGCCTGCGCGAGATGCTTACCTGATTGGTGGCTGGCAAAATGAAGAGCCACGCAATGCCGGAAAAAATCCTTTGCCGGGTGCAGTTTTTAATTTCTGGGTTCCAAAAATGCAAAATGCAAAAGGATATGATTCTGTTGCTGCATGCTCCATAGAAATTAGAGATCAAAATGGAAAAATTGCCAGAACGTTTTCAACTTCGGCAACTCAGAAAGAAGATCAGATAAGTGTTCATCCCGGATTGAATCACTTGAATTGGGATTTGCATTATACAGGCGGCATAAGTATTGATGGCATGTTTTTATGGAATGGAGTTCCGGGAGGACCTGCAGCTGCTCCAGGTTCATATAGTGCGAAAATTAAATATGGTGCAGATTCGGCAATCCTGACATTTGAAGTATTGCCCGATCCAAATTCAATGGCTACCAAATCAGATTATATCGAACAACATGCATTTTTAATGGAGGTGTTAGAGCTGTTTAATAAAACACAAAATAGCATCAAAGAAATGCAGGCACTGCAAAAGCAAATGGCTGACTATCAACAGAAACTCGATACACTGGCGCCTCAATCGCTCAAAGATTCCTTTGCCGAAATTGATGCAGATATCACCACCATACTGAATAACCTGTACGAAACGCGTAATAAAAGCAACCAGGATATGCTGAATTATGGTATTAAATTAAATGATAAACTTTCTGGTTTGTATAATGCTGTTGCATCCGGTAATTTTAAACCATCAGTCAATCAAAAGTTGGTTTTCGAGGATTTGGAAACACAAATTAACGACCTGCTTGCTGCTTATGAGAAAATGGTGCTGGTTAAAGTTGCTGGGCTAAACGCTCAAATTCACACGCTGAATTTACCCATTATTATATCAAATTAATCCTATGCGTATTGCAATTACCCTTTTTCTATGTTGTATACTCCTGCATGAAAACACGCAGGCTCAGGTTATTAATATTGAAGATAAACGTATTAAAACGGATACCACAGGCTGGTCGGGAAGTGGTGAGCTCTCATTTTATGCCAACAAAAACAATGATATGCTCGTTTCATTGCAAACGGATTTGCATATTCAATACAAAACAAAAAAGAGCTTATTGCTGCTGCTCACAGATGTGGCTACAGTTCAGGTAAATGAATCCGAACATTTTGTGAATAGCGGCTTCCAGCACATCCGGTATAATTACAAGATACGCGACAAATTTGTATGGGAAGGATTTGTTCAGGGTCAATATAATGAACCGCTGGCTATTGACTACCGATTTCTTGCAGGCACAGGCCCAAGGTTTAAATTGGTTGGCACAGATACTTTCAGATTGTATGTGGCTGCCTTATATATGTACGAATTGGAATCTAACCCGGGCGAATTAGAGGAACAACACAATAATCGATTGAGCAGTTATATTTCATTTACACTCACGCCCAATGACAAAGTGTCTATCGTCAGTACCACTTACTATCAGCCACTGCTAACCGATTTCAATGATCGCCGGATTAGTACGACGCTGGATGTTAAGTCGTATATCACGAAAAAGCTGTACATGAAACTCAACTATAACATGTTGGATGATTCCAGACCGGCTACAGGTGTGGTAAATACGATATATGAGTTTACCGGCGGGTTAGGACTAGATTTTTAATAGCGGTTATTCCGGCTGTACTGTATCCTGCAATTCTTTTAATTTCATCAGGGCCTCAATAGGGGAGAGGGTGTTAATATCAATATGCTCCAAAATTTCACGTACCTTGATGAGTTGCGGATCATCCATGCTAAACATGTTGAGCTGAAATTGCTGTTGCTGGATTTTCTTGAGTTTATTTTTTAAATCAACACCAATGTGTTTTTCCTCTAATTGCTTTAATATTTCATTTGCCCGTTGAACAATTTGTGGGGGCATACCTGCCATGCGGGCAACATGTATACCAAAGCTATGCTTGCTTCCACCTTTTTGCAGGGTGCGCAGAAAGATAACTTTGTTACCTGCTTCCTTGGTGCTTACATGGTAATTGCGAATACGCTCAAACTTTGACTCCAGCTCGATGAGTTCATGATAATGTGTGGCAAACAAGGTTTTTGCGCGCGCTGTGGGATGTTGGTGCAGGAATTCACATAAACTCCAGGCAATACTGATGCCATCATAGGTAGAGGTGCCACGACCAATTTCATCTAATAAAATCAAACTTCTGTTTGAAATATTATTCATGATACTGGCTGTTTCATTCATCTCTACCATAAAGGTGGATTCGCCTGAACTGATATTATCGCTCGCACCTACGCGCGTAAATATCTTATCAACGATACCGATACGCGCAGCCTTCGCCGGAACATATGAACCCATTTGCGCCATTAAAGTGATCAATGCGGTTTGTCGCAACAAGGCAGATTTACCGGCCATATTGGGCCCTGTAACAATGATAATCTGCTGATCATCTGTATCTAACTGGATGGAGTTAGGTACGTAGTGCTCGCCAATCGGTAAATGGTGCTCAATTACGGGGTGTCGGCCATCCGTTATATGTAAATCTGTATCTTCTGTGATTTCCGGTTTTGCATATTGATATTCGGTTGCTACGCGTGAAAAATTAAGTAACACATCCAAACGTGCGCATACCTGTGCATTTGCCTGAATGGATTTTACATATTCCTGTAACTCCGATAAAAGCTGGTCAAATAATTGTTGCTCTAACGACAGTATTTTTTCCTCAGCCCCCAATATTTTTTCTTCGTATTCTTTCAGTAAAGGCGTGATAAATCGCTCGCCATTTGTCAGCGTTTGTTTTCTGATCCAATCGGCCGGAACTACTTCTTTATATTTATTGGTAACTTCCAGATAGTAGCCAAAAACATTATTAAAACCGATTTTCAGACTCGGAATGCCGGTACGTATAATTTCTTCCTGCTGTAACTGTAATAAAAAGTCTTTGCCTGAAGTGCCTATTGCACGTAACTGATCTAAATCGGCATGTACACCTGATTTAATTACACCCCCTTTAATCACCTGTGCAGGTGCATCTTCAGCAATGGCGGCATCAATGCGCTGGCGAATTAAATCACAGGTATGTAACTGATCGCCAAGTTTTTGCAGCGGCGCATGTTGCGTGTCTAGCAGCAATTGTTTGAGTGGAACAATAGCGTGGAGCGCTCGGTTGAGTTGTAATACTTCTCTTGGATTTATCTTTTGCAGTGACACCTTCGACACAATGCGCTCCAGGTCGCCTATCGTGCGCAAAGCTGTCTCTATGTGATCCGCAGCTTCAGAATGTTGCAGCAGATACTCAACCACCTGCTGGCGGAGCTCAATCTGATGCTTGTCTTTCAAAGGCATCAGAATATATTTTTTCAACAGGCGTGTACCCATCGGGGTAATGCTGTGATCTATTACTTTAAATAGTGAAGAGCCTTCTTCTGAAGTGGCATGAATTAATTCAAGGTTGCGAATAGTAAACCTGTCGAGCCAAACAAATTGATCTTCTGCAAGTCGGCTTATCCCTGTAATATGACCAATATTATTATGCTCTGTATCACCGAGATAATGAATACTTGCCCCGGCAGCCATAATGGCTAAATGCATGTCCTCAATTCCGAATCCTTTCAAATTAATCGTGCCGAAATGATTCAGTAACTTTTCCTTGGTGTAATCAACTCCATACGCCCAGTCATCTAAGGCATAGGTATAAAATTTATTGCCGTACAGTTCTTTAAACTGTTTGTTCAGTTGTTTTGGTAAAATAATTTCTGCCGGCTGCAAGCTATGTAATAGTTTTTCAAAATAGTCAGGGCCACCTTGAGCAACAAAAAATTCACCGGTGCTGATATCTAAAAAACTCATACCGGCCAATTTGCCATCCGAGTAGTAGCTGGCCAGGTAATTATTACTCTTGGTATCGAGCATTTTGTCATTAGTAGCCACGCCGGGTGTAATCAGTTCGGTAACCCCGCGTTTTACAATTGTCTTTACCGTTTTCGGGTCTTCCAGTTGCTCACATATAGCAACCCGATAACCTGCCCGCACTAGTTTGGGCAAATAGGCATCCAGCGCATGATATGGGAATCCGGCTAGCTCAATATGACTAGCGGAACCATTCGCACGTTTGGTTAATACAATGCCCAATACTTTGGAGGTGATGACTGCATCCTGGCTGAAAGTCTCGTAAAAATCACCCACCCGAAACAATAATACCGCATCCGGATATTTTGATTTGATACGGTTATATTGCCCCATTAAGGGTGTTTCTTTCACGGCTTTCATAACACGCAAATATACGGTCAAACATCCTACAGTGCTTATAACACGCGGGTTTTCCCCATTTTTTGCCTTTTTTCCACAATCGATAGCACCCAACCTTTAGGTATGGTATTTGCGTATTTGTTAGTATCTTTAGAATGCCAAAACCATAAGCGCTTATGAAACTTCTGTGTACTATACTCCTTTCTGCTGCATTGTTTTTAGGAACCCTGCAATCAGCTTCTGCGCAGTCGATTGAACCCGGAACCTATGTGTATAGCGGCCTGGCCTCAAATGCACAGACGTACACCATAACAGCGGTTGTTTCTGAAACTGGTATCAGTTTTCAGGAGGCCGTGCTTACTGATGTGTTATGCACTGCCACACTCCAGGTTGAAAGTATTGATCCAACCGGTCAAATCTTTACGTATAAAACAACCACACCGGGTACAGGCGACTGTACCTTGGGGATGCCATTTGTGTTTTCATTAACACCGGCCGCAGCGGTTATTACGTTCAGAAAAGCAGATGGGTTTACTTATACCTTGAACCTGCAGTAAGGTTCAGTTTACACAATTAAACGGATATTTCACGCAAAATACCTGAGCCTTCGCTCAAGGTGGGTTGCCGGGCTTTGTATTTGCAGATAGTTTTATCCGCATAATCAAGGTTATGAAATACAGTCTACTCATTTGCTGCATCTTGTTTGCCGGATATTTATCGGCACAAACCGTTGAACCTGTATTGTCTCAGGTCGAATCTGTCAATCCTTTTTCTGCCCTGCGCGTTGATAAAGGATTGCGTGTATTTGTAACCACTGGCAATGAACAATCCATCACTACCTCCGGAAATCCGAATGCAATCAGGTTGGTTTGTAATGGAAGAAGGCTTAAAATCAAAAAAGCATTATTTGCACCGGAAACGGATGTATATATTACTTGTACGGATTTACGAAAAATTCATGCTGAATATGGTGCATACATTATTTGCACCAATATACATGGCGAACAGCTGGAAATATTGATGGATGAACATGCGCAGGTGCAATTTTCCGGCGACGTAGACCAGTTGCGTGTTGTAAATAAAAATGGAGCCCTGCAATTAAGTAATAATTATCAACTCGATCAGCAATTGTATGACTATAAAGGTAACTACACGGATATTTATGTATCGGATGATACCGCCCAACAGCCGGTCGCCTCTGAGCAGGAATAACACGGCGCTTTCATGCGTTTAGATACCCGTTGTGTCAAATAATCACAGATGTTTTTTAATGTAATTAACCAGTCCGCCCTGCTGATCATCTTCTTCAATATCAGAAAGCTCAAGTTCCAGCGCATTAGTGCTTTTCATAATTTCAATAAGTGAAAGCACCAAGCTAATAGCAAATAGAATAATTGCAGTTGCGAAAGCAATATGTGCTGCCTGCATATATTCAGAGTAAATTAAATACATAGATACTAAAGCTACCAGAAAGCTGGTAACACCAAAAAACTGCATTCTGCGTACTAACTTAATACGATGCTGCAAATTGCGAATCTGTTGCGGCAAATTTTTATTGGCATGGTTACCTTCGTATTCATCATGTAGTTTACGCACAACACTACTCAATGCCATAAACCGATTCGTATAGGCAAGCATGACTAAGCTGATAGCCGGAAATAACAGGGCAGGTGTGTTAATGGTAATGTCCATGCTGCAAAGGTATTAATCCTCTGTAACATGTTTTCAGAGGGGTTTACCCATTGCTATGCAAACCCATCACATTGCCTTCAGAGTCAATGAAAAAGGCCATAAATCCCATACCCTCCCCAATAGATGTTTTTGGCATGATGATTTGACCTCCTGCTGACGGAATACGATCGAGTACTGCAGCTAAATCAGGATCTCCGTTTAAATACAACTTCACGCCATCGGCACTTGGTTTGTGCATCTCTCCCTGCACCAGAGCGCCGTTCGCTTTTCCGCTGCCGTTTTCCCATGGAAAGAAAGCCATATAACTCCCCATCATTTCCATCTCATCCATGGTGATTTGGAAAATAGCTTCATAAAAAGTTTTGGCTCTTTTAATATCTGCTACAGAAATCTCGAACCAGTTAATTGAGTTTGCAAGTTTGTCCATTGTGTAGAATTTAACCAAATCTACAATCTGGTTGACAAATAGATGTTAAAGAAATGTGAAGGTTTTATCCGGGATGCACCTGAAGCTTAAAACACTGCCCGCATTTGTAACCTGCCGATATGGGTTATCGGGTTATCACCTGTTTTTCGGCCTTCATACGCTGCCGTTAATTGCACTACCTGCGATAATTTTCGGTCGTAATTTAAACTCCACAAAATATTATTACCGTTTTGCAATCCTTCCAGCATCGCATAACCTACCGGAGAATCTGCATCTCCCGTGAAGTCTATTTTTACATAACTGAATTTGAGTAAAACGGTGCTTTTCCCAACCAGACTATAACGTAAGTCTAAGGTGCCGGAAGTGCTATTTACAAGCTCACCTCCTTCCGTATTTCTTCCTTCTGTGAACTGAAATGTGGTGCTTCCCCTGAAAATACTTCCGGATGAATTATAGGTTAATTTTGGCTCGTAAGTGATATAGGGAATAAAATACCCTCTGCTGGTAAATGCGTCTGCCGCATATTGTTTGTTACCGCTGTAAATAGAGCCATTTAGTGTAATACTTTTTGCCGGCCTGTAACGCACGGTTATTTTATGCTCGGTTTTTCCCCGCCTTTCCGGACCAACCGTAATAACCTGTTTAGTATAGTTGCTGATATAGGTATAGTCAAATCCGAACACAGCCGAGCTTCTGTTGAAATACAACGTATTCACCCAATAGCTGGCTGTACTTACGAGTAAACTGTCTGCAATTGAAGTGAAAGGATTGTATACATCTATTGATTGATTATCAAATACCTTTCTGTTTAATTGTAAATTGGATTGGGCAGAAAATCGACTAATAAATCCTTCTAGACCTTTCGCATTATTCCAGATTATTTTTGGATTGATGCCAAGTGCGTAACTGACATTGGTAGTATTCGTTTGAATATAAGTATCTGTAGGAACGAATACCTGGAGGAAGTTTGCCTGATCACTAAACACGGCAATTTCAAATTCATCTAATTCCTGTACGCCATTTCCGTTGTAATCGTTCCATGTATACAATCCGGTTCCGGGTTCTGTTTCTACATAAGTATAACTTCTTTGCTGCTCACGACCAGTGCCTATTTCATATAATACATCCGAAGTCAGTAAGCCTTTTTTTATCGTGCCAATATGTTGTACACGGCCTAATAAGGTTTGCTCCGGATCCAGTGTTGTTAAAGCCGTATCGGCTATTTGCAAGATGCGGTAATGCGCCTGCCAGTATAATTGAGATGCTGCCTTTTTGCGCATGTGCCCCTGCAGTGAATATGTATAGGCAGCAGTTTGTAAGGCAAATGCGCCAGCATAAGGCACTTTATCAATCCGATAAATAAATTCTCCTCCAATACTGCGTGCAAGACTGTCTGGCAGTTTTATAAAGGATTTATACTGGTCAAAATAAAAACTGCTGCTGATTAAACTATCTGCAGAACCGTAAATGTAATTATGTTCTCCTTCATACCCGGCACCAATTTGTATGTGATTGAAAGCTGGAAACGTTCTATACAAAGTGGCACGAGGGCGGATAAATACACTGCTGATGGTGTCGCTGTTGGTTTGTAAAATACTACCCGTGGCATCTCCGCTCCATTTGTCTGATTGTAATGTGCCGGTAAGTGTTTGCATAAATCCTGAATAGGATTGCTCCCGAATAAACACCGCACTTTGTAATCCGGTTTTTACATGGTTGCCAAATGCATATTGAAGTCCGGCATTCGCATAATGTTCATTTGCAGGTGTAGTATTTAATATATTCCAGTACCGGCTAAATTCCACGGGCCTGAATCGCTCCAGTGGTGTAAATGTTTTACCGGCAAATTCATAATCACCCGAAAAGGTAACACGATGTTGCCCGGTATTTAGAATTTCTTTTTGAATACCGCTTTTTGAAGCTATGCCTTTATTATTGGCATTACCGGTTTCGGAAAATGTATTCAGGTCGGAATTGCTGAGTGCCAATTCGGTGTAGACGCGTGTGCGTTCGTCGGGTGAAAAGGTGCCTCCTGCTGTAATCATTTGAGAAGTGCGCGGTGCGATAAGTGTTTTCACAGGTTTGGCGGTTCCTTGCGGTATGCCATCCACCGGTGCCACCCATTTATAAACGCGTCCATTGGTAGTAGAGGTCTGCAAAATATAATCACCCTGCTGGGCACCTAATTCGGTAAAGGTTAATGCGTAAAAAGCACTATCTGGATTTGTGCTGTAAACAAACACAGAATCAAATCCCAGACTGTCAATCATTTTATATAATACACGACCGGCATCAAAGGCAATACTATCAATACCACTTCCAAAAATGGCATTAGTACTATCTCCCGCACCGGTTAAAATAGTTCTGTCAGCAGCGCTGATTGTTTGATCTAATGGCTGGTTTTTGCTGTCCTGCTCTGAATATACCTGCAAACGCCATTGCCAGTGTTGGTCAGCGCTTGTATATAAACTGTTGTGGTATACCTGTGTTCTGAAATATTGACGTTCGGCATACTCAAATTCTACATAAATACGCTTGTCTTTGGTGAGCAGCACACGCGGCATAAAAGTAATTTCACCTGCATTATAATCAATGACATAGTCCTGTTCGGCACCTCTGACTAATTGCACACCGTCCATAAATATGCGCTCAGTGCCGGCTAGAATGATGATGAAAGTTTCGCCATTATTGCCTTTTAATTTATAAGGACCCTGATTCCCTTCAATAATTTCTATGGATTGTCGCACATGAATACCTCTCGCCACAGCAGCACTTAATTGTGCCTGAATACTTGATCCATCATCCAGGTTATAGGTGCCTTTATAATTGGCGCCTTGCATTTTTTTATAAAACTGCATGAAATATCCACCCTGATCAAAAAGCTCATAATCACCCATGGTTAATGAATGCTGATCCTTTGATAACGTAATAAATACTTTATCGAATTCCTGCAGTTGTTGTGTATTGCCATCCGGTTGTAGGGGAATATTATTATCGGTGATAGATGCATTGATAAGAACATCATTTTGCAGCTTGCCATTCATTTGTACGTTGAAGGTGCTGTTTACAACCACATCCTGATTATTGCCAAAAGAAATACCTCTTGCGAAACTACCGCTGTAATCTAATCCGTCTGCCTGCAAATAGGGTTGCTTGGTTCCGGTTTGTATCGTGTAAGGCTGCATCCGCAAAAAAGTGCTGTCGTAACCTGCTACATCATACCGATAAAATGGTTTGGCTAAATCATAGGGGAATACGGTATATCTGATTCGAATACAATCAGGTAAAGGTTGCTGCAAAATAATCAGGCTTGCAAAATGAACACATGTATAATCACCCTCTGCCTTGTCGACATAAGTTGTGTCAGTACCCTGTATGGTGCCAAAGGCCACTTCCACACTGCCGGGTACGATGCTGAGTGTATCTATCTTCAGGGTATCTGAGGTAACCGCCAATACACGCATGCGCACATTAGATTGCTGGGCATGCAACCTGCCGGAGCCTACAAACACAAAAACAAAACTCAGTATGAGAACAATCGGGCGGATAAGCGGCAATTTCTGGTAAAAATACAACGAAACTGCCCAGTACTATGGTGTACTAAGCTGCCGGAGTTTCTCTGTTTAACCGGATGATATGCATGGCATCCAGTATTCTGATAATCGGGTAGGTGGGGTCAAGTTCAAACCATCGAAATCCAAAGTTAGGTCTTGAACCAAATTTATGATGGTTATTGTGATAGCTTTCACCCATCATTAAAATGTCAACCGGTAAAAAGTTTTTACTCGTGTCTTCAACCGGAAAATTGGTGTATCCAAATTTATGCGCAAAATAATTAATGATGGCACCGTGTACAGGACCCATCATACAGGTTACCGGAAATAATAACCATAACCACCATACAGGAGCCAGGTAATAATATACAACGGCATAAATCGCAATCCAGCTTAAACGAGAAAACCAACTACCTGCAAAAAAGTCGAACGAACGCCACATCGGCAGGTTGCGCAAATACTTCGCATCCACCGGAAATGTGCCATTATTTATATCGCCATAAATAACCTTGGTTTTATGCATAAGCGGAAATAAACCATTGGCATATTTTGGAGAATGCGGATCGTTCTCTGTATCAGCGAAGGCATGATGTAAACGATGCAGTACGCCGTAAGCATAAGGACTCAGATAACTTGAACCTTGTGTAACGTATGTGAACAGGTAAAAAAACTTTTCCCAAAAAGGGTTCATCCTAAACATGCTATGAGCAGCATATCGATGCAGGAAAAAGGTTTGACTGAACAGGGATAAGTACCAGTGAAGTGCAAAAAAAACAAAAAACCAGGTCATGTAGTTATTAGTGTCGGTTTAACGGTGCAAAGGTAGTGCATCCCAAATTAATACGTATAAAACCTGCCGTCAGATTTGGGTAAAGGCGAACGCATTACGCATTGGCTGGTTGCAAGGTGAACACCGTTATTTCAGGTAAAATGCCCACGCGACCGGGGTAGCCAATAACGCCAAAGCCGCGGTTGACATACAAAAATTGATGGTTTCGGTTATACAAGCCTGCCCATTGCCGATATAAATACTGAACAGGACTCCAACGCCATTTCCACCATTCTAACCCGAATTGCATACCATGTGTATGTCCTGAAAAGGTCATGTCTACCTCTGCGGGATGATCCAGGATTTCCGCTTCCCAATGCGATGGATCGTGCGACAACAATAATATTGTAGCCGCATCAGCTAACCCGGCTAATGCCTGATGTAATTTTCCATAACTTGAAAATCTCCCTTTAGCACTCCAGTTTTCAACGCCGGCAATGGCGATACTTTCACCGTTTTGTTCAATGCGCACATGTTCATTCAATAGCAGACGCCATCCCATTTGGGCATGTATGTGTTTGAGCTTATTCAGGTTGGCTTCTTTGGTAACTGCATCCGGCCAGGCAACATAATCACCATAATCATGATTGCCCAGAATGCTGTAAACACCATGCTTTGCACGTAATTTAGAAAATATGTCGATGAAGGATGTTGCCTCATCAGCAATATTGTTTACTAAATCTCCTGTGAAGAAAATTAAATCGGGGTTTTGATCATTTATTTTCTGTACTGCTGATTCAACTGCGCGATGGTTCTGTAAACTGCCTGAATGTATATCACTAATTTGCACCACACGCAAACCGGCAAACGATTTTGGTAAACGCAAGAGCTTTACCTGTATTTCATGTAAGCGATATCGATATACATTGAATAGTGTTCCATATATAAACAGACTGGTAAGCAATAAGGCAACTGAAACCGCCAATACACTCCACACCGGATTTCGCACCACCAAAAGTTCAATATTGCTGCCGCTGATTGAAAACAGGCCATTTAATACCATGGCCATTAAGCGCCAGACATCCTCCACCAGTAATAAAACAGCTGTTATAAGTTTGGGAAACTGAACTACAAAAAGAGTGCTGATCAATAAAGTGCCAAATCGCGCATGTTGCCCGGTATTTAATTTGCGCATACTCAACATGACCGCTGTTATCAGGATAAGGCTGCTGCCAATAAATAGGGCATACCATAACGAGGTGCCGCCAAAGATGGTAATAGGCGCCTGAACTGCAATCAGGTCTATCGCCAGAAAAAATATGGAAATGAATAGAAGCCGTTTAGACATCATGTAATTTTAACGTCAAATTGTATTGATTGTTCTGACGAACGTCTCTCAGATTTATTGTCTGTTAACACACTTACCAGAATTCAAATAGCTTTGTAGCATGTTCACAGGTTTGAAAATCATCGAGTTAGCCAGCGTTATGGCGGGCCCGGCTGCGGGTTCTTTCTTTTCAGAGTTAGGCGCAGATGTGGTAAAAATCGAGAATCCGAAAACCGGTGGCGATATCACACGGCAATGGAAACTGCCTTCCGAAAACCCGGCATCACCGGCTTCGGCCTATTTTGCTTCGGTTAACTGGCGCAAACTCCACCTGTTTCTCGATTTGCAAGACCCCGAATGTCAGCAACAGGTGCGCGACATGATTAAAACGGCAGATGTGATGATTTGTAATTGGAAGAAGGGAGATGCCGAAAAGTTCCACCTTGACCATGCAACGGTTGCTGCGATAAATCCGGGTATTGTGTATGCGAATATCAATGGTTTTGGAGATGAAGAGGATCGCGTCGCTTTTGATGTGGTGCTGCAGGCTGAAACGGGCTGGATGTTTATGAATGGCACGCCATCTTCACCCCCTGTTAAACTTCCCGTAGCCATCATCGATTTATTTGCTGCGCATCAGTTAAAAGAGGGTATACTGACAGCGCTTATACATAAAATGCGCACCGGCAAAGGAAGCCGGGTGTCAGTAAGCTTATATGATGCAGCCATTGCCGCCCTCGCTAACCAGGCTTCTAATTATATAACCGCCGGTCATGTGCCGCAACGCATTGGCAGTCTGCATCCCAATATCGCTCCCTATGGCGAAATACTCACCTGTAGCGAAGGCAGGCAGGTGGTACTAGCTATTGGCTCCGATCGTCAGTTCAAAGCCTTATGTGCCATCCTGGGGGATCCTGATTTGGCCTCAGACCCGCGTTATAACAATAATAAAAACCGGGTGATCAATAGAAATACCCTGATAGGTATGCTGCAGGCAAGGGTGCAAAGCCTTCCATGTTCCTCTTTCCTGCAATTGTGTAAACAACAACATGTTCCAGTTGGTGCTATCCGCGACCTCCAGCAGGTGTTCGCTGAGCCCTCTGCCCAGGAGTTGATATTATCTGATGAAATTGGAAAGCGCGTAAAAAGCGCCATCTTCCGTGTGGAGTCACTGGTGTAATCAGCCGCCAAACAACCCGCCCAAACCGCCTGTCAGCGCCATATTGCGCGCCTCCGCATCGGAAACCTGCTGGGCTTTTTCCATACCACGCTCAATGGCTAACATCAATAAATCAGTCAAATGATCCTTATCTCCGGCTGAAAATAAACTGTCACTGATATCGATGTTCCGTATCTTTTTAGAGGCTGTAACAGACACGGTAACCTTGTATGCGGCATCTCCCGCTTCGCCCTCAACCACAATTGAATCAAGTCTTTGCTGGATCTCTTCCATCTTTTTCTTCATCTCCATGGCTTTCTTCAAATCGAACATATTGTGCTGGTTTTATGCAAAGATAGGGGCATAGTTGTAACTTTGCGGCAAATATTGTTATGAGTAAAAGAACTGCAAAAAAACGCATTAGCGCGGCAATCGCCTACGCCATCGACCATGTTATGGTGTTGGATATCACCGATGAACAACTCGAATCTCGTGTAAATACATTGTTCAATGTATATGAAGATGCCATGTCACGCATCAACGCATCAGCAACTGTAAAAGGCAGAAGTGCTGTTAAAAAACATTTCGCTTCTTTATTTGAGGATGTGAAACAAGCAGTTGGTAATGCAATTAAAGCCTGATTGGTCGGATGTCGAAAAAGGATAAAAACAAACCCAAAACAAAGGAAGAACCACGTAAACTCACGCCGGTTTTACCTGACAATTTATTCGTGGCACGTACCCCCGATAAAGGCCGCGCTGTGTTTACATCTAAACCAATCGCAAAAGGTGAAACAATTGAGGTGGCACCTATGATTGTGTTCAGCTCCAAAGACAGAGCAAGTATTGATGATACTTTTCTGTACGAATATTATTTTGAATGGGGAAACAAAGGGAAGAAAGGTGCACTGGCGCTTGGTTTCGGCTCTTTGTATAACCATAGCTATAATCCTAATGCACAATATTTACCTGATTTCGATTTAAACGTGCTTGAATTTAGAGCCGTACGCAATATCGAACCGGGTGAGGAAATTACCGTGAAT
The DNA here is from genome assembly GCA_029571985.1 of Bacteroidota bacterium. Classification (GTDB taxonomy): domain Bacteria; phylum Bacteroidota; class Bacteroidia; order Chitinophagales; family BACL12; genus UBA7236. The sequence continues at coordinate 12,442 of JAKQVC010000064.1, read as the reverse complement.
TACAACCTGGATCCTGAAGATCAAACACCCGTTTGGTGGGAGCAGGACGCCAATAAAAAAAGTAAAGAAAAACGTCAGCACCCCTGATGATCAACCTTCGCGTTATCGGGATTTCTTTGCTGCTTTGGCTTTCATCTGTTAAAGTCAACGCGCAACTTACACCCTGGTGGGAACAGGAGCAGGTGGATAGTGTGGCAATCAGAGAAGCCGCATTAGCCGATAGTATCGTAAACTTCGCCAAAACATTTATTGGCACACCTTATGTGTGGGGAGGAAATAATCCTGAGGGAGGATTTGATTGCAGCGGCTTTATCTGCTATGTCTACAAGGCGTTTCAAATCGAACTGCCCAGAACTTCAGGACAGCAATTTGATGCCGGACATCCCGTTGCGCATGTGGAAGCAAAACCCGGCGACATTATCCTGTTCAGCGGGCCGTCAGATGCACCCGGCGATCCGGGTCATGTCGGTATTGTATTAAGTTATGACGATACAAACGGGTTTACCTTCATTCATTCCTCTTCACCTGAATCTGGGGGTGTCCGTATTAGTTCTGAATCATCAGAGTCTTACTACAAACAACATTTTTTAGAAGTACGTCGCGTGATTCAATTAGATTGATGCGACTTGCGTATCTTCCCTGTTGAAAACAATTGCGCATGCCGGATTATTTGCAAATAAGTGTCAGCACAGTGAAAGACCTCCTGCAGTATTTTACTGACCGGTCAAAATCTGCAGATAATTTGCGCAATAATATTTTACGCGAGTTTCGTGATAATCTGAAATTACTTGAACATCGGAATAAAGCCGGTGTAAACAGTATTGCCCTCCTGCAAAAATTATCGGTTGACGCAATTGGCAAAGCATATGCCGATAATTATAAATTTGATAAATTATGTGAAGGACCTAAGCAACTTCCTGCATCACTCATTATGCATAAAGCGCAGCAGAAGTATGTAGGATGGACGGCAACACAATTTATCTATAATATTGAAGGCCGCATAAATGATTTGCATAACCTCCCCAATTTATACAGCGACCTCCAGACGGCACCTATTAATCTGGCTTTAAGGCTGGATAATCTCTATTATCAACTCTTGTTGTTCGGTTTGTTTATCAGTAAAAAGAGCTGATGTACAAGGGTTTTCAGCGCCTTTTGTAATTTTTTTTCGGCGGACTGTAACTTTTACTGCCCGAATTCGACTTATGGGTATAACACAATTAAACCACCCTAAATTGAATTGTATGAAAAAAATGTTGCTCTCTGCTTGTGCACTGATTATTGGATCTGCTGCATTCGCGCAAACACCTCAAATTGATGCTTTTTTCCAAAAGTATGAAGGTAAAGAAGGTTTTACCAGCGTTCAGGTTTCTGAAACGCTGTTTTCATGGATCGCCTCTGCAACTGATGATACAGAAGAATGGCAATCTGTTGTGGATGGCATCAAAGGCATTCGCATCCTTGTATATGAAAATACAGACAGCACCGCACAATCCGGTAAATTTTATAACGAATTTATGTCTTCCGTACCGCTCACCGGTTATCAGGAACTTATGGATGTGAATGCTGAAGGTGAAAAAGTAAAATTGTACGGTCAAAATATCACCGGCTCTGTTTTAAATAATATGTTGCTGGTTTGCGACGCAGATGGTGAGTTTGTAATGATTAGCATCGCGGGTGCTATTGATATCAGCAAAATCTCTGAACTGGGCGATATGGATATCGACGGTCTAGAGGAGTTGAAGAAATTAGAAACACCAACTGAAGACAAATAATCAACCCATAAAATATACCAGCTATGAAAAATCTGATAAGCTTCATGATACTTGCCTGCCTGTCAATAGGTATCGCAAACGCCGCACCGGCTGCAGATCCAAATGAAGAAGATGAATCAACAAAGTTCAATCTCTGGATTCCAGGGTTCCTGGTAAAATGGGTGGCCGATATGATGGATGATGAGCTGGAAGGTGAAGAGGCCGTAGCTGTTGATTTTATGCGTAACCTGGGCAGTATGAATATCTGCATCCGCGAAGGTGAAAAATATGCGACAGAAATGGACAATAAAATGCAAAGAAAATTGAATCGTTTAGATCGTCGCGACTACACACCTTTGATGAGTGTGATTACGGATGAAGAACGCGTAGAGATGCAGGTTCGCACAAATAAACACAATACCATTAAACGTGTAGTTGTACTTGTGCATGAAGATTCGGAAAGCTTTGTATATCTGAAAATGCATTGCAAACTCAAACCGGATGAAGTAGGGCAGCTGTTAAAAACAGTAGAGAAGTTCGATTAAAACATATTGTATATCTGCGATAAGAAAGACCTCCCGCACATGGGAGGTTTTTTTTATGCCTAACCTTATTCAACACGCAGCCAGCCCAGCACACGATTATGCTGTAATTCCCAACGACCATCTGCAAATTGTAGGTCTATAAATTCGCGCGTTTCAGCATCAGGGCCAGCATTTTGCTGAATGATTTCAACTTTATTGTCATACACAGCACTGATAATGCCAATATGACCATACTTATTGCCAAGACTCCGATCAAAAACCACGATATCATCCACCTGTGGTTTTTTTAAGCTGGGATTTTCATATTGCACTAATGCCCTTGCTTCATTGAAAGAGGCATCGGGTAATGACTTATCGAAAAAATCTTTGGCATTGCCATCAGCATCCGGCATGTAATGACCAAGATGTTCGGCGTAATATCGTTTCACAAATTCTACACATTGCCATTGTAATCCGTATTTATATCCATTCTTGGCAACACTGAAACCGCCTACATGATTAACCGGACCATTATAATACACTGGAATATGATGTAGTGAATCGATAGCCACCGGCGGCGCCTGATCATCAGGTAAAGGGGCCTGATGTGTAAAAGTGTTCAGCATCCAGATGCCTACTCCGGCAACCAGCATAACTACAATACCATAAGCCAGAATCCATCGCCATTGTATTCGTTGCCTCCTGGTCATATGAGTTTATATACTGCCTGTTTATGTGCTAATGATGCCAAATCGCTTAAAAATACATATTCAGCGGTGAAATTAAACGATTTCATAAGACAACCCGGCCTGTTGAATGACAGCCCGGATTGGGTATGAACAAAAAAAAGACTGTCGTTACCGACAGCCTTTTTCAATCATTTTGTATACCTCTGGATTAAAACTTGAAGGTTAATCCGATAGTACCAACAATCATATCTGTTTTAGATTCTTTTGGAATGGCTGAAATGCTCAGGTCATCATCTTCAAAATCATCCGGTTCAGTAGGAATGGTATTGAACACCAATTCCCAATCTTCGATATCATCTTCTACATAATATTGCGCATTACCTCCAAGGCGATATGCAGCACGAACATCTATAAAAATGGACTCATTAATCTGAATCAACATACCGGCAGCTCCACCGAAACTGTATGTCCAATCGCTGTTTTGATTAGAACTCGTAATCAGCGGATTGTCGGCTTCACTCAGATAAAATTCCTCTGATTCATCATACACACTGGTGTTAGTGCCGAAGTAATTGAAACCGATTAATCCTTCTGCATACGGTTTTACAAATTGAGTAGGTGCCTGAACGCGTAAACTCAAATTACCGCCTATGATGGTATTAAAGGTTTCAACACGCATTGGGAAATACAGTGTCTCAATCACAGTTCCGCCAGCTACAATATCAGCAGTGAGTGTTTCACGCTGAATCTGGCTACCACCACTCATAAAGGCCATGTTGAATCCAACTAATAAAGGCACTTTTACATGGGGTTGAAACAAAATGTCGAAGCCACCGCCAGGGGCAATTTCGTCATTATATGTTTTATACTCGCCAATCGGCACGCCGAGATTGAAGTTGATATTAAAATAGACGGCGGATGTTTCAGGAGCAATGGTTGTTTGGGCCTTTAGTCCCTGAACAACGCCCATAAACATGAATAAGAAGGGTAGTGTTTTGCGCATAAGCCTTGATTTAGAATTTGTGTGTTATAGCCATTTTTTCTTTTTGAATATCAAAATCTGAATGACAGAAATCAATATCATTGCTCCCCAAACAATAAAATAACCATTTGGTTGATGCAATAATGGTATGCTTTCAAAGTTCATGCCATAAACGCCAACAATGAAGGTTAGGGGTATAAAAATGGTCGAAATCAGGGTTAAAAGCTTGATGATTTCGTTTAAATGGCTGTTCATATTGGCCATATTGGTCTGCACCAGGTCGGCTAAAAACTCTCTGTCTACATCAATCTGACTCACTACCTGCTGCACATGATCCAACACATCCCTCAAAAACAATCGTGTTTCATCCTCAATCAAAACAGCGTCCTCTTTCAGCAATCTGAATAAAATTTCCTGCAGCGGGGCAATTGACCTGCGGAGGAAAATCATGTCTTTATTGAGCTGGTGAATCGTTTCCAGATGGTTGGTGTTCTTCTTCTCAAAAATAGTTTCCTCAACAACATCAATCTGACCAGAGTATTGATCCAGGATGATATAATAACTGTCGACAATAGAATCTAATAAAACATATAACAGATAATCTGCGTTCTTTTTCCTGAGTTTCCCTTTAGCTGTGCGCAGGCGTTCTCTAATCTGCTCAAAATAATCGCCTTCCTCTTCCTGAAAGCTCAACAGGTAGCCCTTGCCTAACAATAAACTAATCTGATCTCTGTTGAGCTTGCCCTGATCATCGATGTAAAACTCGTTAAGTGTAATATAGAATTGGTCGGTTTCAGGATACTCTTCAGCTTTCGGTATTTGGAAAACGTTGAGTATATCTTCCAATATCAAGTTGTGTAAACCAAAATGATTGCCGATTGATTCGATGAATTTTTCGTTGTGCAGTCCGTTGATATTTAACCACAATACACTATCCTCCGGCACTTCCAGATTCAACTTGTTGCCATCCGTAAAAATCTTTTCTGCATAGTTTGTTGAGTTGTAGGCAATGCGATGGACAGTAATTTCGCTGGATTTTTTTTCGCCGGTATATAATAATGTGCCCGGGGGTAATCCTGTTTTACGCTTGTGCAGGCGTTTAATGCGACGATTTTTTTGTTGATGTGGCAATTGTGGTTGCATAGGTTATGATCGTGCGTAACTATTAAACATGCTCTTCCACCGCATCTTCAGTACGCCTAAAACTGCTTCTTTGAAAATGCCCTTGCTCATTTTAGAAATACCGCGTTCTCTGTCTTTGAAGGTAATAGGTACTTCACGCAAGGTAAATCCGCATTTCCATGCAGCATATTTCATTTCTATCTGAAAAGCATATCCGATAAAACGGATTTTGTCGAGGTCAATTTTTTCTAAAACAGGACGCGTATAACAAACGAATCCAGCTGTTGTATCCTGCACCGGAATCCATGTAATAAAGCGCACATACCGCGAGGCCCATTTGCTGAGTAGGATGCGGTTGGTAGGCCAGTCTTCCACATTCCCACCTTTTACATACCGGCTGCCAATAGATACATCAGCACCTTGCACACAGGCATTTAGTAGTCGCGGTAAATCTTCCGGTTTATGCGAAAAATCGGCATCCATTTCAATGATATATTGATAATTGCGCTCAATAGCCCATTTAAAGCCGGTAATATAAGCAGTGCCTAAACCAAGTTTTCCGCTGCGCTGCACCATAAATAATCTGTCAGGATAATGACTTAATTGCTCCGTTACCACAGCAGCTGTGCCATCAGGAGAATTATCCTCAATAATCAATAAATGCATCTGTTCCGGTAAATCCATAACGGCACGAATCATATCTGCAATGTTCGCTGCTTCATTGTACGTGGGTATGATTACCAGAGTATTTGACACCGGAATTATTTTTTCTGGGAATTTTTTAACTGTAAGGCAATCATCCGCAATTTCAATTTGGTATGCTCGGGAAAATCACTTTTATATATCCAGTCGAAATACTGTGGTTCCTTGCGAAAAACTTCTGCGCAGGATTGACCATTATATTTACCGAAATTAAAATAAGGTTCTCCGTTTTTCATAATCATGCGTCGGCCAAAATCTACAAAATCACCATCCTTGGTAAATTCATGTAAAAACTGTGCATCGCCTTTAAGGGCATCGCCATATCGGTCGAGCTGACCAAGTAATACTTCGTAAGTTGCATGCACATCTGCTTCCGCGCTATGGGCATCAACTAATTCTTTGTTACAGAAAAATTTGTAGGCAGCTTCTAAAGTGCGTTTTTCCATTAAAGTGAAAATACGCATAACATCGATGTAGCGTCTGTCTTCATTAAAGCCAACATCCGCCCGCAAAAATTCCTCCACTAAAATCGGCACATCAAATTTGTTCGAATTGTAACCGGCTAAATCAGCATGTCCGATAAAATCACGCAATTCTGCAGCTACTGCTTTAAAGGTAGGTGCCTGTGCAACATCCTGATCATAAATGCCATGTATTGCTGAAGCCTCAGCCGGGATAGGCCGTTCCGGATTTAAACGCATTGTCCACGATTCCTTCCTGCCATCCGGATATACTTTAAGCAGGCTGATTTCAACGATGCGGTCAGAGCCGGTATTGATGCCGGTTGTTTCCAGGTCGAAAAAAATCAACGGTTTATCTAATTGCAGGTTTGCCACGGTCAAATTTAAGTTAAAATACCCAGATCGAGGTTGTCAAAATTGCCTGAACTCATCAGTAGAATATGCGTTTTTGCAACATTTAACGATTTGAGCAGGTTGATTAAGGTACTGCTGTCGTTAATGACGGTAAGTTCTGTGTCATTAAACGCGGATTGCACCTCTTCGGGTAGCACCTCGGGCAGTTTTTTTAACGCCACTGTATGTGGATTGAAATACACAATGCGCACATCGGCAGAAGACATTGTATTTCGGTATTGGTCGATAAACGATTTATTTAAACTGCTGTAAGTATGTAATTCCAAACAGGCCACTAAACGATGTGTAGGAAATTGTTCTTTTACTGCATCTGTTGTTGCGCGTACCTTGGAAGGTGCATGTGCGAAATCACGAAAAATAATATGATCGCTCGATTGATGTAATACTTCCAGTCGTTTGGCCGCACCCTGAAATTGTTGCATAGCTTTAAAAAAATCATCTGTCTCCACACCTAATGCAGCACAAACCTGTCGCGCTCCTTCCATGTTCTGCATATTATGCCTGCCGAAAATGTGCATCGGATAATCACGGCCATTTACATGCACAACTAAACCGGCTGTACTGGCCGAATAATCAGGTGTTCCATAAGGAATCACCCTTCCCGAAAAGCTGCTCGCAGCTAGCATGTTACTGATTTCTGTATCTTCTTCCTGCACAACTAATAAACTGTCGTTCGTCATGCTGTCAGCTAATTGCCTGAACTGAAAAACATAATTATCGTAAGTCGGAAAAACATTAAAATGGTCCCAGGCTATACCACTGATTAATGCAATATGTGGTTGATAAAATAAAAATTTAGGTCGCTTATCAATTGGCGATGCAAGGTATTCATCACCTTCTATAATCATAATGGGTGCGTTGCTGAATTGCACCATGGTTTCGAAACCGGCTAATTGCGCACCAACTAAATAATCAAATTGCTTTCCGACAGATTTTAAAACGTGCATAATCATGCTCGTAATGGTCGTTTTTCCGTGACTGCCACATATGGCTACGCGTATTGCCTGTTTGGATTGTTCGTATACATATTCCGGAAAATTATAAATCGGAATTTCCATGTGCTGAGCCTGCAAGAGTTCCGGATTGTCAGCACGTGCATGCATCCCTAAAATAACGGCATCCAGTTCTGTCGTAATTTTTTCAGGAAACCAGCCGGGCGCTGCGGGTAAAAGTCCGGCTTTTTCCAGGCGGGATCGCGATGGCTCAAAAATCTCATCATCCGAACCGCTTACTACATGCCCCGAGGCTTTTAAGGCAAGCGCCATATTGTGCATAACGGCACCACCAATGGCTATTAAATGAATCCGCATGGGGTGAAGATACAATTTGGACCCCGGTATGTGGATTGGTGGGTTGTTGATTTAAAATAATTTTAGCATCTTTACGTTAGTAACTGTATATACATCCATTGAACTATATCGGAACGCTGGATGTTCACCTAAAAATAAAGAAAGACTATGCCAACCATCCGTGTGTTCTCCAAATGGGCTGTTGCAGCCGGACTTTGCTTAATGCTTGTGGCAGGACTCAGTTCCTGTGGCCATAAAGAAGGCTGCCCAAACAAAATTACTGAAGTAAGCGGTGTAAAACTGGAAACTACAACCTGAGGATAACAGACCTCTTAAGATATCATGCCCGGAAAATTTTCCGGGCTTTTTTTATGCCCCATACGTGAAGGTGATTACTTTCCTGATGTCAGTCGAAAGACTCTGCATCACCGGGCATGTTCGGGCGGCATGCTCTAAAATGGCTTTCTCTTTTGGACCAAATCCCCTGTCAGGTATAACCATGTTACAATGAATTTCGCTGATACGGCGCGGATTTGAGGCCATTATTTTAGTCACATCAACCCGCGTGCCCACAATATCTAAGCCATGTGTACGTGCTGCAATACCCATAATCGTTAACATGCAGCTGGCTAAGGCGGTGGCAACAAGATCAGTAGGTGAAAAGGCTTCTCCTTTACCCTGATTATCGGGTGGCGCATCTGTGAGGATTTCAGTTCCTGAAAAGATATGCTTGGCCTGGGTGCGCAAATCGCCTGCGTATAGTACTTGTGATGTAATCATGACAGAGTTTTTTAATTCTTTGGCAACTTTTTACCGGTAAAAATCGTAATATTATGCGATGAAAAAAGTAATCCTGATGCTTTCACTCCTCGGAAGCGCATGTTATTTGCATGCACAGGATACATCGTCTGTTCAAAAAAACACCTCAAACCCGGTCATCCTCAACAAACCAGGCTCCTCCAATAAATTAAAAGGACTGAGCTATGAGCACGAATTCAGTATGGGTGCAAAGGCCTCAACCCTTGGCTGGGCTGTGTTTGGAGATTACACAAAGGATATCGACCTTGATAAAAAACGCGTGGCTTATTTTGAATTGGAGTTTTTAAAAAATCCAAAAGAAACCAAACGTGTAAATGAATTTACTGTAGGTTATACGCCACCCAAACCTTTCATTTACGGCAAGCAAAATACATTTTTCAATTTCAAGGCAGCTATCGGCGAAAAACGCATGATTGGCCAAAAAGCCGAAAAAAGCGGTTTCCAGATCGCAGCGAATTATGCCGGAGGATTGTCGGCCGGATTTGTCAAGCCGTATTATCTCGCCGTATTTACTTCTGATATTTCTACCGGGCCTACTGAAAATGTAAGTTATACACCTGAAACAGCTTCCATCTTTATGGATTATACTTCCATTTACGGCGCTTCAGGCTTTAGTACCGGTTTTAACGAAATAACCGTTGTGCCTGGCATTTTTGGTAAGGTGGGGATGAACTTCGACTGGGCAACGTACGACGATTTTGTCAAGGCCGCAGAAGCCGGAATTGGCGCTGAATTATATCTCAAAGAGATTCCTATCATGATACTCGAAAACAATAAACCGTATTTCGTGTATTTATATCTAAGTTTGCAGTTCGGCAAGAAGTGGTAAAAACTGGCATTTTAGAAAGATGATCGAACTTCCGGTAGCAGGCCCGCAAGACAGGCTGCGCAAGCCAAAATGGCTTAAAGTAAAGCTCCCGACAGGCGAGAATTATCGCATGGTTCGCGAGCTTGTCGACACCCATAAACTCCATACGATTTGTGAAAGTGGCAATTGTCCGAATATGGGCGAATGCTGGGGTGCGGGAACAGCAACTTTTATGATTCTCGGTAATGTGTGCACCAGAAGCTGCTCCTTCTGCGCTGTATCTACCGGCAGGCCAACCGAACTCGACCTCGATGAGCCCTTCAGAGTGGCAGAAGCCATTCGCCTGATGCAGGTGAAACATGCGGTGATAACCTCCGTAAACCGCGATGAACTTGCGGATAGCGGCGCTGCTATCTGGAACAGAACCGTAACGGAAGTAAAACGCGTAAGCCCCGAAACAACCATAGAAACACTTATTCCGGATGTCAAATCACACTGGGATGCCCTCATAACCATGATTTCTCCGGGTCAGGAGGTGGTTTCGCATAACATGGAAACCGTAAAACGCTTATATCGCCTCGTTAGACCTCAGGCTAAATATGAAAGAAGTCTTGAGCAAATTCGGCGCACTAAAGACTTCGGAAAACGCACTAAATCAGGTGTTATGTTGGGACTCGGAGAAACAACCGATGAAGTGTTCGAAATCATGGATGATCTGGTGGCAAACGGATGCGAAATTTTGACCCTCGGACAATACCTGCAACCTACTTCCATGCACCTGGATGTTCAGGCATTCATAACCCCTGAAACCTTTGATATGTATAAGGAAGAGGGCTTAAAGCGCGGATTTTTATATGTGGAAAGCGGACCCCTGGTACGCTCTTCTTACCATGCCGAGAAGCATGTGTTTTAAATGTCGGAATGCAAGACTTTCGTCATAATCGGTCGAATGTTAACGAGTCTTAAAAAGAATTAGTATTTTTACCCAAAATAGCGATTTCATGAAAAGGAGTTTTACTTTTTACAGTTTGTTGGCTTCAGGATTGATGCTTACTGCCTTACTCACCTTCCGTGTAATTTCTAACGGAAATGAGCATGAGGGGCATGAGCTGTCGATGAATGAAGAGGCTGAAGAAGCAGAGGAAAAATATGCTGCCGGTGCTTATCGTAACTGGCTCAACAGCATGCGTTCAAACCCTGCTACAGGCAAAGTTGAGATGCAGGATATTTTTGCTGCGCGTGAACAAATGCGCATCTATCACGATCAGGTAAAAGCCGGCGAAAGAGGCGGTACTACCCTGAATTTGCAATGGGAAAACTTTGGTCCTACTAACGTAGGTGGTCGTACCCGCGCTTTATTAATCGATCGCAATAACACTAACCGCATGTATGCCGCCGGTGCTTCCGGAGGTTTATATTACTCGAATAACGGTGGTCTCGACTGGCAGCCGCATCCACAAAATGATGAATTCAGTTCATTGTTGATTTGTGCAATGGACCAGGCCGCTAACGGCGATATTTATTTTGGAACCGGTGAATACTGGGCCGATTATTTCGATGGCTCATTTGGTAGCTATACACACGGATTTGTTGGTGATGGCGTTTACAAAGCAGCAGCCGTTACAGGTGCTGATGTGCCTACCTTTAACCAACTTACAGCTACTATTCCTACTCCGGCTGAAATTGGCAGTAACTCAAGCGCGACCTGGGCTTACGTGAACAGAATCACTACCCACCCAACGGATGCAAATACAATCGTAGCCGCTACCAATACCGGATTGAAAATTACTACAGATGGTGGTACAACCTGGTCAAATTGTGAAGGCGGTGGTGCACCACTCACTGGTATTACTGACGATGCGAAATTTGATGCTGATGGTTATCTGCACGCTATTTCAGGTAGCTTACGCAAATATTACCGTTCAACCACTACGGCTGATCCTGCCACAATGGACGAACTCGGAACAGGCTTACCTACAGGTAGCACACGCCGCGCACTTGCAGTAGCACCAAGCGATGGTAACTACGTATATATCTACTCTGCGAAATCAGGTACATTCGGTTTACAGGGCGTTTTTCAATCTGTTGACCGCGGTGCCAATTTTGCGCAGATTACAGAGGAAGCAAACGATTTCTTTAACCCGAACGGAACAGGTGCTAACCAAACCTGGAACGTATGTATCGCTGTTAATCCGGCGAATCCACAACGTATTTATATCGGTGGTCAAATAGAATCTTGGACTTGGGATGGCACTTCAGGCAGCTGGACGCCAATGACCAATGCCGGATTCCCTGCCTGGTATCCAAAATATATCCATGCTGACCATCATTACATTACCTTCCCTCCGGATTATAATGCTGATACAAAAGATGTGATGTATTTCTTGTCTGATGGTGGTATTACCCGCTCATTAAACGCATCTGCTCAATATCCTGATTTCGGAACTTTGAATAAAGGTCTGAATTTCTATCAGGCACATGGTGTTGCCAGTGGTTTGTTAGGCGAAGTAATGGGTGGATCTCAGGATAATGGAACACAATTAGTTGACTTCAAACAAAACAGTGAATTCCAGTCATTTGAATGGCTCGGTGGTGATGGTGGTCGTGTTGAAATGTCAAAAGTGCGTCCTGAATATCTGTTTGGTACTTTCTTCTATGTAGGTGCTGCCGGCAACGGTGCTGCCCTGCGCAGATCTGTAAATGGTGGCGGTTCTGCAGCCAATATGTACGATCCTAACATTGATGATGATCAGGATGGATTGGCTGATGGCGGCACCGACTTTGTAACAGCTTTCGTGCTGTGGGAAAACTATGAACTCTACTCAACATTCGCTGATGTTTTAGTTGGTGGAACAGTTGAATATCCTGCAGGTAGCGG